>NZ_CAUM01000191.1 GCF_000350085.1 Mesorhizobium metallidurans STM 2683
GACGAGCTGAACATTGCCGATCGAATAATGGCCGTAGCTGTCAATCCGATCCGCAGAAACGAGCATATCGCTATCGCAATCATCCTGCCCATGCAGATGCATCATAAGGCCGGTGATGGCGCATTTTCCCTTCTGCTCCTCGTAGAGACTGGCAAGATGAGCCTTCATCTCGGCTGCGGAACAATGGAGTTCCTTGTTCTTCAAGGTCTTGAAGACCTTCTGGCCATTCGAATTCGCAACCGCGCCCGTGATCGAGAGCATGAGGTTTGCGAGAGTGAGCTCATGCAGCGACACGCTCGATCCGAGGGTCTTCCCTTTGTGCACGCCGAGGCGTTCTTCCCACTCTGCGCGCGAATGCCACGGAGTGAGGTCATCTCCGTCGATGAGCGCCTGTACATAGGCTTTCATATCCGCATTGGCGACGCTGAACATCGCTGCCATTGAGGAGATATAGTCCTTCGCGACGGGATGGATCGTCTTCCATGACAACGGCTTCATTTTCTTGTCGTGGCGGGACCACTTGGTGACAGGCTTCGCGAGCATAACGCTGTCGGGAGTGGAGTGATCAAAAACCGGATCGGCACTCGTCGTCTCGGCCCAATAGAGGCTATCGCTGTTCTTGTCTCTGTGGAGCCAGAGATCGCCTTCGCTGCGCGTCAGGTCGTTACCTCGATTGAACCAGAGCGTCGCCCGACCTTTGACGTCGGCCTCTGAGTCGTCTTTGGCGGCGTCAGCTTTCGTAATCTCAAGATAGCTATCGTAGTCTTCTGCGCGCCATGGATCAAAATAGGTCTTGCCAAATTCGAGGGCTACGAGGCTCTCGCTGAGGCACCGAGACCAAAGGCTGTTTTCGTTCCCCGTCATGATGACATAGATTTTGCCTGCCAAATCGCTCCCCCAAATGTACCAGTCTTCATGCCTTTTACCGACGGCGTGCTGAGGCTCGGTTAAGCAGACCGATCAATCCAGACATCTCATGCTAATGTATCTGTTGCTCTTCAAGTCCGCCGTCGTTGGGATCTGTGACGGAACTCAGCCAGTCAGTGAGATCACGGCAGCCGGTATTTGAGCCTTGGCATTCGCCAGAAAAAACCGAGAGGAGGCCATCAGATCGCCGAAGCGGCGGCAAGCCCATATGCGTCGACCGTCGCTAGACGCTGATGGCATGCACAGTCCCTCCGATCAGGCCGCCATCGGCTGGGCTATCGGCCCGACACCGATCACCGCACCTGTGGTCATCAGCACGATCAGACCGCGCTCGGCTCCGGTCATGTCGAGATAGGCCCGAACCTGCGCGCGGTAGTGGTCGAGTGTCTGGGGATCGGGCGCCACATCGCTCTTCCAATCCACGATGACGACGGGACGGCCTTCAGACGTCAGAGTTAGGGCGTCCGCGATCCCGGCCGTTGCCGTTTCCGCCCCGTCGGCCGCATACGCGGCATAGACGGGAAACTCGGCCAGGAGATCCGGTCGTAAGACCACGATGGCGGGTAGTGCCAGGGTTCGGACAACACAGCCCGCCAGCTCTTCGGCCGACAGTCCTGTAACCGGATCGGCGACCGGGGTCCGGCCGAGGGCACTGATGAGTTCGGCGGCCCGTTCGGCAAGGGCGGCCTCGGCCTCATGGGTTTCGCCGGTCAGCACCTCTTCCATGAGCTTGTGTAGGATCAGTCCGCGTTCGCGGCCTCCCTGAACCAGAACAGCGGCTTCCAGTTCGGGTGGCTGGCCATCAGCCGATCCGGTCCAGATCCTGGCCTCTTCTTCCTGCAGCACGGCTCCCGCGGCGTTCTCATCGCGGCTGGGCGCAAGCCAGATCAGTCGCGCCTGCCGCGCGGCAATGGCTTCGGCTTCCGTGGCGAAGATCGCGCGAGTCTGGGTATTGGCCGCCCCGGTGCCAGCCGTCGCGACGTCGGCGGGCAGATGCGAGAGATCCAGGCCGGGGAGTTCGGCCAGCGACAGATCTACGAGACCGATCCACGCGGACTTCGACGGCGTTGTGTCGAGCCGGGGCAGGACGAGAAGTTCGCGGGCGCGCGTGGCGGCCACGTACCAGAGCCGTATGCGCTCCCGATCCAGCTCGTCTTTCTCAGTCTGCCGCACGGCTTCGTAACCGTCCGGCGCGACGCCCAAGACCGGGCAATAGAAGGTGTCCGTTTGGCGGTCGGTGATCGCGCTGTCGGGCGCCATGACGCCGGTCATGGTGTTGACCGGAATAACGATCGGCCATTCGAGCCCCTTGGCCGCGTGCATGGTGAAGAGCGCGACGGCTTCTTCCTGTGCGTCGGGCCGGCCCTCGACGGCGCGCGCCTCGTCGGCCCAAGCTGCCGTCATCGCCTCGGCGAAGGCGCGGAGGCCGCGCACAGCGTAGCCGATCGACAGGCTGAGATAGAGATCGACATTGGCCAGAGCGCGCTCGGCCTGACCACGGTGGCGCTCAAGCAGGAGAGGGCGTACGCGCATCACATCCACGGCCTGAGAGAGCAGCTCGTGCGGTGTCGTGCTGTTGCCGCGCCGGTAGAGGGATTGCAGTCTCTCGATGATCTTGCGTGCGAGCGGGTGCCCGATGGCAGCAGGATCGACGCCAAGGTCGAGGCGCGGAATCCGAGCAGGTTCTTCCTCGGAGCGCGGCAGCCCCCAAACGACGTCCAGCAGCTCTTCTTCCGTGAGGCCGACCAGGGGTCCGCGCAACAGGGCGCCCAGCGCGAGTGTGTCGCGACGATCGGCGAGGACGCGCGTCAGTGCGATCAGGTCCTGAACTTCCTGGCGGCGAAACAGTCCCTTGCCGGCCTGCGTCGCCACCGGAATGCCGCGGCGTTCCAAGGCTTCCTCATAGCGCCACAGATCCTTGCCAGTCGGCGCCAGCAAGGCGATGTCGCCCGGCTGGCAAGGGCGTTCCGCTCCACTGCGCCTGTCGATGATGGCGTAGCTGTCGATCAGCCGGGCGCACAGATCGGCGATGGCGTCGGCCTCCGCGTCACGCTGCTGCTCGGGGCTGGCCTTGCCGTTTTCGTCGGCGACCGCGATGTCGAGGGCCGCCACGCACAGGCCGTCACGATCGTCGTGGAACGGGTCCAGGGCGGAGAAGCCTGGCTGCCCTTCAGCCGAGAGCACGGCCTCGAAGCGCTCGTTGACGAAGGTGAGGATCGAGGCACAGGAGCGGAAATTGGTAGAGATCGACAGGAGGCTGTCGGGGTCCTGGGCGCGGAAGGCGTTGCGTGCCTGCACATAAGCACCAACATCGGCGCCCCGGAAGCGATAGATCGCCTGTTTGGGGTCGCCGACCAGGAAGAGCGCTCCCGGCCGGATTTGGAACCGCGTCCAGTCGCCATCGCGATCGCCCGGCTCGCCGCACAGCCGCCAGAAGATCTCGGTTTGCAGTGGATCGGTGTCCTGGAACTCATCGACGAGCACATGGGCGAAACGCTGGCCCAGTGCGCGGCGTACGGCGTCATGATCGCGCAGCAAATCGCGCGCGGCGAAAATCAGATCGTCAAAGTCGAGTTGGGCGCTTGCACGCTTGTGGTCGCGATAGCGCTGCAGGATCGGACGCGCTTCTTCGATCAGCGCCTTCAGAGCCTGACCTGCCGCAGCCTGGAGAAGCGAAACCCAGGCGTCGCAGCATCCGGTGTAATGGGCGTCGGCGGCGTCGTTCAGCCGGTCGCCGTCGGCCTTGGAGAGACCGGCCTGCTTTGCCGCGGCGAGCCATTTGCCCTTCTTGCGGTAGGAGGCGAAGGCACCAGCCTTGGTGCACAGGTCCGGATGTGGACGCGAGGTCAGGAGCCGGACGAGGCCCGTGGGCGTTGCGGGATCGGAACCGCTCGCCAAGGCGGTTGCCATCTCGGTCAGCCGCTCGACGATCACCACCGTTTCAGGCTCGGCCGCCACCGTGGCGCCCATGAAACCTGCGAAATCCGCCGCGGCCTGCCGGAATGCCTGCAGGCGGTCGTCAGGCGGCGAGACGGACGGTGCCATGAGCGTGCGGCGGCGGCGCAGATTCTCGGCAATCTTGTGGACGAGCGCCACGGTTTCACCGGGGCTGTGCAACACCATCTCGGCAAGAACGCCGCCCTGGCTGCCGGACAGCCTCTCGCGCAGCCAACCGTCGACAATTTCGAAGAAGGTGAGATCGGCCTGGTTGCGATCCATGACGCTGGCGCCGGGATCGATATCGGCCTCCGCCGGATAGGGCTTGATCAGGCGCTGGCAGAAGCCGTGGATGGTAGAACAGGTGATTTCGTCGATCGCAACGCTGGCGGCAGCGAGATTGTCGCGATCGACCTGGGTCAGCCCATCGGGCAGCGCCACGCGCAGTTCGGTCGCGATCTTGCCAGCCGAGAGATCGGCGACGAACTCACGGACACGCGACAGCAGCTCACTCGCGGCGAGTTCGGTGAAGGTGACGGCGGCGATGGAACGCGGCGAGACACCTTCGGCGAGCATGGCGGCGATGCGGCCGGCCATGACGGCTGTCTTGCCCGAACCCGCGCCGGCCTCGACCAGGATCGAACGATCATGAAGGCTGATCGCATCGCGGCGCGCGTCGTCATCCTTCAGCTTCTTGGACAACTTGCTCATTATTCCACCTCCCAGACCTGAGCGACTTCGCCAAGCCGTTCTGTCGCGGCGGCCATCTTGCGTTTGTAATAGGTGGCGCTGGCATTGGCCGGTAAGGCGAAGGCGAGGTCGTCATAGTCGCCGCCGGTGTCGGGGCCTTGCAGGGCCGCACCTCCAGCAAGACTGGTCCTTGCCGCGCTGAGATAGCCCGTAATCTCCGCGAGCACGGCCTCGGGATCGTCGAGCCGCAGATCGATGGGTTCGCGAGGGTAGAGCAGCGAGGCGCTGATGGCGACGCCGTCGCCGAGGAGCGCCTTTACGGCGAACGCATAGAGGCAGCGCTGAAGCTCGCGTCCACCGTTGAGCCGGATGTCGCCCCGCGGCGGGCGGCCGGTCTTGTAATCGCGAACAAGCGCGCGCTTACCGTCGCCCGAGATGTCGAGCCGGTCGATATAGCCGGCGATGTTGAAGCCGGTGTCGGGGATCGTGACGGGCGCGCTCGCATCCCACGGCGTCTTTGCGTCGGATTTTGGTGCCGAGCCGCCGAATGGGACTTCGCCATAGGCGCGCGCGCCGGGCAAGACATCGTCGCCATAGGACAGGGCGCGGCCAGCCATCACGCGGGCGTCCTCGAGGCTGCGGCCCCAGATGACGGCGGGAGGAAGCGGACGCTCGCTTTCCCAATCGGCTGCGACCGCTTGCGCGGCACGGGCCACCGCCGCTTCGACGGTCTCCGCGCCGGCGGATGCGAGTCCGTCTCCGGCTTCGAGGTCCCTCAGCGCACGGTCGAGAACCATGTGGACAAGATCACCGGTCCCGAGCGCGTCGAGCACGAGCGGTTCGGCCGTGCTGTGCGGTTCGCGCCATCCGAACGCATAGACCCACACGAAGCTGAGAGGATTGCGCAGCAGGCGGCGAAGCGAGCTGGCCGACTGGGTGCGACCAAGGATGGCGAGCACCAGCGGATGGTCCGCGCGCACGAGCCCGTCATGGGGGGTGATCTGCGACTGCCGCCAGTCGCGCCAGCAGCCTTGTGCGCCGACAGACTGCGGATCGGCGGCGAACTCCAGGGGCCGGGCCATGAGGCGGTCGGTCTCACTGAAGGCATGGACCGGCGTCGCGTTGCGGCGAAGGTAGGTTTCGTCTCCATGTCCAGCGAGCAGCGGGCTGCGTCCCAGCAGGCGCCCGTCGCTGTCGCGCCGGGCGCGAGACAGGACGACTTCAGCAGCCGTCGTTGCGAGGATCGTCTCGAAGTCGCGGCGGTCGGCGAGATTCACTGGAAGCGGATCGAGCACGGGGGTCGGGATGATGTGGTCCGGGATCAGCCGGTCCTCGGCAAGCCCTCGCGGCCATCGCGAAGAATTGAGCCCGAGGAGCCGAATGAAGCGGCGGGGCGATGCCGCGAGCGCACTGGCAGGCATCCAGGCGACAGAAACGCACGCTTCAAGTCCGTCGTCCCGCTTCAATGTCTGCAGTGTCACGTCGATCGAGGCGGCGGGGCCGGCGAGCAATGCCTTGCGCCATATTGCGAGCGCCCGGCCCTTGAGGAAGACGTCACCGATCTCGCTGGCGGCGTCCGGTCCTTTTGCCAACGTCTCGACCGCTGTGCGCAGCGCCGCGGCATGGTCCGTGCCGCCGGGCCAGTCTTCGGGCGTCAGCCGGGCCAGCAAGCGGTTCCAGGAGCCGGTCGTCGAGAGCGGGGCATCTGCCGGCAGGACGCGCAGCCAGCCTTCGGGCAGCACCTCGAAAGGGCCCGTGTCCCGGCACAGTGCCGCGAGGCGCCGTAGGCGCGACTGCGACAATCCGCGAACGACAATGTCGGCCAGAGCCGCAGCCGCCTGCCCCTCGCGGGTGGTCACGGTTCGGACGCCGTGGACGAAATGCAAGTCGATATTGGCGTCGGCGCGCAGGGCCAGGAAATGATCGTCATAGTCGGCGGGAGACGTGGTCGCGATGGCGATCTCGGATGGCGACACGCCAGAGGCGAGCAGGCGCCGCGCCCAGCGCATCGCTTCGATGGCCTCGTGATAAGCCGTCGCCGCGCTCACAGCACTGATCTCCGGCGTTTGCGCCGCCGCGAGCGAGACGGCAACGCCGGTGCCTTCCAGCCACGCGGGAACGCTCCTGGGGCCGGCCGTCCACTGCACCGGGATCTGCGCGGTGAGGGCTCGGAGCAACGGCCTCCAGCAGGGCGAGAGTTCGGTCAGGCCGATGATTTCCATCGGACCGATGATAGCCGGCGCATGGCCGACACGCCCGGTCGCCGCGGCGACGATGTCGACCGGGCGCATCATGCCGGCGGGAAGCTGGTCGAGGACCGCAGCTTCCAGGCGTGCGATGGCCTCCAGGCGCGGATGATCGACCGCTCGCGCAGCTAGGTCCATGCCCGCGCGCCACGCCTTGTGCAGGGTGCCCGCAGCTGCGTCGATCATGCCGGGCAGCGATTTGATGCTCTCCAGTTCGCCCATTGGCGTTGCCGGCAAGACGGCCTGGATCGCGGCGCTCAGGCTTTCATCATCAATCGGCCGGACGAAACCTCCGGCGAGCCGCACCGCCGTCTGCTCGAACGACATGACCTGCAGGCCATGTCGGCGGTCGCGCGCCGCCGCCAGGCGGCCTTCCCGCATGGCGAGGCGGCCGTGAACGACGAGGGTGGATCGGCCCGAGATGGCCATTGGGGGTCGCCTCCTCCTTTCGAGGTCAGTTCTCATTCGGGCGCCGGCCCTGGGCCGGCGCCGCCGCGCACGTGACTGTTGCGTTGCGATATTTTCTGACGGGCTATTTTGTGAGAAGTCTGTCAAACCCGTTCAATGAAAGCTATCTATAGCAGGCAAACATTAGAATTCCGGGCGAGATGCTTCTGATGGAATGTAATCCACAAGTTTATCGTTAGAATCGCCTGGATATCCGGTTCCAAAGGCGCTGCCAGAAGCCTGGTGCCACCTTGGGCGGAACGGGTTGAGCGGGAGGTTCGGCCATGGGCGACTGCCCGTAGAAACGAGCTTTGGCGGCGCGATCACGGCGACGCTCGGCGTCCACTTGCTCGTCGCTCCACGGGCCGGCTTCGACCACCTTGCCGCGGTCGATCACATAGTGTGACCGGCACGGCAACGTCCAGTTGCCGATCGACGGGTAAAGCGAAATGGTCTCACCGTCGAAGGTCATCTTCCAGTCCGTCGGCGTGAACGGCGTGACAACTTCCTCGCCGCAACCGCAGCAGCAGCTGTGGGCCGATGTCGCATATTCCATCGACACGTACAGCACGCCTGTCCCAAGGCGCTCGGGAATGTGGTCGACGAAACGATGCTCGAGTCGCTTGTGGCGTATCACGTGAGGTCCCCATTGATCAGCATGTTGCCGTCGGTGGTGTAAGTGCAGTGATGCTCGCGCTCGAGGTCTCGGTAGAAGCCGCGGATTTTCTTCCACTTCACCACGGCAAGGACAGCATTGAGGGCATTGAGATCCGCAACCTGAATGTTGGACGCATAGATGTCTTCCTCGCCCCCACCGGCGAATGAAATGCGCTGAGGCACATGATCCCGCTTCTGAGGCGTGCTGGCGGTCACCCGCAGGATGCCGCCCAGTGATCCTTCGTCGAGCTCAAGGCCCATGCCGACATCGATGAACGCAGCGCCGGTCGCCTCGAGCTTCTCGACGATCAGCCGCTTCGCATCGCTGGCATCGAGCGACAGGAACGCGAAGGTAACGCCGTCGAGAAGGTGCAGGTTATCCGGCCCGAGCGCCACGTCATGCGCCACGATATTGCGATGCATCCGGCTATAGATATCCTTCAGATATTCGACTTTCTTTGGCGCTTGTCGCAGTTCGTCCAGGCTCGGAGCGCCCGGTGCCCGAAACGCGTTGTGGGTCAAGAACTCGTCGCTGTCGAAGAGGCGGATCTCGCGAACCGGCGTCTTGGCGACGAAATCCAGGATGTAGCCGCCAGTGCCGCCGACGCCAATGATGGCAACCCGGTCGCTGGCCAGCCGCTCGGCCAAGGCGCCGATCCCGACACGGTCGGAGGCGGTCTCGACATAGTTGAAGACGCTGTCTTCCTCTGCTTCAGGCTCACGGATGGTGCGAGCCGTCATGCCGGGGTTCAGCACCGCGGCCGGACCGGCGATGATGTTGGCGTAGCTGGTCATTTTGTGGTGATAGTCGGCGTAGCCCTCGGCCGGTTTGCTTGAGAAGGCATGCGTCGCCTTCAGGCCATGTCCGAGATCGAAGGCGCCGGTTTGGTGCGCGATGGCCTGGATGGGCGACCCGTCGGCGTGACACGGGAAGTCGCCATCCCAGTGGGCAACATGGGTGTCGGGCTTGCGCGTCCGGTCCCCGGCCAGTGTGAGGCTGGAGATCAGGGTGCCAATGCGCAGCTGCCGCTGTGCATCGACATAGGGCACCTCGCGCATGACGAGATATCCACCGCGCTGCTGGATGAAGTAGCCTTCGTCCCTCAGCCGCTTGAGGTCTGGGTTAAGACTGAACAGTGCGTGTGACATTGAACACGGTCCCCTTTTTCTTGACATCGACAGAGCCGCCAGCCCCGAGCTCACCGGCGTGCGGCGTTGATGCCGCGTGGCGGTAGGTCATCGAGAACACGACGTTGGGCTCGTGCTGGCCCGGAAAGGCGAGATGGACGATCTGCTCGAACGTGACCGTGTCGTCGTTCACCGTGCGCGGCCGCGAATTGACGATGATCTCGAACGTTGGCGGTCGCTTCGGCGCGGTGATGAAGCGCTCGATGCCGGGTTCGGCCAGATCGATCAGCTCCCCATGTTCGATCTGGCGATCTTCGCCGCCGGGAACTTCGAGGAAAACGCCTTCGCCCTCGCCAGGTTTGGCCAGGCTATAGAGCACCGCGCCGCTGATAACGGGCTTGCCCCAGCGCAGCTCGTCGTCGTTCAAGGTCAGCTTGAAGTCGCGATCCGTCAGGAAGGCGACGAACCGCTCGGCGCCGTGCTCGCGCAGATCGAAGGGTTCGTTCAGCCGCACATCCTCGAAGTCGCCCGAGGGCAGGATAGCGAAGAGGCTGTAGCCGTCCTGAGGGTCCAGGGCGCCGGCCTCGAGCAGCTGACGGCCAAGCGGCACGGGATCGCTCACCTGACGGGACAGGAAGTTGAGATCGCCCTGGGCGAGGAGGAAGCGATATCCCCGCGCCGGACGCAGAGACCGACCTTCGCGCAGGGCGTCACCGACGTCGTCGTAGTCGAGAAGTTCTTCAGTGTTCATTGCGATTGGTCCTTAGGTTGGGGCCGGGGCGGGCCACGGCTCTAAGCGACTAATCGGATTGAGTTTCGCCGACCGGTAAGGTCAGGCGAACTTTTTTTGCAAGGGTCCGTCGGGTGTCGGTCCGCAGATGAAGAAAGCCGGGCAGTTCGGACAGGTGCGCGATGAGATTTCGGCCGGGAACCGTCCAGCGCGGATGTCGCCAAGAAACTTTGAAAGCTTGTCCGTGCGTCCCTTCAACTCGCGATCTGAAAGGGAAAGCTCGGATGCCTCGCCGTCGGAGAGATGGACGAGCTCGGCAACAGCGCCGGGATAGGCCTGATTGATCGCTAGGATCAGCGCCGCGGCGCCGACATCCTTGCTCTCGGCCGATCGCATGTGACCCGTGCGGACGCGGCGCACGGCGCGGATACCGTCAGGCCGCATCAGCACCTCGTCCGGCTCGACGAGGATCTCTTCGCCGCCGAGGTTGATACTGACCGCCACAGGCGCCTCAGCGATCGCTCCTGCGCGGCCCGACAGAAAGAAACGCAGCATCGCCAATGCGAGATCGCGGAATTCAGCGCGGTGGCCATGCTGCCCCAGTCCCTCACCGGCAAGCGCTGCATCGGTTCGATCAGTGAGTTCCTGCTCGGTCACAGGCAGGTCCGAAGCGATAACCGCCTTGACTACCGAGCGAACCGCCTCGTGCAAGTGCATAAAGGCCGTAGTGGTTCGGCGCCCACCGACGTGCAGGACATGGGTGTAGAAAAAGCGGCGCGGGCAGGATTCATACAGAGCGATTTGCGGAGCTCCGAACTGCAGCCGTCCCTCGACGATCAAATCGATGCCCTGCGCTTCCGCCGCCATAGGAAGCGGTCGCGCCGGCACGACCGAGCCGCGCGTCAGGGTGGCTCCGAGACGGTCGAGGAAGGGCGACAGCGCACGATTGTAGCCGTTGCTCTTCTCGGTCGGTGCATAAAGGATCAGGCGATCGCGGGCGCGCGATTGCGCCACATAGAACAGGCACTCCTGCTCCTCGGTCTGGCCCGCGCGGAACGCCTCCAGCGCGTTGCCTGCGGCCCCCGCGATCATGCCGTCGGGCGCCGGACAGGGCGGCGCCGGCGGTGTGCGCGGGATGGTGTCGCTGTTGAGCCCCGGAATATGGACACCGCCGAACTCCAGGCCCTTGGCACCGTGGATGGTCATCAGCCGCACGGCGTCGAGATGCTGGGCGGCTGCCGGAAGCTGACGCAGGTCGCGATCGTCGCCGAGACGGACAAGCCTGCGCACCCGGTCGAGCACACGCGTGATCGGCAGGCCGCGGCCGGCCGGCTGGACGCGCATGAAGTTGAGGAACTGCCAGATCGCGATGCCGCGCGTACGGTCGGCGAGCTCTGCGGATGCGCCAAGGCGCGCGACCATGCGGGTACGATCAAGCAATAGCATCGCGAGCACGGTCCAGGGCGAGGCTGTCTGGTCGAAGCCGTCGAGCGCAATCGCAAGCCTGGAGAGTGCCTGACGGCCGGCGTCGCTTACGCCGGGGATCGCATCCACCTGCTGGAGCCAGGCGCCCGGCGCGTGGTCGGCTGCCCGCAGGTGCTCAAAGATCGCCGCCACGTCAGAGAAGGAAGTTGTGAAGTCGGGCCAGCACGCGATACGCAGCAAGCCCATGGCGCGCCGATCGACGAGAATGGACAGCAAGGCCAGGAGATCCTTGACCTCGGCCCGCTCGAACAGGCTGCCCAGAAACAAGACGGGAACACCAAGCCGTTCTAGATCCTGCCCGATCGTCGACAGCTTCTCATTGCCGGTGCATAGGACCGCCTGGTCACGGTAGGCAAAGCCCTCACCGCGAAGCTGCTCGATCGCGTCTGCAAGAGCAACTTGCTGCTGATCGGCCCGCTGCACAGTCCGCAGTTCGGGCTTTTGACCTTTGCCGTCGCGATGCGCTTCAAGGCCGCTGTCCGCATCTCCGGCGCACATGGTGGTAGCGAAGCTGGAGAAGCTTTCGACAATTTCTGGCACCGAACGATAGTTGCGCTTCAATCGGCCGCGCTTGCCGTTAGCGAAGTCCTCTTTGCCGAACCGTGCCATGTTGAAGGAAGAGGCGCCGCGAAACCGGTAGATCGACTGCTTGGCGTCACCGACCATCCAGAGATTGCGGCCATCTGGGCGCAACGCATGCAGCAACCGCACGCTGCTGCGGTTCACGTCCTGATACTCATCCACCAGGACATGGTCATATTGCGCTTGTAGCGTTGCACAGATGGCGACGTCCTTCTCGAGCAGTTGCACCGGCAATGCGACAAGGTCGCCGAAGTCGATGCAATGTGCGTTGCGCTTGAGCTGTTCATAGGCAGCGTAGACGCGGGCTACCTCGCCGGCGCGTTCAGCGACGTCGCGCGTATCGGAGTCCCCGGCTTTCGCAAGCATTGCGCCGGCGAGTGCGGCGTAGGCTTCGGCGTCGACCACCTCATCTTTTGCCCGGGAAACGGCGGCCAACATGTCGGCGATGATCTGGGTCGGATCGTAGAGATTGCGGTAATGAGTAAGCCTCAGGCGCGGGAACTCGTCCTCGAGGAGCTCGGCCGCCTCGGTCCGATCCATCATCCGCGGATCTTTCGGCAGGCCGAGTTCTGCATGGAAACGACGGATGATATCGAGACCGAATGCGTGGAACGTGCCTATCCACATCGCGGCGGCAGCCTCGGGTCGCTTGCGGGCGATCCGCTCCGCCATCTCTCCCGCCGCCTTGTTGGAGAAGGTCAGAAGCAAGAGGCGCCGCGGATCGACATCCTCCTCCAGAAGGCCTTCGACGCGAGCGATCAACGTCTGCGTCTTGCCAGTGCCAGGACCCGCCTCAAGCAGATACGCCTCGCCGCGATGAGCCGCCGCCGAGGCTTGCAGCGAATTCAGCGGCCGCTCGATATGCGTCGCCGCCGTCACAGGTGGCACTGGCGGCAGCAGCAAGGCGTCGAACAGCTGTTGCGCGACCATCTCGAATGGCGCGCCGAGCTTCGCGGCAATGGCGGACGCGGAGAGCCCTTCGTCAATATGAAGTGTGCGGACCAGGGGGCGCGGTAGCAGCAGCTCGCGTGCAAACAGGTCCATCTGGACCTCACGGCGTTGCCTGCGGCCATAGTCGACAACCCGATCCATTCCAACCGGCGACGGCTCTGCGGCGCGGCTGGGATCAATCGCCGGTACTGGCTCGCCCTCAGGATCGTCGCCGAGTTCGGCATGACCAATCTCGTGGGCGACCAGGAAGGCTTGCTCGAACCGCGAGCCGACATTCTCGTGAAGGATCAGATCGTCGTCGGTGACGAAGGTCGCACGGCCGCCATTGAGGACGGCTGCCCCAGCGGCCGTCGGTTCGACATCAATCCCCCGTCGCCTGGCCTCGGCGACAGCAAAGTCATAGGGCGACCAGGGATCGGCGCCGGAAGCAACCAGGCGAGCATGAAGCTCGGCGGCGACTTGCCTGGCGAGCTCCACGCTGTCCATTTCAATCCGCCTCTGCCAACAACCGGGCGCGCTTCTCTGCCGGGACGCCTGCGTCGATCAGCACCTGCTCGAAAGTGACCTGCCCGCCGATCGCGGGCTTGCCGTCGGCCTTGTAGCTGCGCCCGGCGGCCAGCTGCGCGGGGCCCCAGGACAATTCCAACTGTGTGACCGAACTGCTCACCTCCTGGGCAAGCCTGCCGAGAAACCGTCGAGGGATACTGATGAAGGAGATCCGTCGCTCGCGCAGCGCGGTCACGACCTGCCGGGGCACGTCAAGACGCAGGGCGACGGCACGCCAATCGGCGACCGTAAGCGCCGCGAAGGGGTCCGTCATCGGCGCCGGCATGGCCGCCGCGTGCTGCGACCAGGCAGCGTCGAGGAGGGCCTGATCGGCAGCGGTCAGCGGCGCGTCATCGTCGTAGACTTCGCGGCTAAGCTCGCGCGACAGGTCAACGAGCTCTTGGGCATATTCCGGGTAAAGCCGCAAATAGCGCTCCAAGGTTGACCGGCCAGGCTCGCTCTCGACCGCGAACGCGTCGAGCACAGACTCGCGGGTTGGACGTTCTCCTGCGGGGCTCACCGCTCTTCTCCATCGGCCATGGCGGCCCGCAGGGCGGCGAAGGCTTTGTCGCGATAGGTTCGGACGGTCTTTTCCGAGCGGCCCAGGGCCTTGGCGATGGTCATGACGTCCGGCTCCTTTGAGTCGATGGGGAAGCCCTGTCTCAGCATATGAATGATCCTGCTTTGTTCTATGGGTAGAGCCGCAATCGCCGCATCTAGGCGCAACCGGTAAGCCGGATCGTCCAAATCCGACAAGGCGAACGGGTCGTGAACCCCGGCAGCCGCCTCGACTTCCGGTGACAGCTCACCGCTTTCTTCGTCGTATTCGAGTGGTCGGGAACGGTTCTCGTCGCGCCAGGCCTGTTCCTGGGCATCGCGCCGCAGGCTAGCCAGCGCGCCGTCGAAACGCACCTCGAAGTAGTCGACCTTGTCGACATAGGCGGCGCGATCCGCCGACAGCAGCTCGACGAAGCGGCCGAACACCTTGTCGCGCACGACCCCGCGCGTCAAAGATTCCGTCTTGCCATCAGGGCTTTCCGCCCTAGACAAACTACGCATTACCCTTTCAGTCAGGATCCGATAGAGCCGCTCAAACCACATCTCGTTGTTGTCTTGGCGGCTCGCGCGGATGAAATAGACGAGACATTCGCTGGGGACGTAGGCTGGGTCGGAGCGCTTCCTTATTGCAGCCCTGGCGATCAACTCGCCACGCGACAGGGCCGCCAGTTCGGCGATGAGCGCTTCTACCCTCTGGTCGCGCTTGTAGAGTTCGCCGCTGAGGCGTCGCTTTCGCAGCGGTGTTGCTGTCGCTTGGCGCGTGCGCAGCGCGTCTGCCCCTTGCCCTGCACCGGCAGCTCCCTCAAACTGGTTCATCGCGCCGCCTCGCTTTCCATATCGCGCCTCTTGTTCAGACGCGTCTCGAGCGAGCGGATGCTGTCGAGCACCGCCTCAAATCCCGGAGGATCGCCGAAGATCATCCCCTTCATGGCTCTGTAATCGATGCGCAACTGTTCGATCATGGCGTCATGCGGTGCAAGCGCGAACGAGCCAGGCACGGCGCTCGCGAGATCGAAGTCCGGTCGATCGAAGAACATCCGGGCATGCGCGACGCAGTCCGCGCCGAGCGCGCTGTTAGCGATGGCGGCGTCGCCCACCGGCGTCGCGGCGAGTTGGTGCAGATCATAGTAGTGTCGAGACACGCGCTGGCCGCCCCCACGCAGCTCTCCTCGCTTGTCGAACCAGCGTCGCAACCCATGGAGGATGACGATCTTATCCCAGAAGGTGCGCTCAGGGTCGACCGTTCGCACGGCCGGCACGGTCAGGTCGAGCGCCGGCAGATCATCATCGACATAGGGTTTGATCGGCACTTCGCTATTGGGGTCGAGCGCGGATTTCGCGCCAGACTCGATCTTGATCGCCGCTCGCACATAATCCGATCGCGGCGTCGCCGCTGGATACCAGATCAGCAGCGTCTGCCCATCGGCATCGTCGGCGTCCACCCGTCCCGCCCCGGTATCGAGGCCGGCGGCCTTGAGCCTTTCTTGCAGGATCAGAGTCAACTCAGCGCGCAGCGGGCCGTTGATGTAGGCTTGGCAGGCGTCCTTGATCGCATCGAGGCGCGCCTTGCGTTTCTTACCGCTCAGAGCGTCAAGCTCCTCGATGGTCGCCGGTTCGCCAATGTCGTCCCGAAACACCGTGACGTGTAGAGTAGGTGGCGAGCGCGGTGCCGCCTTTCAGCGGCCCGTTTCTCACCACCCCTCGCAGAACCGGACGTGCACCTTTCGTTATGCATCCGGCTCGCCAGAAGACATGGCGAAGTTTGGCGTTCCCATCCACGCCAGACGAAACCGGCAGACGGGAGTCCATGCAAGCATATACTGCTCGACGGACCCATCACGCCACAGTCTCACCGTGGGACGGCGACTGCTGCGTTGTCGGCCTTTAGCGATCTCACCTGCGTTGGCGTTCGGGCGCACTTTCCGCTGCCAGCGCCAGAGCCGATCCCCGGTGTACCAGTCGAGGCTGGTAAACACGTTGCTGGCTCCGTAGCAGAAACGGAAGTAATTCGCCCATCCGCGCAGGATGGGATTAAGCTCCTGAAGCTTTGCGCCAAGGGTGCCTCTCGCGCTGTCGCGCCCGGTGCACTCCTTGACTTTGTGACGGAGATCGAGGGACTTGACCTTCGGGATTTGTATTCGTGCACAATATCCGTAGCGCCCGTCCCATTCCATGACGAAGCGGAATCCGAGGAACGCGAACCCGTCCGTCATTGCTGTGATCTTCGTCTTTTCCGGTGACAGCTCGAGGCCTGTCGTCTCCTGCAGGTATTTTGCCAGCGCGGATTTCTCCGCAATAGCCTCTTCCTGCGTACCGGAGACCAGCACCACAAAGTCGTCCGCATAGCGTACGGGGAAACACACGCAGTGCCCTGCTTTGCGATCCCACAGACGTCTACCCGATGCCGCCGAGAGTATCGATTGTCGTGAAGACCTCCCCGTCGGATCAGGATGCACCCACCGTTTATATCTCTCCTCAATCGCGCTGAGCGCAATGTTGGCGAGCAGCGGTGATATGATCCCACCCTGCGGGGTTCCGGCTTCCGTGCGGAAGAACTGCTCCTCCGTCAGCACGCCGGCTTTCAGAAACTGCCCGATCAACCGTACCACCCGCCGGTCGGCGACGCGTTTGCGTAACCGGTCCATCAGATAGTGATGGTTGATGTTGTCAAAGCAGCCCTTGATGTCTCCCTCGATAACCCAAGGATATGGCATCCCGTGCCTCCGGGTATCCCCGCCGCGTTTATGCGACTGAGCAGCCCGGCGGATATGCTCCAAGGCGCCGTGCGTGCTCCGTCCGGGCCTGAACCCATAGGAAACATGCCAGAATTGCGCCTCGAAGATTGGCTCCAGAAGTATTTTGACCGCGCTTTGTACAACGCGGTCCTTGACCGTGGGAATGCCCAAGGGCCGGAATTGCCCCGGTTTACCGGCTTTGGGGATGAGCTTGCGCCTCGCCGGACTCGGCCGATATGCGCCGGAGCGCAACTCGTCCTGAATCCCGGCAAGGAAGCGTAGCTCTCCTCTCTTCCGGATGCGTCCTACGGTCATCCCGTCGACCCCGGCTGTGCGCCCGCCTTTGTTGGTGGACACACGACGCCAGGCGTGACGAAGCATGCGCGAGTCTGTCAGCCAGCCCCACATGTCCCGCCACTGATCGTGGGGATTCGCCTTACTCCACTGATACAGTTTGCGCTGAACGCCGAGTACCCAAGCTTCATCAGCCTGATGATCCGTGTCCACAGATCACTCCTCCGTCATGCCAACCGATCGTCTTCCTGCCCCCCTTCGCCATGTGCCCGGCTTTCCCGGGCTCAAACTACTACGGAGGCTCCGCCCTTGAACGCGCCCGTCTCCGGTCGTCGCGGCTAGCCCGGTTCCTGCCGGGCAGACGGTTCAAGTTCCCGTGTTCCGATTTTCAACCTTCGTGCCTGTAGGTGGTGCGCTATACCCCTGGCGATGCGGAGAGTGGGTTGAAGGAACTCGCCCACCCCGAGTGCGTATTTCTCGCACCCCTCAGCAGGGAACATTGAGCCCTGCCATGTCTGATCGCTCTATTTGGGGTCAGAACAAGAGCAGTTCGAAATCGTACGCTAAGGTCGAACGGCCCATGAACGGCGTATGGATCAGCGGCGTCCGATCCCTGTGGATTGTCATCGCGACGCGTCAGTTTTGATTTCCTCATTTGCCCGACTCGACAACGCTTCCGCCAGATGGTCGCGCATAGGGATGAAAGATGGCAAAGCGGAAGCTTCTCAAAGAGCAGGATCGACGGAAGCTTTTCGACGTACCAGTCGATGAGGACAGCCTGATCCGACACTATTCGTTGTCACCGGCGGATCGCCTGGAGATTGAGCTGCGGAGGCGTGAGCATAATCGGCTCGGCTTTGCCGTTCAGCTATGTCTGATGCGTCATCCTGGCCGGGTACTGGGAGCGGAAGAGACCCCGCCTCGCGCCATGCTCAGATATGTTGCCGACCAAATCGGCGCCGACCCAGAAGCATTTGCACTCTATGCACGCCGTGAAGAAACCCGTCGCGATCACACGTCGCGCCTCATGCTGTATCTGGATACGAGAAGCGCGACGGCGCAAGATCGGCGGGCCGCGCTATTGGCTGCAATTCAGACGGCGACGATGTCTGACGACGGTGCTGCGATCGCAAGTTCCATTGTCGCCACGTTTCGCCAACGTGGGTCTCTTCTGCCGGCAATCGACACGATCGAACGGATCGGCCTTGCCGGCCGTGCGATAACCCGCCGACGAGCGGAGAGAATTCTGATTGAAGACATCCCGTTTGATACGCTTCAATCAGTGGATAGGCTGTTAGAGGTTGACCCGTCGATCAGCCAGACCCGCTTTCATTGGCTGCGGTCGGCGCCAGAAGCGCCTGGCGCGTCGAACCTGGTCGGGCTGACAGAAAGAGTTGCCTTCCTGCGCACGCTGGAGATCGATCCGAGATTGCAGATGCGGATTTCCTCGGGTCGGTGGGACCAGATGATCCGCGAAGGGAACGCCACGCCGGCGTGGTTGGCCAATGACTTCAATTCCAGTCGTCGACACGCCCTAATCGTGGCGCAGGTCATCAAGCTCAGCCAGAAACTCACCGACGACGCTGTGACGATGTTCATCAAGCTGATGGGTAGGCTGTTCTCGCAAGCCAACAACCGCAGGAAGCAGCGGCACATGGACTGCAGACGGGATACCGCCAAGGCACTGCGCATGTTCCTCGACACGATCACTGCCCTGCAGTCCGCGAACGAATACGGTCGGAATGCGTTGGAGGTTCTCGACCAGAAAGTCGGCTGGCATCGGCTGCTCCGGATGAAGCCAGAACTTGAATCGATGGTCGAGGACAACGAGGCGTCGCCCCTGACCTTGGCTGCCGAACAGTATGCAACCATAAGCAAATATGCCGGTGCATTCCTGCAGGCGTTCACGTTCCAGTCGGCACGGCGACACGATCCGCTCCTTGCGGCAATTTCGCTGCTGAAACGGATCTATGCCGAGAAGCGTCGGACACTCCCGGATCGCGTCCCCCTAACCCACCTCAGCCAAGCTGATCGTCGGCTTATCCTCGAACAGGGACAGCCTGATCGCCGTCTCTACGAGATTGCCACGCTCGCCGTCTTGCGGGACAGGCTTCGATCAGCCGACATTTGGGTCGACGGCAGCCGATCCTTCCGGCCAATCGACGAGCACCTGATGCCGCGGTCGACATTCGCCGCGATGAAGGAAGAGGATCGGCTCGGATTGGGCGTCCAAGGTGATGGCGCGGCTTGGCTTGCCGAAGCGCGTCAGATGCTCGACTTCAACCTGAAGCGTCTGGCGCACAGAGCACGGTCCGGAAAGCTCGAAGGTGTCCGCCTTGAAGCTGGTAGCTTAATCGTCACGCCGACCACCGGCGAAGTCCCTGCCGCCGCAGACGAGCTGAATGCTGAGATCAGCGATATGTACCCAATGGTTGAGGTGCCGGACCTCTTGAGGGAGGTGCACGATTGGACCGGCTTTGCCGATCACTTCACGCATGTCCGCACGGGTGACATTCCGAGAAACGTCTCGGCCATGCTGGCCGGCGTGCTGGCGGACGCAACCAACCTCGGTCCGAAGCGAATGGCGAGCGCATCCAAAGGCATCAGCGCTCACCAGATCGGCTGGATGCGCACGTTCCACGCTCGGTCGGAGACCTATCGCGCGGCGCAAGCATGTATCACCGATGCACACACCCGACATCCGCATTCTCGACTGTGGGGCAACGGAACAACCTCATCGTCCGATGGCCAATTCTTCCGCGCGAGCGACCGAGCCGCAAAGCGCGGCGACGTCAATCTGCACTACGGCAGCGAGCCGGGTTCGAAGTTTTACAGCCATTTGTCCGACCAGTATGGCTACTTCAGCATCTTGCCGATCAGCCCAACCGAAAGCGAGGCGGCCTATGTGCTCGATGGACTGTTCGATCAGGACACGGTTCTCGACATCCAGGAACACTTTACCGATACAGGCGGTGCAAGCGATCACGTCTTCGGGCTGTTTACCCTGATCGGAAAGCGGTTCTCACCGCGACTGCGCAACCTCAAGGATCGGAAGTTCCACACATTCGAGAAGAGCGATGCATATCCGGCGCTGTCGAACCACATCGGAGCACCGATCAATGCCACCCTGATCCTCGACCATTGGGACGATCTGCTCCATCTGGCGGCGTCGATCACCACGCGGTCCGTCGTGCCGTCCACAATTCTGAAGAAGCTGTCAGCATCCCCGAAGGAAAGCCAGCTTGCCAGAGCATTGCGCGAACTGGGTCGCATCGAGCGATCCTTGTTCATGATCGAGTGGTACTCGAGTCCGGCATTGCGCCGTCGCTGCCAAGCCGGCCTCAATAAGGGCGAGGCTGCGCACAAGCTCAAACGCGCTGTCTTCTTCCACGAACGTGGCGAGATCCGTGACCGATCGTTCGAAAGCCAGGCGTTCCGTGCCTCCGGCCTTAACCTCGTCGTCAGCGCGATCGTACACTGGAACACGATCTATATCGAACGGGCCGTCACCCACTTACGCAGCGTGCGTCGCGAAATCCCTGATCATCTGCTCAGGCACATCTCGCCGCTGAGTTGGGAACACATCAATCTGACCGGCATCTACACCTGGGACAGCGAACAGCATCTGCCGGAAGGCTTCCGGTCGCTGAGACTCCCGGCTGGGTTACGGCGAGCCGCATGAGTTCGTGATCCGTTCGACCTTAGCGTACGATTTCGCACTGCTCTTGTTCTGACCCCATTCTGGGATGCCGTGCCGAGGCGCAGCGCCGTCGTATCGAAGGCGCTTAACATCGTGTCCGACCCTGCCGCGAGGACCTCGTCGAAAGCCGCATTCATGTCTTCGCGGTCCGGGTTGCGCCGCGCTTGGCGGTTCGTGTCTTGTCGGCAGAGTGCGGTTTCGGCTTCCGTCGGCCGATGGCTGCGTGATCGTCGTCGCCGTCCCTCGTTCGTTGTCGCTGACGATCATGATCAGCATCGGCACCAGCATGATCATCATCACCGACATGCCAACGACCAACGCCAGCGTCGTTTTCGACAAGCGGCTTGAGAAACACCCACATCCAGGTTGGCAGCGCCGTCATACCCGCAGTGATGTCAGCTTTCAGCGGCGGGCCCGCAACGGGATCCTCGAAGAGTTTGGCGAGCTTGCGCTTGACGTGATCACTCTCTCCTTCACGGACCAGGAGATCGCGGAGCCAGTGAAGCGCCTGGACGACGCGCATCGCCGGTCGCCCGGCCCAGAACAGCTTGCTGGCCGCGGTCGGACGGAAGGTGATCGTGACGTTGCCGAGCTTGATCGCACGACGGCGGGCGTCTGTGTGCACCACGATTTTTGCGGGGACCGCGTCGGTCAGGCCCAGATCGTTTGCTGCGGTCATGCCATCGACAAGCATCCGGGTTTGGTCGCGTCGACCAACGGCGTCGATGACCGAGCGCGGATCGGGCGGGTTGGTTTTTTGGGTGAGCTTGTTGAAGCCAGGCTGATCGTAGAGCCCTCGATCGATTCGCCTGAGGGTTTGCGCCTTCGTCAACCGCTGTAACGCCTTATCGACGGCGTCCCGCGATGCGAGATCCACGAAATCACTCGGCGTCCACACCTTGCGCGGCGCGTCGGCACGGATGCGGTCAAGCATGGCTGTCTTCAGATCGGGTGAGTCGCTGCTCATGTCCGAAAATTGTAGAGGTTTTTCGGACGATCAACAAGCAGCCTGTCCGAAAGATATATACAAATTTCGGACAGGGTCATCTGATCTCCACTTAGGACTGACTCGGTTGCCAGTCGCTCATCTGCAAAATGTTTCCGCCGAGTTTTGCGAACGCGCGTTGGCGGCAGGAGAATACGAGAATCTGCTGATCGCGTGATTGACGATGCAAAGCGTCGAACATGCGCTCAATGCGATCGTCATCGGAATAGACCAACGCGTCATCCAGGATGACCGGTGTGGGGCGCCCGTCGCGGGCGAGCAGACGGGCGAAGGCCAGCCGGGTCAGAACCGAAAGCTGTTCTCGCATGCCGCCACTCAACCTCTCGACATCCTCGTCCTGACCATTGCGACGAACGGTCTGCGGCAACAGTGTATTCTCATCGAACACTATGGAGATGTCGTCGAATAACAGTCTGAGTAGCGGCCGCAGCTCGGACATGACCGGCTTAAGATATAGATCGCGTGCCGCCGAGCGTGCAGCGCCCAGCGTTGTGCGCAGCCGGTCGAGAACGGCCTTTTCGATTTCGAAGCGTCCCACTCGCTCTTCAGCGACTTCCAATTTTTCCCTGGCCTCGCGCCAAGCTTCTTCCACCGCGTCGTCGGACCGAGTGCGAATATGGCCATTGAGATCGGCAAGAGTCACACGCAACTGACCTGCCTCCTGAGTGGCGGCATCCTGAACCGAGCGGGCACGGCGCAGAACGGCCTCGGCGCTGGTGAGATCGTGAGCCCCGTCGCGCAGGGGCGCGGCGCGCATTTCGGCCGCTTCGCGCAGAGTTTGTCGTGCGTTGGCCTCGGTAAGCAGCAAGCGCTCCTTTTCCTCGCGTGCTGCTTCAGGTCCCAATATGACGTCGAGGCTGGTCAGTTCCGCCTGGATGGTCACGTAAGCAGTCTCCGCGGCCATGACAGCCTCGTCAGCATGGCTGCGCAGGGGCAGGGCCTCGCGCACGTTGTTGCGTGTTGTCGTCACACGCTGCTGAGCTGCTGCATGATGTTGTCGGATCTGTTGCGAATCGACCTTAAGTTCGAGGTCCCCGGCCGCGAGGGCACTCAGTCGGGCAAGCTCTTCGTGCAATTGCTGTAGTCCCTTGGGCGCGAGATCGCCGAGCCGCTGACGCGCCAAGCCCAGTTCGGCGGCCCTGTCGCGCGCTTCAACCAAGCGCTGGCGTGCCGTCATGAGGCTGTCGACACCAAGGGCCGCAAGCAGGCTGTGGTGCTTCGCTTCGGCTTCTTCGATTGTCCGGTTGGCTTGCTGGGGCCGATTTGAGCGCAGGGTCAAAGCTCCGATGCCGGTAATATCTATGCGCACGGTGCCAGCAAAGCTTTGATCTTCTGCATGGGCCAAGGGCTTGGCATTGATGGTCACCAAATCGGCGGCGCCGTCCCGGTATTCCATGCGTAGCGTCGGCAGGGTTCCCAGTTGCGTTGCACGAAGGCCGGCAAGGTCGATTTCGAGCGCTTGGAGTTGCTCGACAGCCTGTTCCGGCACCGTCAGCATAGCTAGCGCTGCCTCTCCGTCTTCGATCTGGGTTCTGGCGACTTCGGCTTGTTTTAACCGGTTGTGTAGGCTGGCCAGTTGTTCGGCCGCATCGCGCGCCAAAAGGGTCGCATCCAGCCGCGCGAGCAATTCGCGTGCTTCGAGCTCTTCCTGTTCGGCTGCCTGAACTTCGCCCATCGCTTGTTCGTTTTCGGCAATGGCAAAAGCGCGCCGATCGAGAACCTCACTGCGGCGAAGCTGCGCAATCGTCGACTGCTCGCGCAGATCCGTGGCTCTTTTGAGCGCGGTCCGAAAACTATCGAGGGCCTGCTTCGCCGCGTCGTGGTGAATTGCGGCCAGAGCAGCTTCCGCTTCAGCAGCCTTCAAGGCTTCGCTGTGCGATTTGGCGGCCTCGACTGAGGCTTCGGCGGCCGAGATACCCTCCCGCCGGATAGCGCCTTCTTCGGGGTTTTCAAGCTCAGACAGACGCGCCAACGCCATACGCCGCTTGTCGAGAGCATCGCGCAGACCGGCAACTTCGGCGCTGAGGCGCAGTTCTTCTTTCAGCAGTTTGTCACGCTCATCGAGCGCCGCCGCATAGAGACCGCCGCTCTTGGGACGCAGCGTTGACGTAACCAGGCTATAGAGTTCTTCTTCGCATGCGGCGGTGATTTCGGCCATGCGTCGCCCGCCGGTCAGGGCCTCAACTTCCCCCTGAACCGAGGATAGTAGGCTTTCGCGCACGCGTTTTTCGCCATCCTCCTCGCTTTTGCTGCGCTTTTCGAGGCCGGTGACCCCTTGGCGAACCCAGAGCAATCCTGCCGGTCCTGCGGTTCCGCCGTGGATTAGTTTGCCGATAAACGCTTCGGCCTCGTCCGCTTGAGCCAACAGTCGCCCCCGATCGAGGTCGACAACGTTGGCCAGCTTGCCTCCATAAAACTGCTTGGTAAGCCGATATCGTCCTTCTGAAGTGGTGATGTCGGCCTCCACCACCGGATTGCCCCCACTATAAGGCCGCAGCAGTCTTACGCCTTCGGGCGTCCCGGTGTGGGACTGGAAAAAGAGTGCATGGAGTGCTTCGAAGAAGGTTGATTTGCCGAATTCATTGACTGCGCAAAGCACGTTGACGCCGTCGCCTATGTTCTCGATGGCGACGCCTTGCCCAGCGAACCGTTTGACGTTGTGGAGCCGAAGGGCTGTAAGTTTCATGATCCCATCGCCTCGCAATAGCTGAACAGCCGAACCAGTGCTTCTCGCGATATGTCGCGTTCGACAGTCGACCGCCTTTCGTCGGCGCTTTCATCCAACAGTGCCTGCGCTGCCTCGCGAAGGGCACCGGAGCGATCGATCCGATCCAAATCGCCGCTTTCGCAGTCGGTCGCGAGCCCGTCCCCTTGCAGCTCCAGATAGGCGTAGTCGGGCGCGGCTGCCGCGACCGCCGCTTCGAGGGCGGTTCGTCTGCTTACCCGTACCCGGCCAGACGCGACAATTCGCAGCAAGGTCTGACGCCGCAAGTCTGCCGGTGGTAGCAACGCTTCAAATGCCGCCGCGCTGTCATCGCCAGACAGCAAATGCAGTGGAGCGGTTTTCCAGGAAAAGCTGGCTGTTTCGACGGCCACGATCTCGGGCAGGGCGCCGGGCCCGGCAATGGAAACGACAAGGGCCTGACCGGGTGTTTCATGCTTGAAACGGTCAGGTTCGGGCGCACCGCTGTAGCGGCTGCGCTCATTGATGGTGACGGACCCGTGCCAGTCGCCAAGTGCCAGATAATCGAGGCCGGCCTTGGTCGCGCGATCTGGTGCAATGACATCGGACGCTGCTGAATCTTCGGAAAAGTTCTGAATAGCGCCATGAGCAAGGCCGAGCCGGATGGCGCCTTGCGGCGTCGCGGCGCTGTTCATCCACTCGGTAAGGTCGCGACCGGGTCTGCGGGTGGTGCAAGGTGCTGGCAACAGCGCCACGTCCGCGCCAATGGTCAGGGTTTCAGGGCGGGTCGCCAGTATGACATTGTCCGGCACAACGCTACCCGCAGCGCTCCACAATTGATCAGCTAACAGTGAATCGTGGTTGCCAGGGAGCAATATCCAGCGCAAGGGCGCGCTCTGGCTCATCTCGGCAAGGGCCTGCCGCAACATCGCTGGTGTAGGCGTTTCGGTGTCGAACGTATCGCCGGCCAGAAATATTGTGGATGCACCATGGACCCGTGCCTGTTCTGCCAGCCGGCTGATCGCGCCATGGCGCGCTTCACGGAGCCGCCCGCGCAGATCCTCCGGCATGTTGCCGAACCGCTTGCCGATATGAAGATCGGAGCTGTGGATGAATCGAAACATGGAGTCTCCGAGACTATGTCGATGCCAGGTTGCGCTGAGCGCGATCGATGGCTTCATCCAGCCGGGAGCGTGAAATCGCCGCAAGTCGCTCGACACCGAGCAGACGTGCAAGGTCGAGAGCGGGGTCGGACTGTTCCAGAATGTCCTCGTTCGCAACGACGACAGCGGCCAGCTCGGCGATTGGAATGTCGGCAATGGACCGGCGGGCATCGGCATCGAACGGCATGCGATAATCAAGCAGGTCGACCACCGTCCCTCTCTTCCATAGGAAGCTGCCGCTGGATTCTTCAGTTCTATCGAACTCGCGCAGATGCAGGTCGATCCGCTCCCGAATCTTGTTGCCCGTTCTGAGCCAGCCATGCGCCCGTGCGATGCGCTGCGCAAGGACGTCTTCTCGCAGAGGTCCTTCCTGCTCGATCACCGCGTCGACCATGGACCGCAGCGTGCCTCGGTAGACGAAGTCATAAAACTGATCCGGGCTGGTGGAAAATCCGGTTAGATCAGTCAGGCGATAACGGCCGCCCGTCGGTACGGAATCATGCGTCGAATGCGCGGCCGCAGGCAAAACTCCTGCAGATGCCGATGGGCGCTCTCCCGTCGCGAGGGGAGCGGCGACAAGTTCTGGCTCTGATTTTATCGACGGATGTTCCGGTTCGCCGGCCGATGCTAGGTCTTCGGCTGGCAATGGGTCCATGGGGTCGACCTTATGTCCCATGTCCCAATGGATCGCGGCTTCACTTTCCTGTTGTTCAGCCTGTTTGCGACGGCTTTCCTCGAGCAGCGCGGCCAGGCTGGCATGAAGCCTCTCGGTGCAACCTTCGAGATCAAACCACCAATCGGTTGACCATACCCGGACAATGTTCCAACCGAGGCCGCGCAGGACCTGCTCGCGGACCTTGTCTCGATCTCGCGCTGTGGCAGAACTGTGATAGGTCGCGCCGTCGCATTCGACCCCAGCCAGATAGGCGCCGGCGAGATCGGGATGCCGGATCCCTATATCCACTCGAAAGCCAGAAATGCCGACTTGAGGAACGATGGTCCATCCGCGCTTCTCAAGCTCGGCAGCGACGGCCTCCTCGAAAGGGGATTCCAGGGCTCCGACCGATCCGCGTTCCTGCGCTGGCAATGCCACAGCGCCGCGTTCGGCAAAATCGAGGAAGGCTTTGAGATGCTGTACGCCGATCGCTTTGGTTCGGTTGGGGTCGATCTGGTCGGCGGCAAAACCTGAAAATACGATCAGTTCCTGCCGCGCACGCGTCACCGCGACATTCAGCCGGCGTTCGCCGCCGTCCCGATTCAGCGCGCCGAAATCCATGCTGCGCTTGCCGGCATTATCTTGCGAAAAGGTGATCGAAAACAGGATTATGTCACGCTCGTCGCCCTGGACATTTTCCAGATTCTTGACGATGGCGGGCTCAATACGCTCGTCGGCAAAGAACCATTCAAGCTCCGGCTCTGTCTGGCGCGCCTTGTCGAAAAGGTCGAGGATGAGCGATTGCTGTTGCGCGTTGAAAGTGATGACTCCGAGCGTGGGTCGGTCCTTTTCCGGTATGGCCAGCCAACGCCGCATCCTGCTGACCGCCTCGTCGGTTACCGCTTGGGCTTCGATTCGATTGGTGCGGCTTTTGCCACGGTCATAGATGCCGGTCGTGATTTTTCGCAGCTGAACTGCCCGATCTTCCACCGTTGGCGAAGGGAATGTGATGAGCCGGTTCTGATAGTAGTGATGGTTGGAAAAGGCGATCAGCGACTCATTGCGGCTACGATAATGCCAGCGCAGGTCACGTACCGGGATGCCGGCCGCTTTGGCTTCGTCGAGAATGCTCTCAAGATCCTTTTCGTGCTCGACGACTTCCTCGTCCTCCTCGTTGCGGCCAAAGAAATTGGTGGGCGGCAACTGCTTGGGATCGCCTACGATAATGGTTTGATGGGCTCGCGCGATAGCACCGACAGCGTCCCAGGTGGTGATCTGCGATGCTTCGTCGAAAATGACCACGTCGAAAAGCGCTTGGTCGGGAGGTAGGTATTGAGCGATTGAAAGCGGCGACATCAGCATGCAGGGGGCGAGCTTGGCAAAGCTCGATGGCATAGCGCCGATCATCTCGCGGATCGACCTGCTGGGCCGCTGCAATTCCATCTGATGGCGCAACAGGCCCAACTCGGAATTGCGCGGGACGCTTTGCACAGCCGGCAAACCATGAGCGATGGCACTGATGACGCGAAGGCTTGCTTGAGCGCGGACAAGATCGTCGATTTCCCGGAAATCTTCGATGGCGTGCTCGTGCTGGAAGCGACGGAAATCTCGCAGCACCGGATCGGCGTCCAGCGTGGCCGGCAGCCACCAGCGTACATAGGCCAGGCGGAACGCGGATTGAGCTTCGGTTGGTCGCACTAGACCCGCCTCGATATCGTCGACCAACGCTCCCAGATTCTGACTGACAGCTCTGCGACGTATGCCGCACCACGAAGTCCAGTCCCGCAGAAGATGGCGGCCATTGAGCAAATCTCCCATCGCGGTCGTCAATTCGGTCAGCGGGTTATCATGTCCTGCCCACGCAGGCGTTTTTCCAGCAACGATCGCAAATTGGGTCCTCGCAGCCTCGAATGCCGCAGAAGCCGCAAGGAAGCGGGCTGCCCCATTGCGCAT
Organism: Mesorhizobium metallidurans STM 2683; assembly: GCF_000350085.1. Classification (GTDB taxonomy): domain Bacteria; phylum Pseudomonadota; class Alphaproteobacteria; order Rhizobiales; family Rhizobiaceae; genus Mesorhizobium; species Mesorhizobium metallidurans. The sequence goes on from NZ_CAUM01000191.1 coordinate 28,074, forward strand.
CGTGCTATCTGCTGCACCGCTTCGCAGGCTCGGGGCCGTTGCTTGGAGGAGCGCTCTGAGATCCTCCGTGCCGAGGCCGGGCAGGCGTAGCGTCTGTCGAAGCCTTTCGGCGATCGAGAGTATCTGATCGATACGGTGGGTGTCGGTATCAAGTGCGGCAAATCCGATCGGCTTGCCAGATAGGATGTTGGCTTCGACAGTGGCGCGGCGGTCCTGCATCACGCACAACAGCGGCAAGTCGTGCTGAGGATCGGCCACGCCCTCTGTCACATAGCCTTGAAGCAGCTTCTGGACTTTGCGTTTGCCCAACTGACTGTTTGGCCAGAACGCAGAAGCGGCCTGTTGCCATTGCTGGTCTATGTCCTCTACCCGTATGCGCGCAACAGCAGCCTCGTCATAGCGTGCCGACAGGTCCTTGCGAGACTTGCGATAGTCTCCAATTGCATCATTGAGAGTGGCAAGGGCTCCCCGCAACTGGGCGAAATCTCGATCAAAGACAATGCTGACGTCATAGCCGGCACTGTCCTGGAGTGCCCCTGCTAGTTTTCGCAGCGCTTCGAGCTCCGCTTTTGACGCATCGCCTTTTGCGCGCAGTCCGATACTCACCAGGAAGGCGTCAAGTGCGGTCGCTAGAACCTCGGACGCACTCTTGAGGGTCTTTGCCCCTTCGAGCAAATTGTCCTGCCAGCCTGACGTCCACTCGGTGACATCTATGAGACGCAAGACCGGTCGCATCTCCACTGACTGAAACGCGAGACCTGTTTCGGCGGCAATATGCTCCAGCGTCAGCCGGCTTGCCTCGTCATGGCCATCGCGCGATGGCCACGACAATCCCGGAGCGTGCTGTTGCTTGTTCTTGAGAGCGATGCCAAGCGCCAGATAGGGCGTGAGACCATTGATATGGCGCCGATGCAGCGCTTCGACATAGGCATTCAGTTCGTCGCGACGGACGCGAAGCCGCTCGTTGATCGCAATCCACTCCGCTGCGCCCACGCGCACGCCGCTTTCCCAGCTGATCCTGAGCTGGTTGAGAAAGTTGCGTCGGTCCGCCTTGCTGGAATGGAGTTCGAGACAATGCGCGCCCAGGCCATGTTCGCGAAGGCGGCGATACACCACATCGAGCGCCGCCGTCTTCTCGGCCACGAACAGCACGGTTTTGCCAACTGAAAGACAGTTGGCAATCATGTTGGCGATGGTCTGGCTCTTGCCAGTACCGGGAGGACCGATGATGACAAAGTCGCGACCCTCAGCGGCGGCAAGGCTTGCCGCGGTCTGTGAAGAGTCGGCCGGCAGCAGCGAAACGATATCGGACGGGGCATAGTGCCGATCGAGTTCGCGCTCGTCCCGGAATGATGAACCATTGCCCTCGAACGCTATCTCCGGCGTATCGATCAGGTGGCGTACGACGCGGTTTTCGCGCAGCGCATCGGTACGCTCGACCAGATCCTTCCACATGAGAAACTTGGCGAAGGAAAAGGTCGACAGCGCCGTCTCGTCCACCACCTCCATGCCGGGGACGTCGCGCACTGCCTGGCGCATAAGACCGAGCAGCCGCGGCACATCAACGCCGCTTTCGTCCTCGGGCAGCTCACCGGAAAACTGTGGCAGTTTGAGCTCGAAGTCGCGTTCGAGAAACTGCAACAAGGTTGCGTTGAATCGCGGTTCATCTTCATGGAAGCGCAAGGTAAAATGCGATGTTGCGCTGCGGCGCTCGATTTTGACCGGTACGAGCAGCAATGGTGCGCGATAGCTGCGCTCGTCCTCGGCCTTCTTCTTCCAGCGCAGGAAGCCGACCGCCAGGAAGAGCGTATTCGCGCCGCCCTCGGCAAAATCGTTGCGCACTTGCCGGTAAAGATCGATCAGCCGGGATTCCAATTGACGCCCATCGAGCGTCGACGGGAGCTCGTCGCGCAGAAGCGCTTCCGCGGCAAAGCCACGCTGGAGGTCACGTCCGTGCACCTCGCGATAGAGGACAGCATCCCGCTCGCCCAGTGGATTCTGTTCGGGGAGCGAAATCAGCCGGATCGAAGCGCCTGCCATCAGACGGTCCTCGAGGTAGCCGACGTCAGTACAAAGAAACGGAATTGTCTTCTTGGAGTCCGGAAAATTGAGCAGGCGGTTCCGCAGTGTCAAATCGAGGAGCTTTTTCTGCCAGCGGTCTATCCGTCCGGCCGCTGTCGTCGGCTTTACCTCGACGATCTCGACCGGCAGGGCTACCACGGCCGGTGCGGCTGGCAACGGCAACGCGATTTCGGTTGCCACCTCTGTATCCACGCTGCGGCGCATCGGTTCGTGCGAAGCAAGCGGTGTGATGCCGCCGCTGCGCGAGCGGCGTATATCGATGGCTGCGACAAAGGTGGCTACCTGCGTTTCGTCGAGCCGCTGTTCGATTGCGTGTTGGGCAGCCTCCAGCGTCATCGCCGGCCGATGCGTCACGCCTGTCGTCTCAAACACGATGAGTTCGCGCGATGCCAGCGCCTTGCGGACCTCCATGGCATCGGGTTCAATGGCGTTGGCGAGCGTCCTTTGTGTCATCCAGACGCCGACGGCCGCGTGTCCCTGAAACATCAAAACGACGGGATGCAAGCCCGTCGCCTCCAGGGCGGACGCGAATAACAGACTGGTATCGAGACAGGTTGCCAGCTTTTCTGCCGTAATAATTGAGGGACGTCGAATTTTTTGGCCGCGGCTTTCAAAGCTCGCAGGTGGCTCTGCATAATGCAGCGATAGGCCAGCAATGGCCGAATAAATTGCGGCCGCCAGCATGAATGCGCGTTGCGGATTGCCGCTTTGATAGCCATCGAGGCTGGAAGGATGACCATGCGCTGCGAGCCGCTCCGCTGCGGAACGCAGCAGTCCTGCGATCGCCGGGTCGTTCGGCATGACGAATGCGGCGAGCAATTGCGCCATATCGACGACGCCTCCCCATTCGTCGCGGGCAAGCAGGCGCACCGCAACGCGCTGCTCGGCCAGCACTGCGCCTCCTGAGGTTAGGCGCAACGTTATCTCCCCGCGCTCAGCCTCGTTGAGACCGGCCAGATAGCCGGCGTCGAGATCGATTTTTCGATCGCTTAAGGGAAGCCGGTCGCCAGCAACGATCCGATCAATTGTCCAGCTTTTGGCGCGCAAAAAAGGGGGGTTCGATGTCAGCTCGAGAGTGCATTTTTCGAAACCCTGCTGGGTCGGGTTGTTGAGCGCGATAGACCGGATCACCGGAATTGCATTTTGGAAGGACGCATATGTAAAGCTGGCGGCGATGTCCGCCACGACTTCTATTACGGGCGCGGCTGATATACCGGCAGCATCGCCAGTCTCCGAACTCGTTTCCATACCCCATCCCCTATTTTCATGTACGATAGAACTTTGCCGCCAGAATTTGAAAGTAAATTCTTGGTATGGCGCCGCTTATGTCCAGCAGCATAGATTTCTAGAAGTGTTACCGCCCCTGACCTGCCACGGGTAATTTCCTCCATCTGAGATTAGAGTCCGGCCTCGATTGAAGGACGGACTAATGAAGAGAAAGCGGTTTACGGAAGAGCAGATCATCGCGGTTCTGCGTGAGCACGAAGCGGGGGCGAAGGCGGGCGACCTGGCGCGCAAGCATGGGATCTCCGAGGCGACGCTGTATAACTGGAAGGCGAAGTATGGCGGGATGGACGTCTCCGATGCCAAACGGCTGAAAGCCTTGGAAGACGAGAACGCGAAGCTGAAGAAGCTGCTCGCCGACCAGATGCTGGAAGCGTCGGCACTGCGCGAGCTTCTTTCAAAAAAATGGTAGGGCCCGCCGCCAAGCGCGAAGCCGTCGCGCATCTGCAGGCCACGATGGGCCTGTCGGAGCGGCGGGCCTGTTCCTTTGTGGGCGCTGATCGCAAGATGATCCGCTATCGTTCTTGTCGCCCACCTGAGGCGGCACTGCGCGGCCGGCTACGCGACCTGGCCAACGAGCGCCGGCGCTTCGGCTATCGGCGGCTGTTCATTCTGCTCAGGCGCGAAGGCGAGGCATCGGGTATCAACCGCATCTACCGGCTATACCGCGAAGAAGGACTGGCCGTGCGCAAGCGACGCTCCAGGCGCCGAGCGGTAGGAACGCGGGCACCGATCCTGGTTCAGGCGAAGCCGAACGCGCGCTGGTCGCTGGATTTCGTCCATGACCAGTTCGGCTGCGGCCGGCGCTTCCGCGTCCTCAACATCGTCGACGACGTGACGCGCGAATGTTTGGCTGCGATCCCGGACACCTCGATCTCCGGCCGCCGGGTGGCGCGTGAACTGACGGAACTGATCGCCCGGCGCGGCAAGCCGGGCATGATCGTCTCTGACCACGGCACCGAGTTCACCTCGAACGCGATCCTCGCCTGGTCGAAGGATCATCAGGTGGAATGGCACTTCATCGCGCCGGGCAAGCCGATGCAGAACGGCTTCTGCGAAAGCTTCAACGGGCGGATGCGGGACGAGTTGCTGAACGAAACCCTGTTCCTCGGCCTCGACCATGCCCGAACAACCATCGCCGAATGGGCAGACGACTACAACCGATCGCGCCCACATTCGGCGCTCGGATACATCACGCCTGCGGCCTATGCCGCCAATCTCACCGCAACGGACGATCGGCTGCGCAACCCCGACCAGCTCCACCGATCACCCGTTGCTCAACCCGCGCCATACGGCGTAAAACCCGCCGAGGCTCTAACTGCAGCCGGATGAAAATTCAGTGGCAGGTCACCCAGATAACGGTCGAAATGGAGAGAGGCTATAATCGGTCGCCACGATTGGAGGGGATCCAAAAGTCGCGGAAATCGAAGCGCCGGCGCACGCTGCTGAAACCCAAGACGGGCAGAACCTCATCCGCAAATGTGTGGCGGTCCGGGCGCAATGGACCAAGCGCTGCGCGCCTATCGCGAGCGCTGTCGTGGCGCCTATCGCGGACTCGGGCCCAGCCCGACAGTGACGGCGAACCTCGATCGGCCTATCGGTGAGGCGGTCGATTCCGCCCATAGACTATAGAAAGGCACGCACTTCCAGCTCTATCTCCTCGTACGCGTTGCCGGCTACCTAAATTCGTGCGCGCGGTCCAATGCCTTTGATTGCTGATGTTGTTGTGGAGACGTTTGATCGCTGAAGCATTTGTTTGCTGACCTAGCGGGGCGGGGGAGGTCATTTATTTGGTACATCTCCAGCACTCTATGTGAGATCGCGAGGAAAATTTGTCCAGACAAGCGAATTCATAGAATCTGGACAGATCAATAAGTATAATGATGGTAAGATTCGGGGGGCAGGAATGGCCGAGGTTGGACTTTTGGAATGGGCGGATAAGCAGCCCGACTGGATTAGGGATGCCTTAAGAAGACACGCCGCGCGGCCGGGCTTCAACCTCGAGCAGGAGGATAAGGCCGGTGTAACAGCTCGGGTCCGCCACGTCGGTGGATTTACCGCTGATCTGCCCGAATGCTTTCCGCTCTCGGCGGAGCATTTGAGGGCCAACAGTTCAAACGAGCCGCGCGCGGTGCTTTGCTCACTCGGCCCCGTCAAGCATTTGAACCGCCTCGCCGAAGAGCAGCAACTGCGCTTCGCCACCGATGGCGTCACCATTATCTACGGCGACAATGGAAGCGGAAAGAGCGGCTATTGCCGGATCGCAAAGAAGCTTTGCCGTAGTCTGACGGCGGATGATCTTCTTGGCAACGTGTTCGAGATCGGCACCAAACCGCCAGCCGAAGTGCTTGTCCGGTTTCTCGAAGAGGGTGCTACGGAACCGACCCCCATAACCTGGAAGGACGGAACGCTGCCCCCCGCGTCAATTGCACGGATCTCCGTTTTCGACTCTGCGAATGCTCGCCTCTACGTCGATAAGCAAAACCGTATCGGTTTTCTGCCCGCAGCCATCGCGCTTCTCGAAAGCCATGGACGTCACCGCAGCGAGCTCGAAGCCGACTTCCGGGAAGAAATCAAAGCGATCGAAAAGAACCTAAAGACACCATTGCCGAGTGGGTACACAGCTGCCGGCGCGGTCGTAAAGCTGCTGGCTCGTCTCGAAATCAAGTCAAAGGACGTGATGCCTTCCGCAGCCGAAATCAAAAATCTCGCTGCCCTCTCAGAGCAGGACATGGCTGATCTCGCTGGCCTCGAACAGGCTCTGGCAAGCGACCCTTCAACGATGGCGACAAAGCGTCGGCGTGCCAAGGCGGCCTTGGAAAAACTGCTGACGGCATCTGAACAGATCGACGCGGCTCTCTCAGCGGCGGCCCTCGAGATTTATCGCAATCTCTATGCAACAGCCGATTCTACAGCGCAGGCTGCACAACTTGCCGCTTCAGGAGCGTTCGCGACTATGCCGTTGACCGGCGTTGGGCTTTCTCCCTGGCGGTTAATGTTCGACCATGCACGAGCCTATTTAGCGAGCGTCACTGGCATCGACCATCAGCACTTGCCAGATCAGGAAGGCGATCGTTGCATGCTCTGCCAGGAGCCGATGACGGCGGACGCCGCGGGGCGGATCCAATCCTTCAATGACTTCGTAACGGGCGCCGCAAATAAGGCGGCGCAAGTCGCATCTATTGCCCATGAAGAGGCCCTGCGCCAAATCAAAGGACTCACCATTGCGACCGGGGAGGCGGTTGAGGCGGCTCTCGGAGAGTTTGGCGATCTGTCCGCCGTACGCAAGGCGATGGTGGCGCTGATCTCGGCATATTATGTCGCGGCAGGTAAAAGGCGTGATGCAATTGTCGCTGCGGCTGCGCTGTCCGAGTACGCTGCGTTCCCGCAACTTGCAGCGCCAGTTGCATCGAAACTCCGAACGGAGGCGGAGGCGCTAGAGGCCGAAGCGCTGACGGACGACAAGGCAGCGGCCGACGACGGGAACCGCGCTACCGATCGATCTCGTCGCGATACACTCAAGGATCGGAAAAAACTGGGCGACGATCTCACCATCGTTCTCGCGCGCTTGGCGAATCTCGAAGAGCGGCGCAAGCTTCTCTCATGCTGCGACGCTGTCGAAACAGGCTCGGTGTCACGGCAAATGACGTCGCTTCGACGAAGCCTCGTCATGCAGGATCTCGAAAAGCGCGTCGTCGCCGAGATTGAGACTCTGGCGTTAACGCACATCCCGTTCGCAGTTAATGATCGTAGTCAAGATGGGCAGAGCTATTTCGAGGTCGGGCTCAACGCGGCAAAAGCGATCCCAAACAGCAAGGTCTTAAGCGAAGGAGAGCAGCGCGCGCTTGCCCTGGCCTGCTTCTTAGCCGAGGTCGGAGGAGACACATCGCGTCAAGGCATGATCATCGACGACCCCGTGTCATCGCTCGACCATGTTCGGATCAGGCGGGTCGCGGCAAGGCTCGTGAAAGAAGCGGCCAGAGGACGTCAGATCATCATTTTCACCCATAATCTTCTGTTCTTCAATGAGGTGGTTGACGCAGCTGCGCAGGCCAATCCGCCGATTCCTCTTGTTCGAAACTACATCAACAAGTCCGAATCAGCCGGTTTTGGCTTGATTAGCGAAACTGACGAGCCGTGGATCGCACAGTCTGTCACGAAGCGCATCGACACTCTCAAGACGCGCCTGAAGAGCTTCGACGGCGCCACTGATTTCACCACCGATTCTTGGCGAAGGTCAGCGAAGGATTTCTACAGCGATCTTCGGGAAACCTGGGAGAGGCTCGTTGAGGAAATCCTGCTCGGTAAAGTCGTCGAGCGATTTAATAGCGATGTCAAGACACAGAGCCTGAAGGGTGTGGTGGTCGAGGACGAAGACCACAAGCGAATTTATTGGGCCATGAAGCGAGTTTCGGAGCGTTCTGGACATGACATGGCGTCCGCCAAGGCCATTCCAGTTCCAACACCAAACGATATGAAAGGCGATCTTGATGGAATTGACCAATATCGTATCGACACCACCAAACGAAAAAAGGATGCCGAAAAGCGCCGGATTGAATTCGAACAGCCTCCCAAGGCGACCGTACTCTAGCCTAATGACTATTGTCGCCTATTACTGGCCCTCACTGGCTTCATCAAGCCCATGCACGTGAAGTCGCTGCTGCGCATGCCGTTTGCGCATTGATCATCGCGCGCAAGAAGCTGGTCGGCCAGCGGGTCATGTTGGAGAACCAGCTTCGACTCCCCGCGGTATCCGCCTGCCGCGGGCCCTCAGCCCCGCCTTCATAGAACAGGCGCTGCGGGGGAGCGAGGGAATAGCTGGATTGTCTGTCGCCGTGAAAGGGCCTCATTGCCGAGTGCTCTCGGCCGTCGCGGACCAATCCTTCGGCATCAACGCCCACAATCGGAGCCGTCATCCAATTCTGCATGATGATGACCAGCCGGTGGGCAAGCGCGATCCGTGCCTTGCGCATGGTGGTGATCGCACTATGCGGCCTTGAGGACAACGCCCTCCCTCGGAGCTCGTTTCGGCCTCCTGTCTCGTTCGCGCTCGATTCCGGCACGGTGCCCTGCCTGAGCATCGCATCGTGTTCATGATCTGTGCTCAAAAAGTCGCATAAAATGGCAGTGCGGAACTACTGCCTATGCGCTGGTCGGTCCTGCCGGCTTAGCCAACGTCACGCCCGGCTCGGTCTATTCGACCTCGCCGCCCGTGGTTACCGACCAGCTGGTGGTTGTCGGAGGCAAGCGAATAGATTGTTGTCAGCTGGTGATGATATCGATAACATAGCTTACAACCGATCAAGGGTGATGAATGAAGGAAGCTGACCACCAACCCAATGCTGCGCTAAAATCTTTCACACGCACACTATTGTGGGGGGGAGGGTGCTGATGGCCAAGGCAGCCTCATCAAGACCTGCCGACATGCAGGCGCCGACGATGGTCGATGTTGCCAACCGTGCCGGTGTGTCAGCGATGACGGTCTCTCGTGCCTTGAAGGATGGCGGCAGGGTTTCCAGAATCACTCGTGAGAAAATCATGGCGGCCGTGAACGATCTCGGCTACGTGCTCGACCAGTCGGCCGGCAGCCTGTCTTCACGCAAGACTGGGTTTGTCGCTGCGATGGTCCCATCGATTAACAATTCCAACTTCGCCGATACAGCGCGCGGTATTACGGATGAGTTGGAGAGCACGGGGCTCCAGCTTTTGCTCGGCTACACCGACTATACGGTCGAGAAAGAGGAAAAGCTGATTGAAGCGATGCTCCGCCGGCGACCGGAAGGCATCATTCTGACTGGTGGTGCGCATACCGAGCGCGTCCGTCGGCTACTTAAAAACGCGGGCATCCCGGTAGTCGAAACTTGGGAGTTGCCGTCAAAGCCCATCGACCAGGTGGTGGGGTTCTCGAACGAAGAGGCGATGGGGCTTCTCGTGAAGACCTTGGCCAGGAAGGGCTACCGAAAATTCGGCTACATCGGCGGCACGACCTCGCGCGACACGCGTGGCAGCCAGCGGCGCGAAGGTTTTGTCAGAGCCATTGAGGAACTAGGCCTGCCTGCCGGGCGCCTTGTTTCCTTCGGCGTGCCGCCGATCTCCATAGAACAGGGCGGCCAGGCGGTTGTCAGCATGCTGGAACGCTGGCCGGACACCGAGGCCGTGCTCTGCGTTTCGGATCTTTCGGCCTTCGGGGCACTGATGGAGTGCAAGCGCCGAGGCATGAAGGTTCCGCAAGATATCGCCATTGCTGGCTTTGGCGACTATGAGGTTGCCGCCTTCTGCCATCCCGGCATAACCACCGTGAATGTGGACTGCTATGGCATAGGCCGACAGGCTGCGCGCAGGCTTATCCAGATTATCCGCGGCGACGAGAAGAAGCATGAACAGGAAATCATCCTGACCGGCTATCGCGTTGTCGAACGCGAAAGCACGTGAGCCCCTGCGGAAAATTCCAACACGACGAAGGGCAGTTCCGATGGCGATGTTTCGAGAAACCATCAGTCTCACACATGACGGCGCCTTGAAAGCCGTCGCTGCCGGAGCTACGCGCGCCGTCGAGATGGGCGTGCCGCAATGTCTTATGGTCGTCGATGCGAGCGGCGAGACCCTCGCCAGCCTGCGCATGGACGGCGCACGTTTCTTGAGCCTGCGCACGGCACTGGCAAAGGCGCGCACCGCGGCGTCGATCAACGCAGCCACCGGCGACATGGCGTTCGAAGCGGCACTCTCCGCCGGGATAGCCTCACAGGGCGCCGTGACCAATTTGCCTGGCGGCCTGCCGATCCGCTTCGGTGGCCGCCTGGCGGGCGGCATCGGTGTCGGTTCGGGAACCGGTGAGCAGGATTTCGACGTTGCACGCGCCGCGCTCACGGCGATCGGCGCCGACGTGGTCTAAGGCATGTGCCCCCGACGCAACCGAAGGAACTTCAGAACGCGATCTGGACCTTCATGGATTTGTTGCGGTCACCGGCGATCTCGAAGGCCGCAACCGCCTCGTCGAGGGGATAGATGCCGGTCAGCAGCGGTCTGACATCCACCCGGCGCTGGTTGATCAGATCGACGGCGAGTGCGAACTCCTCGTGGAAACGGAAAGTACCGCGCATCTCGATCTCCTTGGCGACGATGAGGTTCTGCGGGATCGACAGATCGCCGCCGAGACCGAGCTGCATGAGCACGCCGCGCGGCTTGAGCACATCGAGCCCAGCACGCACGGCGCGCTCGTTGCCGGAGGCCTCGAACATCACATCGAAACTACCCTTGTCGACATTATAGGCGGCTAGCTTTTCGCCATTGGTCGCGACATTGATCGTACGGTCGGCGCCGATCTCCTCAGCCTTTGTCAGCACGCCGTCCATGACATCGGTGGCGACGATTTCGCGCGCGCCGTGGGCTCGCGCGGCCAGGATGCAAAGCGCGCCGATCGGCCCGCAGCCGGTGACCAGGATGCGTTTGCCGAGCAGCGAGCCGGCGCGGTTCATCGCATGTAGCGTAACCGCGAAGGGCTCCGCAAAAGCGGCTTCGTTGATGGAGACATGGTCGGCGATTTTGTGACATTGCCACGCCTCTGCGATCAGGCTCTGGCGGAACGCCCCTTGTATATGCGGCATAGGCATGGCGCTGCCGTAGAAGCGCATGTTCAAGCACTGGTTCTGCATGCCTTGCAGGCAGTAGCGGCAGGCATTGCAGGGCCGGCTGGGCGAGATCGCCACGCGATCGCCGATGGCGAGGGCGGAAACCCCGCCGCCGATCGCCTGCACCGTGCCGGCGACCTCGTGGCCAAGGATCATGGGCTCACGAAGGCGGATCGCGCCGAAGCCGCCATGGTTGTAATAATGCAGGTCCGAGCCGCAGATGCCGCCGGCTTCGACTGATATCTCGACCTGCCCATCGCCAAGAACACCCGGATCGGTCTCTTCGATCCTCAGGTCTTTTGCCGCATGGATGACAATCGACTTCATGAACGCGTTCCTTTCTCAAGCGACCGGTGTCAGCAAGGATTGCCCGCCGAAATGGGCGGCGAGGTTGTCGCGGACAAGCCGACCCATGGCCTTGCGGGTCTCCACCGTGCCGCTGGCGTGGTGTGGTTGCAACACGACGTTGGAAAGCTTCAGAAAGCGCTCGTCGATCGTCGGCTCGTTCCAGAACACGTCGAGCCCGGCGCCTTTGATCGCTCCGGACTCCAGCGCGGCGAGCAGCGCGGTCTCATCGACCGTGCTGCCGCGCGAAATGTTTATGACGATGCCGTCAGGTCCGAGTGCAGCCAGAACATCCGCATTGATGATGTGCTTCGTGCTTTCGCCGCCGGCGAGCGTCACGACCAGAAATTCGCTGTTGCGCGCCAGTTCGAGCAGATCGCCGACAAATGTGTAAGGAAGATCGTCGCGCTTGCGGCTGTCGAAATAGGAAATCGCGCAGTCGAAGGCAGCGGCGCGCCGCGCCACCGCCGCACCGACGCGGCCCATGCCGACAATGCCCAGCCTTTTTCCACAGACACGCGTAACCAGCCCCATATTGCCCTTGCGCCAGCTTCCATCGCGCACATAGGCGTCGGCCTGCGGGATTTTTCGCGCGACGGCGAGCAACAGCCCGATGCCGATATCGGCCACATCCTCGGTCAAGACATCCGGTGTGTTGGTGACAAGGATGCCGTTCACCCTGGCGTAGCCAAGGTCGATGGCATCGGTGCCGACGCCGTAGCAGGAGACGATTTCGAGCTTCGGCAGCTTCGCCATCAGGGCGGCGCTGGCGCCCAGCTCGCCGCGTGTCGCGATGGCCCGGATGGCGCCGGAATGACGGGCGATCAGCGCGTCCTTGTCCTCGGCCTGCCACAGCTTGTGGATGCGATATCTAGCCTCAAGGTCTGCCATATCCCAATCCGGATAGGGGCCTGTCATCAATATGTCGGTCAAGGCGTCGCCTCCTCAGCAAGTTCATTTTTCCCATTGACTATGTTATCGATAACATTCATGTCAATAGGGTCTGGCGGTGGCGCGGGTGGAAATCGTAGCCGCTACAGGAACATTCCTTTGGAGGAGCATTTGACCAGTTCATTGTTCGATTTGACCGGCATGCGGGCGCTGATCACCGGCTCGGGGCAGGGGATCGGCCTGGCGCTGGCGGAGGGTTTGGCGCAGCATGGCGCGGAGATCGTGCTCAATGGCCGCAGCGCCACCAAAATCGAGGCGGCAGCTGAAACCCTTGTAGCGAAAGGCTACAAGGCGCGCAGCGCCGTCTTCGATGTCACCGATCATGCGGCGGTGGCCGAGGGTGTCGCCGAGGTCGAGGCGACGGTCGGCGCCATCGACATTCTGATCAACAATGCAGGCATGCAGTTCCGCACGCCCCTCGAGGATTTTCCCGCCGACAAATGGGACGAATTGCTGCGCACCAACATCTCCAGCGTGTTCTTCGTCGGACAAGCGGTGGCGCGGCACATGATTGCGCGCAAGCGCGGCAAGATCATCAACATCGCCTCGGTGCAGAGCGAACTCGCCCGTCCCAACATCGCCCCCTACACGGCGACCAAAGGCGCGGTGCGCAACCTGACGCGCGGCATGTGTGCCGACTGGGCCAAGCACGGGCTGCAGGTCAACGGCATCGCACCCGGCTATTTCAAGACACCGCTCAACCAGGCGCTGGTCGACAATCCCGAATTTTCAACCTGGCTGACCAACCGCACGCCGGCCGGACGCTGGGGTGATGTCGGCGAACTGATCGGCGCGGCGGTCTTCCTGGCCGGACCGGCCTCATCCTTTGTCAACGGACACACGCTTTATGTCGATGGCGGTATCACGACCTGCCTCTGAGCCCGCACTCATCGTCGTGATGGGTGTCAGCGGCTGCGGCAAGACCAGAATCGGAGTCGAGATTGCGGAGCGGCTCGGCCTCACCTTCATCGAAGGCGACACGCTGCATCCGCGCGGCAATCTCGAAAAGATGTCGGCGAGCATGCCGCTTTCCGACTATGATCGCTGGCCATGGCTCGATCTAGTCGGCGCAACTTTGCGCCAGGCACATGAGCAGGGTGGCGGGCTCGTCGTGAGCTGCTCGGCACTGAAGAAATCCTATCGTGACCGCCTTCGCCAAACAGCGGGCGGGGCGGTAGTCTTCGTATTCCTGGAGGGATCGCGCGCGGTGCTGCAAGCCAGGATTGCCGAGCGCCGCGGCCATTTCTTTCCGCCGGCGCTGCTCGACAGCCAACTCGCCGCGCTGGAGAATCCGGGCGAAGAACCGATGGTGGTTACCGTGGACATTGACGCCCCGGTCGACAGGATCGCCGATGCGGCGTTGAAGGGGCTTGGCGACTTCAATGTCGCTCCTGCTGCCAGGACAAGAAAAGAGGCACGTTGAGATGACGCAAGCAGCAAAAGTAGCCGTTGTCGGCGCCGGCATCATGGGATCGGCGATCGCCACCCGGCTGATCGAAACGGGGCAAGCAGTGATGGTGTTCGATCTGGACAAGGCCAAGATCGCCGCCCTGACTGCAAAGGGCGCGGCCGCTGCCGCGTCGGTCGCCGAGGCGACGCGCGCCAGCAGCTTCGTCATTCTCAGCCTCAACCATGCCGATATCGTGCGTTCGGTGGTGTTTGGCGACGGCGGTGTCGCGGCTGCGGCGTCGCCGGACAAGCTGCTGATCGACATGTCGTCGATCGACCCGGTCGACACCGCGCAGATGGCGAAGAAGCTCTCGGCCGAGACCGGCATGAAATGGCTCGACTGCCCGCTTTCGGGCGGTGTTCCAGGCGCGCTGGCCGGCCGGCTGACCGTCATGGCGGGTGGTGAGGCGGCAGACTTTGAACACGCGCGCACGGTGATGCGGCATCTCTGCGCCAACTACACGCTGATGGGTCCGAGCGGAGCAGGTCAGACGACCAAGCTCATCAACCAGCTTTTCTGCGCGGTGCTTTTCCAGGCCGTGGCCGAAGCGGTGAAGCTCGCCGAAGCCGGTGGGGTCGATCCGAAGGCAATTCCGGAGGCGCTCAAAGGCGGACGCGCCGATTCCAGTATCATGCAGGAGTTCATGGCAAAATTCGCCGCCCGGGATTTTTCAGCCACCGGCCGCATCGACAACATGCTGAAGGATCTGGATTCGCTGCAGGCCTTCGCGCTGAAGACCAAGACGCCGATGCCGATGACCGGGCAGGTGGTGGAAATCCACCGCCTGCTTTGCGCCGCCGGGCTGGGACCAAAGGATTCGGCCGAGATGATGCGCCTGCTCGACGGCACGACCAGCTGATCGGCTGGCCTGAATTTTTGTCGCTTGACGCTTAGAAATGTTATCGATAACATAATTTGGCGATCTTGGGAGGAACGCATTGTGACCAAGGAAAAACTGATCGAGTTCAAGTCGATTACCAAGGAGTTCGGCGGCACCCGCGCGCTCTCCGACGTGTCGCTCGATCTGCACAAGGGCGAGATCCTGGCGCTGCTTGGTGAAAACGGTGCTGGCAAGTCGACACTGATCAAGACGCTCGCCGGCATTTACCGGCCGGATGGCGGCCAAATCCTGTTTCGCGGCGAGCCCTATCACCACCGCCCGCCGCGGCCGAACCAGCGTCAGTCCGTCGCCTTCATTCATCAGGATCTCGGCCTGATCGAATGGATGACGGTCGGTGAAAATGTCGGCCTCGCGCAGGGATTTTCGCTGCGCTCCGGTCTCATCGACTGGCACTCCACCGAAAAGCGGGCGCACGAGGCGCTGAAGCTGGTCGGCTGCGATTTCGATCCGACGACGCGCGTCCAGGATCTGACGCGCACCGAAAAATCGCTGGTCGCCATCGCCCGCGCTCTGGCCACCGAGGCTGATGTGCTGGTGCTCGATGAGCCGACCGCCAGCCTTCCGGCCGACGAGGTCGACCGCCTGTTCGACGCCATTCGCCCGCTCAAGCAACGCGGCGTCGGCATGATCTATGTCTCGCATCGCCTCGACGAGATTTTCCGCATCGCCGACCGCGTCGCCGTGCTGCGCGACGGCAGGCTGGTTGGCCAGAAGAAGGTCGCCGAGACCAAGCCGGACGAGCTGGTCGAGATGATCGTCGGCCGTCCGGTAAGCCAGGTTTTCAGCAAGGCTGAGACGCAGGCCGGCGAGACGGTGTGCGCTGTTCGCGACCTGGTCTGCGCCGGCGCCGGTCCGGTGTCGTTCGACGTGCGCAAGGGAGAGCTGCTCGGTCTGGTCGGATTGCGCGGCGCCGGACAGGAACTCGTCGGCCGCACGCTGTTCGGCTGCCAGGCTTTTTCCGGTTCGGTGACCATCAATGGCGCTACGCCCGATCTGTCGAGCCCGATCGCCGCAATGGCGGCCGGCGTCGGCCTGATCGCCCGCGACCGGACCGAGGAATCCATCGCGGCCTCCTTGTCGATCCGCGAAAACAGTTTTCTCAATCCCGGCGCCGGCAAGCGCGGCCTGTTCTCGTTCCTGGCGCCTCACAAGGAGGCTGCGCTGGCGCAATTGATCGGCAGCTCGGTCGGGCTGCGCCCCAACGACCCGAACCTTCCCATCGAAGCGTTATCGGGCGGCAACCAGCAAAAGGTGGTCGTCGGGCGCTGGCTCCACACCGGCCGCACATTGCTGATCGCCGAGGATCCCACAGCCGGCGTCGATGTCGGCGCCAAGGCCGAAATCTACCGGCTGATCGGCCGCGCGCTTGAAGCCGGCCTCGCTGTGGTCGTGGTGTCGACCGATTTCGAGGAGATCGCCCATATCTGCCACCGCGCCTTGGTGTTTTCGCGCGGACAGATCGTGCGCGAACTCACCGGCAAAGACCTGACCACCTCCGCCGTGATCACCGCGGCATCGGCTTCCGAAGCCGCCTGACTTTTCCGGAGCAAAGCCATGCAATCGATCGAATCCAGCGCACTCGAACCGACCCGCGGCGAAATGGCGGGTTTGCCGTTGGGGCAGAAGATCATCCGGCTGCTGCCGGTCTACGGGCTGGTGATCCTGACGGCGCTGCTGATCCTTTTGTTCTCGATTCTGCTGCCGAACACCTTTCCGAGCCTGCTCAATTTGCGCTCGATCATCTCCGACAAGGCGATCATCGCGCTGTTGTCGCTGGCGGCGATGATCCCGATGGCGTCCGGTCGCATCGACCTCACAGTCGGCTACGGCATCGTGCTGTGGCACATCCTCGCCATCAGCCTGCAGACCATGTTCGGCGTTCCGTGGCCGCTGGCGGTGATCATCGTGCTGCTACTCGGCGCTGCAACCGGCTTCCTCAACGGACTGCTGGTGGAAGTCGCCCGCATCGACTCCTTCATCGCCACGCTCGGCACCGGCACCGTCCTCTACGCTCTGGCGCTCTGGCACACTGGCGGGCGGCAGGTTGTCGGCGTGTTGCCCGACGGCTTCTACGCGCTCAACGGCACGATGGTGTTCGGCCTGCCGATCACCGGTCTCTATGTTCTGGCGATTGCCGCCGCGCTGTGGATCATCCTCGAATATCTGCCGATCGGCCGCTACGTCTATGCCATCGGCGCCAATCCGAAGGCTGCTGCGCTGAACGGCATTCCGGTGCGCCGCTTTGTCATCGGCGCCTTCATCTCGTCGGGCTTCCTGACGGCGCTGACGGGCGTGCTGCTCGCCTCCAAGCTGCGCATCGGCCAGGCCAGTGTCGGGTTGGAATATCTTCTGCCGGCCCTGGTCGGCGCCTTTCTCGGCTCGACCACGATCAAGCCCGGGCGCGTCAATGTCTGGGGCACGATGACTGGCGTCGTCATCCTGGCAGTCGGCATTTCCGGCATCCAGCAGTTCGGCGGCTCGTTCTTCGTCGAACCGCTGTTCAACGGCGTGACGCTGCTCGTCGCCATCGGCATTGCCGGTTACGCCCAGCGCAAGCGCGGCGCCGCGCACAGGGCCAGGACCAAGACCGTAGTGCAGTCCTCGAAGTGACAAGTCGAGCCGGGTCCGGGGGCACGACATGAGCGACTACGAGATTCTGGACGATCGCTTCCGAAAGTTGACGATCGGGCATGCCAAGCTCGAACGGCTGTGGACCGGCAGCCGCTGGGCGGAAGGACCGGTCTATGTTCCCGCGGCGAAGCATTTGCTGTGGTCGGATATCCCCAACGACCGGCTGCTGCGCTACGACGAAAGCGACGGCTCAGTCAGTGTCTTCGAAACCCCTTGCAACAACCAGAACGGCCACACGCTCGATGGCCAAGGCCGCGTCGTCGCCTGCGAGCATCGCGGCCGGCGCATCTCCCGGCTCGAGCATGACGGGCGCTGGCAGCCGCTTGTCGAAGCCATCGACGGCAAGCGGTTCAATTCGCCCAACGATGTGGTGGTCAAATCCGATGGGACGATCTGGTTCACCGACCCGGCCTATGGCATCGACAGCCACTATGAAGGCATGATTGCCCGGCCGGAGATCGGCGCGTCCCATGTCTACCGGTTCGACGAAGCAACCGGCGAGGTGGCTGCGGTCATCACCGATCTGGTGCAGCCGAACGGGCTGGCTTTTTCGCTCGACGAGAAAATCCTCTACGTGTCGGATACCGGCGCAAGCCATGTTCAGGGCCTGCCGCGTGCAATCAATGCCTATGACGTCGCCACGGATGGCCGTTCGCTGCGCTCGCGCGGTACGCTCGCCGAATGCGAGGCCGGATTCTTCGACGGGTTCCGCGTCGATCGCGATGGCAACATCTGGACCTCCAGCGCCGATGCGGTTCGTGTCTACGCGCCGGACGGGATGCTGATCGGACGCATCCTTGTTCCCGAAATCGTCTCCAATCTATGCTTCGGCGGTCCGAAGCGCAACTGCCTCTACATCACCGCCCAGACGTCGCTCTATTCCATCTATGTCAACGCGCATCCAGCCGGTTTGGGCCCGGTGGCTGGGCAGATCAGCCAGTGACCTGGCGCCCGAAATCGAGTTCCGGAAGACCCGTTTTTTTTGAAACCAAAGGGAGGTACCAACATGCAACGCAGAACACTTTTGAAATCATCCGTCGCCTTGATGGCCATCACAATCGCTGCTCCGGTCCTGTTCGCCGGCCAGGCACGGGCGGACGCGATGGCCGACGCCATGGCTGTGGTCGAAAAATATGCGCAGAAAGTCACGGCATGGGACGGCCCGACCACCGGTCCGAAGGCGCAGCCGGGCAAGACGATCGTCGTGCTCGCCGGTGATCTCAAGAACGGCGGCATTCTGGGCGTCACCACCGGCGTCGAGGAAGCGGCCAAGGCGATCGGCTGGGAGGTCAAGGTGATTGACGGCGCCGGTTCGATCGGCGGCCGCACCGCAGCCTTCGGCCAGGCCATGGCGCTGAAGCCGAACGGCATCGTCATCAACGGCTTCGACGCCGTCGAACAGGCGCCGGCGCTGGAACAGGCGAAGGCCGCCGGCATACCGCTGGTCTCCTGGCATGCCGGACCGGTGATCGGACCCGACGAAAAGAGCGGCGTCTTCGCCAATGTCTCGACCGACGCCATGCAGGTCTCGACGGCTGCGGCCGACTGGGCCTATGCCGATGCCAAGGGGAAGCCCGGCGTCGTCATCTTCACCGATTCGACCTATGCCATCGCCATCGCCAAGGCCGACAAGATGAAGGAGGAGATCGAGCGGATGGGCGGAAAGGTGCTCGAATATGTCGACACGCCGATCGCCGAGACTTCGCAGCGCATGCCGCAGCTCACCACCTCCCTGCTGCAGAAATACGGCGATGCCTGGACGCACTCGCTGGCCATCAACGATCTCTACTTCGACTTCATGGGTCCATCGCTTGCCGCGGCGGGCAAGGCCGGCACCGACGCGCCGATCAATGTCGCCGCCGGCGACGGTTCGGAATCAGCCTATCAGCGCATCCGCGCCGGGCAGTTCCAGAAGGTGACGGTCGCCGAGCCACTCAACCTGCAGGGCTGGCAGTTGGTCGACGAGCTTAACCGCGCCATCGCCGGTGAAAAATGGTCGGGCTATCTGTCGCCGCTGCATGTCGTCACGGCCGACAATGTCGAGTTCGACGGCGGCCCCAACAATGCCTTCGATCCCGGCAACGGCTACCGGGACGAGTACAAGAAAATCTGGGGCAAATAAGCAAATACCAAGGCGGGCGCATCACCCGATGCGCCCGCAAAGCCGACAGACGGCTCAAGCGCACAACGTCAGGAAAGCCCTCGCCATGATCATTCGCTACGCCCTCTTCGAAGGTGAAATCCATAACGGACAAGAGAGCGAGTTCCGGCGCTTCGTCAGGGACAGGCTGGTGCCGCTGTGGACGCAGTTTCCTGGCGCCGAGGAAGTGCGCGTTCTTGACGGAACGGCGCGCGACGAAGGAGCGCCCGCATACGCAATGGCGCTCGCCATTCGTTATCCCGACATGGAAGCCTGCAACAAAGCGCTTCAATCCGACGTAAGATTTCAAAGCCGGGAGGTGACCGGTGAACTGCTGAAGATGTTCACCGGCCGCGTGCACCATCATGTTTTCGAGGCGAATGACTACGCACCTGTTTGATTGACAGCGTGGAGTTTGGTGAGACAAGCCAAACTGGGAGCCTTCGCCGGCTCCAGGAGCGCTGCGGCTTCGCTTTACTGCTCGCCGGCAACACTCATCGGTTAGCGGGCACGAGGCGTGATATCCACGCTATGGATCAGATCGAAAGCCGTATCGGCATGCGTTTCGAGATCGGGCAGCCGACGCGGGAGGATTGCGTGAGGATCGGCGCCGAACACAACGTTGAGGGAGCAGACGCCTACGAAGCGATTGTCACCTGCGGTGAGAACACCTCCCTTCGCGCGCTTTGCCACCTCCTCCAGAACTGCGCCGCCGGTACCAGCGGCTTCGGCAGCATTCGGCTTCCCCGGATCGAGACCACGCTTCGCGGCATGTCGTGCGGCAGCGATGTGCTCAGGCTTCTGCACGAGCGCCGAAACGACGCCGCAGACCACCTCCGCAGCCCGGCATAATTCCGGACACCGACAGATAATTCCGGAGCGCACAGTGGAACGCGGCTGGTTCCTGCATGCAATATCAGCGGCTCTCTGTAGCATTCTGTTGTCAGGCCGCCTCCCAGATGTCGACGCTGGGGCCGAATGCAATGCCTCCCCTCCAAACCGTTCAAATCAGCCCGCTGCCACCTCCCGGCAGCGGGCTTTTTCTTTGCCTGAGGGACGTTTTCGGTCCGAGGTCGACACATTGGCGTTTACACGTCTCTCGGGATCACCGGGGAAGAAGTCGCAGCACGAAAAGCCCAGGCGGTCGCAAGCACGCCGCCCGAATACCCATCCAGCGGCGAGATCATCGCCCCCTTTTTCAGACCGATCAGAACGCCGACGATCCTGGCAGAGCCACTGATCGCCCGGATTGATGCAGAGATCGGACGACTGAGCTTAATTTAGAATGGCGCACCTACTGCGCTGTGCTGAAGTAAGCGTGGCCGCAAAGAATGCCATTCCGCCAGGTAATAGGGGGGTGGAGAGTGATGATACCGACCACCCGTTCAAAGGGACGATCGCATCGGGGCGATCGCCAGTATCAAAGACCCGATTGCGCGCAGTTCCGCATTCCTGCACCAACGCTATGCTGCGGTCAACGGCTGGGCTTCGGTCAGGAAAGACACGACGACGGACGGCAGGGCGGCCGAGGCCGGTTTGTAGATGCCGCAATTGGCGATCAGGCCGCGCTTGTCCACCGGGGCGGCAAGCCGGCGCCAGATGGTGCGCGTGGCATAAGGCAGATTGTTGTTGCGCCACGATATGCCCATCGACAGGCCGCGAAGGTAACGGCGCTGGTAGAGTTCGAACGGCGTCAGGATTGTCTGCCCAAAGGTCGGCGCTTCGTCGCGTGTCAATTCGGTCAGGAAGAGGCGCTCGTGCCGGAAGGCGACCAGGCCGAGATAGCGCGAGCGCTGCACGATGCCGCTTTCCTGATCAACGATGCGCTCTAGCGATGTCACCAGCACCTTGCCGTCCATCTCACGCAGATGCGAGCAGGAACAGACGATCCGGCCCGGCCAGGATAGCGATGTGTGCCATGCTTGGTAAAAGCCCAGATAGGCGCGCAGCGCCTTGAGATCGCCGGGAAAGGCGCTACCGAGTGGGCCGAGACTGGGATTGGGACGGGCAACCGACTGGCTGCTTGCAAGCAGCTTGAGACGAAAGGCCTGCGGTGGCAGGGCGAAATCGGCGGGATCGAGGCCGAACGCCGCGGCGATGCGCGAGCGGTTGTGCGCCGATGGCAGGGTCCCTGTATTAAGATAGCGGTTGAATTGTTGCCGGTTGAGGCCGACAGCACGGCACAGATCCGAGATCGACCTGCGCGAGCTGCACGCCAGCCTGAGATTGCTGCTGAAATTGTGGTCGCTTTCCCCCATTGGCTATAGAGTAAACTCGCGTAAAGCCGCGTCAATGAACGAAATTGCACTGCGACAATCTGGACTGAAATATCGCCGGCGAAACATTCCGTTTCGAGGATCTCCATGATGATCGACCTGGGCAAGACATTGGACCTTTCGCGGCGCGGCTTCCTGCAGGGAAGCGCCCTGCTTGGCCTGACAGCCGCAACCGGAACGCTGGTTTCGCCGGCGATGGCTGAAACTCCGGTGCGCGGAGGCACGCTGCGCATGGGGCTTGAGGGCGGTGCTTCCGCCGACACGCTCGACCCGGCGCTGGCATCGGCCAGCGTGCCTTTCGTGATCGGGCATTGCTGGGGCGATACGCTGATTGAATCCGATCCCAAGACCGGCGCACCGCTTCCTTCTCTGGCCGAGTCCTGGTCGCCTTCGCCCGATGCCAAGGTCTGGACCTTCAAGATCCGCAAGGATGTGAAGTTCCATGACGGCAAGCCGCTGAAGGTTGCGGATGTAGTTGCCACCTTGCAGCGCCATGCCGGCGCGCAGTCGCAGTCGGGCGCGCTCGGCCTGTTGACTGGTATTTCCAAGATCGAGGAAAAGGCCGGGGAGCTGGTCATCACGCTCGAGGAAGGCAATGCCGACATGCCGCTGGTGCTGACCGATTACCATCTGCAAATCCAGCCTAATGGCGGCAACGACAATCCGAACGCCGCTATCGGCACCGGTCCCTACAAGTTGCTCAAATTCGAGCCGGGCGTGCGCGCCACCTTTGAGCGCAACAAGGACGACTGGCGGCAGGATCGCGGTTATGTCGACAGCGTTGAGATCACCGTGATGAACGACCCGACGGCGCGCATCGCCGCCCTGCAATCGGGCCAGGTCGATTTCATCAGTATGCTGGCGCCGAAGGTGCTGCCTTTGTTGAAGCGAGTGCCGACCGTCGAGATCCTGCGCACGTCGGGCAAGGGCTTTTACGCCTTCCTGATGCATTGCGACACCGCTCCCTTCGACAACAACGACCTGCGCATGGCGCTGAAACTGGCGATCGACCGCGAGGCGATCCTCAAGACGGTGGTCGGTGGTTACGGCACCATCGGCAACGACTTTCCGGTCAATGCCAACTATGCGCTGGCGCCGACCGATATTGAGCAGCGCGCCTATGACCCTGAAAAGGCGAAGTTCCACTACAAGAAGTCCGGGCATGACGGGCCGATCCTTCTGCGCACCTCCGACGCTGCCTTCTCCGGTGCTGTCGATGCCGCCCAGCTTTTCCAGATCAGTGCGGCCAAGGCCGGCATCAAGCTCGACGTGAAGCGCGAGCCGGCCGACGGTTACTGGGCCGAAGTGTGGAACAACAAACCGTTCTGCGCGACCTTTTGGGGCGGGCGCCCGACGCAGGATGCGCGCTATTCCACCTCTTATGTCTCGACGGCAGAGTGGAACGATACGCGCTTCAAGCGGCCCGACTTCGACAAGCTGGTGATCGAGGCGCGCGGTGAACTGGATGAGGCTAAGCGCCGTGCGCTCTACCGCCAGATCGCCCTGATGGTGCGCGATGAGGGCGGTCTCATCCTGCCGGTGTTCAACGACTATCTGAACGCGTCGTCCAAGAAGCTGAAGGGCTATGTCAACGACATCGGCAACGACCTTTCCAATGGCCGTGTCGCCAGCCGGGTCTGGCTGCAAGCCTGATTTCTGATAGGCCGGCGGCCGCTGGCTTTTCCTTCCTGCGCCTGATGGCGCCGCCGGTGCGCCTTTGCGCACTGCCGGAATTTCCATGGTTGGTTTGATGACGAACAAGAATTTCCGTGTGATCGAAAATAAATGGATCGTACTCAAGGACGGTACACGGCTGGCCGCGCGCATCTGGATGCCGGATGATGCCGGACAGACCGCGCGAGTGCCGACCGTGCTGGAATTCCTGCCCTATCGCAAGCGCAACGGCACCGCGCCGCGCGACGAATCGACCTATCCGGTGTTCGCCGGCGCCGGCATTGCCGGAATTCGCGTGGACATTCGCGGTTGCGGTGAATCCGATGGTGTGATCGATGGCGAATATACGCCACGCGAATTGTCCGATGCCGTCGAGGTTATTGAATGGATCGCAGCGCAAGCCTGGTCGAACGGTAGCGTCGGCATGATGGGCATTTCCTGGGGCGGCTTCAACTGCCTGCAGGTGGCGGCGCTGAAGCCGCCGGCGCTGAAGGCGGTGATCGGCATCGCCACGACCGTCGATCGCTACAATGACGACATCCACTACAAGAACGGCACGCATCTCTCGGCCCAGTTTTCATGGGCGGCGACGATGAGCGCCTATGAATCGCGCTCGCCGGACCGTGAGATCGTCGGGGAACACTGGCGTGACATGTGGTTGGAGCGGCTGGAAGGCGAACCGTTCTTTATACAGGAATGGCTGTCTCACCAGCGGCGTGACGACTTCTGGCGGCATGGCTCGATTTGCGAGGATTTCGAGAGTTTCCCGATTCCCGCTCTGGTGCTTGCCGGCTGGGCCGATGGGTATCGCAACACGCCGCTAAAGGCGGTGACTGGCATGCCCGGCAAGGCCAAGGCGCTGATTGGCCCCTGGGTGCACAAATATCCGCATTTCGCCTATCCGAAGCCGCGCGCCGATTTTCACGCCGAAGCAATCGCCTGGTGGCGTCGCTGGCTTTGTGATGAAGAAAACGGAGTGGAAGTCTTGCCGCAGGTGCGCGCCTATATTCTAGACGGTCCGAAGCCGGTGCGCTGGCGCGAGGCCGACCCGGGCTACTGGATCGCCAAGGACGCGTGGAGCGAGCCGGAAATGCTGGCTCTTTCCGTCAACGCATCCGGCCGGCTGACCCACGAACCGGCAAGCCGCGCGGGCGGCCGCGCCGTGTTGCAATCGCCGCTCGACACCGGCACGGCAGCGGGCGAGTTCTTCACCCTGAAGCCGGATACGCAAATGGCCGGCGACCAGCGCCTTGATGATGCCGGTTCGCTGGCCTTCGACAGCGAGGTCTTGGTTGAGGAGCGCCTCGTCCTCGGCCAACCCGTGCTGAAGCTGCAGCTTTTCAGCGATGCACCGCTCGCTAATCTGGCGGCAAGGCTGGTCGATGTGCATCCCGATGGCACGGCCACGCGCGTGTGTTTCGGCGTGCTCAATCTGGCGCATCGAAACGGCAATGCCGAACCCACGGCGCTGGACCCGGGTAAGACGGTGTCGGTGGAACTGGTCCTGGATGCCTGCGGCTATCGTTTTGCGCCGGGGCACCGCATCCGACTGTCGCTGTCCAGCGCCTATTGGCCGCTGATCCTGCCGCCGCCTTTCGACGCAAAGCTCGACGTCGAACTCGATTCGATGGAAATCAGCCTGCCGCTGCTCGGGGAACATGAGCGCATCGACGTGCCGGAGCCGGCCAATCCCGATCCGCTGCCGCATTACGAGACTTTGGAAGAGGGGGCTGCTGCCCGCACGATCGAGCGCGACGTTCTCAATGGCGTGACGCGATACAAGGTCGGCGAAGACACCGGCCTGAACCGTCATCCGGGCAATGGGTTGATGTCGCGCGACGTCACCGAACAGGTCTGGTCGATCGTGCCTGGCGATCCGCTTTCGATGACTGCGACGATCGTCTCGCTGTGCATCATCGCGCGCGAGGGCTGGGAGACCATGACCCGCAGCACCATGACGATGGCCTGCACCGGGACGGAATGGGTGGTCTCGGAACACATGCAGGCCTTCCACGATGGGGCCACGGTCTTCGACCGTGAGCGCAGCGCGCGCATCCCCCGCGACCATATGTGAAAGTTCGGGCTACACCGATAAACCCGGCGCGCGCAGGGTTAGGCTTGCGACCATACGGGCGGAATTGGCAGCCTGTAGACTGGATAGCTCCGTTGCAAGCTTTTGCGGCACTCCGGCCCTCGTACTGCCTTGAATGGGGCGCGCTGGTGGTGATAAAGGCTCGTCGTCTCTCTTGCTGCGTTGGCGCAAAAAGAGAAGATACGCGACACAGACCTGAGCGCTGATATTTCCGCTTCTCGCCTAGAATCTGCGCCTTGTAGAATCGCCGCGAGGTCACGCGATCAGAGTGACATCGGGCCAGCGACACGGCTATGGCGCGTTGCCCTCAGGTTTCGCGCCTCTTGTTCTCTTCATAAAAGCCACGAGCGGCGAGCGGAGTTTGATGCGCTAATTTACTGTTTTCACATCGGTATATCTGAAAATCACTCGGCTTTTCGATCCTAGCGTATAACGTGCCGGATAAATGTCTGCGCAGGGCGGATGCGGCGCCCGTATCGAGACACCTGAGGATGTCGCGGGCGTGGTGGGCTTTCTGGCCACGCCCGAGGCCAGCTTCATGACTGCCATCGCGCTCACCGTCAGCGGTGGCGCGTGGATGGAATGACCGGCCGCGCGCTCCGCCCGGCGATAGCGACACAGTAGGGCACGAGCCCCAATATTCATGGGTGTCGGACTCGGCGACTATTGCGTCGCCGACTATGGCGAGCCCTTTTGACATGATGCGAGAAGCTCGTCTCGACGTCGCGGACAGACGGTCGCAATATCTCGCCGAAGGCACCTACCTAGCCCGACGGATCGAGCGAACGATACCTAGATTTACGGCAGCTGGGCGAGCAGACTAGCCTTGAAGTGTCGGTGCTAGTCCGACGGCGAACGAAGCCATCCATGGTTAGCGGTGCCCCAGGTAGAGGTCCGCGAAGCTCATGAAATGTCGCCTGCAGAGCTACGGCAGCGCACTGTGGACGGTAGGGCGTAGCAGACATTCGCCTGTTGTAGATGGAAGGTGGCGCAGGACGAGGACAGCGGCTGCCTGTTGTTCGAAACGCGGCAGGCATAGGAATCGAGATCGCTGTGCTGACGAGTGCCGTTGCTGCCGCCTCCGCCTCGAATGCTTCCAGCCCCGGCATGTAATCGACGATCTTCACAGCGACCTCAGGGGACGGCCAACAACCTCTTGCCCCAATCCGATTCCTTTGGGGGTCATCTATTACTCTGCCGCTTTTAGTGGCCAGAGATTCACGTCGGTTGTGTAGTTCTCGCGCATAAAGGCCATGAAATTCTCCTGGAATTGCCGAGTATGGGCATGGGCCAACTCGTCCGCCAATTCGACGTTCCCGGCCCTGACAGCTTCCAGCATCAGGTCATGCTCATCGGTGAGGAGATAGCCTTCGCCGGTCCGCTCCAAATACTCGAAATGGAGATGGAGCATGCGCTGGCCCTGGCACAGGAGACGCTCATAGAACGAGGCGAGATAGGGATTCTTTCCGGCGTGGGCGATCGCCACGTGGAACTGTTTGTTGGCCTCCGACATCTGGAGGTGATTGTTAGCCCTGACCGCGGCCTCGAAGTCCTTCTGGCGCCGCGCGATGATCTTCAAGTCGGCATCAGTGCGGAGCTTGGCCGCCAGTCGCGTGTTCATGCGCTGGGCGACATCGAGCGCCTCGACATACTTCGGGAAAGTCGTGAGCTCTATTGGTGCCACGATTGTGCTGCGGTTGGACAAAGTGACGACAAGCTCATCGCCTTGAAGCCGGATCAGCGCTTCGCGGATCGGTGAGCGCGACATATCGAAGCGCCCGGCCAGCGTCGTTTCGTCGAGCAATTCGCCGGGTTGCAACGTCAGCGCGAGAATCTCGTTGCGCAGCGTGTCGTATACGCTTTTCCAGCCGGAACCCTTGGCCCGCCTTGGCTCGTTTTCTTCTTCCATGTCGAAACCCCTGCAATCCTTCGCCTATGAGTTTGACCCAATCATATGCCCGAAAATCCGGGCTATGTCGACACGTTGTACTTTTCTGTTGACTTGTCGACACGATGACGACATACATCATTGTCGGCACGGTGCCGACATAAGGGCAAGATCGGCAGCAAGCCGACGAAGAGGAACGCGCCAAATCGGCGCCTCACAGAGGAGTTTCGAATGTTTTCCAAACTGCTTGCGCCCGCAATCGGGGCAATCTCCGCATTGGCCTTGCTGGCGGCCGTTCCGACAACGGCCAGGGCCCAGTCCGCCGGGGGTTATTGGCAGAAGGTTCAGAAGGCCGGTGTTCTTCGGTGCGGGGCTGCGGTCGCTCCGCCCTATGTCATGCGCGACCCGGCTTCGGGCGAGTATTCAGGCTTCTTCGCGGATCTGTGCCGCGAGTTCGCCGAGGTCCTGCAGGTGAAGCCTGAATTCGTCGACACGACCTGGGATAACATCGTCGCCGGCCTGCAGGCCGGCAAATGGGACATGTCGCTGGCGCTGAACCGCACGCCGGCCCGAGCCATGGCGGTGCAGTTCTCGATCCCGGCAATGGAGTATCAGATATCGCTCGCCTACAACAAGGAGAACCCCAAGATCCCGGGCGGCGCCGCGTCGGTAGCTGATGTCGATAAGCCGGATGTTACGCTTGCCGTCATGTCCGGCACCGCCCAAGACAAGGCGATCTCCGCCGTCGTCAAGCAGGCGCAGATACTGCGCCTTCCTGGCAATGACGAAACTCGGTTGGCGCTCACCTCGCGCCGCGCTGACATCCTGGTCGACGCCTCGGACACCAACGCCCTGTTCACGCAGGCGAATCCGGACTGGGCGGTAGCGCTGAACCCGGTCCCCGCTCTCGCAAAGCAGGGCGTCGCATTCGGTCTGCCGCTCGACCTGTCTGCCTCGGACGTCGAGGTCGTGAACATCTTCCTGGAGGAGAAGGTTGCAACGGGCCATGTGGATGACCTGATCCGCAAGGCCAACGACGAAGTCCTCAAGGGCACGAAATAGCCGGTCGGCACAGCAGGCCGCGCTTCGGCGCGGTCTGTTGAAAGGCGGAACCGAACAGGAGGAGATCTGTCATGATCGATCGGGCAACAGACCCGCTAGTCAGTGTCAGCGGGTTGCAGAAAGCCTATGGCGCGCTGCAAGTGCTCCAGGGCATCGACCTGACCATGAAGCCTGGCGAGAGACTGGTCGTCATCGGTCCGAGCGGCGGCGGCAAGAGCACGCTGCTGAGAGTTATGATGGGGCTTGAGAACATCAATGGCGGCTCCATCACGTTCGCAGGCAAGCCCTACATCCATGCCGGCGCTAAGCCGGCGAAGACTGCCATCGACTTTCAGGTGCGCCGGTCGATCGGCATGGTCTTTCAACATTATACGCTGTTCCCGCATCTGAACGTCCTGCAGAATCTGATCCTCGCCCCTTGTAAGGTGCGTGGCGAAAAGAAATCCGCCGCGACCGAGCGTGCAAACGCTCTGCTCACCCGCTTCGGACTGGGCCAGAAAGCGACAGCCTTTCCCTCCCAGCTCTCGGGCGGTCAGAAACAGCGCGTGGCGATTGCCCGTGCGTTGATGCTCGACCCCAAGCTCATGCTCTTCGACGAAGTTACTTCGGCGCTCGATCCGGAACTGGTCGGCGAGGTCGAGCAGGTCATCCTCCAACTCGCGCGGCAGGATATGCCGATGATGATCGTCACCCACGACATGTGGTTTGCGAAGAACATCGCATCGCGCGTGCTGTTCTGCGCCGGCGGCGTCATTGTCGAGGACGGTCCGCCCGAACAGGTTCTCGGCGCGCCCAAGGAGGAGCGGACCAAGGACTTCATCGATCGCGTCTTTCACATCCGGCAGTGAGGCGGGGCGATGAACTACAGTTTCGATTTCCAGTCGGTCACCCGCAACTTCGGGCCGCTGCTCGACGGCCTCGTCGTGACGCTGCAGTTGACCGCAGCAGCCAATCTGATCGGACTGACGCTCGGTTTCGTCGTGGCGCTCATGGTGATGAGCCGCTGGGCCGTCGTGCGGTGGCCAGCAACCATGTTCGTCGAGTTCTTCCGCTGCACGCCCGCGCTCGTTCAGATCGTCTGGTTCTTCTACTGCGTGCCGATGCTGTTCAACGTCTTTCTCGGTTCGGTGACGATGGGCATTCTCGCGCTCGGAATGAACCTCACAGCCTTCAACGCGGAGGCCTACCGCGCCTCGATCCAGGCCGTGCCGCGCGAGCAAATCGACGCGGGCATCGCGCTCGGCCTCAATCCGCTCCAGCGCATTCTCTACATCGTATTGCCGAACGCCTTCCGTGCATCGGTCCCGGTTCTGCTCACCAACGGCATCGGCATCTTCCAGCAGAGCGCGCTGGTCGCCATCGTGGCCGTCCAGGATCTCATGTACCAGGGCAAAACGCTGGCGACCCAGACCTACCGTCCTATCGAAACCTTCACGATTGTTGCGCTGATCTACTTCGCCGTCTCGTTCCCGGTCGGTCAGCTTGTCGGTTATCTCGAGCGCCGCCGCGCGGGCTTGGCAGGGTAGGAGAAGCGACAATGGCACTCGATTTCTCCGTTCTGCTGCGCTTCCAGGACGCGCTACTCAAGGGCCTGCTGACGACGCTCGAGCTGACGCTGATCTGCATCGTGCTTGGCTGCGCCATCGGCTTCTTCGTCGGTCTCGCCCGCACGTCGGATAATCGGATCCTGCGTGGTGTCTCCGGCTTCTATGTGGAGTTCTTCCGCGGCACGCCGGTGCTAATCCAGCTGTTCTGGATCTTCTTCTGCCTGCCACTCCTGCTCGGCACGGAGCTCTCCAATTTCACGTCCGCGGTGATCGCGCTGACCCTCTATATGGGCGCCATCACCAGCGAGACGTTCCGGGCATCGCTGCGCTCGATCGGTCGCGAACAGTACGACGCCTGCGTGGCGCTCGGCCTGCCGCGCTGGACGCAAACGACCAGTGTGGTGCTGCCGCAGGCGGTGTTGCGGGCCATTCCGACACTGCTATCGAACTGCATCAGCCTGTTCAAGGAAAGCGCCCTGGTTTCGGCGGTCGGCATGGCGGACCTGATGTTCGTCGGCTCGAACATCTCCAACAACACCGCCCGCCCCGTCGAGGTACTGACGGTCGTCGCACTCATCTATTTCGTGATCGCATTCCCTTTGACGCGCGCTGTCACCTTCATCGAGCAACGTATTCTGACCAAGCTGGCCGTCTGACGATCTGGCCTGACAAAATGGAGACGAAAATGAAACTTTCAGGCGTCATGCCCGCGCTCGTTACCCCGTTCGACGCGAACGGAAAGGTCGACTTCAAGGCTTTCGAGAAGCTGCTCACGCACTTGCGCGAAGCCGGTGTGACGGGATGGGTGCCGAACGGCTCTACCGGCGAATATTTTTCTCAGTCGACGGACGAGCGCCGTGAGGTGCTGCAGTTCGTGAAGGATTTCGCCAGGCCGGGCGAGACGCTGATCGCCGGCACCAATGCGCCGGCGACCCGCGAGGTCATCGAACAGATGGAGATGGCAAAAAAAGATCGGCTACGATACCGTCCTGCTCGCGCCGCCCTTCTACACGCGCCCGACGCAAGACGAGTTGATCCGGCACTATGAGACTGTCCTCGATGCGGTGGAAGTCAATCTGGTGCTCTACTCCTACCCGGCCAAGGATGGGTCGGACATCAGCTTCGAACTGATGGATCATTTCGCCGACAATCCGCGCGTCATCGGCATCAAGGAAAGTTCCGGCTCGCTCCAGCGCGCGATCGATATCGCCAGCCGTTACGAGGGCAAGATCCAGCTGATCTCGGGTTCGGACGACATCGCGCTCGATTTCATGTTCTGGGGCGCTGATTGCTGGATCTGCGGTCCGTCCAACTGCATGGCCAAGGCCTGCTGCGATCTCGACCGCGCCTACCGGTCCGGCGACCTCGATGCGGCGCGCGCGCAGATGAAGACGCTCTACCGGGCGATGAACATCCTAGAGAGCGGCAAGTTCGTCCAGAAGATCAAATATGGCTGCGAACTGCAGGGTCTGCCGCTCGGCCAATGCCGGGCGCCGCTTGGACCCCTGACTGAGGCCGAGAAGGCCGAGTTCAGGGCGGCGATGCAGCCGATCCTAAACTAGTTCGGCGCGGGAAAGCTGTCATGCCAGAGCGGCGAGCCCTGTCGCCCATCGTCGTCATCGGCGCCGGCATCGTCGGCGCGGCCATCGCATTCGAATTGCAGCGACGCGGTCGTGACACGCTTGTCATCGACCGAGATCCGCCGGGCAAGGGTGCATCGTTCGGCAACATGGCAAGCATCGCCGTGACCGAGTTCATGCCGGCTTCGCGGCCGGGCGTGTGGGCGCAGATGCCGAAATGGCTGCTCGACCCTGAGGGGCCGGTCCGTTTCCGGCCGTCCTACATGCCCAGGCTCTTGCCATGGTTCCTGCGATTCCTTGCGGCGAGCCGGCCATCGAAGGTCAAGGAACTCGAGGCAGCGGGTGCCGAACTTTGCGCGCGCGTCTACGATGATCTGCTTCCTATGCTGGACGCGATCGGCGCTTTAGACATGCTGACCCTTGAGGGCTGTCTCAGCCTCTATGCGGATGAGACCGAGTTCCGCGCCGATCGTGAGCACATCGAGGTGCTGGAGCGCTTCGGCATCGCGCATGAGGTGATCGGCGGCAACCTTCTGCGCGATCTCGAACCGGCGCTTGCGGCAAAAATCGGCAAGGCGGTGCTATTCCCGCAGAATCGCTCGATAACGGACCCTTATCGTCTTGTCCTCCTGCTGGTAGAGGCGTTCGAGCGGCTGGGCGGCAAGGTTGAGCGCGGCGAGGTCGCCGGCTTCGAGCGTGACGCCGACGGGCTCGCCGCCATCCGACTGATGGACGGGCGCCAACTTGCCGCGAGCGAGGCTATTCTGGCGGCCGGCGCCTGGACGAGACGGCTGTCGGCCGAGCTCGGGGAGCCGATGCCGCTCGAGACCGAGCGCGGCTATCATACGCAGATCATGGCGCCGGGCGTTTCCCTGAAGCATTCGCTGATCTGGCCGGCGCGCGCCTTCATGGTCACCCCGACCGCCGGCGGGTTGCGGGTCGGCGGCACAGTGGAAATGGCAGGTCTCGACGCGCCGCCGGACTACCGGCGGGCGAAGGTGCTGGTGAAACGGGCGAAGGAAGCCTTGCCCGATCTTCAGGCGGCCGAGACGAGCGAATGGATGGGGCATCGCCCGGCTTTGCCCGACACCGTGCCGGTCATCTCGCCCTCCGCGAAAACGAAGGGCGTCTACTACGCCACGGGGCACGGCCATCTGGGCCTGACCTACGCGGCGACGACCGCCCGGATCGTCGGCGACCTCGTCACCGGACAGCCGCCGCCGCTGGATATCAGGCCCTATCGAGTCGATCGGTTCTGAGCCTCGGGCCACCAGACAACATGGCGGCGCGAGCCGCTCGACGGGATTGGAGAAAGACATGCGCGACAAACTCTATATTGACGGCCAATGGCGGGCGCCGGCGGCAGGCGGCACGGTCGAAGTCATCAACCCGTCGACCGAGGAAGTGATCCATCGCATCGCGGCGGCGGGCGCGGAGGATGTCGACCTCGCGGTCAAGGCGGCGAGGCGAGCCTTCGATGACGGATCGTGGAGCAAGCTGACCGGGACCGAGCGCGCCAAGTACCTTCGCGCCATCGCCGCCGGCATTCGCGAGCGCCAGGCCGAGATCGCGCGGCTGGAGGTGGTCGACAACGGCAAGCCGTTCCCCGAAGCCGACTGGGATGTCGGCGACGCCGCGGGCTGCTTCGACTTCTATGCCGGCCTCGCCGAGGAACTCGACGCTCATCCCGAGGAAGCTATCGCGCTGCCCGATGCCCGTTTCACATCGAAGGCCGTCAAGGAGCCGGTCGGCGTCGCCGGCGCCATCATCCCCTGGAACTATCCGCTGCTGATGGCTGCCTGGAAGGTGGCGCCGGCGCTTGCCGCCGGCTGCACGGTGGTCCTCAAGCCGGCCGAGGTTACGTCTCTCACCGCGCTCGAACTGGCAGACATCGCCGACAAGGCGGGATTGCCGGCGGGCGTCCTGAACGTGCTGACGGGCCCGGGCTCGGTCGCCGGTCAAGCCATCATCGATCATCCGGACGTGGACAAGCTCGCCTTCACCGGCTCTACCGCGGTTGGTTCGAAGATCATGGCGACCGCGGCGCGCGACATCAAGCGCGTCAGCCTCGAACTCGGCGGCAAGTCGCCCTTCGTCGTCTTCGAGGACGCCGACATCGGCGAGGCGGTCGAATGGATCATGTTCGGCATTTTCTGGAATCAGGGCCAGGTCTGCTCAGCCACCTCGCGCGTCCTCGTTCAAGAGGGCATTTACGAAAGACTGCTCGAGCGTCTGGTCGAGGAAACCCGCAAGATCAGGATCGGCGACGGCTTGGCGGAAGGCACGCTGCTCGGGCCGCTGGTTTCGAAAAAGCAGTATGACTGCGTGCAGGCGGCGGTCCAGAAGGCGCGGACCGAAGGCGCCAAGGTGCTGACCGGCGGCGGCCGCGCGCCGGGCTTCGACAAGGGCTATTATTTCGAGCCGACCGTGATCGTGGACCCGCCGCTCGACGGCGAGACATGGAACGAGGAGATCTTCGGCCCCGTAGTCTGCGTGCGGCCATTCTCCACGGAAGAGGAGGTGGTTCGGCTGGCCAACCATTCGCGCTTCGGCCTGGCGGCGGCGGTGATGTCGAAGGACAATGCGCGCGCCGAGCGCGTCGCGGCCGCCTTCCGCGCCGGCATCGTCTGGATCAACTGCTCGCAGCCGACGTTCACGGAAGCGCCGTGGGGTGGCTACAAGCAGTCCGGCATTGGTCGTGAGCTTGGCCGCTGGGGTCTGGAAAACTACCTCGAAACCAAGCAGATCACGCGTTTTGCCTCCGACAAGCCGTGGGGCTGGTACATCAAGGACTAGACGGATGCGCTGGAAGAGGACGCTTCAGACGGTCGATGTGCACTGCGCCGGCGAGATCGGCCGCGTGATCACTGGCGGCACGCTCGACATTCCAGGCGCGACGATGGCCGCCAAGCTCAACCACATCAACACGGTCGACGACAGCCTGCGGCGACTCCTTTGTTCGGAGCCGCGCAGCGGCCCGGCAGGATCCTTCGTCCTGCTGACCCCGGCGACCCGACCCGGGGCCGATTTCGGCTTCATCGTTCTTCAGCCGGACCAGGCGCACGCCATGTCAGGCTCCAACGCCATGTGCGCCGTGACCGCCGTGCTCGAGACCGGCATGAAGGAGATGACGGAGCCGCAAACCGTTGTCACCCTCGATACGGCCGCTGGCCTCGTGCGCGCCGTCGCCGATTGCGCCGACGGCAAGGTCGTTCGCGTCAGTCTCGATATGCCGCCCTCCTTCGTGGCGCGGAAAGATGCGGTGGTCGAAACGCCGCAATGGGGACCGGTCCGGTACGACCTGTGTTTCGGGGGTGTCTTTTATGCCCTCGTCGACCCGGAACAGCTTGGGCTGACAATCGCGCCGCAGAATGCACGGAGGCTTGGCGCTGATGGCGTCGCCCTGCGCGACCTAGTCGCGCGCGACGTCACCATCGCGCATCCCGAAACACCGGAGATCAACGGCATCGCTTATGTGATGTTCCGTTCGGAGGAGGCCGATGGCGCGGTGCGCACCTGCACGACGCTGCCGCCGGGGCGCGTCGACCGCTCGCCCTGCGGCACAGGCTCGAACGCCAACATGGCGGTGCGCTTCTCCGACGGCCGCGTAAAGCCCGGCGACACGGTCGTGTCACGCTCGCCCATCGGGGGAGAATTCACGACGCTGTTCCTCGAAGAAGCGCGCGTCGGTCCCTATCCGGCCACGCGCAACCGCGTTTCCGGCCAATGTTGGATCTACGGCATCGCGCAGATCGGGCTCGATCCCGACGATCCGTTTCCAACCGGCTTCATCCTTTCAGACACCTGGGGCGGCGGCGCCTGACATCCGAGGGATTCTATCATGACCATCACTGCCCCGAATGATCTCAGCGCCTTCTGGATGCCGTTCACGGCAAACCGGCAGTTCAAGAAAAACCCGCGTATGTTCGTGGCCGCGGATGGCATGTACTACACCACCTCGGATGGCCGCCAGGTGCTGGATGGAACGGCCGGCCTGTGGTGCTGCAACGCCTTGAGCACAAGGGGTAACGACGATCCGTGAACCAGGTGCTTTAAGTGACCATCGAAGACGAGGAAACGTTGCGCATTGTCCGTTATGCGCTTCCGAAGGACTCGATATTCAAGGTGTATGGGAAGCTCTTCACAATTGTGTTGTTTTATGTCAATGGGTTAGTTCCATTAGTTACATAGATAGATTATGCCATTCTCATCAATGGAGTAGTAATCTCCTGATTACCTAAGGTGGTTGACGGCGCATCCTGCAAGTCTTGTCGGTTGTAACTGGGTGACAATCACTGTCTAAACGGCATGAGACTCTGAATTCTTCTGAATCGCCGCGCGAAAGTCGCCAAAGAGAGACGCAGTTGTGGGTGCAATGGCTCGATGCCGCTCGTGAAGGAGCCACCGGACCAAATGCTGACCCTCCCACTTCTTGCCGCTCGCCCCGTCGGCGGTTCGAAGAAAAAAGTCGCATAAATGGCAAGACTGGAATTCGTGCAATAATTCAATCTGTTCGCTTGAGGTCGCCGGCGAGTTCCGTTGCGGCCGAGATTACCCGTAGCATCTGGGCATCCGGCGCTGCAGTCGCTCCGATAGATCGCCCCCAGACAGGCTCCCGGGTTCTAAGGATCGATCGCGATCCCGAGAATGTTCGACATTCGGGCGGTGTTTTGCAACTCCCTGTCAACGCGAAATGGCCTTACCCGGCACATAGCCAAGAACCTTGCTCAAGGGCGACCTATACCCGAACGCCAACACCCCTATCTTGAGATTTTCCTGTCGAGCCGCGGTCGAACACTCGTATAATTGTGACCGGAGACTTCCCCATGCCATTTCGATTCGTTCACACCGCCGACATTCATCTCGACTCGCCACTGCGCTCGCTGGCCCTACGAAACGGCGACCTTGCCGAACTCGTCGGAGACGCCAGTCGCCAAGCGTTTGTCTCGATCGTCGATCTCTGCCTTGCGGAACGTGTCGATGCGCTGGTCATTGCCGGCGATCTCTACGACGGCGATCAGACGTCGATGAAAACCGCCCGCTTCCTGGCGTCGCAGATGACACGGCTGCACCAGGCCGGCATCAGGGTCTTCAAGATCCGTGGCAATCATGACGCGCTATCGCGCATATCGAAGCAGCTGGTGTTCCCGGAGACGGTCACGATATTCGGTGGCCGTTCGCAGTCCGTGCTGCAGACAGCCGGCGGGCTTGACGTCATGTTCCATGGCTTGAGCTTTGCCAGCCCCAAGGCGCCGGACAGCCTGCTCCCCAAATATTCAGCTGCGCGTGAAGGCGCGGTCAATGTCGGCATCATGCATACCAGCCTGGCCGGATCGCCCGGCCACGACGTCTACGCGCCCTGCAGCGTCGCTGACCTGCACAGCCATGGCTTCGACTACTGGGCGCTTGGGCACATCCATGTCCGCCAAGTCCATCCCGGGGCGAGCATCGTGGTGATGCCGGGCATTCCGCAGGGCAGGGATATCAACGAGGCCGCGGAAAAATCCGTTACCCTGGTAACGATCAGAGACGACCGCACCGTCGAGATCGAGGAGAGGCTGACCAGCATCGCGCAATTCGAGCGGGTGAACGTCGACCTTACCGAAACGGTGGAGTGGTCCGAAGTCGTCGGACGAGTCCGCTCCGCGCTCGAAGATGTGCGCGCCTCTGTCAGGTCACGCCATGCCGTGGTTCGCCTCAGCCTGACCGGGGCGTCACCGCTATCCTGGGCGCTGATCCGCGACCGCGACCTGCTGCTCGCAGAAGCCGAGCAGGTCGCGGAGCACACGGGAGACACCTGGGTGGAGATGCTCGAGCTGAACGTCTCTCCACCCGCGGCAGAAACATCCGAGGGAGCCGCCGATCCGATTTTCGAACTCGCTCAGTCCATGCGCGCCGATGCCGGCTCGGAAGCCTTTCGCGCCGAGGCGAGGGCGCTTGTCCAGAAAATGATCGCGGACCTTCCGCCTGACGGGCGCGATTTCGCCGGCAAGGACGAGGCTGAGCTGGAGTTGTTCCTCGATAGGGCGCTTGCCAACGGCGCCGACCTGGTCACCGCCCGCCTCAAGGCCGGTGGATCACAATGAGGCTGCGCCGCCTTGATCTCATCCGATATGGCAAGTTCACCGATGCGACGATCGACTTCGGGCCAAAGCCCGAATCCGGATCCGACCTGCATATCGTCTTCGGCCTGAACGAGGCCGGCAAGTCGACCGCACTTTCGGGCTATCTCGACCTGCTGTTCGGCATCGAGGAGCGCAGCCGCTACAATTTCCTGCACGAGTACAGCGCCATGCGCATCGGCGGGGTGCTCGAACTCGGCGGCGCGGAGCAAATTTTCACACGCACCAAACAGCGCTCCAACTCATTGTTGAACGCGGCTGGCCAACCGGTCAGCGAGATGGCGATATCGGCCCATCTCGCCGGCCTATCTCGCGACGCATACGAGACCATGTTCTCGTTGGACGACGAAACGCTGGAAGCAGGTGGAAAAGCAATCCTGGAATCGCGCGGCGACCTCGGCAAGCTGCTGTTCACGGCCAGCGCCGGCCTCGGGCACGCAAGCGATACATTGAGCCTGCTCGAGGCCGAGGCGGACAGGCTGTATCGCAAGCAGGCCCACGGAACCGAGCTTGCACTGCTCAAGAAGCGGCTTGCGGAACTGAAGTCCGCGAGGGAGGCGATCGACACCTTGGCGTCGACATTCGAGACCCTCGAAACCGAACGGCTGGACGCGACCGAAAAATACGATCGCAGCATCGCCGAGCGCTCGGTGCTGTCGGCCAGGCTCGACACGATCGCGAAGTATCTTCGCGCGATCCCGATTCTTGCCGATATCCGGCGCAAGCAGGCCCAATTGGCCGAGTTGCCAGAGATCGCGTCCCCGCCAAGGACATTGACCGGCAGCGTCGCCGACATGATCGAGACTGACGCCAGCCTAAGAACACGGCTGTCGGCGAGCGAGGACGAGCTCGAGCGGGTGACGACGAAAATCGCTGCGGTCGATGCCGACGAGACGATCCTTGCGATTTCCGAACGGGTTCGCGGCCTGGCCGACCGCAAGGTGCGCCACGTCTCGGCCGGCCTGGACCTCCCAAGCCGCAGGACGGAGCTGCAAATCCTCGACAATGCCGTGGCGACCTGCCTTGCCGCACTGGGAAGGTCCTCCGAGCCAGATCCTGCCAAGCTGCTTTTGCCTGCTGCAACCATCGGTGCTGTGCGCACCATGGTCGAGCAGCGATCCGGGATTGTTACCAGCGTGCGCGTTGCGCGCGAGGAGGCCACGGCAGCCGCTGACGTGCTCCAGGCGGCACGCGACCGGGTCGGCGAAGAACGGGCCGTGCCAGAGCCTGCCAGGGCAAGGCTGGTTTCGGCTTTGTCTAGGGCCAAGGCCAGCGGGTACATGAGGGAGATCAAGGCGGCACGCGAGACTGCGGATGCCGGTGAAATTCGATGGCAGGCCGCGATCGCGCGTTTGCACCCCTGGTCGGGTGACGCTCAGGCACTGGCCAGGGTCGCCATTCCGAATGCTGCGCAGCTTGGCGCATGGAAAGCGCTGGCAGCAGAGCTGGGGAAGGGCAGGGGCGTCCTTTCCGATCGTCTTGCCGAGCACCAGGGCAATCACGACTTGCTTTCGTCGCGACTGGAAGCCCTTCGCGCCTCTGTCGACGTCACTGACGATGATGCGGCCGACGTCATTCGGCGTGCCCGCGACGATGCCTGGGCAAGGCATCGCAATGACCTGACTGGGGAAACGGCCGATGATTTCGCGGCAGCACTGGCCCGAGACGACAATGTGGGCGCAGGCCGTTTGGCCAACGCGCGGGAACTGGTCGAGATTCGCAGCACAAACCGCAACCTCGCAGAAACCGCGGCCACCATCGCGCATGCGCGTGATCAACTTGCACGCAACGGCGCAGATCGGGAGGCCGCGCTCCTGGAAATACGCACGGCCGCCAGAGAGCTGCTCGGACAGCGCGAGGAAACATCCCCCGAACCGCTGATCGAACTGATCGAGGATCGCATCGATGCCCGCATCGATGCGCTCGCGGCCTTGGAGGAGATCGAGCTTTCGCGCAAGAAGGCCGAGCGGGCAGTTGATGAGGAAGGCCGAATACGCCTTGAGTTGAGCGGCGCGCTGGCGAGCGTCGGCGTCGGTTCGGATGCTGGTGACAGCCTGGAGACGGTCATGGCCGTGGCAGAGCTATTCCTTGAGAGACAATTCAAGGTGGACGCTGAGCGCACCGAAGCGCTCAAGACCGTTGGCACAAGGCAAGAGGATCTGGCCGCCAGGCGCCGCGCTGTCGAAGCCGCGGAGCGACGTGAGGATGAATGGCAGGCCGGTATTGCCGAATCGCTCAAGGGCACCTGGCTGGAGAGCGGCATCTCGGTGTCCGGCATGGGGGGCGTCCTTGACCAACTAGCTGAACTGTCCAAGGGCCTTCAGGACCGGGACGCCATGCAGCTTCGCATCGAGAAGATGGAGGCCGACAGGGACAATTTTCTGGTCGAGGTTTCCGCCGTTGCAGCCGAAGCGGGCGAGGCGGCCGACGACGAACCGGAACAGCTGGCGATCCGGCTTGCCGAGCGCCTGGAGCGCGCCGAGCGCACGCGCGAGGCCAAGGCAAGCCTCGTCAATGACCTGCAGCGCCTGCAGGATCAGCGTGAGATCCTCGATGCCGAGATTTCGGCGCATGAGCGCCGCAAGAACGAGGTTCTGAGCGTCTTTGGCGTGGCCACGCTGGCGGAGGTCGTGCAACGCGACGAACTGCTGCGCGACAGGGATCGCCTGCGCACAACCGTGGCCGAACTTGAGGAGCAGGTGTCATCCGAGCTCGCGGTGGAAGGGTTCGAGCAGGCGCGTTCGATGTTGGATGCTGTCGATCTCGATAGTCTCGCAATCGAGAAGGCTGAGGCCGAGCAACGGCTTCGCGCTTCCGACGAAGCGATACAGCACCAGCTTATTCGGCAGATGCGCGCGACCGACAAGCTGGACGCCATTGGCGGCGACAGCGCTGTTGCCCGCATAGATGCCGAACGGCGCACCGTCCTTCTGGAAATCGAGGAAAAGGCCGTCCGCCATATCGAGCTGAAACTGGGAATAATGTCCGCTGGCAATGCTCTGCGTCTCTACCGCGAGCGTCACCGCTCCGGGATGATGGAGCGCGCATCAGACGCATTCGCCCTCATGACGCGCGGCCAGTACTCGGGCCTGACAACTCAGCCGGTGAAGGGTGGGGAAGTGCTCATCGCGTTGCAGCGCGACGGGCAATCTAAGGTCGCCGATGCGCTGTCAAAAGGGGCACGTTTTCAACTCTACCTGGCGCTCAGGCTTGCCGGGTATTACGAGTTCGCACAGTTCCGACCCTCAGTTCCATTCATCGCCGATGACATCATGGAGACCTTCGACCATGTCCGGTCCGAAGAGGTTTTCCGGCTGTTTGGGGAGATGGCCAGTGCAGGACAGGTAATCTACCTGACCCACCACCAGCACTTGTGTGAGATCGCCAAGGCTGTAGTGCCGGGCGTAGCGGTTCATGAGCTCGGATGAGACTGGACAAATACCGTGCTGTTCGATTCCCCTTAGCTAGTCTAATCGACATTTCCAAGCGCCGGCTTTGGCGTCAGCTTTGCGCCCGAAGCCGGACCTAGAGGCCAGCTTTGCCTATTCCGAAAGCCGACGTTGCAGGCGACCGCTCGGGAGGTCGCCGTCGCGCCGCACGCGGTCATTTTCAACCTTGCGATTGAATGGCTACTTTGGCCGGTTTAACGGACGTGGGTAGCCGTCCGCCTGCTGGCTTCGATGGGCGTTGTACGCTAAATGCAATGCAATAGCGGTTGTACAAAAGGTGACACCGGCGCTGATAAAGAAGACAACGCTCAAACCTGCTCGATCGGCAGCCCATCCCAACGCCGGGCCTCCTAGAGCCATCGCGACATCCAGAAAGGCCGTGTAGATGCCCATCGCCAAGCCGCGGTTTTCCGGAGATGTGCCACCAACCGCCTCCACGCCAAGCCCGGGGTAGACCAGGGAGTAGCCTAGGCCCGCCAGCGCGGCTCCGAAGGAAGCAAGCACACTGCTTCGTGCCAACCCGATGAGCAGAAGCCCGGCTGACTGCACGAGCACGAACAGCAGGGCGATCTTTGCACCGCCGTATCTGTCAGGCAAATGACCGCAGACCATACGTGCTGCGATCAGCGCAGCTCCAAACGCCGTAAATCCAACCCAGACCGGTCGCCAATGATTGTCGGCATACAGAAGGGAGCTGAAGGCAAGGACTGAGCAGTAGCCGACGCTGGCGAGTGCCGCACCAAGTCCTGGCAGCCATACCGCGCCAAAAACCGCTCTCAAATCGGATTTTCTCTGCCGCAACTGTATCCGAGGGTTCGGCGCGCGCATGAGCGATCCCAGGACGAGCAACGGCAATAATGTGGTCAGCAGCCCTATCGCCGCAAAGCCGTAGGCTGTGAACAACATGGTTCCGAAAGGTCCGCTGAAGGCCAACGCCGCGAACATCGCAGTGCCGACCCATGCAATCACCTTTCCCGAATGCCCCGTATCCACGAGCGCCAGGCCCCAGGCCACGCCACCTGTGATGATGAAGCTCTCGGCACCGCCGAGCACCGCGCGTCCAATGACCAGGATCGAGACGGAGAGAACGGGCGAACGCGCGACGGCAACGGACAGGAGATAGAGCAGCCCGGCAGCCGCTGCCGTAACCAGGCCTACGAGAACGGCTCGTTTCCCTCCGTTCCCGTCCGCAAAGGAACCCGACCACACGCGTGAGACCAGGGATGCCGCGAACTGCGTTCCCGCAACTATGCCGACAACGACACTACCGAATCCCAGATTGTGGCTGACGTGCAGCGGAAGAACAGGCAACGCTGCGCCGATGACAACAAACCCGGCCAACACCGCCGCCATGGTTGGCAGCAGGGTAACCGCGACCGAACGCAATGGTGTTGACGATGTCGGCAGGTGTGTCATTCGTCGAAGCAATCTGATGACGTTAGTTGGCGGAGGCTTCAGTTCGGATCACCAGGGTTGGTTGGCGGGCCCGACCGTGAACTCGTTGATCGTGGTGTCTTCCGGTGCATCGATGGCGAACGCAGCGACGTCAACGATCCGGTCCGGCGAGATTCCGTATTTGTCATAGGTGTTCTGCATCGCGGCGGCCGTACCTTCGTCGCTGATCGTTTCAAGCAGCTCCGTGTTGATCGCGGCCGGATAGATGGTCGCGGTGCGAATGTTCGTCCCTTCCATGGCGGACTCCATACGCAGCACTTCCATGAAGTCGCGCACGAACCATTTCGTGCCTCCATGGGGTCGGAACAAGAGCAGTGCGAAATCGTACGCTAAGGTCGAACGGAGCAGGAACGTTATGCGGCACGCCGTAGCCCAGCCGGGAGGCGAAGCGACCTGAAGCCTTCCGGGAGATGTTGCTCGCTGTCCCAGGTGTAGATGCCCGTCAGGTTGATGTGCTCCCAACTCAGCGGCGAGATATGCTTCAACAGCGTATCTGGGATGTTCCTTCCCGCTCGTTTGAGCTCTGTGACCGCGCGGTCGAGATAGACAGTGTTCCAGTGGACGATCGCGCTGACGACAAGATTGAGGCCCGATGCGCGGAATGCCTGACTTTCGAACGACCGGTCGCGGAGTTCGCCACGCTCATGAAAGAAGACTGCGCGTTTGAGTTTGTGCGCTGCCTCGCCCTTGTTGAGGCCGGCTTGGCAGCGCCGGCGCAGTGTCGAGCTCGAGTACCATTCGATCATGAAAAGCGACCGCTCGATGCGGCCGAGTTCCCGAAGAGCCTTGGCCAGTTGGCTTTCCTTCGGTGATGCCGAGAGCTTCTTCAGGATCGTCGAGGGCACAACGGCACGGGTGGTGATCGATGCCGCCAGATGAAGCAGATCATCCCAGTGATCGAGGATCAGTGTGGTGTTGATCGGCGCCCCGATGTGGTTCGACAGCGCCGGGTATGCATCGCCTTTCTCGAAGGTGTGGAACTTCCGATCTTTGAGATTGCGCAGTCGCGGTGCGAACCGCTTGCCGATCAGAGCGAATAGCCCAAAGACGTGATCGCTCGCGCCGCCGGTGTCGGTGAAGTGCTCCTGTATCTCGAGGATTGTGTCCTGATCGAATAATCCGTCGAGCACAAACGCGGCCTCGCTTTCGGTCGGGCTGATGGGCAAGATGCTAAAGTAGCCGTACTGATCTGACAGATGGCTGTAGAACTTCGATCCGGGCTCACTGCCGTAATGTAGATTGATATCTCCGCGCTTTGCGGCGCGGTCGCTTGCTCGGAAGAATTGGCCATCAGATGACGACGTCGTGCCATTGCCCCAAAGGCGAGAATGCGGATGGCGGGTGTGTGCGTCCGTCACGCAGGCCTGGGCTGCTCGGTAGGTCTCCGACCGGGCGTGGAACGTGCGCATCCAACTGATCTGGTGAGCGCTGATGCCTTTGGACGCGCTGGCCATCCGTTTCGGACCAAGGTTGGTCGCATCGGCCAGTACGCCAGCCAGCATGGCCGAGACATTCCTCGGAGTGTCACCCGTGCGAACATGGGTGAAGCAATCCGCAAAGCCGGTCCATTCATGCACCTCCCTCAAGAGATCTGGCACCTCGACCAACGGATAGAGCTCGCTGATCTCGGCATTCAGGTCCTCGGCTGCTGCGGGAACTTCGCCAGCTGCCGGCGTGACGATAAGCGTTCCACCTTCGAGACGAACACCGTCGAGCTTCCCGGATCGTGCCCTGTGCGCCAGGCGCTTCAGGTTGAAGTCGAGCATCTGCCGCGCTTCGGTAAGCCACGCCGCACCGTCCTCTTGGACACCAAGTCCGAGGCGACCTTCATCTTTCAGG
This sequence comes from Mesorhizobium metallidurans STM 2683, assembly GCF_000350085.1. GTDB lineage: Bacteria > Pseudomonadota > Alphaproteobacteria > Rhizobiales > Rhizobiaceae > Mesorhizobium > Mesorhizobium metallidurans. The sequence continues at coordinate 72,470 of NZ_CAUM01000191.1, forward strand.
ATTGTGAACGTTGACCGCGGCATCAGGTGCTCGTCGATCGGTCGGAAAGATCGGCTGCCGTCGACCCAAATGTCCGCGGATCTAAGGCGGTCTCGCAAAGCCGCGAGCGTAGCAATCTCATAGAGACGGCGATCGGGCTTCTCCTGCCCGAGGATTAGCCGTCGATCAGCTTGGCTGAGGTGGGTGACCGGGACGCGATCCGGAAGGCTCCGCCGCTTCTCGGCATAGAGCCGTTTCAGCAGCGAAATCGCCGCAAGAAGGGGATCATGGCGGCGCGCTGAGCGGAATGTGAACGCCTGCAGGAACGCACCGGCGTACTTGTTGACGGTCGCATATTGCTCGGCCGCCAAGGTCAAAGGCGACGCCTCGTTGTCCTCGACCATCGACTCAAGCTCAGGCTTCATCCGAAGCAACCGGTGCCATCCAACTTCCTGATCGAGAACCTCCAATGCGTTGCGGCCATAATCGTTCGCGGACTGCAGGGCTGTGATCGTGTCCAGGAACATGCGTAGCGCTTTGGCCGTC
>NZ_CAUM01000190.1 GCF_000350085.1 Mesorhizobium metallidurans STM 2683
TATAGAGACAAAAACGAACGATAAGGCAAGATTATCGCTCGTTTTATGTGGGCGACAGGCGCAGCGCTTTCTATCCATTTCTGTTGCCAAAAGCGCCGCCATGATTCATCGTGCTCCCGATGATTCTGCGGCCCAAATCTCTCTCGCGCCACTCCGGCCCGCTTCCTGGAACGATCGCCGCGCCGACAATCCTCGTCCCGGCATGGCTGCGCCGCGTCGTCCCCAATGTGCAAAACCTAGTGAGCAGAGACATCGAGGACGTAGCGCTCACCGCAGGCGCCGCCATCGGTGCCCTCGATGCGGCGGTTCGCCGTCAGGAGCGGTGGGCCGGCGCCTGGCGGCAGCGGCTGGCGCTTTCGGCGGCCGCGGTAACGGCAAAACAGGTCGGCCGCGTCGAGGACGAAAGCGCGCTCCGCGACGCCGTGCTGCTCACACGACCGGGCGATTTTTTGTCCGTCGGTCCCGCCGGGCTTTTGCTGCTCGCCTGGCGCCGGCTGGCGGCTCGGCCCGGGGACGAATTGCTGACGGAGAAAAACCTCGCTGCGGTGTTGGAAGAGTTCGGCTACGGCCCGGATGATGAGGCGGTCAGTGATCTGGCCGATGATCTTCGGCAACTCGCGGCCGGCGCTGGCATGGTCGCAAGGCTGACCGGCACATTCATGGCCGCCGAGCGCCACGGCTTTGGGCGCGCAGTTGGAGCTTGGCTCGCCGATGCCTTGCTGGCGCAGCGGCTGGGTTGGGCATACGCTATGCCGCTGCTGGGCGCCGAGGCGGCTTTGGGCACAAGCGCCCGCCCGCGTCGATCGACAGCCGGCTCTGTGGCGACAAGCATTGAGACAGATCCTGAGCGTGCGAAAGGCCTGCTGGCCGCGCAGGCGCGCGCCGCGCTGCGTGCAATTGATCTTTCCGCCGAGCTCGAGCGCCGCGCGGACCGGCTGCTTGCCGTTGCCCCGAAACTCAGGGCCAAGGCGGCGGATGCTGTTGTCGAAAAGCTCCTGTCCGACGACGCGATCGTTGCATCGGAAAACATCGCTGGAATGAGCGACCGCGGATTGCGCCGCCTGTTCGACCGGCTGGTCGAGCTCGGCGCCGTCCGCGAGCTGTCCGGCCGCCCCGCGTTCCGCATCTACGGGCTGTGACGATCATGGCGGAGGCAGCGCGCAGGCGAGGGGGGAGCCAGTCCGATGACCGTCGATCAGCTGACCAGCTGTTTGACCGGGAACTGAATCACCTGCCGCCGGAGGCGCGCTGGCGCGAATGGATGCACCGCGTCGAAGCAACCATCTTCGCCGCCAGCGAACCGGTGACACGCGAGACCTTGGGGCGTGTCGTAGGCAAAGGCTGCGCCATCGAGCTTTTGATCGATGACATTCGCGAGGAGCTGCGCGGCCGGCCCTATGACCTGGTGGCCGTCGCCGGCGGCTGGAAGCATCTGACGCGGCCGGCCTATGCCGACGCCATCCGCTGTGCAGTCGGCGGTAGCGAGCGCGCGGCAGACCTCACGCAGTCAGAGGTGCTGGTGCTCATGTGCATCGCCTACTTCCAGCCGATCACCCGCGCCGAGTTGTCGTCTTTCTTCGGCAAGGAGATCAGTCGCGATTTTATTGGTCATCTGCGCGGTGCCGGCCTGATCGCTTCCGGCCCGCGTAGCCCGACGCCGGGCGCGCCCTACACCTACGTGACGACAAAAGAATTCCTGCTGGAGTTCGGCCTCGACACGCTGCGCGATTTGCCGGATTTCGAGGCGCTTGAAGATGCCGGGCTGCTGTCGAAGGAGAAGCTGCTGGCAGGCGATATTCCAATTGCGACAAGCGGGGTGCTCGAGGAGGACGATGAAATCGAAGGCTGTGATCTCGATGTCCTATCCGAGGCGCCTGAATGAGGCATTCGGCCCACGGGGACGAAAGGTTTGCCTAGGCTAATGCCCTCCGCAAATCCCGTTCGGCGGAGTCAGTCAAACGACGACGGGGGGAAAGGTCGGCACCTGGGCCGCGACGCTGGATGAACTGGCACGCGAGCTCGACGTCGTCATCCTGGCGTCCGCGGGCAATCGTGCTCCTCGGAGTGGCAACAGGATAAGGATTATCCTACTGCGTTGCTCTTCTCAAATCTAAGGCCTTCACCTAGCAGCCAATCCATATAGGCGTCGCCTTCCTCTAGATCGACGTCTTCCGCCTTTGCGTGCTCGTAACCCATGAAGTCGCGTGCCTTCTCAAAAGAACATGGAACCGCTTTCATGAGCCATTTGGCACGAGCCAACTTTGCAAGGGCATCGCGTGCGTGCCGGTGATACTCGTGCACGGCTGCAACAAGATCGCGGTTGTTCCGCGCTGTCTCGATTGCCCACTCATAGTCAACATCGTGCATCTGGTTAGGGGCAATTGCGACGATAGCAGCCTCTACCTCTCCGATCGTCAAGCTCGACTCCTCCAAAGTGCCATCACGACGCTGGACCTCAGAAATGATATGCCGGCAGTCTTGGCAGATGAGCACAGTGATATGGGAGCCGATTACCATTCCACCCGTCATGTCGCCACCGCGCCAGTAGAGGTTGCTGACATCCTCCTCCGCGGTCCAATCCCGAATGATGTGGATGCGCGCCGTCCATTTTCCCTTGTTCGATTTCCTGCATATCTCCCGCTTGGAGCGCTTACAGCACCCGCACGTCCAATCCTCGCTTACAGCATTCCAATGCTTTTGTTCGCCGTTCTGGCCCCCTACATCGGCGAACTCAGTATCGGTCGGCGGCTTGCCGGCAGGCTTCACCTTCCGTTTCGCTGATTTGCCAACGGCGTCCCGCGCAACCGATCGGGCAAGTACTTTCATGCCGATGCTGCCACGGTCTAGGTGCGGCAATGCGTCTGTAACCTGCGCCCATACCAGCGCTCGGTCATCGATCCAGAAATCGGCCCGCATCCCGATCGCCACTTCGCGACGGTTCTTCCCCTTGGCGAACCGTATTGCCATCCGCTCAGCAAAATCGAGGCGATCCGCGATGTCTAGCTTCACCCGCTCCCACGTCGCGCGTGCCGCCTCAAAATCGACTGTATGGACACCATTGTAGGTGGCGCGAATAAACCCAGTGATCTCTTTAGGTGAGAAAGTGAAATCCCAATCCACGGCGCTGTCGAGTGCCGCCTTAGCGCTTCCCTCTGCCAGATTGCAGTCGATACAGATGAGCGTTCGTTCGAAGCGTTCCACGAACTGGAGCATGCCGTACTTGGCATGCGACACTTGGATGTTGAACTCGCGATCGTCCGACTTCTGGTTGATTTCCTCGAATAGCTTCCCGGCCTTATCGCCTAGGTGGTCGTGGTGCAATTCAAGTTGACATAGCAGGACGCCGGATGTCGTGAGTCTCGCAATCTGCGGCTTTGTCCTCCGGCAGCATGGGCATGTCCAGCCCTGCCAGGTGCCAGCCCATGCCCGATTGAGATTGAGCTTATCGGTGTTGAACCGGCGCATAAGCGCTTTGGTCTGCGCACTCCATCGGCCATCTCGCATTCGCGCAAGCTGTTCTAACTCGTCGTCGGCCATGCTTTCGATGTCTGGGATGGTGATCGTTATGGAGCGGCCATTCACGACGATTCGAACCCTAGCTGGCGATTGAGTATCCTCTTCAACGTATAGAACAATTGAGGAACGTCGCCAATCTGAACACCTTGGCGCGCATCATGGCTTTTGGGTGTCGACTGCCCTAAGATTCCCGTGGGGTAGGCCGCTCCCGGCCAGCACGGAGGGGAATATGGCAATTGATTCAATCGCGAAAATTCCGCGCCTTTATCACTTCACTGACAGGAGCAACCTGCAGTTGATCCGTGAGTTAGGTGGCTTATATCCAATTGCCGAACTCGAACAAAAGGCCATCAAAGTGCCTGCGCCGGGAGGCAATCAAGTGAGTCGGGATGCCGATGCCAAGAATGGCATGGGGAAATATGTGCACCTATGCTTTCTAGATACCCATCCAATGGAATATGTGGCGCGGCAAGATGGACGGATCAAGAACTCGATTTTCCTGCAAATACACCCGTCAGTGCTCCAGTTCAAAGGAGTCCAATTCACTCCAGGAGTTTCCAACAAGAACGGCGTCGAAGCGGTCCCAATTGATCAGTCAGACGCCCTGATCGATTGGGAGGTTCTGTACACACGTATGGAGTGGAAAGACCCTGAAATCTATCTACGTCGCCAACGGGCCGAAAAGTGCGAGGTTCTAGTGCCCTGTCTCATTCCTCTTAACCTGATAGGAAACATCGGTAATGGCTGAGAGACCAATCTTTATTCCTGCGACCGAGGACGAAGGTTACGTCACGCGATTGGATTTCGAAATTCCGTGGGCTGGTGGCTTCGCGGAGGTTCAGAAGAAGAAGAACATCCGGGCGCTTCACGATGCCGCGAAGAAGGCTGGATATGCCCCGCTGCTAGAAGTGTCGAGCAAGTCCGACGAAATCGCCGGTCGGCATCTTAGCGCGTTTCATCTGCGCGTGATGACCAGCATCGGCGAGATACCGCTGGAGAACGCCTTTCAGGGAAGTAAGGTATTCGAGCGCGGTGGCCCGTACACCGATCTGTACGAGGTTGAGCCGCGCGATGCGAAGCGCGACCCACGACTCCGCGATTCCGGCGCACTGGTGGGCTTCAAATTCGATAGCTTCGAGTTTCCGCTAGAACCTATGACCGTGTTCTACGATTGGCTTTATCTCAATGCCATCTTTCCCCACCGTGTATGGCTCAAAAATCGAGTGGACGGCGAAATACAATATGCCGGGTTCACGGACATAGAGTTCAACCCCAGCAAGTCAGTCAATTGTCAGGCGAAAACGTGCGCTCTGTTCGTAGTGCTCATGAGGGAGAACAAGCTGGAGCGCTACCTGAAAACGCCCGAGGTTTTCATTGCCGCGATGGCTGCTCATTCGCTTCGGCCGACCGAGCATCAACCTCATTTGAAGCAGGCCAGACTTAGGGTCGGCTAGGAGGGGGTATGCGCAATTTCTTCCGCAAGCGCAGCAAGGTCACCGCCGAGACCGCACGCCGGGTAACCGGTATCAGTACACCTGTCTTCGGCGTGTCTTGGTCGGGCCCCGGCCCCGCAGAGACAGAAATCGTACGCCGCTTCCTCGTGTTTCTCGAAGATCGACGCGTCCTCTACAATCCCTTCGATATGGAGACCGAGGCAGAGGTGAGGCATTCGATCCACTAGATACGCGAGAAGGCACCAAGACTCTTCAAGCGCTTTCCGCCGACGCGTTCGCCGTCGTGCCTCTTCGCGCGATCCGCGCAGCCGGGCGACGGTTCCATGATCAGCAGCAAGTGGGAGCGTTCCGGGCAACCGTAGGGCACCAAGTGGCGGCGCTGGCAGGTCGCTACGGGATCGATGTCGAAGGCCCGCTGGCGTCCATCGTCCCGACCCTTGGGGAGGCGTCACAGTTGGCTGACGAGTAGCAATGGCCTACGGCATCGGACCTTCCATCGGCCGTGTCGGCGTTCAGCCCCGTTTCGATTGGTCCGTAATGATTTTTAAGAGATAGTCAGCGTCTACGATGTGGATGTGTTGTGCGCCAGCGCGCACCACGATTCCGTCCAGTACGATTTCCAAATTCTCCAATTCGCCAGTCAGCGAAAACACCGCACCGCCGCTGTAGCCGTCGACAACCGGCCGCTCGCGAACATTAAGGTAGCGCCGGTAAAATTCGACATTTGTCATGTAGCTCTTGTCTAGATCGCAGTCAGAGATCGCTCGCTTGATGTGAATGGAGCCAGGTTGTTCGGGGACGAAACCTTCTAGGTACTCATCCATCACGCCTTCGATTGTCGGGTAGCCGACCAAAAAGGACTTGACCCGGTTGGCCTTAGAGAATGGCGCAAGAGGATAGAAAAACGGCTGGTCAGAATGCTGAGTTTTCCAAGTGTCCGCCGCCTTGAAAAGCAGGACGTCGTGGTACTCTTCGTCCACATTCGAAAGTTCGAAGATGCAGGCTTTTAGTGGGATGTTCGAAAGTAGCCCCTTGCCGCTCCCTATCCTGATCGTATCGAGAATGTTCGTTGGCACGCTTGCACCACGGGCTATGCCCAACTGATGTCTCGTGGCGACGACGTAGTTCACACCCGCATATCGGACCAACGTTGCTGAGCCAGCGCGGCCTAGCGGAAGCGACCGGTCGCTGGCCTCATGAAAAACCATGCGACAGGATTGCGTGATTGTCTCGTAGACGTCTCCCGGCTTAAGAAAAAGCCGTCCAACTTTGACGGCATTGATGCCGGGGTAATCTCGAATGAACATCACGGTCGACTTTCCAAAGGCGGACTTTTGTCGACGATCTTCCCTTGCTTCCTTCCGAGATTGATCAGAGGGGCAAGGTCAGACCTTCGTGAACGCATTCGGTCGCAATTATCACGCCGTAGCAAATCTCCGAACGATCGTGCCGACTGAGGCGAATTTTGCTCCCTGAGGCTAACACCGTTGTCCGCTCAACTTCCGCGTAAAGGATCGCTTCTCCCTTTTCGACATAAAGCGGTTCGTCACGATACAGCGCTAAGGTTGCATCGCGTCCATCCTCCAGCATCAAGGACCTCGTGCGCCAGCGCAGTACGAACGGCTCCTCTAGCGGGCCGTGTCTTCCAGACTCACGATGCCCCGGCGATGTCCCATGCAATTCCGCGCGCTGTTCAAGGACACAAACATCGGTAAAAACCCTCCCGTCTAGCCCAAGCGTCTTTGTAAGCGCCGCAAGCTGAGCCTCCACTCCGCCGCGATCGAATTTTCGTATCGCCTTGTCGTGATCCTCCTTAAGCACCGTGCCCCGTTCAAGGATGTACGCGATCGAAAACACCGCCACCAGGAACACTGAGAAGGTCTCGACCAAATCTCGAAATCCGTTTGTGATCGTCCAACTTTCGAAGTCGCGAACGAACGCTTGGCTAGTTTCGACGGTCACGTCCTGCGGCACCATAGTGAACTGCGCCTTGTCATCTTGAACGTCCGAGACGATGCGCGCGCCTACAACGTATCTGCGAGCCGGTTGGCCACCACGCGGTCCAGGAGTTCGGCAAAGCGGTTATTATCCTGAGCCATCTTCCAGAAATTCACGAAACGGCAGACGAGC
>NZ_CAUM01000189.1 GCF_000350085.1 Mesorhizobium metallidurans STM 2683
TACGACACCGATTCACGGTAGCGCCTTGGCAGTAAGCGCCCACTCTTCCTTCTTCCAAAGGCCGATCAAGTCCGAGGACCCGACGCCTCCTTCCGGTTCGGGATCTGTTTCTATGGGACCGAGCGTCACCGTCCTGCTTCCTTGATCCCTTGCCTTCCCTTACAATCTCTTCCGCACACAGAGGAGTTCCGCCATGAGCGAAGACGCCTTCAACATGTCGATCCGCAAGTTCCTAAAGGAAGTCGGCGTCACCTCCCAGCGCAAGATCGAGGAGACGGTGCGCGAAGGGCAGATCGGCGGCGAGAAGAAGAAGAAGTTGAACGTCCGCATCACGCTGACGGCGGAAGGCACCGGCCTCAACCACGTGGTGGACGGCGAGATTGAACTTCCATAAGCCAGGCGAACCGTCCGACGCGGCCGAAAGCGTCGGGACGGACTAGCTGTGGGATGGGGTCTGGTCGGATCCACGCAGTGCCGCTCACCACACTCTTGGCTATCGGCCCGACTGGTGCAGTTCGAATACAAGCGAAAACCAGGGCCATCGACCTGTTGCGGACTGCGCCGCTCATTCGACATCGACATTGGCCAGCGGCCACGCCGGGCCATCGCCGGTTGCCTCCTCCTGACGGCCAAGCTCCCGCAGCACCTGACTCACCGACACCCGCCAGGCAAGCCATTCGAGACGATCATGGGCGATCTGTTCAATGTACTGACTGTAGAGCTGCGGATACGCGGTCCTAAGCCAAAATCGATGCTCCGGACAAAGCGCCATTGCCGCAAACACCTTGTCGCGCCATGCGTTCCTGATCTCCGGCTCGAAAAGATCGGGCTGAACACGAACGGTCTTCGGATCTTTCCAGGAGAAAGGCTCCAGAAGGACATCACAGCTCCACGTCACTTCCTGATCTTGTGTCACGGTTCCCGCGCAAGGTCTTGGAGGGACCGGGGATGTGCTCGCAATTTCATCCGGTCATCCTCACGGTTGCGCCATTGGCTTTGAGCGCCGCCATCAGCATCGGCCCGACGGAGAACTGCCCTGCCCTCGCTTTTTCGGTCAGCACCCGCAGATAGCCGCCGGCCGAGTTGATATGCTGGGCCCTTTGCAGGATGCAGGCAATCACGATCGCGGCGACCTCCTGACCCATCACATGGCAAGCCTCCTCATAGGCTGAGGGCGACACGCCAAGGTAGCCTCGCACCTGGGCCGCGGTGATCATCAAGTCGCGCCAACTGCCAATGCCATCGACGGCGTAGTCCGCAATTTCGGGGCAGGCCTTCAACACAAGTCCGATCGGATAGCCTTTCGGCTTCTCGTCGGCTGCTCGTCTTGGTTCGACCGTCGCCCCGCTTTTCTCCAAAGCAGGTTCAAGTTCAAAAATAGAGTAGGTGTTTGAATCAGATTGCTGCCGCTCGTTTTGAGAGTCATTGCCGCTCGGATTCGTGGAATTCATATGAATTTCCAGCACCTTATCCACTTCGTCGTGCAACGCGGCCAGATCAGCTACGATCCGTTCGAGCTCGGCAGTGCAGGCTCGGCGCGGAATTGCCTCCACAATGCCGCGGAAACGCTTCCACAGGCCTCCCCAGTCGCCCGGGACATCTTCGTCAAGGGCCGCCTCTATCAGCTTGTGGATGTCACGGCGGTGCAAGGTGATCCGCTCGCGCATAAGCCTGAGCGCCCTGTTGTCGGCGCGAACACGTTCGGCCGCCGCCTGGAACTCGTAAGCACGGGCCAGCAGCGGCGCCAGGGAGAAGCCAAATGCTTCCTCGATCTCCCCTCCCCGGCCCTTGCGGGCGTAACGCTTGCCGTTCGGGCTATCCCGACGGATGATCAGCCCGCAGTCGACAAGCGCGGCCAGGTGCCGCCTGAGTGTGGCATCAGGCATCCCGTGTGCCCTGAGGGACAGCTGAGCGTTCGAGGGAAAGACGATGAGGTCGTTTTCCTCACTCAGCTCACTGTCAGGATAGAATGACAGCAACGCATTCAGGACGGCCAGGGCACGATCGCCGATGCCGACGATGCTCCTGCCCTCGCAGAGGTTGCGGTAGATCTGCCACTTGTCGACGACCCTGCCCTTGGGGATCTCACGTGACTCGTTTTGCGCTGCCAGCATGGCAAGCGACATCGGCCGCCGCCCAAAGGGCGTCGTTGCAATACCCGTCTCCATTTTCTTTCACCCTCGATTAGGCAAAAGAAATCTGCTCGCCAAAACGACGCCACGACTCTTGACAGTGATTCGGGGAAATGCGATTCTCAGCTTGCTACAGACGTGAGAAGGGCTTCCGCGACGGTGACGTTCGGGGGCCTTTTTCTTTTGCGGTTCAGTCTCCTGTTTTCTTTGCCTGTTCCGATTCCCGGAAGGCCACGAAAAGTTCGTCTAGCCTATCAGCAATGAACGCGCCGAAGGTCGACGCGTCCTTCGATTTCAAGGCTAGCGTAAAGATCTTTCCTGTATCGGTGATCTTGGCGCGTACGGACTTGTCCCCTGGCGTCCAAGCTCTGTCTTGCGACTTCGCCGGCGCTCGGGCACGATTCGGAACGGAACTCAGGAAGTCAAACAATCGTGTGAAGCGGATATCGCTCTGAAGCGACGAAAAGTCTGCGCGCTTCACATAGTCCGCTGCCCTGAGCCCATTTTCATGGCGCTCCATTAGCTTTGCGAGTTGCCACCAGCGATCTCGACCTATGCCCTTGGCCGCTCCGACCGCCAAAATAATTCCCTCGGGGACGTGGCTGGTAACCGAGCGCATCTTGGAAAATGTCGTATCGTCCAGCGCTAGCGCCAGCTTGACGGTCTCAGGCGAATGGCCGGCCTTGAGGATACGCTCGGCAAATAAGGTCCGTTCAATGAAGGACAGATCTGCCCTGGCAGCGTTCTCCTGCCCCTGGGCTATCACATGGTCCTTATCGTCCATGTTCTTGACGACCGCTCGAACGGGCCGGCCCAAATGCCGGGCGACCTTGAGCCTTCGGTGTCCAAAGACAGTCTGATAGCGCCCTGGCGCCGATGGATGCGGCCTGACCAGGACGGGGGAATCTTGCCCTCGCTCCCGAATTGCCGCCAGCAGCTCAAGGAACTCGTCATCAGCGTCGTCGATACGATCTGAAACGAACGAACTGTCGATCAGGGCGGGATCCAGATCGACCACGGAACTCTTGGACAGTTCCTCAAAGGATTGCATGATCGATCGCGAGGCGCCTCGAACGGCGTAGTTGGCGACGTCCCGCACCTCCGCGGCAGCAGCCCCTGCCCCCATCACGCTTCCGAATACGTCCTTGCGGGCCATTCAATCGCTCCGATTTTCCGCTAGGCGACTGATTTCGTAGAAAAAACCGCCTTTTTTTACTGCGGTAAAGTGCCCTTCAATCATGACCTGCCCCATGTGCGATGAATGAGGTCGACGATTTCCGAATTCACTGCATCAAGTGACTCAAGCGCCCGATCGTAGGTCGAGCGCGTAAACGCCGATTTCTCCACCTCATACAGGGTCTGCTTGGTCAGACCGGCGTCCGAGATGGCAGTTGACTTGAGCATCGGGTTCTCAAGGATCTGACCGGCCAGCATGGACTGCATGAAGCCGACCATCTGCGCTTGCGGAATGTCCGTGGGCTCGTAGCGGGTGATGAGGTAACGAAACCAGTCCAACTGGATTGCCGCGCCAGCCGCCTTAATGGTCTTCAGTATGCCCCCGAGCATCAGCAGAAACTGACTCATGGACATCAGATCAAGCATCTGCGGATGAACCGTGATCAGAACGGATGTCGCTGCCGACATCGCCGTCAAGGTTAGATAGCCAAGCTGCGGCGGGCAATCGATGACTACGATATCGTAGCGGCTGTCCACTTCTGACAGCGCCTTTGCGATTCTGGTGAAAAACTGCCGGCCTGTACTGGACGACTTGTCCTGCATCGCTAGCGGCGTGTCGTACTCGTACTCCTGGAGTTCCAGATTGGCTGGGATGATGTCCAAGCCTGGGAAGTTGGTCGGCGATATCACGTCCGAAATCGGCTTTTGATCCTCATCGTAACGGATTGCCTCGTAGAGAGAGAGGTTGCGGTCCAATTCGGGCTGGAACCCATGAAGCGCAGAAAGCGACGCTTGCGGATCGAGGTCAATTGCCAAAACGCGATGCCCCGTCAGGGCCAGGTGTTGGGCGAGGTGGGCAGCCGTGGTGGTTTTGCCGCTGCCTCCCTTGAAATTTACGACCGCCACGATCTGGAGCTTGTCTCCAGGCTTGCGGTGCGGCACGTACTTCTTCACTTCGGTCCGGCCATGGCGGTCCAGGAAATGGCGCAGCTCGAGCATCTGCTCCGCCGTGTAAGACCGCCGGCCGGAGGAATTTTGAGCGGGCAGGGCTCCTTTGCCCTCGAGATGAAGGCGCTTCAAATTGTTCTGCGACACGCCAAGATAGTGGGCGACTTCAGCCATTGAGAACGTGCGCAGAGTCTTTGTCGCGTCGGGTGGAAACTTCTCCATACGGAGTTGATTGAGGCGTCGCGATATCTCGGCACCCTGCTCGAGAATTTTGTCATCGAACTCGAAGCTTGGTAGCCGCATGGCGATGTTCATTCTCGTCGAAATCCGAATTGGCGCTTTTTGCGATGAAACTATCCAACAAGCGCCATTAAGCTCCGATTCGGCCAAGCACAGCAAGAAGTTTTGGGTTAACAGAAGGTTAACGGTGCGGACCAGCTCTCGGGGCCAACATCTCGATCATCGCCGACACGGTTTCCAGCCGTGCAGACCTAAGCCTATGTTTCCTCTGCCATAAGCACCAGAATTTACCGCAGTAAAACGAGTCGCGCAGCAGCAATTGAGCTAGCCGGACTTTGCAGCCGCTGCCGACAGGACGGGCCGAGCATCGGGGGCAGCCCAGGGCATTGCAGGAGGTTATCGAGATATGGGCACGCAGAAATGCGCCAGCATCTTGGCCCACGATGCGAACGGGCCGAACAAATCTGCAGTTGCGGCGGCCATTTGCGCGATCTCGCGGAAAAAGCGCAGGTGTGCGCAGAAGTTCTCGGTGGCCGATGATCACCGCGTTGCCGGCGCGCGGTCGATCAGATTGCTGACCGAGACAGATGGCGCAGTGTCTTGACGCCGTCGTCGGACGAGATGCCGACCAAAACCGCGCTACAATCGAAGGGGCGGCACCGGATCCCGCGTATCAAGCGCCTCGGCGCCACAGTTTTGCGTCTCGCTCAAAACAGATACGGTTTGTCCGCCCAGGCGAGCAGAACGGCGGCGTCCTGATCGGGTAGCCGCACCCGGCCCGTGCGCAGGCCTTCGGCGATCGCGTGACCGACGTTCGGATCGACCCAGTGGCCGTGGGTCATCAGAAAGAACCAGGCGAAGGGCAGACCGATTTCGGTGTCGATCGCCTCGATCCGTTCCATCAGCCGATGCACGGAAACGCCTTCGTCGGCGAGCAGCCTCTCAGTCGGGAATTTGAGGGGCTGCGGAATAAAGCCAATCTCGCGCCGGCCGCGATCCTCGAGGTCGTGGATGTCGAAGGCCCAGTGCGCAAAGATGCGGTCGATGGCCGCACTCGATCGCTCCCAGGCAACAAAAAAGCGGCTTTCGCGAGGCACGAAATCGAACCAGTCGGGATTAGCGTCGAAAAACGCGGTGTCGCGCGTGCCATCTGGCCCGACCTCACGGATGACACGGTTCTCCAGCTCGGGCCGCTGCGCCTCGCGCTGTTCGCGTTCGATGCGCGTCCGGCGCGCCAAAAAAACTGCGCATGTGGACGATGCCGCCGCCGGAACGGCCGCGCAGCCGGTAGACGGGCCCTGCGAGCTGATGTGTCTCGACCGCGGAACCGCGCAAAACCCAGGTCGGCTCGAACAGAGCGTCGACGTTGCGGGGACGATAGTCGGGATCGACCACCGCGCCGGCCAGAAACTCGATCTCGCGGCCGAGCGAGATCTGCACGAAGTCGGCGACGCCGGGACCGGTCGGGGCAAAGGCGAAGGCGGTGGTGCCGCGCCATTCGGCGAATTTTTCCCCGCTTTGGCGATGCCGGTTCCAGAAGGCGTTGAGGTCACCGCCGACCTTGGCCAGTTCATGCTCGACCCAGGCGCGATGGTCGCACAGGCGGGTGCCGTCGGCAGCGACAACGTCGTGAGGGTTGCACCAGTATGGATCGTCAATGGTCGCGACGGTGAAAACGAAGCCCGGAAAGGCCTTGTTCAGGGCAGGGGAGAGTTCGACGTCGGCCGACTGCGGCTCTAAACCCGCGAGCACGGTTTCGACGGAAGCGGGGTCGGGTAGGCGGACGGGTTTTTGCTCGGTCATTCTCGGGACTCCGGCCGGGTTGGAAATCCGCGCTTTTTTCGTCAAGGGAACGCCGTGCGTCGTCGTCGACGATGTTGGACCCGATTCTGGCTCATTTGGGTCACGAGAACAACGCTGACGTCGCCGACCGCCGATGGGTGCGGAAGAGGGCGGCAACTTGTGCGACATGCCTGAGACGACTATCTAGCACGTATTATGAGCAAGCATCTCGATTCAGTCCTGACGACGGTGAACGCGCCCTACAGCGATCAACTGGACGACGCGGCGCTTGCGCATTGCCTTGCTGATATCGATCTGGCCAAGCAGCATCCCGGTCATGTCAGCGCCTTTCTCGGCGAGGTCCCTCTCGCCCAGCAAGTCGAGTTCGCAACCGCGCACCACATCGCGGTCGACGACCTGAAGGCTTTTGCCGCCCAGTTCTCTGCCTGGTCCGGCGAGAGCTATCCGCTCACCGCGTAATGGCTGGACTTGATAGCCGACGTCCGTCCGAATGGCGGCGGCTTTTGGTATCACTATCGACCTGATCGACCAGCTTCGCGAGAATGCCGGGGGGCGATGACTTTGAATGGTCATTTGGCGGCGGAACGGCGATGATGATCCAGATCGGCCATCGCAAAAGCCGTGACATCGATATCTTCCTCGACGACCCTCAATTGCTCGAATTCCACCTGCACTTCGAAACAATGCCATCCGACTATCTGGGTGACGGCTTCAGTTACCGCCTCACCCAGCGATCAACCGGGGGAGGGGAGGGGCTTTTCACAGCCCGGACGCCTTGGTGAGATTGACCCGGAAGCGGTCACGCCGCCGCTGATACCTACGGGTCATCTCGGCGCTGGTATGGCCGAGTTGCTTCTGCACATAGCCTTCATCGACCTCGGCCGAGGAGGCGAGGCCAGCACGCCCATGTCTGGAAAAAATTCAATCCAGCCGCGACCGACGTCGGTTTGATCACGCGCAACACCAGGCCGAGATCCCGAGGGCTGGGCCGTGATGTACAGGCCGACGATTTGTGGGTCTGGCGGCTGCGGATCAAACGACGTGACGCCGGCCGCAGGAGCAAAACTCCCTTCCAGTCAGCGGCATAGGGCGCGTCGGGTGTTTGCCGAACTTGCTGCCTCGACAAAGTCGCGCGGACGGTCGGCTCAATCCGCGTGCGTGCTAGGGAGCACCTCGAATTGGTTCGGTGCCGAGCTTGAAAGCTGCCCTGAACTGCCATATATTTTGCACAAGAAACATGACTCTCAATATGGTAGGATGAATTCTGTGGCTCATGCACTGAAGATCCCCGAGCAGAATGGACCTCTCATCTTGTCCTATATGGACCGGAACGGGAAGATTGCGATCGAGCAGGTCGCGGACGGTTTTGGCATGTCCAAGGGCCAGTTGGCCCAGACCGCCGGTCTTGCTCGCGAGACCCTTTATCGCTCAGAGCGCAGCGCTACGGTTAAGACACAGGGGCGTCTGCGGGAAATGCTTGAGATCATCAGTCGCGTGACGGATTGGGCGGGCGGCAAGGAGCAGGCGATGGCTTGGTATCGAGCTCAGCCGCTTCCAGCATTTGGCGGACGCACTGCTGAAGCGCTGGTGAAGGATGGCAAGGCAGCTGCGGTGCGTGATTATCTCGATCACATGGCCGTTGGTGGTTTTGCGTGAGGTTCGTTGGAACCTGCTACCGCGCACACGATCCACGTTGGGCATTCAAGCCGACTTCCGGCGAAGGGGCGGCGATCAGAGGTGCGCGATTTAATCCCAAAGGCGTGCCGGCGCTCTATTTGGCGCTGACCATCATGACAGCGGTCAAGGAAGCCAACCAGGGGTTCGCGCACCGGATCGATCCGTGCGTGCTGTGTTCCTATGAGATCGACTGCGATGACATCGTGGATCTGACAACGGACGAGGCGAGGGGAGAATTTTCTATCGCGCTCGAGGAGATGACCTGCGCCTGGGGGACGGCGCTCGGCGACGGAGAGCGCCCAGCGTCCTGGTTCATCTACGACCGCTTGCGACCTCGAAATATTGCCGGCATTGTGGTCCCAAGTTTCGCGCCGAGCGCCGAGATGGAGGATCGCAACCTGGTCCTTTGGGACTGGGGTCCGGATCTGCCGCACAAGGTAACCGTATTCGACCCGAGCGGCCGGTTGCCGAAGGACCAGCTATCCTGGCGATAACGCCCTTCTCGGCATCCCAAGGGCAGGGGAGGGGTCTTTTCGCCCTACAGACCTGATGCTTTGGTGAGATTGACACGGAAACGATCGCGGCGGCGCTGGTAGCGACGGGTCATTTCAGCAGAGGCGTGTCCGAGTTGTTTTTGCACATAGCGCTCGTCGACTTCGGCCGAGGAGGCGAGGCCAGCGCGTAGCGAATGTCCGGCAAAGAGCTTTGCTCGTTCGCCTTCCGACAGATCGCCGCGCACGCCGGCCGCCAGCGCAGTGCGCTTGACGAGGCGGGCGACCTCCTGGTCGTTGAGCCGATCGGCGCCGACCGCCTTGCCCTCGCCGGTGACGCGCCGGAACAGCGGTCCGTGCGCGATACGGGCGAGCTTGAGCCAGGTCTGCACGGCTACAACCGGGCAGGTGGCATCGGACGAGCCGCGCCCGACTTCGACCTCCCGCCAACCGGTCTTGCCGCGAAGGGAAACGAGCATGCCCTTGTCGAGGATCTCGATCCAGCCGCGGCCGTCCTCGGTCTGGTCGCGGCCGACATCTAAAGCCACGATCTCGGAGCGGCGCAGGCCGCCGGCAAAGCCAAGCAGCAGCATGGCGCGGTCGCGCAAGCCGCGTAAGCTTCCGCGGTCGAGTGTTTCCAGCATGGCGATCAGATCCTCGGGAAGGATCGCTTCCTTCTGCCGCGGCGGGGCGGCGTGCTTGTTGCGGATGCCGGCCATCACGGTGGCGATGTGCCGGTCCTTGCGGTCCAGCGGCTGGCCGCGCTGGGCGTAGTTCCAAGTCAGCGAGGAGAGCCGGCGTTCAATCGTCGACACGGAGTTTGGTGTCCTGTCGCCGGTGGCCGTGCCGGATGCGCAAGCGGCGATGTACAACCCGACGACTTGCGGATCGGGCGGGAACACCTCGACGCTTTGGCGCCGGCACCAGCTCCCGAAATGCTTCCAGTCGGTGGCGTAGGCGCGCCGCGTGTTCGCCGAGCTGGCCGCTTCGACATAGCCGCGCGCGCGGTCGGCCAGATACTCAAGATGTCCCGGTAGCCGCGCGGTGCCGCCGGTGCCGATCGCAGGAAGGGGAGGGGATGGGGCCTCGCCCGCGTTACTGGTTGGCCCCTCATCACTGGTGGTCATGCCCATGGCGCGAACCATCTCGACGATGTCGGGCAATTCTTCGTCTGCTTCGTCCGCCATCACCGCTTCCGCTCGTGCAATTCAAGATTCGCAAGATTATTCGGCTCAGCCAGCTCTTGTCCACGAACTCGAGGATCTGGTACCGGTTGAATAACATAGCACCACGTGCTATCTTTTGCTATGGCGGATCGAATATTCAAGACAGCCTGGTTCGCCAAGGCGGCGCGCAAGGCACTGCTTCCAGATGCCGCGCTTATGCGTGCGGCCAGGGAGGCTGAGCAGGGTAAGGCGGACGATCTGGGCGGAGGCGTTTTCAAAAAGCGGCTCGGCGACAATCGGTTTCGGTCGATCCTGCTCGCCAGGAGCGGTGAATTCTGGGTCTACGTCTATCTGTTCGCCAAACAGGACAGGGCGAACATCGATGATGACGAATTGCGCGCCTTTCGAGAGCTGGCGACGCTCTACCGGCGCAAATCCACCGCCGATTTGGACGCGGAATTGAATGCTGGAGCTTTGATGGAGATTGGCGATGGCGATTAGACGGAAATTCAAGAGCGACGCCTTCGAAGCGATCCACAGCGCGGTGGAAGGCATGGTGCGCGCCGGCACGGTCGACAAGCAGACCCTGCGCTCCTTCGACGAAGCCTGCCTGTCCCGGCCGACGATATTCGACGCCAGGAAGATCAAGGCGCTGCGCGAGCGCAACCACGTCAGCCAGCCGGTGTTCGCCCGCCATTTGAACACCTCGGAATCGACGGTGCAGAAATGGGAGAGCGGCGCCAAGCGGCCGAGCGGCATGGCGTTGAAGCTTTTGACAGTGGTCGAAAAGCACGGTCTTGACGTCCTGAGATAGGCA
>NZ_CAUM01000188.1 GCF_000350085.1 Mesorhizobium metallidurans STM 2683
GCGATGCTTTCGGATCTGGGAAGCGGAGCGGTTTATATGGGGTGGAACGAAGAGGTTGCGGACGGCGGAGAAGACGGAGACAAAGTGTTGCAATGAGCCGATCGACCGGAAGCCCTGGCGTACGCGTTCTCGTTTGCGGAACGGGAGGTGAGAATTCTCCGCGCGGTTATTCAGGCCATGATCTGGCGCGTCAGGCTTCCTCGTCGGCGAAGGCCTGCCTCATATTCCCGCCAGTTCGTTACCTGGAACTTCATCTTGCCAATGCAATGGCGGCGGGAGGTATATGTTTGAAGGGCATGAAGATGACGAACCGGCTATTTCAATCGCCGCTCGACTACGCCATCGCCGCTAAACGATCCGTGCACCAACGCTCTGGAGCAGGAGTTCGCCAGCGGCTGGATCATGCATCTCGTCTGCGCGATCAGGCCTTCCTTACCTGCACTTCGATCCAACACGCTACGCCGAGGTTCCTGAAGCCGCCGGAGGGGTGTTTCGGGATCTCTTCTGTTGCTAAACTTAATGCAAACAATTCCATTTGGGAGCCACTTAGGGCCACTTGAAGACCTCCTCAGCAGCGCCTTCGGTCGACAATCTGCGAATGGATTGTATACGAAACAAAAGAATAATGTTGACAATCATGCGATCTGGGTTTCCCCTAGGGTTGTCCGCGCGGCCGATGAGCAAAACACAAAGCGCGATAACCAAAAGGGGAAACGCCAGAATGATCAACCGACGCTCGACTCTCAAATCGATGGTGCTTGGCGCCGTCTCCGTTTTCGCCATGACGGCCGCGGGCATGCTGTCCGCGCAGGCCCAGAACAAGGAACTGAAGATCGGCTTCGTCGGTGTCACCAGCGGTCCGGCTGCCGCTTGGGGCACCTCGAATGTGCGTTCGATGCAGACGCGTGCCGCCTGGATCAACGAGACTGGCGGCGTCAAGATCGGTGACGCCACCTACAACGTCAACATCGTTACTTTCGACGATCAGAAAGACCCCAAGCGCGCCATCGCCGGCATGGAGAAGATGGCTCAGGAGGGCATTCATTACGTGGTCGGGCCGAATGTCGATGACGGCGCCGCCGCCGTGCGCCCGGTCGCCGAGGCCAACGGCATCATCTATTTCCCCTATGCGTTCCCGAAGGCGCTCTACCAGAAGCCTGCCTCGAATGCCGTGCTCGGCATGATCGCCAACTATCAGTCGGGTCCTGCGATCTATAAATATCTCAAGGAAAACAAGGGCGTGAAGACAATCGCCTTCGTCGCCGCGAACGAGTCGGACCCGTTGAGCCAACGTGACGGCGGCGTCGAGGCGGCCAAGGCGCTCGGGCTGGAGGTCGTCGCCCAGAACGACACCTACCAGAACGACACCCGCGACTTCACCCCGGTGCTGACGCCGATCGTTGCGCTGAAGCCCGACTTGCTCGTGCTGTCGGGCGTAGCGCCGGCCAACGCGCCGCTGCTCATTCGCGCCGCCCGCGAACTGGGTTTCGAGGGCTTGATCTCGACCGAAACGGCGCAGGACGCCAAGGTGCTGGAGGAAGGTGCCGGCGAATACGCCAACGGCTTCATCTCCGTTGGTGGTGCCTCCACGCCGGAAATCGCTTCCGACGCGATGAAGGAGTTCGTTGCCCGCTACACCAAGATGTTCGGCGAATACAACGACGAGTCCAACACCAAGGTCTATGCACTCGAATACATCCTCGAAACGCTCAAGGCCAATCCTGCCGCCATCAACGATGTCGCGGAGTTCAAGAAGACTATGGATACCTTCTCGGCGCCCAACCCCTACCTGAAGGGCGATGCCAAGCTGAGCTATGTCGGCACGACCTCCTTCGGCCAGAAGCGCCAGCTCGCCGTGCCGATGGTGGTCAACGAGTACAAGGACGGTGCCTTCCAGACCCTTTTCGTCGGCACGGTCGACTAGGGTCGAGTTCCAGGGTTACTTCCTCCCGCGTGCCGGGACCCGGACGCATTTTCCGGGCCCGCGGCAGATCGATGGTGTCTATGGAACAGGTCATCGCCAACGGATTCTATCTCGGCGCCCAATATGCGCTGATCGCACTCGGGCTCACCCTGATCTTCGCGTTGATGAACGTGCTCAACTTCGCCCATGGGCAGATGTATGTTCTGGGCGGGTTCATCACCTACACAGTCTACGGCCAGCTCGGGCTGCCTTTCGTGGTGGCGTTGCTGGCGTCAGGCCTGACGCTCGCAATCATCGGCGCACTGATGGAGAAATTCCTCTTTCGAACCGTCATCAGGCGCAGCCTCCGCGAGGAAAGCACGATGCTGCTCGCCGCGGCGACGGCCTTTTTCCTCGACGCGATCATCCTGTTGTTGTTCGGTGAGAAGCAGCGCGGCGTCCCCAAGATCGTCAAAGGCGTTTTCAACGAGGGCGGCATCATCTTGCCCTACGACCGTCTGGTCGTCGGCGCGCTCGCTCTGATCTTCATCGCGGCCTTCGTCCTTTATATGCAATACAGCAGAGTCGGGCGGGCAATGCGGGCACTGGCCCAGGATCGCGTAGCCGCGCAATTGATGGGCGTGAAGGTCGACCGCTATTCGATGATCGGCTTTGCCATGGGCGCCATGTTGGCCGGCATCGTCGGAGGCCTTCTCGTCACCATAACCGGCGTCAATTCCGGTATCGGTGGGCCAATCTCCATCAAGGCCTTCCTGATGGTGATGATCGGTGGCGCCGGAGTCGTCGGCGGTGCGATCGCCGGCGGTTTCATCCTCGGCATGATGGAGTCGGTCGGCCTCACCGTGCTGCGCGAGTATGGTGACGTCACCTACCTCGTCATCTTTGCCGCCCTGATGGTGTTCCTGTCGATCCGCCCCAACGGGCTGATGGGCAAGCCGTGGGGTTGATCGTGCCATGACCCAGCGCGCCATGACGCTCAGCGTGAAAATCGCATCGGTTGCCGTCTTTCTGGCGATCGTCTTTATCGCCGTGCCGGTTCTGATCGCGGCGAGCGGCCGCACCGACCTCTATTACACGCTCACCTCGGTGGCGCTGCTCAGCATCGCCAGCGCCGGCGTGTGGCTCACCTTCTATATCGGCCGGATCAACATCGGCCAGGGCGCCTATGCGCTAATGGGCGGCTACGTGTCGGCCATCCTCGTGGTGAACCATGGCTGGTCGTTCTGGCCGACGCTGCCGGTCGCCGGCCTGTTCTGCGCGGCGGCAAGTGTGCTTATCGGCCTGCCGATCCTGCGCCTGCGCGGCGTCTACTTCGCCATGGTGACGCTGACGCTGACCGAGGTCGCGCGGCTCTTGGCATTGGCGTTGCCGATCACCAACGGCGCCAAGGGCATGGTCAGTATCCCGCTGCCCGGCGCGCTGTCTGTCTTCGGCCTCACCATCATTCCGGATTTCGCCACGCTGCGGAATTCCCGGCTGGCCTTCTACCTGCTGGCGGTCACGCTCATGGTGGTCTGTTTCGCGGTGATGTACCGGCTGGTTCATTCTCGCATCGGCAAGCTCTGCCAATCGCTCCAGCAAAACGAGGAACTGGCCTCGTCGATCGGCGTCAACATCGCCTATCTGCGCGTCATCGCCTATGCCGTTTCGTCCTTCTTCGGCGGTGTCGCCGGGGCGATCTTCGCCGCCATCTCGCAGTCGATCTATCCGTCGAGTTTTACCGTCACCGACTCCGTTAACTTCATGCTGAACTGCTTCCTCGGCGGTCTCGGCTACGTGTTCGGGCCGATGCTCGGCACGCTGGTGCTCTATTTCGGCTGGGACCTTCTGTTCCAGACCGGCCAGTTCCAGCTTCTGATCTACTCGGGCTTGATGATCGTGCTGATGCTTGTCCTGCCCAATGGGCTGCTCAGCCTCGCCGCCCCGACCCGGAAGAACTGAGCCATGGTCGATCTGCTCGAAGTCTCAGGCCTGAC
This sequence comes from Mesorhizobium metallidurans STM 2683, assembly GCF_000350085.1. Taxonomy (GTDB): domain Bacteria; phylum Pseudomonadota; class Alphaproteobacteria; order Rhizobiales; family Rhizobiaceae; genus Mesorhizobium; species Mesorhizobium metallidurans. Next base: position 3,901 of record NZ_CAUM01000188.1, read on the forward strand.
GAAACGCTTCGGCGGTCTTGTGGCGGTCAACAACGTTTCCTTCTCGGTGCGCGAAAAGGAGATACTGTCGGTCATTGGCCCGAACGGTGCCGGCAAATCGACGCTGTTCAAGCTGATTTCGTCCTTCCTTAGGCCGACTTCCGGCGAAGTGCGCCTGAAGGGTGAGCGCATCTCGAACCTCGCGCCGCACATCGCCGCTCGCAAGGGCGTCGTGCGAACGTTTCAGGAAACGACGATCTTCAAGAATATGAGCGTGCGCGACAACGTCATCATCGCTCACCATCTGCGCTCCAGGGCGAACCTGTTCGGCTTCTTCCTTGGCACGGTTGCGGCCAAGGCCGACGAAGCAGCCTTCGGGCAATCGGCCGACGATATCCTGGCGCTGCTTGGCTTGGCCTCACTCGCCGGCGAGACCGCCCGAAACCTGCCGCACGGTCACTTGCGCGCCCTTGGCATCGCCATCGGTCTCGCCACCAACCCTTCGATCCTTTTGCTGGACGAGCCTTTCGCCGGCATGAACCACGACGAGACGATGAGAATGGTGTCGATGGTGAGGCGGCTGCGCGATCTCGGCCTCACCATCCTCCTGGTCGAGCACGACATGCCCGCCGTCATGAAGATCTCCGACCGCGTTGTCGTCTTGAATTTCGGGCAGAAGATCGCCGAGGGAACGCCCCCGGAAATCCAGGCCAACGACAAGGTGATCGACGCCTATCTCGGCAGCGAAGACGAGGCCATCGGCCTATGAACCAGATCCTGAAATTCGTCGATGTCGAACTCTACTACGATCACGTCTATGCGCTGAAAGGCGTGTCCCTAGAGGTCAACGAGGGCGAGACCGTGGCGCTGATCGGCGCCAACGGCGCCGGCAAGTCGTCGATCCTTCGCGCCATCACCGGCCTGCGCAAGATCAGGTCCGGCGAAATCCACTATGGCGGCAAGCGTATCGATGGCGCCGCCCCTGACGAGATCGTCAAGATGGGCATCGCCATGGTGCCGGAAGGCCGCCGTGTCTTCCCCTACATGACGGTCAGGGACAATCTTCTGATGGGTGCCTTCACGCGCACCGGCAAATCCGAGATCGCCGCGTCGCTGGAGATGGTGCTGGGGCGGTTCCCTCGCCTCAAAGAGCGCTATACGCAAGCTGCCGGCACGATGAGCGGCGGCGAACAGCAGATGCTGGTCATCGGCCGCGCGCTGATGGCCAAACCGCGCCTGCTGCTGCTCGACGAACCGTCGCTCGGCGTCGCGCCCAAGCTCGTCCAGGACATCGCCCGCTCGATCGTGGCGATTAATCGCGACGAGAAGGTCAGCGTCCTGCTGGTCGAGCAGAATTCGCGCATGGCGCTGCGCATCTCGCAGCGCGCCTATGCGCTGACCACCGGCAGCGTCGCGCTAAGTGGCAACTCCGCCGAATTGCTGACCGACGACCGGGTCAAGCGTCTTTATCTCGGCGGCGAGATTTGAGGTCGACCGCATGCGCATACTCATCATCAATCCCAACACGACCACATCCATGACCGCCAAGATCGGCAAGGCAGCAATGAGCGTCGCTTCCGCCGGGACGGAAATCATTTCGGTCAATCCCAGCGACGGCCCGCCGAGCATCGAGGGCTATTTCGACGAAGTCTTCGCCATCCCAGGAATCATCACCGAAATGAACAAGGCTGCAGCCATCGACGCCTATGTCATCGCATGTTTCGACGATACCGGACTGGACGCGGCCCGTTGCGCCGCCGAGGCTCCGGCCATTGGCATTGGCGAGGCCGCTTTCCACCTTGCCAGCCTGGTCGCCGGCAAGTTCAGTGTCGTGACGACGCTTGCCCGCTCCGTTCCCGCGATCGAGCACAATCTGGTGAAATACGGCCTCGCCTCGCGCTGCGCCAAGGTCAGGTCGTCGGAGGTTGCCGTGCTCGACCTGGAATTGCCGGGCTCGGACGCCCGACGCAGAATCTCGGATGAGATCGCGCGCGCCGTTCGCGAGGACAGAGCGGAGGCGATCGTTCTTGGCTGCGCGGGCATGGCCGATCTGGCGAGCAGCCTGTCAAGGGAACATGGCGTCCCCGTGCTCGACGGTGTCGCCTGCGCGGTCACGCTGGCCGAGGCGCTCTTCAAGGTCGGTCTGAGGACATCGAAGGTGGGTGGATATGCCGCTCCTCTCGGCAAGCGGTTCTCGGGCATCTACGCCTCGCTGTCGCCCACCGGCGCCGCGGCCAGACCGCCGGTCCGCGACACGCTTGGCTTGACGAATGCGACATCCATGGACCGGGATTGACCGCCACACAAGCGATACTAGATTGCATAGCCGCTAGGCGGTTGGGTTGAATCAGGTAGTATCGCGCCCGCGCGTTGAAAACATGTTGACGGTGCTTAAGGAAGAAGATCACGACGAAAAACTGGCGGCCCGCTGGTCGCCGATCTATTGTGGCCTGAGAGATGCCATCGTCAGCCATCGTCTCGCCCCGGGCACCAAGCTGCCGGAAGACGAGTTGGCGTCGATTTATTCGGTCAGCCGCACCATCATTCGCGCGGCCCTGCAAGCGCTTGCCCATGACCGGTTGGCGCGGCTGGAACCAAATCGCGGCGCCTTCGTGGCGCAGCCGTCGAAGATCGAAGCGCGAGAGGTGTTCGAGGCACGGGCGTTGATCGAACCCAAGGTGGCTGCGCTTGCCGCCATGGCAGCGGTGCCATCCGATATTGCGCAGCTGCGCCGCCATCTGGAGAAGGAACACGAGGCGCTTCAGGCCGGCCGGGACAGCGATGCCATCATGCTGTCGGCGCGTTTCCACGTCGGCATCGCCGAGATCGCGGCTCATTCGGTGTTCAGCAAATTTGTTCGCGACCTCGTCTCTCATTCGTCACTCATCATCGCCCTCTACTGGAAACGGCGTGACGCGACCTGTGAAAAACACGCCCATCATGCGCTCGTCGATGCAATCGAAGCAAGGCGGAGCTCCGAAGCGGCCGATCTAATGACCAGCCATCTAGTCGACCTCCTGTCGGGTCTCGATCTCACCGACAAGGTCGAGAAGTCGGACAATCTCTCGGATTTGCTGCGTCTGTAACGGCGACCGATGCATCCCCGCCGCCGGCACCAGATCCGCGGCATGTATTTTGCGCCGAAATCCGCTGCGACGCCTGACCGCGATCATCATCTACTGGAATACCGTCCAGCGGAACATGAGCCGTGAACTGGCTTCCGAGTGGCGACAATCATGTGGACCATTGATGCATCAGCCGCCGATGTTCATCCTGGAGAAAGCTCTTGTTGAAGCCGCGAAAACCGGCAGGCAACAAACGGCTCGCGAGCGCGCGAACGGTCGATCGCGCGCTCGACTGCATGACGCGTAACTTCGTCATCGAGCATGGCGCGGTCGCCATTGAGAACAACCTGCTCGACAAACTCCGACATGGTCATCCATTGAGGCCGAGGGCGTCGTCACGCCGCTCAATATATCTGTCGGGACCACCGCAATCCTCCGGCGGGCAGGCGCCCGCGCCGCCAATGCAGACCGGATAGCATCCGCGTTCCTTGGCCGCTTTCCGGTCTTCGATGCGGATTCATGCTCCCACCAGTCGCCCATGTCATAGACGTAGGCGAACCTGGCGTTCTTGCGGAACCCAAAAGCGGTCGAGCGTCTTGTCAGGCAGTTGGGTGCAAATATCCGACGAACCGTAGCGAACCGCGCGTATCCTGAACTCGAAGAGATGCAAGCTCTCCCAGCCCATGGCCACCTGGATCACGCCGTGAAGTTCCCGTAAGGAATAGCTCTCCGGAACCAGGACGCGTCGCCAGACCATCGGGCTCACGCCGAGAAGCCGGATCTTGAGCTGGAGAATGGATCCTGCGGGCGACAATGAGGAGGATGTGGTTGGCATATCCGGCTTCGGCATGTTCGGCGAACCAAGCCTACCCGGATCGGGATTTCAAGCTACAGAGACCCCACACAATTTGGTGCTCCCCAGGTATGAACCGCCGTTGACTTCATAACGACGCTACACGTGTCGGTTCTGATACCTCCGCGCGGGGAACTGTGCAAAGGCCGGCTCTCAGGGCGCCTCAAGCTATGTCCTTCAACGTGTCCAGCGGCCCTTTCAGAGCAGATCTCGGTTGTATCAACTCCGGCGCAATCAGGAAAATCTGCGGGGCCGTCGGCGGTTCATTGATCAATTCGAACGCCTTCGCTATCATCGCCTCAAAATTCTGCCGCACCATGATTACGGGGAAGGGCAGAAAAGAGGCGAATGGGTCATAGTCGTAGCAACCGACGACAAGCTCACTAAACATCTCCGCCGGCCGGCCCGCCATGAAACGTAGCAGACCCTCCATATTGATTGACGAATTGATGAACAACGCGCGCGGCAGCTTGCCATGGCGTTGGCTAAACGCCTCGAAGGCACGCAGTGTTATGTCGGGCGAATAGCCGGAGGACTGTACTCCGTCATCAGGGTCGGCGCCCAACAGTGCCCTTTTGGTCGCATGGAAAGCGGCGATACGTTCGCGGCTTGCGTGGTCGTTGCGGCCGCCAAACAGAAACAGCTCGTCCGGCCGCAGGGGGTCATCATTGCCGAACTGGCGGATGATTGCCTCCGTCAGCATCCGCGCGCCCTCATAGTTGTCGCTGATCACCGAATGCGCCTTTGCACCCGGTAGGTCGATGTTGATATGCCTCAGTCCCGCCGCCTCGCAGACCTCGTGCACGCCGTCCGGATCGGTGGCGCCGACTATGAAGAGCTTGTCGATTGAGTAGGAGATCAGCGTCTCCGCCGTCCGGCGTTCCTCTTCCGGATCGCGGCTGGCACTGACCACGACCGGGCATTGACCGCGGCCGCGCACATGTCCCTCAAATGTCTGCGCCATGGCGGAAAAGTAACGATTGTCGTGGATGGGCAGCATCAGGCCGACCAGGCCCGATCGTGACCGTCGCAAGCCTCGCGCCTGCAGATTGGTGGTGTATTGGTGGCGTTCGGCGAGGCTGAGAATTGTTTCCGCCGTACTTTCCTTGATGCGGCGCTTGCGCCAAGTGCCATTCAGCACCGCGCTCACGGTCGACGGCGAACTGCCCGATAGCACGGACAGATCATAGATCGTCGCCTTCTTCTTGAACTGCTGATCCATCTGGCCCCTCCGGAGCGTCTCTTTAGAGCAATATCCCGCTAGAGCGATATCTCGCTTGACGAGCGCGTCTTGATGCACAATAGTTAATGCACCATCGATTGTGCAAGCGCAAATCGGTGGCGGAGGTGTGTTCCCGTTCGGAACGTTATGGGAGGAATACAGATGAAAAAGTTCATGATCGCGGCGCTCGCCGCGACACTTATGCTTGGCGGACCAATCGCTGCCGTGGCACAGCAGGCCGGCAAGGTTGGCGTCGTCGTCAAGATTGGCGGCATTCCCTGGTTCAACGCCATGGAGGCGGGCATCAAGGAGCGCGGCAAGAAGCTCGGTGTCGACGCATTCATGGTTGGCCCGACTAGCGCCGATCCGGCACTGCAAGTTCGCGCCATCGAGGATCTGATCGCACAGGGCGTCAAGGTCATAGGGGTGGTGCCGAATGATGCGAAAGTGCTTGAACCAGTCCTGAAGAAGGCCAAGGACGCCGGCATCATCGTCATCACGCATGAATCGCCTGGCCAGAAGGGCGCCGACTGGGATTTCGAACTCGCGTCCGCGACCGGCTTCGGTGAGGCTCACGCCAAGCTCCTGGCGGAAAAGATGGGTGGCAAGGGTGAGTATGCAGTCTTCGTCGGCTCGCTGACGGTGCCCCTGCACAATGCCTGGGCCGATGCGGCAATCGCGTATCTGAAGAAGAACTATCCGGACATGAAGCTTGTTGGCGATCGTTATGGCGTCGCCGAGGATGTGGACAAGAGCCGCAGCACTGCGCTTGACCTGATTTCCGCCAATCCCGGCTTGAAAGGATTCCTTGCCTTCGGCAGCCAAGGCCCGATCGGCGCTGGCCGCGCAATCGAAGAGCGCAGGAAGGTGGGCCAGATATTCGTGCTCGGCCCATTCTCGCCAGGCCAGGGACGGAAGCTCATCAAGAGCGATGCGATCTCCGGCGGCTTCATGTGGAATCCGAAACAGGCGGGTGAGGTTTTCGTCACGCTGGCCGACCAGCTCATGAAGGGCAAAGAAATCAAGGATGGCGATACGATCGAAGGGCTAGGGACAGTCAAGCCAGACTTCGAAAACCGTAACATCATCGTCGATCAGCTGGTCCCGATCAACAAGGACACTGTCGACGGCCTCGCGGCGATGGGCCTGTAAAGCCTCCCAAGGCTGTGGCAGCCGGGCTGGCCTCGAGCCGGCCCGGCTGAGGATTTGTCAACGCGATTAGATCCAGGTTCAACTCGATGGCTGATCAGGAACCCGATGGCTCCGCGTCACGGCCGCTGCTATCGCTCCGCAATGTCAACATGACGTTTGGCGGCGTGAAGGCTTTGAAGAATGTCAGCTTTGAGGTTCTGCCGGGCGAGGTGCATTGCCTCGCCGGCGAGAACGGTTCGGGCAAGAGCACGTTGATCAAGGTCATCACTGGCGTGTACAAGCCCGAGGCTGGCGCCAAGATCGACTATGACGGCCAGAGCCACGCCCATATGTCACCGGTGACCGCGCAGGCCGGCGGAATTCAGGTCATCTGGCAGGACCTCGCCCTGTTCCCCGAGATGACCGTCGCCGAGAACATCGCGTTCCAGACTGTCACCGGCCGCTGGCCGCGGCTGGTGAACCATGCCGAAATGTGGCGTGTCGCGACCAACGCCTTGCAACGTCTTGGTGTTACCCTCGATGTCGATCTCGCACTCCACAATTTTCCAATCGCACAGCGGCAGATCGTAGCTATAGCGCGCGCGCTCGTCGGCGAAGCGAAGCTTGTCTTCATGGATGAGCCGACGGCCTCGCTCACCCAATCGGAAACCGACTATCTGCTGGACATTGTGCGCAATCTATCGGCATCGGGCGTTGCCGTTGTGTTCGTCAGTCATCGACTCGCGGAGGTCCTTGAAATCTCCAGCCGTGTGACCGTGCTGCGCGACGGCGCGCTAGTTGGCGTCTATCCGACCAAAGGTCTGACCCAATCGCGCATCACGGAGCTGATGACCGGCAAGACCTTCGACTATTCCGTCCTGCATCGCGATTTGAGCACGAGCTCGGTTATGCTTGAGGTTAAAGGGCTGTCGCGGCCCGGCGAATTCGAGGATGTGTCATTGACGGTCCGGCGCGGCGAGACGCTCGGGATCACCGGGTTGCTCGGGGCAGGGCGCACCGAGCTGGCGTTGACCTTGTTTGGCATGCGCAAGCCGAGGTCCGGCGCTGTTGTGCTGGATGGCAAACCGGTTCGCTTCGGTTCCAACCGTGAGGCGATCGCCGCCGGCGTCGCCTATCTTTCGGAAGACCGGCTGTCGCTCGGCCTCATTCAGCCCCAGGCAATTGCTGACAACATGGTAATAGCCTCGCTGGACAAGATCCTTTCGGGCGGTTTCTTTTCGAGCGATCGCAAACGATCTCTGGTCAGCGGCTGGATAAGGGATCTTGGCATCAAGATCGGAAAGCAGGAAGACGCGGTCTCGACCCTGTCGGGCGGAAATCAGCAGCGTGTCGCAATTGCAAAATGGCTGGCGACCGAACCGAAACTGCTAATCCTCGATGGGCCGACCGTCGGTGTTGATGTTGGCGCGCGTGCCGGCATATTCGATATCGTTTCCAAACTGGCCGACACTGGCCTGGCCATTATCCTGATCTCGGACGAGGTACCTGAAGTCTATTTCAACGCGGACCGTGTGCTGCACATGGCTCAGGGGCGCATTGTCGGCGAGTATGTTCCGGGCGCCACGTCCCTTCAGGCCATCGAAGGTGCGGTCTATGCGTAGGTTTGTCCGCTCCCACGCAACGGAACTGGCTTTGCTCGCCGTGATCGCGGTCATCTGCGTTTTCCTCTCCTTTGCGACAGACCGGTTCTTCACCCTCGGCAATGCGTTTGACCTTCTGAACACCAGTTCGGTCAACATCATCTTCGCCGTCGGCCTGCTCGTCGTGCTGATTGCCGGCGGCATTGACATCTCCTTCGCGGTTGCTGCCTCCGTCGTGCAATATCTAACGGCGACCGTCCTTGGCTGGATCGGCGGCGGAAATTGGATTGTCGGCCTCATCATCGCTGGCGCATTGGGCGTTGCGTTGGGTAGCATCAACGCTTTCCTGATCCAAAGGTTCAGGATCATCTCGATCGTCGCCACGATTTCGACCTTCAACATTTTCTTCGGCTTGCTGATGTTCTTCACAGGCGGCGTGTCGATCTACAATCTGCCGGACTGGCTCACCACCCGCGTGGTGCTGTTCGAGCGAGAGATGGCTGACGGAACCTGGGCGGAGATCACGCTACCCGTGCTCATCATGGCCTTATGCGTGTTCGCTACCTGGGCGTTGATCACGCGCACCACCACCGGTCGCCAACTCTACGCTTTTGGCGACAATCCGGAAGGCGCGCGCCGCTTCGGCATCAATATCGGTGCCATGCAATTTATTGCCTTCGGCTGGCTTGGCCTGATGGCGGGCATCGCCGGTCTCGTCCAGGCACATTACGCGCAGGAAGTGGTGCCCAACGCCCTTTATGGGCGCGAACTCGACGTCCTGGCAGCCGTAGTCCTTGGCGGTGCGCGGCTCGGCGGCGGCAAAGGTAGCGTGCTTGGCTGCATTCTGGGCGTTCTATTGGTCTCGATCACCCAGAACGGACTTAATTTGATGGGTGTGTCGCCTTTCGCGTTCAAGATGATCGTCGGCGCTATCATTCTTGCCGCCATCACTCTGTCGAACCCCAGCATCGAACGCCTGTTGCCTTTCCCGAAAAGCCGGCGGGCGGCATCATGACGGCTGTAACTGAACGTGCCCGCAGTTCGCTCGGCGCCGAGCTGGCAAGTCCTCTTGCTGCATTCGTTGTGGTCATGGTCGTGTTCGGCATTGCCGCGCCGAACTTCCTTTCCCGCGCCACCTTTGGATCCGTCGCCTTCCAACTGCCGGAGCTCGGCCTCCTCACACTCGCCATGCTGCTGCCGATCCTGACCGGCGGCCTGAACCTCGCCATCACTTTCACGGCCAATATCGCCGGTCTGACGCTAGCTTGGGTACTGCAAAGCCAGGGCGGCGTCGATGCGGGCATCGGCGCCTTTGTCCTTGGTTCTGTCCTTGCCATCGCGGTCGGAGCACTAAGTGGGCTAATCATGGGGCTGGTCATCGCCTACACCAAGGCTCACCCGATCCTGGTCTCGCTGTCGATGATGATCTTCCTGCGCGGTCTCGGGGAATTCCTGACGCGCGGCGGCGACGTGTCCGGCTTTCCAGGCTTCCTGGCGCCGATCGGCTACGGTTCGATCTTTGGCATCCCGGTGCCGCTGCTCATTTTCATCGCGTGCGTCCTGATCTGGCACGTCCTGCTGACGCGCATGAAGCTTGGCTTCAGCACCTACATGATCGGCTCCAACATCGAGGCCACGCGGTACTCCGGCATCAATACGCGCAAGGTGCAGGTTTTGGTCTACACATTGTCAGGCGCGATGTGTGCGGTCGCCGGCATCATCATGCTGGCGCGCTTCAATTCGGTGCGTGTCGGCCACGGCGAGTCTTACCTTTTGATCACCGTGCTTGCCTGCTTCCTTGGCGGGGTCAATCCGTTCGGCGGCTTCGGTCGGGTGATCCCTGTCTTCGTCGCGCTGGTGGTGCTCCAGCTTCTGTCCTCGGGACTCAACCTGATGGGCTCAAACCAGCATCTGGCCACGGCGGTCTGGGGTATTTTGATGATCACGGTGATGATCCTGCGCTGGGTTGCCGAGCGCCTCAAATTCCTAAATGCAAACAAAGGGTGAGTTCGATGCATGGTTTTGGGGTCCACACCTCGATGTGGACGATGAACTGGGACCGGGCCGGCGCGGAGAAGGCGATCTCGGCTTCCGTCAAATATGGCATGGATTTTATCGAGATCGCGCTTCTGAACGCGCCGGCCGTCGATGCCGCGCATACACGCGCCTTGCTCGAAAAGCACAATCTTTCTGCCGTTTGCTCGCTTGGCCTGCCGGAGCCGGCCTGGGCCTCGGTGCGGCCGGATGCCGCCATCGAACATCTCGAAGTGGCCATCGACAAGACTGCGGAAATGGGCGCGCTCGCGCTTTCCGGCGTCATTTTCGGCGGTATTGGCGAACGCACCGGCGTACCACCTACCGAAAAGGAATACGACAACATCGCGCATGTGCTGACCGTCGCCGCCAAGCATGCCAAGACGCGCGGCATAGAGCTCGGAATCGAGGCGGTGAACCGCTACGAGAATCACCTGATAAATACCGGCGCGCAGGCCGTCTGGATGCTCGAGAAAGTCGGCGCCGACAACATCTTTGTCCATCTCGACACCTATCATATGAACATAGAGGAGAAGGGGGCCGCCAATGGTATTCTGGCCGCTCGCGAGCACCTGAAATATATTCACTTGTCAGAGAGCGATCGCGGCACCCCGGGCACCGGCAACTGCCCCTGGGACGAGATCTACGCAACGCTCGCGGCGATCGGCTTCAAGGGCGGACTTGCCATGGAAAGCTTCATCAACATGCCGCCGGAAGTCTCCTACGGCCTCTCCGTCTGGCGGCCAGTCGCCAAAGACGAGGCCGAAGTAATGGGCAATGGCTTGCCATTCCTGCGCAACAAGGCTCGCCAATACGGTCTGATCCGACCCAATGGATGACGGGCGGAAGGCGGACGGCGCGCGGATCGCCGTCTTCGACGTCGGTAAGACCAACATAAAACTGTCTGCGATGACGTTCGACGGCGTGCTTGCGGAGAGCCTCTCTGTCCGCAACGAGGTGCGGCCCGGTCCACCTTGGCGGCACCACGACCTCAAGGGCATTAGCGACTGGCTGTTCGGCTCGCTTGCCAGCTTGTGCCGACACCATCCGGTGGAAAAGGTGGTCACCACCGGACACGGCTCCGCCGGGGTTTTGGTGAACGCAGATCCGGACGACACCTCCGCCTTGCCGATGATCGACTATGAGCAGGATCCGCCGCCTGCAATTCTCGATGGCTACGCGCCGCTTTCGGGCGATTTCTTAGATCGCGGCAGCACAATCATGCTGAAGGCTGCCCATCAGGCTCGCCAGCTGTACTGGATGCAACAGGCTGAACCGGAGCGCGTCGCCCAGGCCCGTTGGTATCTGGGCTTGCCGCAATATTGGGCTTGGCGGCTTTCAGCCGTGCCATCGGCCGAAACGACGGTCCTCTCGGCGCAGTCACATCTATGGAACAATGTGCGCAAGGAGTGGACGCCCATCGTAGAGGGGCAGGGCTGGAGCCGCCTCATGCCACCATTGCATCCGGCCTGGAAAACGCTGGGGCCAATCCGGCCGGATCTAGCGCGCCGGTACGGCATACCGGAAAAGCTGTCTGTCCTGACTGGCGGCCACGACAGTAGCCTCAATCTTTACCGCTATCAGGCAGCAGGCATGCCCGATGCCTGCGTGATCTCTACCGGAACTTGGATTGTCGGAATGTGCGCGGCTACACCTCTCGACGCACTCGACGAAAACCGCGCAATGGTGCTGAACAGCGACGTGACAGGACGCCCGGTCGGCGGCGTTTTGACCATGGGCGGACGAGAGTTCAGTCATGTGGCAGGGCACGGACAAGAGGGAGAGGCGGCCGACGCCGCGCTGGTCAGCTTGTTCACAGAACGGGGCACCTTTGCGTTGCCGTCCTTCGGCGACGATGATGGCCTCTTTCCCGGCAGCGCTGGGCGCGGCCGGTTTGAAGGGCCGTCAGCAGAAACCCCTGCGAAGCGCAAGGCGCTCGCGGTGCTCTATGCGGCGCTGCTGACGGTGGAATGTATCGATGCGTTGAACGAAAGCGGGCTGGTCGCATTGGATGGTACCTTCCTGCGGGACCCGCTCTACGCCACCTTGGTTGCCGCGCTGCGCCCAACAGCCCAAACGGTCTACAACCTGGACTCCTACGGCACGGCTTCGGGCGCCGCTTTACTTGTCGAACATGAAACCCGTCACGCGCCGGCTCCGATCGAGCTCAGCCTTCCCGCCGCCTATGCCGGCGATCGTGAGGCGCTCGCGGCCTATGCGCTGCGGTGGCGCGAATTGGCGAAGCAAAACAACTTCTACAGGGCAAGACCAGCAAAAGGAACGATCGATGACTGATGACAGCGCATTGCGCCGCGAGATGGTGGACGTTTGCCGCCGGATGAACTCCAGCGGTATCAACCAGGGCAATGCAGGCAACCTGTCGGTGCGCACCAGCAAGGGTTTCCTGATCACGCCCTCGTCGCTTCCTTACGAAACGATGACCCCCGAAGACATTGTGGACATGGACTTTGACGGCACCTATGCCGGCCGACGGCCCTCCTCGGAGTGGCGCTTCCATCGCGACATTTTGCGGGAGCGGCAGGAGATCAACGTCGTGCTGCATTGTCACTCACTCTATGCCACGACGCTGGCCTGCCATCACAAGACGATCCCGAGCTTTCACTATATGGCAGGAGTGGCGGGCGGGACGACCATCCGCTGCGCGGCCTACGCGACCTTTGGCACGCAGGCATTGTCCGACAATGCCCTGATTGCACTCAAGGATCGCTTCGCTTGCCTCCTAGGCCAGCACGGGCAGATTTCCCTTGGCAAGACTCTGGAAGCGGCATTGTGGCTGGCGAACGAGGTCGAAACCCTGTCTCGCATGTATGTCCAGACGCTTGCGCTTGGCGAGCCGCCGGTTCTCTCCGACGAGGAGATGGCGCGGGTGATCGAGCAAATGCGTAAGATGAGCTATGGCCAAGCGCCGGATCCAGAGGGTACGAACGATTTGGCGAGGCCGCGCGGGGCTGCGGCCTAGCACCAGTCTGGCAGGCGGCGTAGCCCCAAAACCTCCTGTTCAACGAGTCGCGGTCCGGGCCGCAGAATCTGGCCGGGGAGCAATACGCGTTTGGCAGGGCGACCCGGCGACATATAGTCTGAAGGTGGCGCGAAGGCGACCTCTTCCGACCTGGTCCTGGTTTCTGGACGGTTCACCCATCCCACGAATTCATAACGCTGGCTTTTCGAAACGCTCGCCGAGACAGGGACAGCGGTGTTCGCAATCCCGTTCGATCACTCAGAGTCTTCTCTGATTGGGGCAGCTAGCTCACGCCGGAAGCCTTGTCGTCTTGGCGAGCGCCGAAGCGGACGACCCGCGGCGGCCAGCCGCGATACTCCGATCTGGCGATTGAAACTGCTCTGACGCTGGGCCTGGTGTTCGGCCTGCGACTGCGCCAGACTGAGGGCTTGCTGGCATCGGTGCTGCAGTTGATGGGAATGGATCTCGCCGTCCCCGATCACACGACGCTGAGCCGTCGGGCAGGCATCTCGCGATTGCCTGACAGGCGGCAAGGTCGCCGGTTTCCAGAAGACGGACCCGTACATGTCCTCATCGACAGCACCGGGCTCGAAATCCATGGCGCCGGGCAGTGGCTGGAGGAGAAGCACGGCGCCAGATCGCGGCGAAGCTGGCGAAAGCTGCATCTGGCGCTGGATGCCGACAGCGGGGAAATCATTGCTCACGTCATGACCGATCAGGACACCGGGGATGCCCGCAGGTGGAGCCGCTGCTCGACCAGATCGATGTGTCGATCGGCCAGTTCACGGCCGATGGCGCCTATGACGGCACGCCAACCTACAAGGCCGTCACCAACCATTGCGACAGTGCAATGGTCGTCATTCCGCCGCGCGCAAACGCAATCGAGCGGACAGATGCCGAACCTCCCAGCCAGCGGGACCGGCATATAGCGGCGATCAACACCGACGGCCGGATGAAATGGCAGGCTGCGACCAGCTACGGCAAGCGCTCGCTCGTTGAGACCGCGATCGGCCGCTACAAATCCATCATCACCGGTCGCCGGCTGCGGGCAAGATCGTTCCGAACCCAGCAAACCGAAGTCGCCTTTGGTTGTGCCGTCCTCAATCGCATGATGGCATGCGCTCGCCCGAAGTCTGTCCGGTACACGGCAGCCTCGGCATAGCCAATCAAAGACCGAAATCCGTTCGCACTCCGATCGATGCACCAACCCTGAGACGATCTGCTGGATGTGCCTTGCATTTTTTGGCAAGATGCCTTAAATATCTCGGCAGACTGCCGGAGACCAAAGATGAGCACCCCTGTCGCACTCATTGACGACGTTGCACGCAAACTCGGCGGCGCCGCAGTGCTGGGAGCTGATGTCCGGTCGCAAGCGGACCTCGCGATGATGGTGCGCCGCCGGCTTCCGCTCGCGACGCTGAAGGGCCTGTCTCTTGCTGGCCTCAGTGAGCAGGAGATTGAGCGCTTCGTCATTCCGCAACGTACGCGCAGGCATCGCGCGGAGAAGAACGAGCCTCTGACGGTCGAGGAATCCGACCGAGCCGTGCGGCTCGCCCGCATCCAGTCGCTTGCGGAAGAAACCTTCGGAGATCGCGGCAAGGCGAACCGTTGGCTGCGCAAGGAACTAGCAGAGCTGGGCGGCGAAGCCCCGCTGACCGTGGCGCGGACCGAGGCGGGCACACGCGTCATTGAAACCATCCTTGGCAAGATTGCCTGGGGTGCTGCCGCCTGATGCGGCTGTGGCGACTTTCAAGCCTGCAATTCGCGGAAGCTATGGATGGGGGCTACGGATTGTTGTTCAACGGGCGTTGGAACACCGTTGGCCACCCGGTGACTTATACGGCCACGTCGCCGTCCTTGTGCGTCCTTGAAAAGCTTGTCCACGTCGAAGATCCGTCGTTGCTGCCGGCGCTTGCCATGGTGATCTATGACGTGCCCGACGCGACGCCAGTCGCGCACCGAATCTTGTCCGATCTGCCTGATGATTGGCGGCGCAGAGAGGGCGATACGCAGCGATTGGGAGATGATTGGCTGGCGGGGCTTGAACACGCGCTTCTGTTCGTTCCGTCGGCGATCGTTCCGGTGGCCGACAGTCCGGATTGGAACGTGATCGTCAATCATCGCCATCCCGCGGCAGCGGCAATCAGGATCGAGCGAATCGAACCTTTTGAGCTAGACGTTCGGTTGCTCGGGTAACTCGCTGAATTAATTTACAAACAATTATCAACTGCCTCTAAGTTCCAATGTAGGCAGGTTCGCACTTTGTTGCATTCTCTGCCCGCGAGAATCACACATGTTTACAATACTTTAGTGGATTTTTGCGCCGGACCTGTTGGATGAGCGTTGCAGTGATGTTTTCCCGACGATCGTTGCAATCAGGATGGAGTGTTGTTGTCGACTTTGGAAGGCAGGGCACCCATCTCAGTTAGTCTTGTGATGACCTCCCCGTAGCCGTCAAAGAACCGCTTCCAGACCGGATATCCGCCCAACTCTGTCACCGACAGAATGGCGGCGCGATGCGAGGCGACGAGAAGGTCGCGTTGCGCAGTCAGTTCCTCAATTTGCCGCTGCTTCGTGGCCAACGCATGTTCGAGTGCGCTCTTCGATTTCCGCGACGATGATTCGATCGCGTTCAGGATCAGGGACTGCCTTGCCGCGAACTCCTCCAGAAGCTTTCGTCGACCTGGATGCCGCGTCACGTCGCTCGCGTGGCGGAAGAGGCCGTCACTCGCCCGCACGACGGCGCGCGCCGTGATGGGTTGGTTCTCGGTAAGCATCCTCTCCAGAATGCGCCCAAGTTCATCGACGCGGTCAGTCATCGGAACCTCTTGGAAGACCGGTGGCGTTGAGGATGGTCGCGGGTGATCGCTGTGGCAGCGGTCGTGACAGGTCCGCTCCGGAAGGGAAGGGCCGTTCGCCCGGTGTCGTCATCAGCGTGCGCTCAATGTTTTCGAGGCGCGTACGGGCATGGGTGAATTGGTTCTGCCATCCGATCGATCGGTGAGGCTCGGCCGTCGCCAGAATCTGATCGACCGTGCGCTGCATCCGCTCCCGCAGGGTTTCCAGGGCACGACGCTCGGCATCGATCTCGGTGCGCGTCAGATGCCTGCATCCGTTGAAGCATTCCAAATGCTTCGGGCAGGGATCGACCGTGAATGAGTTGAGACAGAAGCCGTAAGGTGTGACGTGGAGCCCGTCCGCTTCCGCCTCGAGATAGGAGAACGCAGCCTCATCGCCCTCGCGGCTCTGGATTTGACGGAACTCTTCGACGATCGGACCTTCCACCTTTCCGGCCAGGATCATTCCGAGCGTCTGGCGGGCGCTTGGCCCGAGCGCGTCGGTTGGAACATCGGGGAGGGCGATACTGTCGAGGTCCTCCAGCAAAGACCGATGATCGTACTCGTGGCTTTGCTTCACGCTGCGGCGATTGAAGCGCTTGGTGATGATCGCGTCGGATACACCGAGCCGGAACAACTCTGTGTTTTGCACATGGCGAAGATGATGAGGGTCGAGGCCAAGAGCGCGATCCTCCGGGGTCTCGCCATAGCGTTGGAAGACAGAGATCCCCTGGGCAGCGCTGACGGCGTCGATGATGTCCTCCACCGATATCCGACCGGCAGCGAAGTATCGCGTGGTGTCGACGATGCCGCCATTGCGTCCTTCGACCAGGCCCCGCACCGGCATGAGGAACAGATGGTCATGAGCCTGTAGAAGTTGTCCGGAAGCGAGCCTTTGCGGCGTGCCGTCGGGCACCTTCGTCGGCATGTGCTTGTGGATCAGATGTTCGAGCTCACCCGCACGTAGATAGACATCCGGCCATGTGGCATTTCCATGGATCGGGATGCCATCGCGATCACGCAAAGCGATTATTCCCTTCGATCGGTATTTACTCCAGTACTGCACAGCAGGGATGAAGCGGAGATCGTTGATGCGATCCATCTGATAGCGCCAGATTTCCTCGACGACGGCAGGGTCGTAGCTTGCACGATAGCGTCCGAGCAGATCGGGCGGCAGCTCCAGATTCGAAAACATGGCCGAGCCGGATATCCGCACATACGCTTCGTGTGCGGGCACGAGATCGTGAGGGCGATATTCCGGCAGCAGACGGTTGCTTGCAGTTTGCGCCCGCAACCTTTTGCGCATCGGCTCCGTGATCAGGCGAACGCGCTCGACGGCTTCAACGACGACGTCCTCGAACATTGGCGGGATATGCTGCGCCGCCTCGTAGAGGACCATCTCGCTCTGCCGGCGGCCCTCGGGCTGCTTCTCTGCAAAGTGCCGCAACATCAGGGATCGACCAATGCCGCATTTGCGGTCCGCGGGTTGGCCATCGGCATCGTGATACTCCCGCCACCTCAGACAATCGGCCGGAAGCGAGGCGAGTTCGCCGGCGCGCAAGCCGGTCACCAATGCGATCTTCAGGATCTCGAAGCGGATAGCGTCGGAGAACGTCGCGGGCTCGACCGTGAACACGATACGCACCAGTTCCCAGAATGCTTTGTCTTCCGGCAACCGCTGGGATCCCTTGCGCTCCGACAGCTCCTGCCGGAGCTTTTCGACGCGGACATGGCCGTTTACTCGCTTGCGCTCGGCGTCCACCTGCGCCTGCGCCGCTTGTGCCTCGACTGTGGTTAGGGGCAGGCAACTGCGTGCCAGGCCGGGGCGGTCAGCAAGATGATGTCCGTCAATGACGAGTCTGACGGCCATTTGATAGTTCGAAGCCAGTTTGCCCGACTGACTGAGCAACAGTGCCGCGTTGTAGCCCATCCGGACCTGCTCACCATCGATTTGCCAAGGATCGGCGGGATAGGCGGCCGCAGCGAGCAGCTTGATCCATCGGGCGACATTTCCCAAGGCGCCGTGCGGCTTCCGACCCTTGATGAAGACCTCGTTGACCACGGTTGCGACATAGAGGTCACGCCAATGGGACGGCAAGGGATGAACAGGAACCGCAGCGAGGTTTTGCTGTCGGCGGAGATCGTTCAGAATATTCAAGCCGCGCCGG
Organism: Mesorhizobium metallidurans STM 2683; assembly: GCF_000350085.1. GTDB lineage: Bacteria > Pseudomonadota > Alphaproteobacteria > Rhizobiales > Rhizobiaceae > Mesorhizobium > Mesorhizobium metallidurans. The sequence goes on from NZ_CAUM01000188.1 coordinate 21,771, forward strand.
TCATAGCCGATATGCGAGAGCCAGATTGTGGGGGGAGGCGACATACCGACGGCAGCCGTCAGATTCCACCTGTCATGATAGTAAAGCCGCCCTTCCTCGTCGCAGGCAGTCGGCCATTTCAGCTTGTGTTCGGCGGCAACCGCCATCGCCGTGCTGATGAAGGAGGCGAAGTAGCTATTCATGCCGCCGCCCTTCGTCGGCCTCGATATCGGCGGCTACTCTTCTGGCCGCATCAAGGGTCCTACGAAGCTGGGAGAACGCCGGCGATGTCGTGTTTCCCCGCGAGGCGCTCTCGAACTCCACAACGACTGGGCGAAGGCTTTCCACGACGCGGTTATGAACCCCCGCATCGCGCAGCGGCATGAAGCGACGGCACGTATAGCAGGACAAGACCGGGTTGCGGGAACACAAGCTCTGCCCGGACGAGCAGGCACCAATCCCGGCGATCGGGATGCCGTGGGGCACGCCGCCGATCTGATGGTCGGACGGCATGCCGAGCAGGGCCTCGATGTCGATGGTCTTCGTGCGCGCAACTTCGGCGACAGATGCATAGATCGGCGATATCGCTAGCGCCTCGTTCACCCGTTTTGCCTGCGTAGGCGAGGTCTCGAAGTAGACGTTGGCGGTTTTTAGGCTGGCATGGCCCAAGAACTCCGACACGCCGATATGGGATGATCCAGCGTCAACGAGGCGCTGCGCGGATGTGTGTCTCAAATCCGTCGCGGTCCAGGCTTTCCCGGCAATGTCCGCCATGAACTCTCGAACCATCGTGCTCATGGCATGAGGGTCGAGGCCGAGGAAGGAGTCCCGCGGGGCACTCCCTTTCAGTAGGCCGCGGCCGCCATCAGCGATACGGCGATGATAATAAGCAGCAAACAGCGGGCACCATTCGCGTTTGATACGCCGCGTCACGCGATGCCGTGCAGGAGCGGAGCGCTTGGCCAACTGTAGCGAGAGGTGGACAGCTCCGGTGATGTGCAGCCGCACGTCAGCTATCCGAAGGCGCGCAATCTGCCCGGGCCGGAACCCATATTGGAAGCTGATGGTAGCGGCGCAGGCGTTGCGGAGCTCGATATCGTCGATGCCTTCCGAATGATCGGCAAGTCTCGCCGTCAGGTCATCCAGATAGTCGACGATCAACGCCTGGTGGTCGAGCGGCACGAAGCACTCGCCGGTTCGAACCGTTCGGAACCTGTCCTGCCGCGCTCCCTCGAGCCGGCGAACATACGGATGAAGATCTACAGACCATGAACCTATCTTGAGGTCGCATAATGAATGCAGTATGGCACGCAACGCTACGGCCTCCCAATGGGATACGGTCGGCGCCACCTTCTCGATCCAAAAGCGCCGATATGCATCAGGCGTCCTGGTCATCATGGCGTCGATCACCGTCGTTCCAGACCGAGCGACATGGCTCTTCAGGTTTACGGATCGCGTCATCACCGTGGTAGGATCGACGGACGCCATCCAGATGGCATACACATGCTTCAGCAGCGGTACGTAGTGCTTGCCCATTAGGCGGCAGTCGAGATTCTGGCTGCGGCCATCCAGCACTAGCGTCCAGATGGAATGCTTCTCGGGCGCTTTGATCGATCGGTACTTTTCATCGTAGTCGTCGAAGTAGCGGATGACCGAGGGGAGGGCTGGCAGAGATGCGCAGGCCGCCTGGAGATTCGTCAACTCCAACTGTGGATCGCTGGCTGCTCTGGATATCATGAGGGGCCAACTCCCTCCACCTGACGCAGGGTATCGACAAAGCGATCGAAGCTGTCGTTCCAGACATCCGCCAGCGTCGGCTCAAAATAGGCGCGGGCGTAGAGCCGTGGCATTTCCGAGCCGTGAGCCCAGCCGAAGAACACGCGCAGCTTCTCGATGGCCGTTGGCAGATCGTTTCCTGCCTCGACGTAGCGATGAAGTCGCAGCACTGCCGCGGTGTGCCGCAGATCATGGGCCGATACGCTGTCCAGGCGCCGGTTTTCCAGCGCGCGCCGGGCAGGACTGGTCAGGTTCGCCGTGATGGTCTCGAAGACGTAGCCGAACGCCCGAAGCGACAACGGACGTGTCTGCTGGGACGTGATCAGAAAAGGATGGCGCCCCTTGGCCCGATAATTCCGGACGTAGATGTCATGAACCTTCAGGATCTCGTGGGAGACCGGCAACTGCCGGCGAGCTGTTTCCGTCTTCAGCCCAGGCGCTTCATAACGGGGATCGAAGTCGGGGCTCGGTTCGACATTGATCCAGTAGCGATCCTCACCGGTTACCGGATCGAACTCGTCCTTGATCGCATTTGCCGGGAGAAGTCCTACCTCTCCGCGACGTAATCCCAAATGCAGTAGGAGCAGGAAGATCAGAAGGTTGCGCCATCGAAGCGAGGCGCTACGGAATGGATTGCGCGGCGAGGTCGGATCGAACTGGTCCCAAAGATCCTCGATCACAAGGGCTGGAAGTGCCCTGAGCGGAGTCCTGGTCGACGGAGGCGTGGGGCTCAGCTGCCCATACAGGCGCTCAAGGCGTCGCAACCCTGCTTCGAGTTCAGGTACCTCTGCGGCCGACGAACCGCCGCGCAACCGCAAAATGTCGCCGACGAACCTGACCGCTGTCCGCCAGGCACCCGATCGGTCCGCTCCGGAGATCAATCCATCATTGCGCAGCTTGCCGAGGAAGCCAGCCAGCACGTCCTCAAGAGCATCGAGGTCGCCCGCTGCGAGGACATTATCCAGCCGATCCGTTCCTAGCTGCGCCGCAGCCGACGCATAGAGGCGGTTGAGAGCGCCAAGATGCACCTGCTGGGTTCGACTGGAAGCGCGCGCGTGGACCATTTCCACCCAGATCGTCGGCCAATAGCGCGGCCGGCCGTGGTGGTCCGTCAGGACCCAGGTAGCCAACGACGGAGGCAGCGATGGATGGCGGAGCTTCAAACACGGCATGCCTCGAAGGTAACTTCAAACTGCGACGAAAGACACACGCATGTTGCAATTTCCCCAGCCAAGCGGTGTTTACGGGCCGCTACGCTCCTCTATTGAGGAGCTCCGCTTCGCGGCCCGCAACCACCTCATTCAACGCTGCGAATGCGTCGACGAAGCAGTCTTCCTCCGGAAGAACGGAAGCCGATGCGCAGATACGCTCGCGGCCTGAGATTGCAACACTTCTGAAACTGCCGGCAAGTTCCATAAGATAGATTATGCGACTTTCATCAGTAAATGTCAGTATTTGTTGGAGAACTTGACTGCGTTAATGGCCAATTCTGCAAGTCTTGTCGGTTGTTATCGAATGAAAAGCCCTCATTGTTGCAACAATACGGCTTACTTCGACAGACTGATGCTATCAACACACCTCGCCGTCTGCTTAAGACTTGGCGGGAGACTATGAACTCTTCTGAACCGCCTGGGCCGACGCCCCAAGTGAGACGATATCGGCCTTCGCTCGCCTCCCCTCCCGGCGCACTCACTTGTGCGGCATGCAATAGACGCCCTCGGATTCCATGAGTACCGCGCCACCCTTCAACTCGCTCAGTGCGCCAACCCACGCTTGCGAATAAGTGCGGCTGGCATCCACGGCCGTCAGCCAAAGAACGCGATTGTCGGCCAATTCAACTTTAACTTCCTGCTGCAAAGGGCTCCCCTGCACGGTCTGTTGATAGTGGCGTTTGATCCTGACATTGCTGGCCGGAAACTCAGCTTCGTTGCTGCCGTAGTTCAGCACAAATCCCGTGTGGTCCTCAGCCACCGAGCAACCGCCATCACGCTCGCACACGATTTTGGTAGCTGTGTTGCAGTCCCATTTCAGTGAAGCGGGCCACATAGGATTGTCCACGTTTGATCGCGGCTTGTCGCTCTGACCAGCCGCTGTCAACACGACGCCTGTGTTCAAAATCGCAGTGGACAGGAGAAGCACCTTGAACATTACAAACCTCCCTGAATTGTCACCCTCATAGCGACCCGTCCTGAGTGGATCGCCTTGCCTATGGCATGTTGAGATTGAACCAGCTTTTCTGGCGTATGCCGTTCGCATCGTCATACTCGATGAACCAGGGTTTTTCTCGCATCGGCCGAGAGATGGTAAAGTAGGTGGGACCATTACCGGCGGAACGCCCTCTATCGTTGCCCGTGCTCTGGATTTCTGCCGTCACCAACTTCCCGTTGAATTCGATTTGGGCCTGTCGAGATCCTTCACGATTCTGGCCGAGGCGACTATTCATGAAAGTGACGGGCAGCGTGAGCCTGTCGGACGCGATGCGGCACATGTTGCGTCCCTGCCCCATTCCGGGTCGATCGGAGTCGTTGCCGCCAACTGCTTGCCAGCCAGGGGGACAATCCGCATACTTCTCGAACTTTGCGGCGCTGGAGTTGGCTTGCGGACAGGTCGGCCAGTCAAAACCCGGGGCTTCCATCGCCGCAATCAACTTGTAAATTGGCGGGTGGCACGAGGGGGTACCCTGCCAGTCGCCGGAAAGACATAGGAGGACCTGACAGCCCCATTCCGACGCTTTCGATTGGGATGGAAGAGCTGCGGCGCCCGCGATGGCGACGGCACCCCCTAGTAGGAATTTGAGTATGGTCATAGCCTTTCCTCGCCGCAGATTTGACAGTTTACTATGGATGATCCGCGCGAAAAAGGACAGGTCGAAAAGGCAGGTTTGTGCGACTACATCGATTTATGAAACGAGACGACGGAGGTGTGGTCAACAACCCGTTGCGCGCCAACATTGCACAGACGCTTGAGCGGGAGAGGGCCAGACGCGGCCTATCCCATATGCACATGGCCGAACTGTTTCGGACCGCCGAGGGCGAAAAACTGGCCTATCGAACCTACATCCAGACCGTTCGTCAGAAAAACAATGTCACATTGACGACGCTGCAGATCATGGCAAACGGCTTGCAACTGTCTTTTGCAGCACTGCTCGCCGGCGGCAAGAAAGTTCCGGAGTGGGCGCATCGGTTGGACGACAATGCGATCCGCAAGCGGCTGGCGCGCGTCATCGATTTTGAGCGACAGCGACGTACCTTGCACCGCTATGAGATGGCCGAACTCATCGGCGTGGCAGAGGCGACATTCACGAAACTGGAACGCGCGAGCGGCAATATCAGCGTGGACACGATTGCGGCGATCGCCAGGGCGTTGAAACTTGATCCAGCGACCTTCCTCTTTTCCGAAAAGATCCCGCCTGGCGGAGCTGACACCTAGCCGCCTGACGAGTGTTCCTAAAGGGCTATAATACGCCCTGTCATCGTCGGCTGCCATGAGAACAAGCCGTCAAACCTAGCCCGGTGTGATTGCCGGCGCGTGTAGAGTGTAGAGTAGAAGGGTGTCGTGGCCTTTACGACAACTGCCGGTGTCACGCCTGCGCCGTTGTCGGCCAATTCCAGGGGTCGGTTCCGGTCGGGGGCGACCCAGATCATCACTTTCGTGTCGTGATGCCCACCGGAGAATTTGCTGGTAACTGACCGGCCGAGGCCAAACTCATGCTCGCCGGGCAGACTTGTCAGCACACGACAGAAACCGCTTCAAGCTCAAACCGGCCAACAAAATGTATGGCGGCATGGCGAGCGAATAATGACCACAGTTTAATTCCAAAATATTTGGCCTAGCTCCGGCGTCCTTCAGCCTCTGCAAGAACCTCTCCGATAGCTCTGGCAACACCACTTTGTCTCTCTTAGCCAACACAACGTGAAGACCGAGATCAGGCCGTGCGAAACTATGTGCGTAATTCTCCAAGTTAAGTGGACCCCAGGCCCTTCTGAGATCGGTCAGCTTAATCTCAGGCTCGAGACTAGCACGTATCAATCGTGTCGCGCGACCCGTCCAAACCATATCCGCTAGACTCCCCGCCGTCAGAAACAACGAGGCTTTCGACACAGCCGAGTCGTGCGCCGCGAGCACGCCCGCAACCCAGGAGCCTAGGCTCATACCGAGGACTGAAATCTCTCGATAGCCTTCGATCTTCAACCAACGTATGAGCTTTCGCCCATCCAACACTGCCTGCCTTACAGATTGAATCGTTCGACCGAGATTAGGACTAAGCATATAGTCAGCGTGCACGGAGCCGGGACGGCTGCGCTCGAAGTGATAAGGCATAGCAATCTCGACAACCGTGATGCCACGTTGCGAGAAAAAGTTGGCGATCTGACGATTCCGGGAGCTTGCATTCCAATGGTGAAAAATCACCATCGCCTGATCGAACGAACCGCTTTCTGTGATTTTCGCCGAGACGACATTGTTCTGTTCGACATCAGTAGAAATGTCCGATGGAAATTTGAGCCACCCATCTAGCCTTTCAAACCCCTGATCACTCACATTCGGGTCATCGAAAAAGGCTGGATCAGCCACGGCCTGGTCCGCAAGGGCACAGAATTCCTCGATACTTGTTATCTTCTTCGCACCTGGAAAGGCGAGTTCCGCGTCAAGGGCGAAATCCGTCGATTTCTTCCCTTCCTCACCGCGTCGCGCCCGCCGTTCATCCCAACGATCAAGCCAACTATGATACACTCTGATTGTTCCCCAACTTAATCGCTTTCCGTCGATCCAACCCTGGATCAAACAGGCCATATATTGCGAACAGCA
>NZ_CAUM01000187.1 GCF_000350085.1 Mesorhizobium metallidurans STM 2683
TGATGTTGGCGCATGCGGACGAGGAGCACTCGCCGCGGGATAGACATAGGTGCCGGCAACACGGCTGCGCGAGGTCATGTTGTCGTTGGCGGCATAGACAAAGGTCTCGTCGAGCGTGTTGTCGCCGAGATTGTTGGAAGAGGTCAGCCGGTCGGCATTGTCATAGCCATAGGTCCAACTGTCGGAAGCGGTGAGCCCTGTCGTGCCGGTGATGCGGCCGATGAGGTCCCTGGCATACTGATCGTCGAGCAGGATGGTTGCGCCCCTTGCGGTGGTGACACGGTTCAGCCAGCGGCGGGTCGGCGAATAGGTGAAGGAGGTTTTTACACCATTCGCATAGGTGATCTCCTTGGTCTGGCCATCGGCCTCATAGAGCGTCGAGGTGATGAAGCCGGAGGCGGAGGCGAGCTTGTTGCCGGCGGTGTATTGCAGCGGGGCAGCCGCCGTGCCGAAGTCGAGCTGCACCGGCAGATACTGGGTGCGAAGCGTCTGGCCCGAGGCATCGCGCACATTGGTCGTGGTGTGGGTCAGCGTGCCGATGGTGACATCCTGGCGAGCGACCTTGCCAAAGCCGTCATATTTGAAGACCTGCGTTGCCGCCGGGTTGGTGGAGGTCGTCAGTTGGCCGATGTTATAATAGCCGGCCGCCGCCTGGTCGTAGGTGTTCTGGGTCAGCGTCACCGCACTGCCGCCAGAGGCCGTTGCCGTCTTCAGCGTCAGCCGGTCCATCTGGTCGTAGGCCAGTGTCGTGACGGTGCTGCGCGCATCGGTCTGGCGGATCAGCCGATTGGCAGTGTCATAGACGTAGGACCAGGTGCCGAGATCGGGATCGGTTGCGGAAAGCCGGTTGCCGACCATGTCATAGCTGTAGGACCAGGTCGAGCCGCGGGATCGCTGACCCCGGTCAACCGGCCAAGCACGTCGTAAGTGCGGCTCTCGGTCAGGCCGAGGCCGCCGAGATCGCGAACGATTTGCACGATATCGCCGCGCGTCGAGGAGACGGTCCTGGACTGACGCGTTGTCGTCGCGTTGATCTGATCGGTCTGGGTTACCGCAAAGAGCCGCGGATTGGTGCCCGTGCCACTGTCGAGGCTATGGGCAAAGATCGTCTGGCTGGCATCCGGAGCGACCGTCTTCACCAGCCGGTCGGCCCAGTCGTAGCTGTTGGTGGTCCACTGCGCCGTCTCGCCGACGAAGCGTGGGAAGGCGGTGCGCAAGACATTGCCACGCAGATCGTAGTCGGTGTCGGCGATGCGCTTTGCGCCCGCCGTCGTCTCTCCAGGCGTCTCCACCCGATAGACCCGGCCGAGACCGTCATAGTAGGAGCGGACAAAATCCTCGCCCGCCGCATTGGGCAGCAGCGTGTACTTCACGAGCGCCTGCGTTGCCGGATTGCCCTCGTTCTCGAAGCGGGTCTTGGTATAGGCGCCGGTGATGCTCTGGGAGACTTCGTAGGGCCGGCAGAAGGCATCGTAGGTGTAGGTCTTGACGATGCCGTTCGGGTCGGTCTTCGTCGAGGGCTGACCGCACACGGCATTGTAGGTGGCGCTGGAGACAAAGCGCGTGTCGGCACTTTGTCCGCCGGTGGCGAAGTAGCGCGGGCTGCGCTGCGCTATGGGATAGAGGTGATAGGTCGCGTCATAATCCCATTCGGTCTTGTGGCCGAGGCTGTTGGCCTCCGAGATATTGTTGCCATAGCTGTCATAGGTAAAATACTGGCTCGACGCCGTCGCCCCGTCCCGATAGCCGACCTTGATCGTCGGTTTGCCCTTGACGGGCGGGGCCAGCACATCCGTGGAACCATCGTAGTAGATGGCGCTGTAGGAGAGATAGGGATCATTGGCGCTGAGGCTTGGATGGATGCGCTCGGCGCGGGGCAGCGACACGATGTAGGCACTGGTGTTGGGGATAAACCAGCGCATCGTCAGCTTCTCGTCGCCGCTGACATCGGTGCGGCCATAGTCCTTGATGCTGGTCACGTTGTTATAGGCGTCAAACACCCGCTCGACCTTCAGGCTGCGCGCAATGTTCTCGCTCAGCGTCGTGTCCGTCGCCGTGTTCTGCACCGTGTAGGGTTTTGTCGCCACATTGACCGCATAGGTCTCGGCGACCTGCTTGCGGACGGTGCCCGCGCCGTCCTTCCACACCGTCAGCGACGGCAGGCCATAGCTCGCCAGATCCTGCCGATACGTGGTCTCGATCTTCGAGGCCGCCGTCTCGCCATTGGCCAGCGGTCTGGTCTCGACGATCGAGGCAAAGCCCAAAAACTTGCGCGCCGCAGGATCGTATTTGCCGCCGGCATAGGTGTAAGAACTCACCGCTGTCTGGCCGCGGCCGTCGCTCACCGAGAGCTTCGACACCGCATGCACCACCTGCGGCAGGTAATCGTTCGTCCAGGTCGACGACGGCGCGTACTCGACCGCGACCGCCCCGCCGAGCTC
>NZ_CAUM01000186.1 GCF_000350085.1 Mesorhizobium metallidurans STM 2683
CAGGTTCATCTCGCCTGATGACTGGGATCCGACGCTGCCGGGCGTTGGCACCAATCGGTATGCCTATGCCGCTAACGATCCCGTCAATAAGAGCGATCCGAATGGGCATCAATCACTGGATATAGGCGCTATCGCCAAGGGATACATAGAATCTCAAGTCAGCGCTCAGGTACAGGGCCTGGCATCATTTGAACAAGATGTAGCGAAAGCGGCGACAGTTGCCGGCCTAGCCGCAATCGGTGCGGCACCGGTCCTTGGGACGGTAAAAGGGATCGTCGATGCTTACGAAAATCCCACTCCCTTCAACATTGGAATGGCGGCGATTGGGATTATCCCGGACGGGTCAATGATTGCCGAAGCCGGCCGGACTCTAGCGGGCTTCAGTAAGGTCGAAAGGTCCATTATATCGGAGGCTAGGGCTATCCTAGCATCACCCAAAATGGACACAATTCGAGCCGCCCAGGCAAGCGGAAAGCCAGTTTCCGTGACAATTGGCGGCCGTCTCGTACAGTACGAGCCCGGATTGCCAGCTTCTGGGATGACAATGTTTGGAGAGAATGGATTTCTTATAGGCCGTGAAGCGTTTACCTCGAAAGAAGAACTGAACAAGACTGTTTTGCATGAGTTATTTCGTCTAGAAACGTCGAAGGCCAAGAAAGGCGTTTCTGCGGAACTGGCAAAAAAGGAAACGCAGGACGCATCCAGTTTTGCGGACAGGGCGTCGAACGCTATGGGTGGCGATAATGCAGGTCATTCTGCGGCCGGAGGTTCAGATCGGCCGGATTGGGCAGGACAATGAAGTCAAAAGAAGATGTAAAACAGGGTTGGATCAACGCCGGAAAAATTGCTTCGCTCAACAAAGAGGCTAAAATAACATGCCCAGTCTGCGGGGCTGCCAACTTGGAGATAACAGATATAATTCTTAATGGAATAGATTCGACATTTGATAGAATGCTGCATTGTCCAAATTGCAGTTCAACAAATTACATACGTATAAATCCTAGATCAAGGCAGTAGACCATCTGCTATCGCGGCTCGCCAGGCGCTGCACCATGTCGGTGCAGCCGATGCTGTCGCGATCTGGCGGCTGGCCTGTAGAATTTTTCCGACACATAAGACCAAAGCGCTTCTGGACCGATGCAGAGCCCAGGGCCAGCGCCTGGTCAGCCGCTACTTATAGACCGACCTTTCGGCGCGCCCGACGGTCCCAGAACTCCCGGCACAGCAGCGCCGCGTAAGCAGTGTTGGTGTCATAGTAGCGGCGCCACAAGCGTCGCGGCTCCTGTGCCACGCGAAACAGAATTACGGTGACAGTGCACTTTTTACAATCTGACGCCGGCCGACTCCGATGGCCTGCGGCGCGCTTGCCAAAACCTTGAAACCAGCAGCAAAGCGGCCAAATAGACTGCTCGCAAGAGATGCCCTTGCACACAGAAGTTGGGCGCTACTTTGAATGAACAACAAAGCTGTGGCTAATCGGCTCTCCGCGCACTCGCTGATATCCGCGCTACGCCGGCAACTGTAATCTCTGCCTGAATAGCTCGGCCGAGAATCAGCCGGGGCGGCGGGCGGCGGGCGGCGGATCGTGGCGACACTCAACGCGCAATTTCTGGATTTCTTCGACTGGTGGCTCGACGAGTTGCGAGGGGTATGGATGTGGCTCGTTCCCAAGCAAGAACGGTCTTCCACCGGCGACTGGATCGTCAGCCTGGCGGATGACGGCATTCGCGCGCGCGACGCCAATGCACCGGAATTTCAATCGATCCCTTTGGCGCTCAACGCGTCGGCGGACGAGGTTCTTGCGCTTCTAAAGACCGGGCTTCGGCGCAAGCGGCCGACTTTCGATGTCTTGATCCATCCGGGACTTTTCCTGACCCGGCAACTGGCGGCGCGGCGTTTGCCGCTCCGGCAAGCGCGAACCATGGCGGAGCTCGATCTTTTGGCATCGACGCCGATCGACCCGGCGCAGGTGCATATCGTCTTCGCGGACCATGTGGATCAGGACTGCTTCTACCATGTCGTCAAGACCAAGACGCTCGCGGCCGTTCTGGAAGCTGTCCGTCGTGTCGGCGGAAAGGTCGGCTCGCTCTCCCTCGCCGAGGCTGACCGGACGCGGCAGGCCGATCAGATCAGCTTGGCCGCCATCCGACCACCAAGGGCGCGTGACCGTCACGCGAGAATTGCCTGGACAGCCGCCTGTTCGATGTTGCTTGCGACGGTTTTCGTCACCTTTGGCCATGCGCAATGGCGCGTCTGGCAGGCAGGTTCTGAACTAGACGCGCGGATCGCCGATGCCCAGGTCGAGGCCAAGGCGGCGCGCGCCTCGCTGCAGAACCGCCAGGCTGGTATCGAGAAGGTCGAAAGAATCCGCAACGAGAAGAAAACGTCTGCCTCGCTGGTTCGCATCTGGACCGAACTGACGCGGCTCCTTCCCGATACGGCGTGGCTGACCGACCTGTCGTCGAAAGGCGATGAATTGACCATCACCGGTTTTTCGACGTCGGCTGCCGAACTGATCGAGCCGCTGGATGCATCACCACTGTTTGCGGCGCCCGAGTTTGCGGCACCCGTGGTCAAGGTTCCGGGCCAGGATGGCGAGCGCTTCACCATCACCGCAAAGATCGGGGCGCTTTGACTATGCTCTCCGCCGTCCTCAACGCACGTCCAGTGGTCCGACGCCTGATCGCGCTCGCCATCGCGGCATCGACAGCCTGCATCGCCGGCTGGGTGGCGTTCACGGCATTTGACAGCGTCGCCGTGGCAAGGGCCGAGATCGAGGAAAAGCGAGAGATTCTGGGCCAGTTGCAAGCTGTAGCGGCACTGGCCAAACGCCTCGACAGCGTCTCCGATCCCGCCGCAGGTACAAATCCCGAGTTTCTGACCGGGGAAAGCGAGGCGGTCATTCGCGGCGGGCTTCAGACGCGGTTGAACGCCATTGCCGCATCGAACGGCGTGACGGTGCTGTCGGCCGGCAATGCGCCGGCGCTCAGCGAAGCGGGCGTGGACTTCATCGGCCTGAGAGCCAACTTTTCCGGGCCGCTCGAAGGCGTCCACGGCGCCATCCTCGCCATCGAAACCTCGCTTCCGGTCCTGTTCATTCGTGAAGCCACCTTGCGAACGACGAATGTCGGTCCGGCGGCCGGCCGAACGGGAGACTCCGAACTCTTTGCCGAGATTCTGTTTTATGGGCCGCTGCAAACGCAGGTGGGGTCCCAGTCGGGCGGGGCGAGACCATGACCGGCAAATTCGCGGCCCTCACCCTGGCGGCGATGATTGCGGGTCTCGTTGCGGTCAATGTGGCGCTCTACGACACACCTGTCGATATCGCACCGATCGCTTCCAAAAAGGGGCGCGATGGCGGGTTGGCGCCCGGCCCCGCGGGATCGCTTCAGCTTCCGGACGCAGGCGATTTCAGCGAGACCTTCGAACGGCCGCTGTTCAGCCCCACGCGTCGAAAATTCGTCCCGGAGCCGGTCACGCCGCATCCAGTGGAAGTCGCCGCCGCGCCGGTCGAGCAGCAGCCAGTTCCGCCACCGCAGAATGCTGCGCCGGCGGTCGCGCCGACGCTGCTGGGAATCAGTATTCACAGGGGAGCGGCCAAAGCGTTGCTGCGGATCGCCGGCAGCGACACCGCCCTCTGGTATGGCAAGGACGAGATCGTGGATGGCTGGAAGGTTTCCACTATCGACAAAGACCAGGCCGCACTGGAGCGGGACGGCAGGGTCGCGCGCATACCGCTTTATCCGTCGAGCCGACAAACACTAGCTGAGAGCGTCGGCCAATGAGCGGCGGCGACGAAAGCGCCAGCGCCGGTTTTTCGCTGGTCGCCGTTCTGGTCTTCATGCTGATCGTCTCGGCCGTCGTCGTCCCCTTTGCCGTGACGGCGAAGACACGGTTGATGATCGCCAACAACGAGGTCGAGCAGGAGCGGCTGTCGCTGCTCGCCGAAGGCCTGGCCAATGTGGTTTCGAGCGAATTGGCCGACGGTTCGGCGACGGACAAGCTGCCGCTCGATTCCACGCCGACTGGTTGCCGGTCGGGAGAATTCGCCTTCGAAGTCCGGATACAGGATCATGGCGGGCTGATCGATCTCAACGCCGCGGACGCTCATCTGCTGTCGCTGGGTTTTGCATCGCTCGGGTTCGATCGGCAGATATCTGAAGCGCTCGCCGAGGCGGCCATCCAGTTCCGGGGCAACACGAATGCTTTCGCCGCAAAAGCCGAGCCTGCAACATCCGTCGGGCCGGCCCAAAACAAGCTGGCGCCCTTCGAATCCGTATCCGAGTTGCAGGAATTTTCGACGCTTGCTTCAACGCCCTTGCATGATCTCTATGATGTTTTCACGGTCAATTCGAAGCGCGGCACTGTTGGCCTCGATCATACTCCGAACCGTCTTCGAGGCGTTCTTGCCGCAGCATCGGGAAGTGGCGTTTCGGTCATGCAAGGGGCTGCCGAGGCTTCGGCCTATACGGTCGAAATAACGGCAAAGCGGGATGGATCGGGGGTTGCAGGCCAGGCCGGGTTCATTATCGAGAGGTTTCCCGCGAGCGCAGCCGGCTTTCGGCGTCTTTCACGAAGCCCGGCTGCTGAGATCACCGACATCGCACCGACTGTGTCCAGAACAACCAACTGCGACGCGCTTTTCGGAACCGAAGCAGCGCAGATCCTGAGGGGCTGGGCATCATGAACGCGGCTGCCCGGACCCTTGGAGTAGAGGCGTTTCTCGCCTTTCTCGAAAGCGAGAAAATGCTGAGCGCCCACGCCGCCCAACGCGCCTTGGGAGCGTCAAAGACATCGGGGCATCCCTTCGATACCGTAATGACGGAACTCGGCCTGATTGGAGAGCAAGAACTTGCCGAAAACCTCAGTCGGTTCATGAAGCTGCCGTCACCCGTCGACATTCCCGAGCAGTTCAATCCGGAATTGTTCTCAAGTGTTCCGCTGATCTATCTGCGCGAAAACGCGATCCTTCCTCTGGAGACGGACGCCGAACTGCTGGTTGTCGCTGTCGCCGATCCCTTCTCTTCGGCGACCATCGACGCGCTGGCCTTTCACTATGAGCGGAGGCCGTCGCTGCGCATATTGCCAAGGCGAGTAATTGCCGAATGCATCGAGCGGCTTGAGCAGGCGGCCATGGAGGCTGTGTCGTCCGAAGCGGGCAGCGCCGGGCCCTCGGATTTCGGCCCCGACGACCTCGAACGCTTGAAGGATTTTGCCCGTGAAGCGCCGATCGTCCGGTTTGTCGCCGACACCATCCACAAGGCGGTCGATGCAAGGGCGACCGACATCCACATCGAGCCACACGAGGATCACGTCCGCATCCGGTTCCGGCATGACGGCATGCTGTCCACCGTCGATATTGCATCGACCGCCATGCTGTCCGGCATCTCCACCCGCATCAAAATCCTGTCGCGGCTCAACATCGCCGAACGGCGCCTGCCGCAGGATGGAAGAATGCGGATTGCGGTGCGCGGCAGGGACGTCGACCTGCGTGTCTCCGTCATTCCCTCCATCCACGGCGAAGCCATCGTGCTCAGAATTCTGGATCGAGCCGGGGTCGAGCTGCGGCTGGGCAAACTCGGTTTTGACGATGCCGCGCAAGCCAAGATCAGAAACATGTCGCAGTCCGCCAACGGCATCGTTCTGGTCACCGGACCGACCGGCAGCGGCAAGACGACGACGCTCTATTCGGTCCTTGCCGAGCGCTCGCTGCCGGACGTCAAGATTTTCACGGTCGAAGATCCGGTAGAGTACCGGATGGCCGGCATCACGCAATTGCAGGTCAATCTGGCGATCGATCTCGATTTTTCCGCCGCACTCCGTTCGATCCTGCGGCAGGATCCCGATATCATCCTGCTTGGCGAAATCCGCGACCGCGAGACGGCGCAAGTCGCGGTGCAGGCGGCTCTGACCGGTCATCTCGTGTTTTCGACGCTGCACACCAACAGTGCGGCGGGAGCGCTGACGCGCCTTCGCGACATGGGCATCGACGGCTACCTGCTGGGAGCCACGATCAGAGGCGTCATCGCGCAAAGATTGCTGCGCCGTGTCTGCCCGGCTTGCCATGCCGAGGATCAAACCGGTCCGACCTGCCGAACCTGCAACGGCTCAGGCTATAGTGGCCGAACGGTGACCTACGAAATGCTTGAGGTGTCACCGCGCATCGCCCAGCTTATCGACCAGGGCGCCGGCGAAATGGAGATCGGCAGAGTTGCTGCGGAAGACGATCTCGTTCCGATGGCGGTCCACGCCACAGCACTCGCCCAATCGCAGGTCACCACGATGGAAGAGGTCAGGCGCGTCATCGACCTCAACGGAGGCGGCTGATGCCGGCCTTTGCCTATCGCGCCTACCTTGTCGACGGAACCAGAGAAACCGGCGTTTTGGACGCGTTGACCAAACAGGACGCTGCTCGCAAATTGGCGCAGCAAGGTCGCCGATCCTATCATCTCGCTCCCGTGGATGGAGAAAAGCAGCTCATTCGGCTGCCGGGACGCAGTGCGCTGACATTTACGAGGAAGGTCGATCTCAGCCGACTTTTTTCCGAGCTCTCGGTTCTGTTGAACGCCAGCTTTACCGTCGACCGCGCCTTGAGCGCGGTGATTTCGGGCGAGAACAATCCTGCGCGGCGGCAACAGCTTCAATCAGTGCTCGACCTCACCACGGGCGGCCGGCCGATCGCCGAGGCTTTTGCGAGCTTGCCCGGGATCACGTCCGACATCGCGGCCTTGCTTGCCAGCGGCGAGCGCAGCGGCAAGATGGCTTTCGTCTGCCAACGGTTGGCGGATACGTTTGAAGCAATGGCCAAACGTCGTGCCGCGATTATCGAGGCCTTGACCTACCCGGCTTTTCTTCTGGTCGTGATGAGCGGGGCGCTGGTCATTCTGGCGACGGTGCTGGTCCCGGCGCTGGAGCCGATTTTCGAGGGTTCGTCAGCCGCCAAGCCGTTCACCATGAAGATGCTCTCTGCACTTGGCACGGTCTTCAGCGACTACCCCTTCGTTTTCCCTCTGGCCGCAACGCTAGGTCTGCTTTTCTATCTCTTTCTTTCGAGGTCAGCGGGCGCCAAGACGTTGCTCTCGCGCTGGCTGTTGAAGACGCCGTTGATCGGCTCCCTGATCAAAGACTCTGTGATCGCGCGCTATCTCGAAACGTTGGCCTTGCTTCTCGGCAATGGCGTGGCGATGACCGAGGCACTTGGCCTGGCGGCCAATGTTTCCCGGCAAGGTTCGTTGAGGGCAAGCTTTGTAGCGATCGAAGACGACGTGGCAAATGGCGCCAGGCTTCACGGCGCAATCGTCAAGGCTGGCATTTTCGACAACGCGACGATGTCACTGATCTCGCTCGGCGAAGATGCGAACGCGCTTCCGGTGGTGCTCGATCGTGCGGGAAAAATGCTGCAATCCGCACTCACACGACGGATCGACACGGTGCTGAAACTGCTGACGCCGGTGCTGACGATTTCGCTGGGCTTCCTCGTCGGCAGCCTGGTCATTTCCGTGATGACGACCATCCTCAGCATCAACGATCTGGCGCTGCAATGAGGGCGGCGTCTCAGGCCGATGGGTGTGCGGACAAAACGGCCGGATTCACTCTGGTCGAAATGCTGGTTGTGCTGGCGATCATGGCCGTGGTTGCGGCCATTGCAGCGCCGGGCATCGCCAGAAATTATCGGGCCAAAAATCTGGATACGCTGACGAGCGAGATCACCACGCAATTTCGCCTGTCGCGCACCTCGGCAATTGCCACGGCCAAGCCGAAGCAGATCGTCCTTGACCCTCGTGCCGGGGCAATCCGTTTCGACGTGCGCAACACGCTCATCCTGCCTGAAGACGTCAAGATGACGGTGATCACGGGTCAGGAAACCGTCGCAGCCGATCGACAAGCGATCTTGACCTTTCTTCCTGACGGCAGCGCTTCAGGGGTGGAGATTAATCTGAAACGAAAGGACCAGACCTCGCGCATCGAGGTCAATTGGCTGACCGGACTTTCAACGCGGCGAAAACTGCCATGATCTCGCAGGCAACTCCCTCTTCCGCTGAAGACGGCTTTTCGATCCTGGAGATGATCGTCGCCATGACGATTCTGGCGCTCATCCTCGGCATAGCGAGCCAGTCAATCGTGATGGCGAGCCGCAGCATCGCGGCGGCCAAGGCACAGGTCGAAGCCGCCAGGACAGTCCGGACGATCCTTGCCGATTATCAAGCCAACATAGGATTGCAAACGTCGGCAACGGACGATCCGATGCCGTCTGGCTGGAGCCTGAAAGCTCGCAAGATTGAGGTATCCAAGGCCAAAATAACCGCCATCCTCATCGAGAAAACCGGCGCATCGGGTGCAGCACGTGGCGAGCCGTTCCTGACCTTTGTGCCCGCGCAGGATGAAAACCATCCATGAGCCGCCCGAAACCATCGGCATCGGTCGAGGGATTTGCGCTCATCGACGTGCTGGTCGGGCTCGCTCTCGTTGGTGTGATCTCTTCGCTGATGATCGTCTTTCTCGGGCAGGCGCGGACGATGATGCGTATCGGGAAGACAACCGAGATGCAGATGGAGGTCGACGCCACGTCGCGGTTTCTTGAAACGGTAATCGCCAAAGCAGAGCCGCTACCACTGGCAAAGTCGTCGCCGGAGAACGTGATTTATCTCAGCGGCGACTGTGCCCGGATTGAGTTTAGCGCTATTCAGGCAATCGGTTTCAAATCTGCGGCATTGAGGGAGATAGTCGTTTCGCTTGGAAGTGACGACAGCGGCGAAATGGCCGAAAAAACCTTGGCGATCGTGCAAAAACCGCGACGCGGCAGCGACACCGGCAATTCAGCCGAGAGCGAGCCCATACGGCTGCTCGCCGGCGTAACCGCCCTGAAATTTGAATATCTCGACGGTTCGGCCGGTGCTTCGTCGTGGTCGCCGAACTGGAGCGCCCAGCGACGTCTGCCGATCGCCGTGCGCTTCACGATCTCGGTCACCAGGGACGGCGCGACCTATTCATCCCAAGGTTTTGCGCGCCTCGATCTGGCAAGCGCTCCGGTGCCGCGCACGAACTGACGAGAGCTTCGTTTGGAATACGCCGATCAGTTGGCGATGTCCTGATCCTCGCCGGTTCCGTCCGGCTTGCCATCGCGACCCAAAGTACGGATCGAAACGCCGCTGGCATCTGCCTTCACGTCGTAGGAATAGGGTTTTCCCCACGGATCGTTGAGACCGGTTTTCCCCTTGAGATAGGGACCGTTCCAACGCTCTTCGCCGGCAGGCGCCGCGACCAGAGCGGACAGGCCCTCTTCCGCCGTCGGATATTTCGCATTGTCGACATAATAAAGTTCTAGCGCGCTCTCGATGTTGCGTATCTGCGCCTTGGCTGCATTGGTTTTGGCCGAACCGAGATAGCGCAGAACCTGAGGTGCGGCGAGCGTGGCGATCAATGCGATGATGGCCAGCACGACCAGAAGCTCGACCAGCGTAAAACCGTCTTCGCGATCATCGCGTTTTGAAGGCTTTTCGGTTGATTGAATGAAGCGAAGAGTGACCATCAGACCAGTCCCATATCCAAACCTACGAATTGCTCCAGTGCCCAGGTGCAGCCAAGACCTGTGGCGATAAACAGGCCGAACGGCACGCGTGCCCGTGCCGCTGCCGGTCCGACCGTGACCACCTGTCCACCGATGAACAGCAAGGCGCTTGTGCTGGCGATGAACAGCAGGACCGGCAGAAGCAGCGGGCTGATCCAGCATGCGGCGGCAGCAAGCATTTTGACGTCGCCGAGCCCAAGACCGATCCTACCGGTCATCAAGAAGTGACCACGACGTACCAACCAGACGGCGGCAAATGTTGTCGCGGCGAACAGGATTTGCAGCAGGATGTCGTCCGGCCGTGTCGCCATCTGGAAGCTGAGACCAACGCCGGCCAGAGCCAGATTGAGTTCATCCGGGATGATCAACCTTCTGAAATCGACGATGGAAATGCCGAGAAGGATCGCCATCAGAGCGGATGTCGCAGCCAGCACGAGATCGAGGTGTGTACCCATGATCAATTGGCCAGTCTCTTCAGGTTCTGTTTCAGTTTGGTTCCGCCGCGACGCTGCTGAATCGGCGTCTGCAGGCTGATCTTGCCGCGGAATTCTTCCGTGACCTCGCGCGCTTCAGCGATGTCGCGGATGACCCGTGGACGGATGAATATGATCAGCTCGGTTCGCCCGATGCTGTCGGTCTTGTTCTTGAACGCATTGCCGATGATCGGGATATCGCCGAGGATTGGCACCTGCCCGCGGTCGACATTGTTGCGCTCCTGGATGAGACCGCCGAGCGCCAGGCTCTCGCCATCGTTGACCAACACGCGGGTTTGGATCTTGCGCTGCTGTATCGTCGGGGAATCGATACCGGAGCTGGTCGTTTTGGTAACGTTGCTGACCTCTTGCTGGATATCGAGCATGACGCGGCCCGCATTGTTGATCCGCGGCGTGACCGTCAGAATGACACCGGTGTCCTTCATCTCGACCGAATTGACGATCGGCGCGTCGGCGGTCGTGGTACCGACCGCCTGCTGCGTGATTATAGGCACCTGATCGCCGACCTGCAGGATTGCCTTCTGGTTGTTGAGCGCCATGATGGTCGGCGCAGAAATCACATTGACGTCGGTGATGCTGGACAGCGCGTTCAGCGTGACCTGGATGTTGTCGGTTGCGTAGGTCCAGCCAAACCCCGGGAACGCGGCGCCGGTAAATCCACTTGCCATGTCGGACAGCGAGATCTTCATGCCGTTGTTTTCGAAATACCAGCGCAGTCCGAATTTGAGTTCATCGTTGAGCGTCACCTCGGCAATGACAGCCTCCAGCATGACTTGCGTCGGCAAGACATCGAGCTTGGTCAATATGCGCTGGATGCGGTCATAGTCTCGCGACGTGGTCTGGATCAGCAGCGCATTGTTCTCGACATCGGCGACAACCTTGGCATGGGTGGGCGGTTGTCCATCTTGCGTCACCTCCAGTGAGGGCGACGGACCGGTCAGCGGCACTGGCGTGACGCCATCCGATTGCAATGCGATCGGCGTCATGTCGGGCGAAACATTCGCACCGGCCGTATCTCCGCTGGTCTTGACGGAGGTACCAAGAACGGAACTCAGCACCTCGGCCAGTTCCTTGGCTGGCCGGTTCTGGATCTGGTAGACGAAAAGCTGGTCTTCGTTCGTCTCGGCAAGCCTGTCGAGCTTGCCGATCCAGGTGGCGGCGCGGCTGAGGTAGGCCGGGCGCGAGGTGATCACCAGCACCGAATTCAGCCTGTCGTTGGGAATGAACTGGATAACCTTGGCGCCCGGCCCGTCCTTGGTGCCGAAGATCGAATCGAGCTCCGAGGCGACGGCCTCCGGTTTCGAAGTCTTCAGCGGATGAAGCGCCACCGACATGCCGCGCATCCAGTCAACGTCGAACACCGAAACTGCTTCACGAATGGCGTCGAGATCGCTGTTGCTGCCGGCGACCGTGATCAGGTTGCGGGTGGAATCGACCCTGAGGACTGAGCCCTGACGGGTGATCGGCTCGAGAATGGTCTTCATCTCGTCGGCGGCGATGTATTGCAGTTGCAGCACCTGCACCTTGACGCCTGGACCGGACGGCGAGACCGATGGCACGCTGACCGGCGGGGTGCTCGACATGATGTCGGACAGCGGAACGATCTGATAGGTTCCGGCACGGTTGGTGATGCCGGCATTGTTCACGGCGAGTGCCGATTCCAGGATATCGACCAACGCGGCCTGCGACACCGGTTGCGATGTTTGCAGCGTCACCGTGCCTTGCACGCGCGGGTCGACGATGTAGTTGACGTGCAGCGCGTCGCCGAGCACGGCTTTCGCTGCCTCCGCGACCGGCGCATTGACCAGGTTGAGCTCATACTGGCCGGATCCGTTCGACGTCACCCGGGTAACGGGGGCGCCGGACGACACGAAATTGCCCGATCCCTCATATTGCGCACCCGAAAAGCGCTGCGCTTCACGTGCTGCCGTCAGGGGCTGGGAGCCATTATATCCCGCCCGCAAAGGCGAGTTTTTTGCGTGCAGGCTGTCGACGGTTTCGGTGAAGAAATCCTTGCCCGATGGGGAAGTGCAGCCTGCAATCGCGAGCAGCATGCACAGCACGACGCAATTGCTCGACTTGATTGACATCCGCCCGATTCCCTTAGCGTTTTAGTCTAGGGCTTCCTGATCTTGGGCGCTTGAATTGCTTGGGCTATTTTGGGTCTGTCCACAGGGTATGCCTTTTGGTTGTGAGAGGCGGAGAAATTTCGTCTGCTGAAGTGTTGGATGCCAACGGAATAGATTTGAAAGTCAGCGCGCTTGCCATCGCCGGGTTAGCCGCTGCCGGCAGGTTGGTGCTGCGTCGCTTTCAGTCGTCTTGGCCCAAAGCCAAGGCTTGGAACGGCTCAAGTTTTCATCTCGTCGTACCGTGCGGTCGCTGTAACATCAGGTGGCGGCATGGCCGCGTGGATGGAGTAACTAGACAGGGCCGGACAAACCTGCTTGTCGTTCCCAATGACTAGTCTAAACTTAAGCGATGACTACTATGCCAAATCGGATGAAGATGGATTTTTTCACCATGGCGTGATCTATCACATCTCGCGCAACAAGGCCGGCGGCTCAGTCAGCACCTCTATCGGGCGCTTCCATGTGTGGCGTCCAGAGGTCCCTCCAGAAGGATATTTTCCGCATTCCAGACTCGATTGCTACGTGAATGACGATAACCTCGCTCCAGATGCGGCTTGGCTTGCTCGCGTATTGCTGGATGCGGAGAAGAACGAGGCGAGGTTTTCGACCTAGACTAAGGCCGCATCGATCTTGGACTTTAGTGTCGACGCCTCCAGCCGTTCTCTCGAGAAACACCTGAACAAAGGCAGATGCCATTTTGATCGAGGGCTTGCGGAGGCAGAAAGTGCATCTGTCATTTGGTGCTGACAAGTCTCGATCAGCGGGATGCGGCACGGGATACCTGTCGTTTGCAGATGGGG
>NZ_CAUM01000185.1 GCF_000350085.1 Mesorhizobium metallidurans STM 2683
CAGAACGCCGGCGGAATCGAGCTTGACGGCCTCATCGAAGGATGATCCGGGCGCCCGCCGGCAGCCTGCCCGGCGCTTCTTCAGTGACGCGGAAAAGCACGCCATTGCGCTGGAGAGCGACCAGCCTGGTGTCAGCGTCTCGCAGGTCGCGCGCAAGCACGGGATTGTCACGGGCAAGCTGTTCCGCTGGCGCGTGCAGTTCGGGGTGGCGCAGAAGAAGCGCGCCAAGCTTGCGCCCGTCGCACTGACTGAGGGCACGCCAGCGGCACTTTTGCTGCGTGACCTCGTGCAGCCGCCCGATGGAATGACGGCGATCGATCTGCCTGACGGCCGGCGCGTATTTGCGCCCGTCGGCAGCGATCCGGATGCCGTGCTTGAGCATCTCCAGAGCGGAGGAACAGGACGATGATGATCGTTCCCGCGGGCGTGAAGGTGTATCTGGCGCTGGGCTACACCGATATGCGCAAAGGTCTCGACGGGCTCGCCATGCTGGTGCAGCAAACGCTGAAGCAGGACCCGTTCTCGGGCCATCTGTTTGCCTTCCGGGGCAAGAAGGCGTCGATGCTGAAGATCCTGTTCTGGGACGGAAACGGCCTGTGCCTGTTCACAAAACGGCTCGATCAGGGCAGCTTCGCGTGGCCGGTGATGGCCGGCTTCAATGGCTCCATCACGCTGACGCCGGCGCAGCTTGCGATGCTGATCGAGGGCATCGACTGGCGCGCACCCGGCACTTCGACCGTTACGGAAAGGCCCGGAATCCTTGGGTTCTGGGCTCGTTGTGATAGATTCGGTCATGCGGCTCGACCTTGATGATTTGCCATCCGATCCGGCTCTCCTGCAGCGTCTCGTACGCGAGATGGCGGGTGCTGTCGAAAGCCGCGACGGAGAGATCGAGCGACTGACGGAGAGATCGAGCGACTTCAGTCGATCATCAAAAAGCTCCAGCGGGCGCAGTTCGGCCGCCGTTCCGAGCGCCTCGATGCCGACCAACTGGCGCTCGCGCTGGAAGACCTCGACGGCGACATCGCCCGCATCCGGGAGAGCCGTCCCAGTCTCGAAAAACAGCCGGCCAAGCGACCATCCCACCGCAAGCCCCGGTCCGATCATCTGCCGCGCGAAGACGTGCTGCTCGACATCGGCGGCGAGGTTTGCGGGGGCTGCGGCGGCGCTCTCCATGCGATCGGCGAGAGCGTCAGCGAGATGCTCGACCGGGTTCCGGCGCAGCTTCGGGTGATCCGCATCACCCGCCCCAAATACGCCTGCCGTATCTGCGAGACGGTGGCGCAAGCGCCGGCCCCGGAGCGGCTGATCGCCGGCGGCCTGGCGACCCCGGCGCTGCTGGCACAGGTGCTGGTCAGCAAATATTGCGACCATACCCCGCTCTACCGGCAGTCGCAGATCTTCGCCCGGCACGGCGTCGATCTGGCGCGCTCGACGCTCGCCGGCTGGATCGGCGGCGCCTGCTGGTGGCTGGAAGCCTTGCACGAGCGGCTGGCCAGAAACGTGTTTGCATCCGATCATCTCTTCGCCGACGACACGCCGGTTCCGGTGCTCGATCCCGGTCGTGGGCGCACCAAGACCGGGCGGCTGTGGGTCTATGCGCGCGAGCAGCGGCCATGGGCCGGACCCGAGCCGCCAGCGGCGGTCTATCTGTTCGCGCCGGACCGCAAGGCCGAGCGACCGGTATCGCACCCTGGCACTTGACGCGGATGGAATATTGCCGTGTGCATCGCCTGACGAAGGACACGCTCGATCGCTGGCTGAAGTACTTTGCGGGCAACGACGCGGCACGTAAGCAGGCGGAATATCACGCGGAATTGCGCCGTCAGAAGCGCCTGGAAGAGCGAGCGAAGCGGCAGAAAGGGCGGGCTTGACTGCGCTATGCGGTGAGTACGGACGTGCGCAACAAAGCAATCCAGGCGGTCTGGGCGATGCATGTGGAGGCGACTGGAGCGGCATGGGCGTTCGCGAATACGCTGCCGCATTTGCAGCTCTCGCCGCGACCAGCCGGACGTCAGCGTCTCGCAGGTCGCACGCAGGCACGGATCGTCACGGAAGCAAAAGGGTCTGGCTATGGTTAGCGGCTTTGATCGCGTGTAAACCCGCCAAACTTGCCGCGGTGGCGCTGGTCAACAGGCTGGCTCGGATCGCCTGGAAGCTGACGGTCAGCGGCGAGTATTGGTCCCAAGGAGCACCGAGCCAAGCTCTACTGCACCAACCCGATCGAGCGCCTCGACGGCGAGATCAAGCGCAGGACCGAGGGTCGTCGGTATCTTCCCAAATGATGACGCCATCGTGCGCTGCGCCGGCGCGATCCTGCTTAAGCAGAACGACGAATGGGCCGTGCAGCGCGCCAGATACATGACGCTGGAAACCGTCAGTCAAATGAGCGACGACAGCCTGCAGGCCAAAACTCGCCGTTGCGGGCGAGGTATAGCGGCCCCAACCCTTGACGGCAGCAGGTGAAGCTCAGCGCTCTTCTGGAGCGCAATATCAGGCAATAGGCGCATTGACCAGATTGAGCTTATACTGGCCGGAGCCATTGGCCGTCACCTGGGTGACAGGAGCGCCTAATCACACGAAAATTGCCCGAGCCCGAAGCGGCCAAAGCCGTGCTCGGCGACGCTTCACCTCGACTGAATCGTCGAATCAGGCTCCGCAAATAAGTCTGTGGATAAGCTCTTTATGACGACGCGGTGTTGTATTCGTCTGATGGCGCTGGAGTATTCGTAAGCAACAGGGTGGCGAGGGAATCATGAACCGGTTGCTTTTTGGCGCGGCATTGCTTGCCGCGAGCGCCTTTGGCGCGGATATATCTTTTGTTTCTTATATTAGAGGCAATGCGGGGATAGAAGCCTTTGCGCAGGAAGCGCAAGGCGCTTCACCTGACCTTGGCGCACCTGGCGGCGGCTTCGGCAATGGCGGGGCAGCGCTGGGAAGCGGCACCACTTCAACGGATCAGCAGACGCCGGCTGCAGGTTCGGGAGATGCTGCATCCGGCGGAGCGCCAGCGACGGACAGTCCGGATGCGGCCGCCAAGGTCGGCGCCAAGCCGGCGGATGCCAAGGCAACGGACGCCAAGACGAGCGGCGCGGCTGAGGAGCCGACCGACACCGAGGCGGCCCCTGAGGAGCCGGCAGCTGAGGCCGCTGCAACCACCACCGACAGCGGCGATCCCGAGGCGGTCGGCACGCCGAAGGTGGATCTGCCGAAGACGGCCGGCAATGGCAATCTGGGCTATGCCATCGGCGTCGACGTCTCTGCCTTCCATGGCATCGAGCCGTCGATCGCGCTTAATTACAATTCCTCGCGCAAGACCAAGCTTGGTGGTCTCTACCAGGGCTGGCTGGGCTATGCCTGGGGCCTCGATGGTTTTGACATCATCGA
>NZ_CAUM01000184.1 GCF_000350085.1 Mesorhizobium metallidurans STM 2683
GGGTGAGCGAGAACGCATGCAGCGCCAGATTGCCCGCAGCACCCTTCGGCAAGTGGCCCGACACCGCAATACAGATTCCGACCGACAGCGCCGCCCCGATCAGCGCCACGGCAAACCCGGCCCTGAAATTGAGACGCCAGCACGCAAGGCAGATCGGCAGAAGGTAGAGCGGACCCAAGCGAATATTCGTCGGGTGGATCAGGTAATCCCCGGCTGCAATGCACAAGAGGCTGAGGATCAGAACCCGCCAGACGCCGGCGAGGCTCAGGGAATCGAGCTGCGTATCCAGCCAGGACAGGAAAGAACGCGGCTTGACGGCCCTTGGCCTGCGTCGGTCTTCTGTCAAATCATCCGGCCCCCTTGCGCCCTGCCCCTACCTGTACGACCCTCGAAACAGGGTCGGCCGCATCAGGGGATCGTGATGCGCAAGAGGTGCGGAAACCGGGTGTTGGAATCTCCGAGGTTAGTCGGGACACAGACGCCTTTAGCGTAAGCCTGGACATGCGCGCCCGTCACCCGGTCACCGCAAGGTCCTGCCTATATCTAACCTTTCGAGGATTCCACGCCCCGGCCCGCGTCTCCACAGGCGTCAACAGATATAACCGAAAAAACTTAACGTTTGCAGCCGCGAATACGTAAAATCCACTCTAACCACACGCACCACGATTAGCCCCCGGCCGGCCCGCTCTCTCGAACAGGGCTGTAGGGGTGGTCGGGGGCGGGTTGCAGGCGTGCACTTATGCAAATGTGCATATGGCACCTCGCCCTCTGGACTGTAGGATTCTCGGCCTGCCTCCATGCCCTTTCGTTCGTCGGCAAGACGTTGAAGCACCTGCTCGGCGTTGCGTCCTTGGCTCGGATCGGCCTCCAACTCGTCATGGGCGGCAAGGACTTCCGAGCGTAGCCAGGCTTCAAAAGCCTCGTCGCGCTCCGACACTATGCGGCCTCGGCAATATCGAGCCGCACCGCAAGCCCGGCCTGGGTGGCGAGATTAATCAGAGTATCGAGGCTGAAATTCGTGATCCGGCCGCGCAGCAGATCGTTAAGCCGGGGCTGCGTGATCCCGAGACGCCGTGCTGCTTCGGCCTGGGTGACGCCCCAACTCCGTACCCGCTGCTCAACGGCAATCAACAGATTGGAACGCATGGTCATATTCGCAGCCTCGGCCGGCGTATCTTCCAGTGCATCCCATACATTCGCAAAGCTCTGACGTTCCATTGTCACGCCTCCGCTAGATTTGCCGCAACCGGGTCGCGGCTAGGTCCAAATCTCGTTTCGCCGTCTGCTGCGTCTTCTTCTGGAAGGCGTGCAGCACATAGACGGTATCCTCTATCTTGGCGATGTAGAGCACCCGGAAGGCTCCGGCCTCGTCACGGATGCGGATTTCCCGCACTCCCTGCCCGACGCTCGCCATCGGCTTCCAGTCGCTCGGTTCAAAGCCCTGCTGAACCTTATGGAGCTGAACGCCGGCTTCTTTCCGCGCCGTCTCGGGAAACTCCCTCAACTGCTCAAGGGAATCCCCGAGAAATTCGAGCCGCTTCATGTCAGCCATGAACCCCTTATATCAAAACTAGTATAATCCAGCAAGCCGGCACACGACACATTGGCGCACGCCCGCGTTTCTGCAATTGTGCACAATTGCACTACCGATCACCGAATTTCCGGGCGGCCCCTTCCCGGCTGTAAAGCTCGTCGATGGCGCGCTTGATGAGCTGCGAATTGTCGAGGTCGAGACGCGCCCGGAGAATCGCCACCTTCTCAACGGTGTCCCGGTCGAAATAGCCGCCTATATGCTTGAGGCCGGTCCTGCCAGCTGTACGGCGCGGCTCGACGTTCGCCGGCGCGGCCGCGATCGGGGCGGTTGCCTCGGTCTCCTGTTCGGGGAGCTTCATTTTCGACAGGAAATCCTGCGCGGTTGCCTTCGTTTTTGCCATGTCGTCCCTCATGCCATTTTGTGCAGAACTGCACTTGTGTTCAATTGCAGTTCTGCACCGACCCAGTCCCAAAGCGCCTGAAGCTCGGCCGCCGCCTTCCCTTCAGGCTCCAGCTCGCACGCGGTCACACCTTCCCGGCTCGCGTCCCGATGCACCTTAAATCGATGGATCACGGCCGGAACCATCCGGAGCTTGACCGTCTCGAAGACCTGCCGGGCAATATCTTCCTCGGCACGGCTATTCGGCTGCGCCATCGTCAACACGGCGGCGGCCGGCTTGTCGCTCGCCCGCGCAAGGCGCGCAGTCCTGGGAAGCTGCTCGTATGCCTCGATGTCAGGAGCACACGGGACAAGCACCAGATCGCAATATTCGACGGCGGCAGGAGCCTCGGTGCTTCTGGCGGGCGGGGTGTCGATCACAACCAGGTCGCACCCAGCTCCTTCGGCCTGGCTCAACAGCTTCGGCAAATCGATCTCGGTTGCGAACCGCACAACGGGGAGGGCGTCCTTGCGCCGCTCGGCCCATTGGGTGGTCGATTGCTGCGAGTCCATGTCCAGCACGAGGACATTGAGGCCGGCTCTCACGCCGGCAACGCCAAGTGCTTTCGCGAGCGTCGATTTTCCGACGCCGCCCTTTTGCATGGCGATAGCTACGGTCTTCATGTGCAGTACCGCATTTTTGCAAACGCTCCTTTGTGCACAATTGCAAAAACGGACAATGCCACATCGTGAGGTAGCTGGTCAAACGGAAACTGTGCACCCGCTCCAATTTGCAACTGTGCACACATGCACAAAATGAGGCGCTGCCCTTTCCTCCTGCTTTTATCGAAAGCCCATGCGACATTGGCCGCAGGCGAGGCGGAGAGGTTTTTGCTCAGAGGGTGCCGCACCGAATCGCCTATTATGCGGTTCGGAACCGCCGCAGGGCTGCGTTAGCAGCCCGAACAGCGGCGTCTGCTTATGTTTTCACATAGAGGGTAGAACTAGAAGGGGATTCAGTCTGGTTATCAGACTCACGTTTCATCAAACCTTTTGCGATGCTGACAAGGGCCTGCCCGAGCGGGCTATCGCCGGCATCAAGCCGCGTCCGCTCATCAAGGGGCAGAGACTGCCGGTAGGCGTCGATTGCCTCGCTCCAAGCCCTCTGCTCCTGTCCATGATCCGCAGGCGGGGGAGCGGCCTTGCCGAACCGGCCAAGGAACTGCCGGGCCTTTTCCGGCAGGGACAGGCGATAGGCATTGCTCGCCTGCTGCACCTGGGGGCCGCGCCCTTCCTTCCCGGTCGGCTCGTAGCGCCGCAGCCAGTCGATGAAGCCATGCTCCCGCAGGTTCTTCAGCGCCCGCACGATCGCATCTCGCGAACGGCCCAGGCGCTCCATGATCG
>NZ_CAUM01000183.1 GCF_000350085.1 Mesorhizobium metallidurans STM 2683
GCTGACCGTCCGCTCTCGGGAAGAACCGCCAGAAAGCGGCTGTCCCACCTGCCATGGTTCAGCCTCGTTTTGTCCATCCTATATGGAACTAGTTTGGCACCGCAGTCATTCTGCCGGTTTGGCGGACCGATTGAGAAGGCCGCTGACGGAAAAAATGCTGCAAATCAGTGGCGTACTGTAGCCGCGGACCCGCTCAGGCGGCCGTTTCGCCCACCACGCCAGCGGGAAAAGCCGAAGGATGACCAACCGCGCGCAACCGGACATCATCCGCCGGGAAAGCAAGACCTTCCGGCTGGCGCATTGCCTTTTGCCAGTATGGCGCGACGGCGAGATCGACTCGGCGTCCGCACCCGGGTCGATCGCGTTAGCGTTCACAGGCCAGGCGAATGCTGTTGTGCGCGAGGCCGATGGCGCTGCAAGGCCACGGGCCGTGCTGCCTATGACAATCGGGCTTGGCGGCGTATGGCGCGGCGATCAGGATGAGACGAATCTCACCTTGATTGTCGCCGCGCAGCGGCGACACGCCGATCGCCTGGTTGGAGACGGATGCTCCCTCCGACGTTCTCGAAATCACCGGGGCGGCCGAGCTGCGCCGCGAGATGGCGCGGGACATGCGTGTCGAAAGCTACGCCGATCTCGACGACGTGCATGGCTGGCAGGACCCGATCATTCAAGCGGTCGCGACCAGGCTGCGCGCCGCCCTGCGCGGGTGGATACCGATGTCGGACCCGGAGGCCGAGACATTGGTTCGCGCTGCCTATGCCCAGGCGCTGCGGCGGCACTTCGGTGGCCGCGAGGGAATCGCGCGAACGCTTGACGCGCGGCGGCGTCAGCGTGTGGTGGAACGGGTGCTGGACATCGGCGGCAAACCACCGACCCTGGGAGATCTTGCCGAGGCGGCCGCGCTCAGCCCGTTTCACTTCGCGCGCAGTTTTGCCAACACCTTCGGCATGCCGCCGCATCGCTTTGTAACAGTAAGTCGGCTGGATCGAGCCTTTCACGCTCTGCGGTCGACCCCGGCAACCGTGCCGCAGGCGGCTGCGGCTGCGGCTGCGGGGTTCTCGAACCTGCATCATTTTCGTCAACTGTTCCGAAGGCAGTACGGCGTGCCGCCATCGGACATAAGCCGGCAGGCGCGGACTCAGTCGATCCGGCACCGATAGGCTTTCCGGCGACAGCTTCGCCTGAACCGGGCGAGCCATGAAGTGAGCAAGAATCGACCCTGTCGCCGGCGCGGGCCGTGCCTATCTTCAGCAAGCCGCCCTTAGAGGCCGGCGACCGCACCAAGCATCCGCGCCGATCTCATGGCGTATCCCGAGCCAAGGATTGTGACATGACGAAATCTCATCGAGTCGATCAGTCTCCCTCAGACATTGACAACCCGCAACGGCGGCAATTTCTGGCGTCGGCAGCCATGCTCGGCGTCGCCCCCTGGCTGCTGTCTTCGCTTGGCGAAGCGGCGGCGCAAACGGCCAGCCCGCAACCGGCGGGTCAGCGCCGCAAGCTGGGCGCCGTCGAGGTGTTTTCCGTGGGGCTCGGATGCCAGTGGAAACCTGGCCAAGCCGACGGCACGGCCCAGGATTATTTCGGCAGCTCCATAGATCGCTCCGCTGCCGTTGCGCTTATCAGGCGCGCGGTGGACCAGGGCGTCACCCTCATCGACACGGCGGAAGTCTATGGGCCCTTCATTTCGGAGGAGATCGGTCAGCGAGGCACTGCAGGGGCTGCGCGAAACGGTCGTTCTGGAGAGCAAGTTCGGTTTCAACATTGACCTTGAGACCGGCAAGATCGGAGAGGGCCTGAACAGCCGGCCCGAACACATCAAGCGCGCCGTCGAAGGCAGCTTGCGCCGCCTGCGCACCGACCGCATCGACGTGCTCTACCAGCACCGCGTCGACCCGCAGGTGCCGATCGAAGACGTCGCCGGCGCGGTCAAGGATCTGGTCGCCGAGGGCAAGGTTCTGCATTTCGGGCTCTCCGAGCCGGGCCTGGAGACGATCCGACGCGCGCACGCGATTCTGCCGCTCGCCGCGATCCAGAACGAATATTCGATGGTCTGGCGTGGTCCCGAGGCCGACGTGCTGCCTCTGTGCGAGGAATTGGGCATCGGCTTCGTGAGCTGGGCTCCGCTGGGCTATGGTTTCCTGACCGGCACGATTACGGCAGGAAGCCGCTTCGGCGACGACCCTGTGCAAGACTTCCGTGCCTGGGTTCCCCGGATGGCTGAGGATGCCCTGGTGGCCAACATGGCGCTTGTCGATGTCGTGCGGACGTGGGCGCAACGCAAGGAGGTCAAACCCGCCCAGCTGGCACTGGCCTGGCTCTTGGCGCAGAAGCCTTTCATTGTGCCGATCCCCGGCACGACGAAGGCCGCCCACCTCGACGAGAACATCGCGGCCGCTGCAATCACTTTTACCGAGGATGAGTTGCGCGAGCTCAATGCTGCCGTGGCTGCGGTCAAGATCGAAGGCGCCCGGCTTCCTCCCCCGGTTCTCGCCATGTCCGGGGTGGAAGCCCCACCCAAGACTTAGTCTCCGCCTGCTCAATAGCTCGTCAACGTCATGCGCACTGATGAGCTCTGCGCAACAATAGATTTCCATGCCGATCTTCGACGTCGACAAGGCGCGCACCTGCCTGTTCGTCAAGCGCTCGCTCGGTGCGGGCGATCGCGACACCATTCTGGTCGAGATCGCAGTGGCGATGGAACCGGTGGATCCGAAAGTCGAGGGCCGGAAGAGCTGACGGAATCGGACGGCCGCTCATGGGACCACGATTTCTGCTGCTGAACGACTGGATTGAGGCGCATAGCCGTCGACATCGCAGTAGAGGGCGCAAGCTTCGCGTGCGCTACGTCGTGGAGGGCAGTGATGGCGTCCCTGTAAGGCGCCATGGATCACGACTATCGGTACGACCGAGCAAGCGGACAACTCATAAGTAAGCCCCCGTCTTCTGAACTGCAGCCCCAGCTTGCGCGGCGGCGACCCATTCACGAATGTAGTGCCATGTGGGGACTTCCAACGAGGGCATCCGAATATCGGATGTCAGTTTGGCCAAACGATCATAAGCATCGGCACGGCAACAATGATTACGAGGAAAGATAGCGGCAGTCCCAGACGCGGATAGTCGCTGAACCGGTAGCCGCCTGGCCCCATGACGAGCGTGTTGCACTGGTGCCCGATCGGCGTGAGAAAGTCGCAGCCCGCGCCAATGGCGACAGCCATCAGAAATGCTTCCGGCCTGTAGCCCAGATCGCAGGCAAATTCGGCGGCGATAGGCGCCATGACAAGAACGGTGGCGGCATTGTTGAGGAATGGTGTAACGGCCATGGCGGCGACAAGGATGAGCGTCAGTGCGCCGGACGCCGGAAGAATGGTCCCCAGTTTGGCAAGCTCGCCAGCAATTATTCCCGTCGCCCCTGTGCTGCGTAGCGAATCGCTCACAGGAATGAGAACGGCGAGCATGACGAGGATTGGACCATCCAGCGACTGGTAGACGTCCCGGAGGGGGATGACCTTGAAAAGCACCACCCCGACCGCGGCCGCAAAGAAAGCGACGGGGACAGGGAGCAGCCCAAACGCAGTCGCCACCATGGCGAGAGCAAGGATCGCCACCGGCACGATACCTCTGCGCACGCTACCAAGAAGGATAGCCCGTTCTGCCAGTGGCAGGCAGCCGAGTTCACGCAGGACCTCGGGCATCGTCGCTGCATTGCCCTGCAGCACGACGATGTCGCCGAGCCTTAGCTCGACTTTGGCGAGCCTGCGGTCGAGGCGCTCGCCGCGACGGCTGACCGCCAGGAGGTTGACATTGAAGCGATCGTAAAGGGCAAGGCGCTGGGCTGTCCAGCCGATCAAAGAGGAGCTTTCACCGATCACGGCTTCGATAGCCACCATTTCGCTGGTGGTGCCGTCACCACCGACCCTGTCGCCCGTGACGCTGAGCTTGCCCTGGGAGACAAGGCGATCCAGCGCCGCCGGGTCGCCTTCGAGCAACAGAATGTCGTCCACCCTGAGGACGGCATCGGGCAGCGGCGTCATCCGCATCGTGCGATTGCGCAGGATCGACGTCACGATGGCATCGCCGCCGGCAAGCTTCATGAGGTCTGCGACGGTTTTCCCGAGCACCGTGGAATCGCTGACAATTCGAGCCTCTGTCAGGTAGTTCTTGATGTCGAGGGCTTCATTCAGCGACCCGCCGAGCTTTTCGCGCACCGGCAGCAACCAATAGAAAAACAGCAGGAAGATCGTTCCGGCGGCGGCTATGGCAGCTCCAACAGGTGTGAAATCGAACATTGTGAAGGCGGTTCCGGTCAACTCCTCTCGCACGCGCGACACAACGATATTGGGAGATGTTCCCACCTGCGTCATCAGCCCGCCGAGCAGTGATCCGAACGCCATGGGCATCAGGAATATCGACGGTGAAATGTTCGACCGGCGCGCGAACTGGAAGGCGATCGGAATCATGATCGCCAGCGCACCGATATTCTTTACAAAGGCAGACAGAATCGTGACCACGATGACCAGCAGCGCCAGTTGCGACCGAACGCCTGACAATTTCGGCGCAAAACGCCTGATGGCGACTTCCATGATGCCCGAACGTGCTATGCCTGCGCTCACCAGCAGAGCACTGCCGACAATGATCACGATATCGTCGCTGAACCCGCTGAAGGCTTCGTTGTAAGGCACAATGCCAATCGACAGAGCAAGCAACAAGGCCGCGGCTGCGACCAGGTCATATCGATAGCGACCCCATACGAACGCTGCCATCATCATGAAGGTAACGGCGAACGACAGAATTTGCGGCGTAGTCATGTCTTCGGATGCCCCCCGCCGCCGATGCGACTGATCAGAACGGCCAAACCGCCCCTTTTGTTGCTTCGCTGATTGAGACTTTGCTAGCACGATTCTGAATGCCGTCGGGCGGATGGCCGCTGGCCC
This sequence comes from Mesorhizobium metallidurans STM 2683, assembly GCF_000350085.1. Taxonomy (GTDB): domain Bacteria; phylum Pseudomonadota; class Alphaproteobacteria; order Rhizobiales; family Rhizobiaceae; genus Mesorhizobium; species Mesorhizobium metallidurans. The sequence continues at coordinate 4,938 of NZ_CAUM01000183.1, forward strand.
ACGGCTTCCAGCGCAGTCGCCTGCGATCGTCAGCTTTCAGGAAATGGCAAAACTGACCATACGACCGACATGGGGCGCATACCAGAAATTGATTAGCTGACGGTGAGGCGCGCCGTTGTCTCATCCCTTCCAAATCGTCGATCGGAGAACGGACTGCATGTGCTCTGCGAGGTCGAGTTCACCGCGCGCCTCGATCTCCAGAAGATATCGGGCCTTGGCCAGGCGATCCCCTTCCCCAACAGCCGGATAGCCGCAGATGGCGAGCAGCGCCCTCTCCTCTTGCCGGCTGGCTCTGACGGGGTCGCCGCTGCCACCGCCTAACTCGTGCAGGGATTTGCCGAACTCAGCATAGGCTGTCTTGTGCGCCTCAATCAGCGCTCGCAGATAACTGGACGGCTCTTGGTCTCGGCTCGGCGGCTCTGCACCGAGCGCCGTTGCCGTCGTCGACGAGGCGACGACTGCGCTGCCGGAGTGGAGGAGCAAGGCGCGGCGGTTGATCCTAGACATGGCAACCTCTCCATTTGCTTTGATGGCCATCACGCCAGTGGCGTAAAACCATCAAAGCGTAACACGACGGTTTGCGCATTCGTGTCAGGATCAACAGACCCAAGCAGTCGAGAGTCAATGCGGCTGGGCGATGCGTAGCGCCTGCATCTCGGATAGGATGCCGTGCCCGACGAACACTCCGACGGAACCTTGGATTTGAGGGCGGACGTGCCGCGACTGGCTCGCTTCCACTGGGCGTGAAGCCTATGCATCCGAAATGCGGAAGATGACGCCAGCCGACAAGCCTGCGCTCGGCCGCCATCCTACCGCCGGCGCTGACGACGTCGGCTCCACGGGCCGAAGTGACGCCCCTCTGCTGCAGCGAGCAGTTCGCCGATCGCGGGCCACCGCAGACTAGGTCGGCGAGGTGCTGACGTAGTCTACCCAACAGCTCGTTATCTAACGACGAGCGGCCACCTCAAGAACAATCTCTGACCACGCCCCTCCTTTCCCGGCCCCGGCCCCCACTACGGCCAGTCGGGCGGCCACACATCGCACTAAGCTACGGACGAAGAACGAAAATCGACGATCTTGGGAGGTGCAGGGAAAACCCGCACCTCGCGAAAATTAGGAATAACCTATTGGAATAACACAACCGAACGACGCCGCACCTCGCGGCCTTTTATCTCGCCATCTTAATCGGTTGTGCTTCCGGTGATCTTTTCGACATCGTCGTTCCTCTCTTTTGGTGCGATAATATACGAATCTATTCTCTACGCTACGATACCGCGTTCTGGCGTCGAGTTCCGATGCGCCGTGCAATCTTCCGCGCTCTGCGACGGGATTAATCGGCTGCACCAAAGCAGCCCTCGAACCGTCGTGGCGCACTTTTCCATTGGACTGACGGAGCATCGCAACAGACAATCGAGCGCGGTCCGGCCGTCTGTCGATCGGCGCGGCCGCAGGCAAGATAACGTGCGTTCCGTCGTTCCTGGTCTGCATCGGTCCTCATCCGCCGGGGCGGATCTCCTTGGCTCAGATAGCGCCCGTCAACGTGCGGACGCCATGCGTTTCAAATTCCGTCGCACCGCTCATCGATGCGCACCCAGAAGCTTGCGGGCCTTGTCATGCGCGCGCTGCGCGACGTCGACCTGGCTTGCTGCGGCGTCGCCGACGTAGAACGTGCCATCGCTCCACATAGCGTGCATGATCACCGCCAGCTTGCGCGCCACCGCCACGCAGGCCTTTCGATGGCAGGAGCGCTTGGCGATCTCCTGGCCCCAGCTCTTGACCTTGTCCCTGCCCTTGAAGCGCGTCATCAAACCGGACGCCGCCTCGTAGAGTGCGCGCCGCACATCAGCGTCGCCGGCCTTCGAGATCCGTCCCTGAACGTCGATCGAGGTGCCCGACTGCCACCGTCGCGACGTCAGCCCGAAGTAGGCCGCGACGTCGCGCGAGCGGCGGAAGCGCGACGGATCGTCGATCGCCGTCATGAACGAAAGCGCCGTCACCGGGCCGACGCCGGGGATTGCCATGAAGCGTCGGCACGGCTCGCTGCGCGCCACCATTTTGACGACGAGATCGTGCAGCCGGCAGTACTGCCTCCAAAGCGCGGCGCGCGCCGACAGCATCGCGTCCATCAGTTCGGACGACAGCGGATCGTCCACCACAGCCTGGCGCACCGCCTGCTCGAAGGCCCCGCGGCCGACCTTGCCCAAGCGGATGCCGAACGACTTCAGCGAATGGCGGATAGCGTTTTCCAAGTCGAGGAACTTGGCCTTCAGATTGCGCCGGTGGGCCAGCAGAAGCCGCGTCCGGTAGCAGCTTTCCGACTTGATATAGGCCTGTCGGAACCAGCCCGTGCGCATGATGTGAGCGATGCCGAGCGCATCGGCCTTGTCGGTCTTGTTGCGCTGCGCCGATAGCGCGGCGCGCACGTGCTGCGTCTCCAGGCAGATGGCCGGCAGGCCAAGTTTCTTGAGTTCCGGATGCAGCCAGGGCGACAGCGACCCCGCCTCGTGGCCGACGCGACGCAGGCGCGGCACAAACGGCTTCAACACCGCAAACAGCGCATCGGGATCCGTCACCGCCGTCGTCTCAAGATGCACCGCGCCATGATCGTCAACGACGCACACCGCCGTCTCGTCCATTGCCACGTCCAGTCCACAAAAGAATTCCATGGTTCGCCTCCTGCGTTGCTTCACAGGCGCAGATTTTGCCGCAGAGTCGCCGACGACCGCCAGTTGAACCGCAGCCGACGCACCGCTTTTCCGCTCGGCCAAGCGCTCGCCCCGATTACGGGCGGCAGTCCTAAGGTCGTGTGTAAGCGTCCGGTCTCTGCACCCAGATTGAGTAGTGCAATAGCGCGACATGTCGGGCTCCTTCGTTGCATGGAGGATCTCCGGTGAATTTGAGACATTTCGAGAACAAGGCGCGGCAATCCTATTGGGTGGTTCACGTCGAGGCGTGGCGGCGCAGCGGTCTGACGCGGACGGAATATTGCCGTGTGCATCGCCTGACGAAGGACACGCTCGATCGCTGGCTGAAGTACTTTGCGGGCAACGACGCGGCGCGTAAGCAGGCTGAATGTCAGGCGGAATTGCGCCGTCAGAAGCGCCTGGAAGAGCGAGCGAAGCGGCAGAAAAAGCAAGCTCGGCGACGCTTCGCGATAAGCACCGATGTGCGCAACCGTGCCGTCCAGGCGTTCTGGGCAATGCATGTCGAGGCGATGAACTGGAGCGGCATGGGCGTTCGCGAATACGCCGCGGCGCTGCATCTGTCGCCGTATTCGCTGCGTCTCTGGCGTGACCGACTGGACGAGGGTGAGGTCGAAATCGACTGGCGGGCGCATCTTCATCCCTCCGCCCGTCCGGCCGTTAGCACTAGTGG
>NZ_CAUM01000182.1 GCF_000350085.1 Mesorhizobium metallidurans STM 2683
GCTCCATCTGCGAGGCATGGACACCCATATGCTCGGTCGGCGCGATCTCTAGCCCGCGCTCCATGTGCGAACGATGGTCGATGCGAATATCAAGCCCGGCCATCGCAAGCCGCTCGTTGGCGATCCCCTCCCACCTCTGGCGAATGTCGCGGAGCTGCATGTCGGTCGTCGGCAGGTCGTTCGCCAAGAGCCATTTGTTTTCGCGCTCAAGATAGGTCTTGTCGCCTAGACCGTCCTCCGTCACCTGCCGCGTCGTCATCATCACATGGGCGTGGTGATTGCGAACGTCGCTGGCGTCGTGCGGCGAATGGATCGCGAAATCCACCGCCGCGCCATAGCGGTTCGCCAGCTCCTGCGCGAACTCCCGCGTTGCCTCTAGCCGTTCCTCGGCCGATAGCTCATGCGGCAAGGCAATCTCGAACTCCCGCGCTACACGGGCGTCTTTCCGCTTCTCGGCAAACTCGGCCGCATTCCACAAGTCCGACCGATCCCGCGCCCAATCGGCGGCTACGCCCATGGTGCCGGCACCCGGCTCGGGCAAGACGATCTCCGCATGTTCCACGCCTTGCTTGGCCGTGTAGTCGTGCGTGATGCCATCGCGCTCGTTGGTCAGCTTCTCACCGGCACGATAAGCCATCGAGGCGACGGCGCTGCGGCCGATCGCTCTCGAAACTGGCTTCATGCTCAAATGGTAGATCGCCAAGCAACAAGCTCCGATGCCGTTTTAGCCCTTCCCGCTAGCCTCCAAGCTAGCGGCGCGCTGAGTTACGCAGTAACTCGTAAGTGCGCCCTTCTCAACTCAATCGCTTCGCTCTTTCGTCGCTCGGTGCGGCGCTTGCGGCAAGGTCGACGCAATGAATTGAAGGCCGGATTGTGCTGCAAAACCGACGAATTTACAAGAGAAACAGCCAAACAACTGGAAATAGCGTTCGGAAATGATAGTCTCGGCTGCAACCGGAAGGGAGATGCAGCATGGCGCGCAAGACGATCGAACAAAGGCTGGCTGAGCTTGATGCTCAGCGCGCCAGCTTGAAGGCCCGGCTAGGAAAGCAAGAACGGGCGAACGATACGCGCCGCAAGGTTCTGCTTGGCGCGCTCGTCCTGCACCGTCTCGAAAACGCCAACGATCCAGAATTCACCAAGCGCCTGAGCGACTGGCTGCGCCGCGAGCTTCCCGGTTTCCTGACCCGCGACGGCGACAAGGAACTCTTTACCGATCTCCTGAAACCAGACGCCGCAAGCTCGGGCGCGGGAGGCGCGGCAGAATGAATCAGGGGACGCTTGCATGGGCCGCATTCAAGAACATGATGCGCCAAGCCGGCCGCGATCCGGTATGGGCGATTTCCTGCATCATCATGGCCCCCTTCCGGGCCGGGCGCTATCTGCTGCAAGTCGGTCTGTTCATTCTCATCGTGACCCTTGCGCTCGCCGTCGCCGCCAATGGCATACCGCATGAATGGTGGATCGCCAGAGGCATCGCCGGCCTCGTCGTTCTGCTGGTCTTTTTTCGTGCTGCTCTTTCGCGTCCTCACCAACCCCATGATTACGCATTTCGGGGATATGGAAGGCGAAACCCACGGCTCGGCCCGCTTCGCCACCAACAAGGAAGTGGCACCGCTGGCCCGCGCCGAGTCCGGCCTGCTGATCGGTCGTGATCCGAAATCAAAACGGCCGCTGCGCTATG
>NZ_CAUM01000181.1 GCF_000350085.1 Mesorhizobium metallidurans STM 2683
AACCATAGGTCTTCTGCGGCGTCGCTGGGCGTCCCGCAAAACGGATGGCGATCAGCGCCAGCACCAGACCGCCAGCGTCGGTCAGCATATGCGCCGCATCGGCGAGAAGCGCGAGACTGCCCGTCCACAAACCGCCGATCACCTCGACCGCCATGAAGGTCGTGGTGAGCGCAAGCGCGATCGTCAGCCTGCTCTTGTGCCGCCCCGCAGCGGTTCCGGAAGGGGCCGCCACCGCGTGTGGGTGCCCTGCGCCCATTGTCAATCCCCCGTTGTCATTCCATCGGCGCTGCGCTGCCAAGGCCGATCCCGTATCCTGGAGCGAACCTCGTCAGTCGAATAACCGCCCCAGAAACGATCCATGTCTGCGACTTTGACCATGGCCGCCTCCATGTTCCCCACCGTGCCCCGAACCATGACCGCTGTCGTAGCGACCCTGGGACGGATAAGGTTGCCCCTGTTGCGCCGCTGGCTGCGGCCTATAGGGCTGTGTCTGTGAGGTTTGAGCCTCTTCGCTTGCGCTGCGCTCGATGATTTTGTCTAGCTCACCGCGATCCAGCCAGACGCCCCGGCACTTGGGACAATAGTCAATCTCGATGCCTTGGCGCTCGCTCATGACGAGATCGACTTTGCAGGCAGGGCAAAGAAGCCCATGACCTTTGTCATCGGCTGCGGTATTTGCAATGTCTACCATTTCTCTCTCCTACGTTCGATGCGAAACCACGACCCAGGGGGCTTCGAGCTTTCTATATAGGTGCTCCAGCCACTAGAGGTTCAAGGCTTAAATCACTTATTTATGGCCCGCCCCTCACCGCCCTGCCGTAATCTGTGCCGGCAAACGAGGGAGAACGATGATGACGAAGCCTGCCGTTGCGGTTCTGGGTATCTTCTGCCGATCGGTTAGAGTGACGCGACGCGGCATCATATGTTACTTTATCAAAATTTGACGACGTTCAAGACTCTTTGTTTATGAATCTAGTTGAGATACATTTCCAGAGGTCAATGCAATCGCGGCCGGCGCGCCGCCTCAAACCAACGTTTAAGAAACATGCTGATCGGATATGCCCGCGTCTCCAAAGCCGATGGCTCCCAGTCCCTCGACCTGCAGCACGACGATCTGCGCGCCGCCGGCGTCGAACAGGATAACATCTATGAGGATCGCGCTTCCGGCAGTCGTGATGATCGCCCTGGTCTGGCCGCCTGCCTGAAATCCTTGCGCGCCGGCGATGTGTTGGTGGTCTGGAAGCTCGATCGCCTCGGGCGGTCGCTCGCACACCTGGTCAACACCGTGAAGGATTTATCAGACCGCAAGATCGGCCTGCGTGTGCTGACCGGAAAGGGTGCCCAGATCGACACCACGACCGCATCCGGCCGCATGGTGTTCGGAATCTTCGCCACCTTGGCCGAGTTCGAAAGGGACCTGATCCGGGAGCGCACCATGGCCGGTCTCGCCGCCGCAAGAGCGCGCGGTCGCAAGGGCGGCCGAAAATTTGCCCTCACCAAAGCGCAGGTGCGTCTGGCCCAGGCCGCCATGGCGCAGCGCGACACTTCCGTTTCCGATTTGTGCAAGGAACTCGGGATCGAGCGCGTCACTCTCTACCGATATGTCGGCCCGAAGGGTGAGCTCAGGGACTATGGAAAGCGTGTTCTCGTAGCGTAGGATTTCGCCCCTTCCGCAAACGACCCCGCCTTGGCGAGATCACCTTTCCCAAGCGCTTGGGTTTTGTTATAGTCCGCTCATGCCGACTGTCTTGCGCCTCGATGGCCTGCGCGTGGTCATCTACCCCAACGATCATCGCCCCGCGCACGTCCATGTCAGGGGAGCGGCCAGCGAAGCCGTGTTCATCCTGCATTGCCCGGATGGTCCGCCGGCGCTGCGGGAGAGCTTCGGCTTCAACACGCGCGAGCTGGGCCGGATCGCAATTGACCTGGCCGGAGCGCTGGCAACCCTATGCGCGGAATGGAGGGTGTTTCATGACCGTTACTGAGCAGGAAGTTCAACAGGCCGAAAAGCGGATGGCGGCGCTGCGGGAGAACGGCTTTGCCGTGTCCGCGCGCTACGATCGTCGCTCGGCCCGCATTGTCGTCAACCTGAGTACCGGCGTGCAGATCGCTTTCCCGTCGCGCCTGGCGGAAGGTCTTGCCGACGCCTCGCCGGCCGATCTTGCCGAAATCGAGATCACCCCGGCCGGCCTCGGCCTGCACTGGCCGAAGCTCGACGCCGATGTGTATGTGCCGGCACTCCTGCAAGGCGTCTTCGGCTCCAAGCGCTGGATGGCCGCGCAGCTCGGCGCGGCAGGCGGTCAGGCCCGATCGCGCGCCAAGACGGCGGCGGCTCGGGAGAATGGCCGCAAGGGAGGGCGGCCGCGCAAGATGGCTGGCGGCGGCCTATAGCCCGCTGCTGAAATCAACTCTGGCAATTCGCCGATCTGCTGAAGTTATTTGCGGCAATGAGCCAGAACCTCAGCGCCGGCCGGTTCTGATACGAAACTTAGCACTACTTTGGCAGATTAAGCGTTAGTCAACGATGGTCGGCAATCTTGGGCTCTTCACTAGGGGCATGGGATGGTGTACCAGGATATTGCCTTGATGGATTGGCTCAAACCGTTCGTCGAGAAACTCGGTCACAAAAAGCGGCGGCAGATGTGCCCGGTCTATATTTCGGGCCTCATCGGACCTGGTGATCGCAAGAGCATCGAGCCGATGGCGAGGCCACGTCATAGATTAGGCCAATCCGTACCTTGCCGTCGATCGGGGGCACCGATCCGGCCGCGACCAGTCTGCGACAGGTGTAGACTTCCAAATCTCCCGCACCGATGACCGTAAAGCGCCTGCGCTCGATCACGATTCCGCACTGCACGTCCAAGAACCCTTGCTTTCCATCGATCCTGAACGGCGTCAGCGCTACGGTTCGCCCGTTGGACAGCCTTATGTCGATTTCAGCACCCGCTATATCGCCCTGCGCCGAGGCGATCGAGCCGCCAGCCGGAAAGCCCGACAGAACGACCATCAGCAGGACAAGAAACGACGATCGACTCATAAGCTACTCCTAAGGTTCTCTCTCTTGGCCGGCTGCGACAGCTTGGTCGGCCGGATCGAATAACGATCATTGTGCCGGCTGCGCCGGCGCTGCCACGGTGATCGTGCAACGCTGATCCTTTTTCGCCGTGGCCGCCGCCTCGGCGCATGCGGTCAGCGCCGGCCGATTGTCCCGCACAAGATTGCTGGCCTGGATCAAGTTATTCCAACCTCCGGGGCTTCCCGACTGCATCAGCGAAATTCCCGCGTTCCAGCGATCGGCGTTCATGGCGGTCGAGGCAACGGCCATGTCAACGGGACCGGGCAGCACGCGCGGCGCGAACAGCGTCAACAGGATGCCAAGGACCAGGCCGGCCCCGCCGACGATCCACAAAAGACGATTCTGAACATGACGCTCGCACGCACTGGCGACATGCAGGGAAAGAACCCGGCCCGCGCGCTCGAGGTCGGATGCCTGGCGCTCGAGCTGCTGCGCGGCGGTGCGGACCAGGCCCTCGCCGCTGCGCTCGAGCGCAGCCGCATAGTGCTCGGCGCCGCGCTTGAGAATGGGCGACTGCTCGACGCCCTGCACGCGCTCACCGACATGGGCGAGCT
>NZ_CAUM01000180.1 GCF_000350085.1 Mesorhizobium metallidurans STM 2683
AGGAATTGCTACTCCTCGACGCGAACCAGGATTGCTAGAAGGCCGGCGAATTTGCGGTGGCCGAACCGAAGACCGCGCAATAGTGCGTAGTCGGGGCAGGGCGAGCGTTCATACATGAAGCGTCGGCTGCTTCGCGCCTATTCCGGACATTGAGGCCGGGCCTTCCGCCTGAAAGTAGACATTCCAATCACGCTATAGCTCGCGGCCGCGCAGTAAAACAGTCGCCACGGCTAGATAGGAAGGGAGCGGGCGAGTAGCCGAAACCGGCCGGCGGTGATCAACTCCCGGTAGTTGGCTCCCTCCACAAGCGCACGACCCAGGGTCTTGGAGCCGGGACGAACACGGGGCAGGGGTCTTTTTACGCTATGATTGTGGGTCTGTGCTCTTGAATTGCAAGCGCCACGTCTGCCGCTGTGTGGCATCCCGAGGCTGCGCGTCAATATCGATAAGGGGAGACTTGGTCTCCCCTTATTTCTTTTGATGGCGGCTCACAGGTCACTTTGCTCCGCATGGCGTCGCAATGGAAGGGGTTTCGTCGCTACTCAACGTCCGCCTGTCAGCCGCTTGCAGAATACGGGGTCATGGCTTAGCCGCGGCTGAACAAGCTGAGCAGGTGCCGCCAGGCCCGATTCCACCAGCGGGATTTTCGGTTCATCTCGCGGTGATGGGCCTCGCGCCGGCCATGGTCAGACTTAAGGGCTGCCACGGTCTGGGCGGCACTCATGGGCCGCAACCAATCGACCCTCCCGTCGGTGATGAAATAGTGCGAGCTGCAAGGCAGCTGCCCGCTGTCGATCGAAGGCCGAACGGTTGGCTCGCCATTGCGTTCTGTGACCTTCCAGCCAGCCGGACCGAGCGAGACAGGCACCTTGCTGCCGCAGCCGCATGCGCAAAGGTGCATCGCGATTTTATATTCGTCGGAGACATACAGCACGCCGGGATCCAGCGCCGCCGGCACATAGTGGACCTTGGCCAACCGGAAGTCAGTCACGCGTCGGGCTCCACAAACAGGCGGGGCAGGATGGTGTTCATCAGAAGGTTGTAGGCCGGCAGCGCCTGGGCGTAAAATCCGCAGTGTTGCTTGTAGGCGAGCATGGCGATGCTGGCGTTCATGGCGTTTGAGTTCAGCGATCTGGATGTTGGCCCGGTATTCGTGGCCGGGCGGATCGCTCAGCGGCACCAATTGCTTGGCCCGCACCTCTTCGGCATTCTCGGGTTTTAGGACGGTCGTACGTATCATGCCGGCGAGGGCGTCGTTCTGGCGAGAGCGGGGAGCTCTGGGTGGTCGTCAACGAGCGGGACGACATCGGCAGCGACCTCGTTCCCGACTATATGACATCAGTCAAGGATGGCGCCTTCTACGGCTGGCCCTATAGTTACTTCGGCCAACACATCGATGTCAGAGCGCAGCCGCCGCGTCCGGATCTCGTCGAGAAGGCGATCGTGCCTGAGTATGCGCTCGGGCCGCACACCGCGTCGCTCGGCTCACCTTCAACACCGCCGACCTGTTCGGTTCGGGAATGAAGAACGGCGCCTTTATCGGCCAGGATGGTTCATGGAACCGCATGCCCCGAAGCGGCTACAAGGTAATCTTCGTGCCGTTTGCCCAGGGCAAGCCGTCGGGGCCGCCGCAAGATGTGCTCACCGGGTTCCTGAGCAACGGAGACAAGGCGCTCGGCCGTCCGGTCGGCGTCGCCATCGACCGAACTGGCGCGTTGCTGGTCGCGGATGATGTGGGGAACAAGATTTGGCGGGTGGTCCCGGCTGACTAAGCGCCGGCGCAGTGCCGCGCGGCGTCGAAGGGATTGGGACATGGACCTAAGCGACGGCACTGCCGAACGGATCGTCACTGTTTTCGGTGGAACAGGGTTTCTCGGCCGCAGGCTCGTGCAAAGTCTCCTCGAAAAAAAGCTTCGGTAGCGCGCTGTATCCCGCCATCCGCATCGCGCGAAACCAAAGACGGCGACGACCGCGCCCAAAATTGCCCGAACTGGTCGAGGCCGATATATTGGGGGCTTCTTCCATCGGATCGGCCGTCACAGGATCATATGCCATAGTGAATGCGACCAGCCCCTATGTCGAACGTGGAGATGTGACGTTCGAACGCGTGCACGTGAAGGCAGCCGCGGACCTCGCCCGTGCGGCGCGCGGAGCTGGAGTGGAAAGGTTCGTCCAGATCTCGGGATCGGCTCCGATCCGCAATCAGACTCGACATACCTAAGGGCACGCGGGCCGGGGGAGGGGGCGGTACTGCTTGCTTTTCCAGGCGCGCTCGTCGTTCGATCGGCCGTTATGGTCGGGCCCGACGATGCCTTCCTGACGACGCTGATGCGGCTGGTCCGCCTCCTGCCGGTCTATCCGTTGTTCGGCGACGGCGCGACACGGCTTCAGCCCGTTTACGTCGGGAAAGTCGCCGAAGGGGTAAGTCGGCTAATCGACAAGAGCAACAACGAGCCGTCGACCTTCGAGTTCGGCGGCCCCCGCGTTCTGAGTTACAAGGAACTGGTACTGGAAATCGCCCGAAGCCTGAGCAGGCGCCCCATGCTGGTGCCGATGCCGTTTGCGGTGTGGAATGCCGTTGCAGCCATGGCGGAGTTCATTCCGGCCGCCCCGATCAAGCGCAACTAGGTTGACCTCATGCGCGTCGACAACGTGGCGGTCGACCTGCCAGGATTGAGGGAAGTCGGAATCGAGCCGCACGACATTCAGCAGGTCATCGAGATGTTGGAGCACCCTGGCGACTAAGGACAGTCGTCA
>NZ_CAUM01000179.1 GCF_000350085.1 Mesorhizobium metallidurans STM 2683
TGCGAAGCTTGTCAGTGATATCGAGCTTGTCCCGCCCAAGGGCAAACGGAACCTGCTCACGCGCGCCCTGTGGGGCTCCGGTGCTTCGACCGACAGGCGGCGTGAGTGTCTGACCCGAAAAGAAGTCAAGTGATATCAGCGACTTGTGATTCAGCCGGTATTGCGAAGCATCGACGGAGAGGCACATGTGGACCGATATCACTCAACTTCTTTTCGGGTCAGACACTGATGGGCCCCTACTCGGAAGGGTACAACATCTCGGATTCCTTGGCCGCTGCCTCGAAAGCCTTCCGAATGATTTGCGGATCTATCCGATCACCCTCCTGGACAGCTTGGCAAAGTCTCATAGCCTTGTGCCACCTGGCGCCACGTTTTGACCATTTGAGAAGCTGCTCGGCGGCTTCTTGAGCGTGATCGACACCATAGCGCCCCTCCGGTTGGTCAGTCCTTACAAAAACAGGAGAACAAAACCAGCGCATGCCTTAAGTCACCACTAGGAAAACAAGAAGTTATCTTGGCCGGCGAGCGGCGGCGATAGCCCGCATCAGATAGATGCTGTCCAAGTCGGGTTGACTGGATTCCGCAACAACGAGTTCCACGGCGTCCGCCATTTCGGCGACCTCATCGCTGCTGATCGTTCCACGCTTTTCGAGCAAGTTGATCAGCTCGACAACGAGAAGAAAGGCATTCACGCCATACCGCTCGGCTTTGAGTTCGAATTCCCCTCGCGCCAGTTTTTCTGCGTTTCCCTCAGCCCTGGTATCCATGAATTCGCCCCCATTGTGACACGCACTCAGCTAAGAACGAGACCGGCCACTAAAACTATTCAAATAAGCAATATCGGAACGGCAAGAAGGCAGCACACCTCCAACGTGTTGGTTTGCCGGGAGTTCATAGTGCGCCTCCTTACGAGTTCTTTGACTGGGCGGTAGAAATTGCCCCGCCCTCCTGAAAGCGGGCGAGCTCCGTCGTAAGTCCTCAGTTGATGATCTTGACGACCTTGCGTGTATCCGGATCGACAAGGACGGTCCGGTTGTCGACTACAACGTACCGGTATTTGACGTCAGGAACCTCGTGTAGCTCGACCGTATCGGGCAGCGCTGAACCGATGTTGAGCTCCACTCCAGGAATCTTCACCGACGCGAGCGGCTGCTTCTTCACATATCCTCTGATGACGGTCTCCTGTTCGGGCTCGATCACCAAATCCTGAGCGGCGGCAGCGCCAACCCCTGCCAGCAGCAGAAATCCGGCGGCTACAGTGGGAAGATGCATTCTCATAATCATCTCCTTTGGGCTACTTGCGCTGATGATGTCATCCTAGCGCCATGCTGAAGCCAATCCGAGGCTGTCGCAAAGGTTCCTCCGCTCAGACTTCGGTCCACTTCATCATCGGACCAAAGTCGGACTTAGGACAGTCGTCA
>NZ_CAUM01000178.1 GCF_000350085.1 Mesorhizobium metallidurans STM 2683
TTGCAACCACGTAGCCGGCCTCCTCGAAGACTATGACGGCGGAGTGGAATGGTCGCGCCACTGGATGAGCCTGCCATCACAGCAGCATGCGCTTCGACTGCTCCGGGCTAGCGAGGTCGAGTGGACACCATGAAACCTTCTGATTTTTAAGCCGTTGTCGGCTGATGTCAGAGGCTGAATTCAAAGCGAAACCGCCCGGCGACGCCAAATCGAGCGAAGAGAAGCCGCGCCCAGAGAAATCGAGCGAAGAGAAGGCCTCGACTGTCGAAGCCGCCCCTGAGGTCGACGGCCAGCCCGCGCCGCCGCCGGAAGCCGTCGAACCCGATCCTCAGCTGACGCCCGAGCAGGCCGAGCAGGCGCGCAAGAAATATCTGCTGAAGCGCTTCTGGATCAGCGCGCGCGATTACTGGGGCCGCGGCGGCGACAGGCTCGCTTGGCCGTTCACGATCGGGCTGTTGATCCTGATCTGCGTCAATGTCGGCTTCCAGTATGGGATCAATGTCTGGAACCGCGCGATTTTCGACGCCATCGAGCAACGCAACGCCCGCACCGTCTATTTTCTAAGCGCCGTTTTCCTGCCGCTCGTGTTCGGCAGCGGAAGCCTTGTGGTTGCACAGGTCTACCTTCGCATGACGATCCAGCGCCGCTGGCGTTCCTGGCTCACCACGGCGGTCATCGCGCGCTGGCTCGCCAACGGCCGTTACTATCAGTTGAATCTCGTCGGCGGCGACCACCAGAACCCCGAGGCCCGCATCGCGGAGGATCTGCGGATTGCCACCGAATCCCCTGTCGACTTCATCGCCGGTGTCCTCAACGCGTTTCTGTCGGCCTCGACCTTCATCGTGGTGCTGTGGACGATCGGCGGGGCGCTGACCCTGACGATCGCAGGTTCGAGCCTCACCATTCCCGGCTTCCTCGTCATCACGGCGGTCATCTATGCCGCGATCACCTCCACGTCCATGACGGTCATTGGCCGCCATTTCGTCCACCTGTCCGAGGAAAAAAATCAGGCGGAAGCCGAGTTCCGCTACACGCTGACGCGCGTGCGGGAAAACGGCGAGAGCATCGCATTGCTCGGCGGCGAGGAGGAGGAGCGCAGCGGCATCGACAGGAATTTCGGCCATGTGCTCAGGCAATGGGCGCTGCTCACAGGCCAGCACATGCGCACGGCGCTGGTGTCGCAGGGGTCGAGCCTGTTTGCACCGGTCGTGCCGATCTTGCTTTGCGCTCCGAAGTTTCTCGAAGGAAGCATGACGCTTGGACAGGTCATGCAGGCTGCCTCCGCCTTTGCCATCGTGCAGGGCGCGTTCGGGTGGCTGGTCGACAACTACCCGCGTCTCGCCGACTGGAACGCCTCCGCCCGGCGTATCGCCTCGCTGATGATGTCGCTCGACGGGCTGGAGCGCGCGGAACAGAGCGACGCCCTGGGACGGATCCAGCGCGGCGAAACCGAAGACGATGCGATGCTCAGCCTCGACAATCTCTCCGTGACGCTCGACGACGGCACCTCCGTGGTCAAGGAAACCGAGGTCGTGATCGAACCGGGCGAGCGGGTGCTGGTGGCCGGCGAATCCGGCTCAGGCAAGAGCACGCTGGTGCGAGCCGTCGCGGGTCTGTGGCCGTGGGGCGGCGGTAGCGTCAATTTCCACGCCGAGAGGCGACTGTTCATGTTGCCGCAACGGCCCTACATCCCCTTGGGCACGCTTCGCCGCGCGGTCGCCTATCCAGCCGCAGCCGACAACTGGACGACTAAAGAGATCAAGGCAGCCCTCGACAGGGTGGGCCTCGCCTATCTCGCCGCAAAGATCGAGGAAGACGCGCCATGGGACCAGACCCTGTCGGGTGGCGAAAAGCAGCGGCTCGCCTTCGCGCGTCTCCTCTTGCACAGTCCCGATATCGTCGTGCTGGATGAAGCAACCTCAGCGCTCGATGAGAAGAGCCAGGACAAGATGATGGAAGTGCTCCTCCACCAATTGCCTGACGTCACCATCATAAGCGTGGCGCACCGAGCCGAGCTGGAAGCCTTCCACAGCCGCAAGATCACATTGGAGCGGCGCAAGGGCGG
>NZ_CAUM01000177.1 GCF_000350085.1 Mesorhizobium metallidurans STM 2683
TGGAAGAAGGCATTGTTCCCGGCGGCGGTGTTGCGCTGTTGCGCGCCAGGTCGGCTCTGGCCGGGCTGACCGGCGCCAATGCCGATGTGACTGCCGGCATTTCGATCGTGCTGAGGGCGCTCGAAGCGCCGATCCGCCAGATCGCCGAGAATTCCGGCGTCGAAGGCTCGATCGTCGTCGGCAAGCTCTCCGAAAGCAAGGATCACAGTCAGGGTTTTGATGCCCAGAACGAGATCTATGTCGACATGATCAAGGCCGGCATCGTCGATCCGGCCAAGGTCGTTCGGACGGCCCTGCAGGATGCCGGCTCGATTGCCGCGCTCCTGATCACCGCTGAAGCAATGATTGCGAACATGCCGCAGAAGGATGCGCCCGCTATGGGTGGCGCAGGAGGTATGGGCGGAATGGGCGGAATGGACTACTGAGCGGCGCCTGAAAACTATAGCCAGGACGACGGAAGGCCAGCGACGCGGGGACATGCGAGCCGATATCTCGGCGATCATCGGTTCGCTCGACATCGTGTTCGGGGAGATCGATCGATAGGCGCTCGTCGCTGTCGTTTTTGCTGCTAAAAATAGTCTTGGAGACAGGAACATGACCGACACTCTTGCCGAGAAAACATGTACGCCTTGTCGCGGCGGCGTCCCGCCGCTCACGCGTGATGAAGCCCAACGCTTTCAGGCACAGGCTCCTGATTGGGAGCTGGGTGACGATGCCCACCGCATCCAGCGGAGCGTTCGATGTCGCAATTTCCGGGACGCGCTCGCCCTTGTTCAGGAGATAGGTGAGCTCGCCGAAACCGAGGGCCATCACCCCGACATCAGCTTCGGCTGGGGTTATGTGACGGTTTCCCTGAGCACCAAGAAGATCAAAGGACTGCACGAGAACGACTTCATCATGGCGAGCAAGATCGATCGGGTGCTCGATCGCTCGGGGCGGCCCCTCGACCGCCAGCAGTGACACGGCAAATCCATTGCCAATCAAGTGAGGTCGTTTATGCCACACATCCGAACCGACAATCAGCCTGTCACCCAAATCACCATCGTCGTTTCTGAACCGGACAAGCAGGCCGAGGCATTGTCCGTCATGACCGAGCGAGCGCGCTATGGCGCGCCAGCCTGGCTTCATCTCAATCCGCCTGCATCGCAGTCTCGACGGGCGGCGCATCGTCAACTATGTCCAATGGCAGAATCGCGATCTTCTGCGATCGGCTCATCAGTCGCCGGAATTCCGCAAGGAGTGGGGTCATTTTCGATCAGTTGACGGACAAGATCGATCCCAATCTGTACGAGGTAGCCCATGTGATAGATAGTGGTCAGCAGGCGTGCCGTCCGCGTGACCTGAACCGCCGGATCGAGACGGCTGACATGAGCTGATAAAGTCTAAGCCATGGCTTCCATGAACCATCGCGTCGTCACCGTGTTCGGTGGAACCGGGTTTCTCGGCCGCCGCGTTGTTCGGCATCTCCGCAATGGTGAGTTTTTCGTTCGGATTGCATCAAGACATCCGGAACGGGCCAAGAAGTTGTTTGGTTCTGATGATCCGCAACTTCAATCGGTCGAAGCCAATGTCCACGATGAGCGGGCGATCGCCGATGCACTTGCCGGTGCTTACGGTGTTGTAAATGCGGTCAGTCTTTATGTCGAACAGGGACAGGAGACCTTTCATTCCGTGCATGTCGAGTCAGCCCCGGCGGGTTGCAGCTCAAGCACACCAAGCTGGCGTCGAACGGCTCGCTCACGTTTCAGGAATCGGCTCCGATGTTGCCTCGCCGTCGCTCTACATCCGTAAGCGTGGCGAAGGCGAACTGGTGGTGCGTACAGCGTTTGCTGACGCCACTATCATCCGCCCGGCGGTGATGTTCGGACCGGATGACGCGTTTCTCACCATTGTCCTCAAACTTCTCCGCCGGCTTCCAATCTATCCGATGTTCGGTCGCGGCCTGACGAGATTGCAGCCGGCCTATGTGGGCGATGTGGCAGAGGCGACCGCAAGAGCGCTGCAGGGGACGGAGACGCATGCGATCACGTACGAGTGCGGCGGTCCTCGCGTCTACTCTTACAAGGAATTTCTCAGAGCCGTTGCGCACGAAGCCGGTCTTAAGCCCAAACTGATTCCAATCCCATTTGCCGCTTGGCACGCGCTGGCTTGGTTCGCCGAAATGCTCCCGAGCCCGCCCGTCACTCGGAATCAAGTGGAACTGATGCAGGTCGACAACGTGTCATCGCCGCAGATGCCGGGATTTGGAGAACTTGGAATTTCGCCGTACTCGGTCGAGGAAATGCTCCAGGAGATATTGTGGGATCACTGATTAAAGAGCTTCTTCGGCTAGTGCGCTCCCGCCAAGGGGAACGACAAGGGCAAGGTCGAGGGCATGGTGAAGTATTCCCGCTCGAACTTCATGACGCCGATACCGGCGGCGGCGAGCGTCGATGAGGCTTCAGTCTATCGTCTGCTCAGGGCGCACGACCTGATCAACAGTCCGGCCTTCATCGTCATGAAGGCTGCCAACGAGTTCAAATTGAGTCGTATGTACCAAACCGGCACACTATATATCGGTGGTCGCCTGCACCTTCCCGGCAAGCCGGCGAGTGGAAGAGACCACCACGCTTTCGCCCAACCAAGGGAGAAGCGATAATGACGTTCAATGACTCAGCGGACTCAAAGCAGCTTTCAATACTGGCCACAGTGGTCGATGATTATTGCCATCAGGCCGGGATAGCAGTGGGCGATCAGGCCAGGGAACGTCTTGGCCGTCAAAGGTTGGCCTGCCGTCCTCTTGTGCCGACCAAGCCGCATCGCTGATCTCTGGCGCTGCTCCCTCTCCTGCGGATCACCCGTCGATGTCGCCGCAACGCTTCCCCCAACGAAAAACACCGCAGGAGCGGGGCTTCTAGTATTTTTCGGCGCGGGCTTACGGCTCCACTGAAAACAGTGGCGGAGCAGTTAGGCGACAGGGCCAGCGTCTGCCGTTACGGCGAGTCAGGATATCGTTGCATCATCGCCGTTCCGAGCCGCGTCGAACGCGACCGGTCGATTGATGACATTGCTGACGGCAGAACCAGCGAGTGTGCGCGTCACGGAAGCCGGAAAGCAGCGGTCGTTCAATTGCGGAATTCGGATGGAATTGTATCGACTCCGACTATCCTTGCACACCCTGCAAAGCTGCGCCGATGGCGCTTGCAAGGACGACAGGAAAACACCACCTATACACTAATAGCGAACAAGAGCTGGAAACGTCGGTTCAAGTCCGACGGCCCCGACCAAATCGGGGTTTCGTCTAGGGTAGGACACCACACTTGGTAAACGCCGCTCCCTTCCGGTCGAGCGGCGTTTTCGTATCTTCTGTAAAAAGGCAATAAACGGCCCGCATTGTGGAAAGGCTAGCCCTGTAGCGCTGGCTAGTGCGTCCGCAACTCGAACTTGATCAGGACTTGCATAAGCTGCCTGTCTGTCTCGTCACGTTCGCCATTTCCAGGTGACATCGGTGAGCGTTGCGAACGGCTTGGCAATACCGTCTGAGCGGCAAGCAGTGCGAGATTCGTCTGCTTGATAAGCGCTGACTAACAGGTTGTTTGCAATCTTTGGGGGGATGCAGAAGCCCTTGAGGCCTGCGAAATCGGAGCCTGTCAGTGATCATGATGCACGGTGCCCAACCTCGGCAATTCTGAAGTGTCCGCATCAAGCATTTGTTGTCAGCAGACCGTGCGCGCGGTCTGAAATAAAGGAACTCGAACGCTGCACCAGTGCCGCCCGCAGCACTTGAAACCATGCCCGGGTCTTCCATGTAATACGCAATAGCGCACAACTTTTCGAATGAGGAAGCGCCGGCAGATGAGTCTGCTCGCCACCAGCAATTCAACAGCGCATCGCCGTGCCGACCATCGTTGGCCGGCAGCGTTAACAACAGAGCGTCTTCCTCTTCGTTGTCAGACGAAGGGAGATACACAATGGCAAAGGTCGTTTGCGTCCTCTATGACGATCCGGTCGACGGTTATCCGACAAAATATGCGCGCGATGGTTTGCCGAAGCTCGACCGCTATCCCGGCGGCCAGACACTTCCCACGCCGAAGGCCGTCAACTTTGAACCGGGGGTCTTGCTCGGTAGCGTGTCGGGCGAACTCGGCCTGAGGAAATTTCTCGAAAGCGCGGGCCACAGCCTGGTAGTGACCTCGGACAAAGACGGTCCCGACAGCATTTTTGAACGCGAGCTCGTTGACGCCGAAATCGTGATCTCGCAGCCGTTCTGGCCGGCATATCTGACTGAAGAACGAATAGCCAAGGCAAGCAGACTGAAGCTTGCGATCACCGCCGGCATCGGATCCGATCATGTCGATCTTCAGGCCGCCATGGACCGCGGCATCACGGTCGCCGAGGTGACTTACTGCAATTCGATCAGCGTGTCCGAGCATGTGGTTATGATGATCCTGGGGCTCGTGCGCAACTACATCCCGTCCTACCAGTGGGTCGTGAAAGGCGGCTGGAATATCGCCGACTGCGTCGCACGCTCTTACGATATCGAAGGAATGCAGATCGGAACCGTCGGCGCCGGCCGGATCGGCAGCGCGGTGTTGCGCCGGCTGAAGCCGTTCGACGTCAAGTTGCACTACACCGATCGCCACCGCCTGCCTGAGGCGGTCGAGAAAGAACTTGGCGTCGCCTTCCACCAGGATCCCGCATCCATGGTCGGCGTCTGCGACGTGGTCACGATCAATGCGCCTCTGCACCCGGAGACGGCATGACGCCGCACATTTCAGGGTCGTCGCTCTCCGCCCAGGCGCGCTACGCCGCGGGCACCCGCGAAATTCTCGAATGCTGGTTCGAAGGCCGGCCGATCCGTGAGGAATATCTGATCGTCGATGGCGGCAAGCTCGCCGGCGCTGGCGCGCATTCCTACAGCGCCGGCGACGCCACCCGCGGTTCGGAAGAGGCAGCACGCTTCAAGGCCAGGAGTGATCCGAGCTAGATCGATTTCCGCTGCGCTCGACTCGGACGAGAACAAGACAAGGGTGACGTTGGGGGCAGATCGACATGGGTTCTGCTGCCAAGGTTGACGAAAAGACCAAGGCCGAACTTAAGAAAAATTGGACGATGCTGGCCGGTTTGAAAAAGTCCGCTAAAGAAGATTGATGTGTCCGTGCCTCTGATTAGCGTTCACACGCGTGATGCGGCATCGATCGCCACGGATGATCCTTGGGAGCCGGCTGCGGGAACCAGACATCGCCGGCATAGCCAGCGAGTTGGCCACTCTCCAGCGCGCGGGCGATGGCATCGCGATTGCAGATCTTGCCCCGCGCCGTGTTCACCAGATAGGCGCCGCGTTTCATCCTGGCGATCATCGTCTCGTCAAAGAGGTTCTCCGCTAGTCGCTCGCTTCAACCAATTCGTAACGATTTGGTGATTCGCTATGATCGCATCGAACGACGGAGGCGAGCATGGCTGGAAGGGAAATCGCGGTAAAGAAGTATGTGGTTCGGCTGAGCGCGGACGAGCGCGAACAGCTTGAAGCGCTGATCCGGAAGGGCAAGAGCCCGGCGCGGCTTCTGTTGAAGGCACGGATATTGCTGAAGGCGGATGCTTCGGAGGCCGGCGAAGGGTGGAGCGACAGCAAGATAGTCGAGGCTCTGGAGACCAACACGCTCATGGTTTATCGGGTGCGCAAACAATTGGTGGAAGAGGGCTTTGAGGCTGTGCTGCGCCGCAAGCCTCGCGCGACGCCGGCCGTGCCACCGATTTTCGACGGCGAGAAGGAAGCCAAACTGATCGCCTTGGCCTGTTCCAGGCCTCCGAAGGGACGCGCGCGCTGGACCTTGCGGCTGTTGGAGAACAAGGTGGTGGAACTCGGCATTGTCGAGCGCGCCAGCGACTCCACGATCGGTCGGGTTTTAAAAAAACTCTCTCAAGCCGCATCGGCGCCAGTGTTGGGTGATCCCGCCGAAGGCCAACAGCGCGTTCGTCGCGGCCATGGAGGACGTGCTGGCCGTCTACACGCGGCGACACGATCCTGATTACCCGCTGGTCTGCCTGGACGAGACCTCGAAGCAGCTGATTGCCGAGACGCGCCTGCCGATTGCCATGAAACCGGGACGCCCGGCCCGGTTTGACCATGAGTATGCGCGCAATGGCACCGCCAATCTGTTCATGCTGTTTGCCCCGCTCGAGGGCTGGCGCCACATCGAGGTCACCGATCGCCACACCGCGGTGGATTATGCTCACGTGCTGAAGCAACTGGCCGACATCCACTGCGCCGATGCCAAGCAAATCGTTCTCGTCCAGGACAATCTCAATATCCACTGCAAGGCGTCACTTTACCAGCCCACTCTCCCAACGCGCGAAATCTCGCACCATCCATGCACGCTCCGGCATCGGCACTTCCGACATCGGCGGGAGCACGCGGTTCCAGGTTGGCTCGGCGTTCACGGAGGCCAGTATCGTTTTCACTGACGCGGGGAATGGCCGTCGAGAGAGAATGAAGTCGCCTGAGAGGAGCGCCGGCACTACCTTGCGGCGATCGAAGGCGGTGGGTGCATCGAACATCGCCCGCATCAGTCGCGGCATTGCGTTTCCAAGGCCGCATATCGTCCCGCGGGCACCAGCCGCGAGCGCCTGCGGAAGATGGGTCTCCGAACCTGTATAGATGGAGAGGTGGGAGAACCGGCGGATAAGAGCCTCGGTAAAATCGAAATCACCGCCACTGTCCTTAACGCCTGTGATGATACTCGGATAAGCTTCGTCCAGCCGCCGAATGACGCGCGGCGTCACTGGCACGCCGCATATATCCGGAAAATGATAGAGGCATAGCCTCAGGTCAGCCCGCGCAATGCGGTCAATGACAGTAGTGTAGAACCGGAATGTGCCGTCTTCAGTAATGCCGCCGCGATAAACGCAGGGCGGCATTAGAAGGAGGCTGTCGACCTGCCGGTCGAGCGCATGGTGGGCGAGCCTGACGGAAGCAGGTTAGGCAGGATCAATTGCGGTCCTGATGCGTTGAGTACGTTGAAGTACACGTCATATCCGAGAATGGACGCGATGCCGGACAGAAAAACCATTGAGAAGGCGCGAAAGGAAAAGCGCGAAGGCAAGTCTCCGACCACGCAGGCCGGCGAGTTCACCCACGAGGAGATCGAGAAGGTTCGACGGAGTGAGCATGGCGCGCGCTCGACCAAGCAAGCAATCGCCATCGGTCTTTCCGAGGGACGTCGGACCGGGGTCGACCTGCCGCCCCCCACGAAGGGCAAGGTTAAGGAGAGCACTCGTGAGGGCGCCGAATATGCCTACGAGGTCGGTCAAGGCGAGCGCACTCCTAAACGCCGCCCGAATGTCTCAAGGGCGGTTTCCCAGGTCCCCAAGCACGAGCCGAAGAACACGGCATCACACGAGGCGCTCTCACGGCAGACCAAGGCGGCGGCATCGCTCGCGGAAGAAAGCAGGCGGCGGAGAAAGCCGCCAAGACGCGTGCGCGTCAAGCATAATTGCGTGGTTGCTCGCCACGACAATTCGGAAAGACGGTCTCCGGCTGAGGAAATAATCTCGCGCAAAGCTCATTGGTGGTCTGCACTGTCTTGTCGAAAATATCGAGGCCGGTTGCACTCATCATCGCCTCCAGATGAAGAAATCGCCGACACGCCCGCTGCGGGTAGAACACCTGACCGCGAAGATTGTTTCTCCGTCGATGAATTAATGAACGCCGGGAATTAGTGAACGCCGACGCGGGAGCCGCAAGGAGGCAAAAAGCGGCCCGCCGCCAAAGAGTGTCATCGCTTCAAAAAATGTAGCGGACAGTCTGTCCGGAACATGAGCGGTCCGTCGTTGTTATTCAACAATACAGACATGGAGATCAGCGACTATGGCCTTTACCCTCGAGAGTCCGGCCTTCGCCCATGGTGAAAGGATACCGCCGAGACATTCTCGTGATGGCGAGAATGTCTCGCCACCGCTGGAGTGGAGAGATGCTCCGGCGGGAGCCAAAAGCTTCGCCTTGGTCGTAGAGGACCCAGACGCCCCTTCGGGTACGTTCCGCCATTGGGCGGTCTACGACATTGACCCGCAACGCAACATTCTGCCGGAGGGTACGACAGCGGGCGCCAAGATCGAAAGCCTCGGTCATGGCGTCAATGATTTCGGCAATCCTCATTATGACGGCCCCCAGCCGCCACGTGGACATGGCCTTCATCACTACCATTTCAGGCTTCTGGCGCTCGACGTGGAGACACTGCATCTCGACGAGAAAGCGCCGGTCGACGAGGTGATGGAGAGAGCCAAACCACATATGCTGGGGCAGGCCGAACTCGTCGGCACCTTCGAGCGGACCTGACCATGGACGCCGAACTTCCCGGCGCGGTGGGTAGTTGCTGGACAGCCGGTCTTTCTGCGCCTCGCTATCCAAGCCTGCAGGGCTCAATCCACGCCGAGACTGTCGTCATAGGCGCTGGAATCGTCGGTCTCACCACAGCCCTGCGCCTCAGGGAAGAGGGCCATGAGGTAGCCGTTGTGGAAGCGCTCGATATCGGCGGACAGGTGACAGGCCGCTCGACGGCCAAGATCACTACGCAGCACAGGCTGATCTATCGGCAGTTGATCGAGCTGCGAGGACGTGCGTTGGCGCAGGACTATGCCGACGCGAACCAGGCAGGGTGCGACTTGATCCGCGGCTGGGTGGATCGGCATTCAATCGCTTGCGACCTCCAAGATCGCGATGCCTTTGTCTATACGCGGGATCCGGACCGTCGCAATGATATCGAAGCCGAAGCAGCCGCAGCAAGGTCTCTCGGCCTGGAGGCGACGGTTCTCGACCGCGCTTTTCTACCATTCGAAACGGCGGCAGCCTTGCGCTTCCCCGGCCAGGCCCAGTTCAATCCGGCGAGATATCTCCATGGCTTGGCCAGAGCCTTCGTCAAAAGCGGTGGCTTGCTCTTCGAACGAAGCCGTGCTCGGCTGATCGACGAAGCGAGCCGTTGGCGCGTGGTCACGGACAACGGAACCGTTCATGCGGAGAACATCGTCATCGCCACGAACATGACCGTCAAGAGCCCGCTGGGCATGGCCCGGCGCACACAGCCGCGCATGCATGTGGCGATGGCGTTCCGGACAGATGACGCACATCTGCTGGACGGTATGTTCATCAGCCTGGAGGAGCCGAGCCGTTCGTTGCGGACGGGCAGCGATACGGATGGTCCATTGCTTGTCGTGCTGGGTCCGCGGTTCAATACCGGGCAGGATGGCGATGTCGCCTCGCGGTTCAGGGAGTTGGAAACCTGGGTACGCGGCTATTTCGATGTCGGCAGCGCAGCCTGGCGTTGGTGCAACGAGGACTACGACACGCCGGATCGGATCGCCTATGTCGGCGAACCCGACGCCAGGAAGGCACCGGGGTTCTATATCGCCACCGGCTTCAATGCCTGGGGTATCAGCAACGGCACGGCGGCCGGAATGTTGATCTGCGATCTAGTTGCGGGACAACGCAGCCGCTGGAAAGCGCTCTACGATCCCGCGCGTCCTGCTCCTGACGATTTCCATCGCGATGGCGACAGCCAGTCCATCGTCGCGTCAACCGATGAAATCGCGCCTGGACATGGCGGCGTGATCGAGAAGGACGGCGAAAAGATCGCTGTCTGCCGCGACGCTCAAGGCGGGTTGCATGTGCTGTCGGCAAAATGCACCCACAAGGGCTGCACGGTGACCTGGAACAATGCCGACCGGACCTGGGACTGTCCCTGATCATGGCTCGATATTTTCAGCGGACGGCTCGGTCATCCACGGTCCCGCCAAGAATCCGCTGGCGCTGGCCGTGCTCTGATGCCAACCAACACGACCGCTATTTTCCGGCCCTCGAACACGATACCACACAATGTGCCAACGTCCGCTTGAAGTCTGGAGGTAGGCGGCAAGCGTTGCCGAGGGACGATGCTGGCGCCCTGCTTGTATTCCTCCAGCGCTGCCTGGGTCGAATGGGACAAATAGAGCGCTTTGATGCCTGGCCGGTTGAAACGACCGCCGTCGATCGCCGCTCCCGCACCACTGGTGGGTAGGATGGCCCATTTGGGTGCCAGATAGCGATGGAAGATATCGTCCGGCCCGAGCGCGCCCCCCATCCTCAATATCCCGGATGTAGGCCCAGGACCGCTTCGACCTGACCGTCGGCGACGAACTCGGCCGCCGTGCGATGACAATAGTCAACGATCGGTTCGTTGCGATACCAGTAGATCGCCTTGTCGACGTCGCCGGTGAGCTCCGTCGCGGCCGAGATCACCTCCACCATCTCGCGCATCCGGCCTGCAGGCGCACCGATGACGGATTGGGGTGGATGACAAACCTGCTCTTCAATGAACGGCAGGTTTTGCCAGCCCTATGGCCGGCAATCTTTGGCGCGCTAGCAGATGTCATGTGCAGCACGTCAGATCGGCACCTTAAGGCGCACTCCAACTGTGCCCTGATTTGCCGATGGCCCAGACGATAACGGCCATCGTGAGGACAGTCAGGCCGCCGCCCATGACCACGGAGGTTATAACGCCATAGGCGCCCACCACGGTTGCCGCAGAACAGCACCTGCAGCAAATGACATCCGGAATGTCGAGACAAAACGTGCACCGCCGCCTACCATCGTTTCGGGCGCGGCATTGAACATCCAGACTACTAGAAAATCGCCGGATGCAGAAAACGACATCGCTGTCCGGTGCCTGCGGGGAGACCCGCCACGTCACCACCAGAGCAAACTGCCAGAGTTTCATATGCCCGATGCATCGCACTTCAACGGGGATCCGAGCTCGCTGACCATCGGAACTAGGCGCTCGCCCAATTTGGGATGGAGGCTGAAGTTAGAAGCCGCACCCGATACCAACGCAAGAAAAGGCGCTGCCGTCCGACAGCGCCCCATCTCCATCTAGCGCAATTCCTACCAGCCCTGCTGACCGTACCAGTCGTCGACATCCTTACGGACGCGATCCTTCTCGATACCGTAGCGTTCCTGGATTTTGCCTTCGAGCTGGTCGCGCTTGCCAGCGATCCGATCGAGATCGTCATCAGTGAGTTTACCCCACCGTTCCTTGATCTTGCCTTTGACCTGCTTCCAATTTCCTTCGACGCGGTTCCAATCCATGGTCCGTGACCTCCTTCGTTTTAGATCGAGGCGAACGGTTGTCCGGTCAGAAGGTTCCGCTCGAATCCTCAACCAGATCGCGTGACGCCTGGCTCATCGGCCCGCAGTTCGCTCGGCTGGGTGTCCTGTCGACCATCCCACATCACGCCTGAGGGATATGACGGA
>NZ_CAUM01000176.1 GCF_000350085.1 Mesorhizobium metallidurans STM 2683
GCCACGCGAAATTTGATTACAGCGCACTCGGTTGCGCTCCTCGTCCCCGTCATGTGGGGCTTGTACTGGATACCGGCCCGCTATGTGGAAGCATCCACTGGCGCTGGCGTTTGGGGAACCGTCTACGTCGTGATTGTGGCCTGCGTGGTTCTGGCGCCCGCCGCTTGGCGCTACCGGACATCGCTTTACTCATCCAACCGTTACGCGCTCATATCTACTGGTCTCGGCGGGGCGTCCTTCGCGCTGTATGCAGCCGGCCTGTTGTATGGAAGTGTCGCGGCGGTCGTCCTGTACTACCTTACGCCGGTCTGGAGCGTTCTGATCGCACGTCTATGGCTCAAACAGGAGACTTCGCTGACACGTTACGCGGCGATCGTAATCGGGATGGTCGGAATATTCCTGGTTCTCAAGGGTAACAACACCGGTATCCCGTTGCCGCAAGAGGTCGGCGATTGGCTCGGCCTCGGTGGTGGCATTCTGTGGTCGATCGCAAGCACGGGCATTTACATACACTCACGTCTCGACTCTTACAGCAGCAACTTCGTCTTCAGCGTCGGCGCATTTCTGTCAGCCGTACTGTTGGCATGCGTGATGGCGGCCCCCAGCTTGGAGACCGGGCATTCAATCGACTACGGCACCGGTATTCCGGCCATCATCATTATTGGGGTCGGGTGGTGGGCGGTCGCGCTCACCGGGTTCCTGTGGGCTGCGCGCCTCCTGGAGCCCACACGGCTCGGGATTTTTATGATGACGGAGGTGGCCGCTGGCGCCGTTTCGGCAGCATTGTTTGCGGGCGAACCCTATGGTGTCCTGATGCTGGTGGGCACCGTCCTCGTCATTGTTGCCGGTCTGATGGCGGCCGCTTCGCCGTCGACCCCGCTTGCCGCGGATAATTGCAGGTATTGAATAGACCATTGCACGACATCGTCGATGGGCTTGCCTCCTTTGGTGCATGAGTGCGTGAAGCCGGTCACGCACGCTCTTCGAGAAACAGTGACCACTGCTACAGTTGGGGCTCGGGATACCTGCGAGCAGGCAGCGCAGGACGCCGTGCGCGCCCTGGACGAACACTCGGCCGAACGGTCAGTCGTTACCGCCGGCGTCAGGACGCGCGCGGTGGGCCGTCGGCCTTATTTCGCCCGCGGACCGTCAGTCTGGCGGTAAGCGCCACGCCGCTCCCCTCGTGCGGCGCATGAGGTGAATGTGCCAAGAATCCCCCGATCGCGAGAGACGGAGGGCCTACATGGGAGCAGACGGCAAAATCGACGTCCATTTGGACGTCTCAACAGCTGGCTATGCAGGCCGGCTCGAGGTTCTGGAAGGTCCAACTGGACGGCGGGTTCGCTCCGAGGCCGACAGAGCCCGGATTGCGGCCGAGAGCCTGATGCCGGGGGTGCAGGTGGCGGCGGTCGCCCGCAAGCATGGCGCGACCCGCTGGCAGATCTACGATTGGCGGCGTCGCCTTCGTCAGGGACAACTGGCACTGCCAGAAAGCATGGCGCCGATGTTCGCGCCGCTGATGGTGGAAGAATCATCGGCGCCTAAGCGGACGATGAGGCCACCGAAATTGACGCCAGCGAAGGTGGAAATCGTGATCGACGACATGGTGATCCGAACGGCGGTTGACCTCGAGCATCTGGCGCAGGTGATCCGTGCGGTTCGGGCCTCGCGATGATTGCACCGGGCGCCGATCTGAAGATCTACGTGGCGACCCGGCCGGTTGACTTCCGGCGCGGCATGGACGGATTGGCATTGGCTGTGCAGGAGATGCTAGGCCTCGACCCATACTGTGGGGCGGCCTTCGTCTTCCGGGCCAAAAGGGCTGACAGGATCAAGATTTTGGTCTGGGATCGCACCGGCCTTGTGCTCGTTCACAAGCGGCTCGAGGGCTCGAAGTTCGTCTGGCCGCAGGTTCGCGACGGGGTGATGCGCATGTCGCCGGCGATGTTCGCGGCCTTGTTCGAAGGGCTGGACTGGAGACTGGTTCGCCCCGAGCGGGCACGGCGTCCGCAATTGGCCGGATGAGTGTGGCACAGTGACTCAGCTGCGTTGTCTCCGATGGCGTTCTCGGAGATCATGTGGTTGATTTAGCGCATGAATCTGACGGTTCTCCAGGAAGAGAACGAGCGTTTGAAGGCGCTCCTGGCCCAGACGCAAGCGACCCTGGCCGAGCACCAGGCTGCCTTGGCTGAATCCGAGGAGGCGCGGCGTCGCCTGGAGACCATCGTCGGTCAACTCAATCACGAGAAGTTCGGCGCCAGGTCCGAGAAGCTGCATCCCGACCAATACCACCTGCCGCTCGAAGACGTGGAGATCGCGCAGGGCGTGCTCGACGCCGCGCAGGAAAGGGCGCAGCGGGTCATCCAGGGTCGTTCGGACGGCGCGTCCGGTTCACGCCTGCGCAACCGTGGTCACTTGCCGGCTCATCTGCCGCGAGTGGAACGGATCATCGAGCCCAAGAGCACGCTGTGCCCCTGCGGCTGCGGCGAGATGGCCAGGATCGGCGAGGATGTCAGCGAGCGGCTCGACGCGATCCCGGCGCAGTTGCGCGTGCTGGTCACGCGCCGCCCGAAATACGCTTGCCGGCGCTGCTCGGGCGCGGTCGTGCAGGCGCATGCGCCCGAGCATATCGTGCCCGGCGGCCTGCCGACCGAGGCGCTGATCGCCCAGGTCATCGTCGCCAAGTTCGGTGATCATTTGCCGTTCTACCGGCAGGCCGAGATCTACGCCCGCCAGGGCATCCAACTGGATCGCGCCACACTGGGCAATTGGGCAGGCCGGGCCTGCTTCCATCTCAAGCCGATAGCCGAGCACATGCGCAGGCATCTGGCTGACGCGGATCGCCTGTTCATGGACGAGACCACCGCGCCGGTGCTCGATCCCGGACGCGGCAAGGTCAAGAAGGGCTTCTTCTGGGCAATCGCCTCCGATGATCGCGGCCATGGTGGCCAAGGCCCACCTATCGTGCTGTTCCACTATGCGCCCGGGCGCGGCGGCGACCATGCCGAACGCTTCCTTCAAGGCTTCGGCGGACAGTTCCTGCAGGTTGACGCCTATGAGGGCTATGACCGGCTGACACGCCTGGAACGGCCGCAAGGACCGTGGCTGCTCGTCCATTGCTGGAGCCACCTGCGCCGACGGTTTGTGAAGCTGGCGCGCAACACCAAGTCCCCGATCGCCGAAGCGGCGATACGCCAGATCGCGGCGCTCTACGCCATCGAGGCAACAGTGCGCGGCGCATCGCCTCAAGTCCGGCTTGCCGCTCGACAGGATTATTCCAGGCCGATCATCGCCGCCCTGAAACCATGGTTCGAAAAGCAACTGTCGATGATCTCCTCCGGCTCCAGGTTGGCCGAAGACATCCGCTATGGGCTCGCTCACTGGGAGGGGCTCACCCGCTTCCTCGACGACGGCCGGCTCGAGCTCGACACCAACCCAGTCGAAAACGCCATCCGTCCAGTATGCTTGACCAGAAAAAATGCTCTGTTTGCTGGCCATGAAGTCGGGGCCGAAAACTGGGCACTGCTCTCATCCGTCGTGGCCACCTGCAGGCTCAACGACGTCAATCCCGTTGCCTACCTCGCCGAAACTCTCGACGCCATCATCAACGGCCATCCACAGAGCCAGATCGAGGAACTCATGCCCTGGCGGTTCCGGAAAACGTCAAGCCCAAATCCATAGGCGATCGGCGAGGCGCTTACGTCTGGCGGACCGCATTCGACGACACCGAGACGAGCTCGTCGGTGGCGCGTAGCGCGACCAGATACAGACGGGCATAGGTGAAGACCGGCAGCCACCATCGACAGTCTGATGCCGGAGACTACGCGAGCCTTGTGTTCTCCGGCCCGTCGGCGCCTGAGAGCTGAACCGGGATCGCCCCAGGGGTTACAGGTCCAGAATCAGATTTTCGGACTCTGCACGCGAGCAGCACAAGGCAATTAGCTCTCCAGAGTTTCGTTCCGCCTGCGTCAGCACACTGTCCCGGTGGTCCGGCTTGCCGCTCACCACCGGGGTCAGACAAGACCCGCAATACCCCTCCTCACACAGCTTTGATACCTTCACACCGTTGTCGGCCAGTACCCGCAATATCGATCGGCCCGCGGGCACGGCAAACGATTCTCCGGTGCTTCCGATTGTCACCGTAAATTCCGAGTCACCTTCGCGACACCGTATTGCACTCGGATCCGCCCCGAACAGCTCGTAATGCACCGTTTCCGGAGGCCAGCCTCGCGTCGCGCCCTTGACGGCCTCCACAAGCCCGTGTGGACCGCACACGTACACGTGGCAGTCTTCCTTGCGATCACTCAACAGTCCGCTCACATCCAAACGCCCGCCTTTTGTTCCCTTGTTATGAATAAACGTTACATTCCTGCCTAGAGTCGAATTTACGATCGCTGCATAGTGCGCGGTCTCCTCGACCGAACGCGCGCAGTAGTACAAGTGATACTCGGTTCCGATCTGTTGCAGCCGTCTCGCCATCGACAGAATCGGCGTGATACCGATGCCACCGGCGATAAGTATCACTCGACCAGCCGATTCGTCGAGTTTGAAATTGTTGGCGGGCCCATCTGTCTCTATAATATCCCCCACCTTCCAGTTTTCATGTATCCATTGCGACCCACCTCGTCCCTCCTGCTCCCTGAGTACAGAGATCAAGTAATGATCCGATAAGCCTGGGGTATTTACCAGCGAGTATTGCCTCCATGTGGACCCGGTCACCCGCACGATAATGTGTGACCCAGCTGAGAACTCCGGCAGCGGCACTCCTGCCGATGCATTCACTAAGGAATAGGTTCGAATCGACGCCGTTTCGTCAGATACATTCGAGATCTTCAAATACATGACAATCGGCTCCTCAGTCGCTTCGGATGCGCCCTCGACTTTTGCGATGATGTCTTCATCCAACGCTGCATTCTCAAGGACGCTAAGACCATCGATCTATCGTGTCATGCTGATCTGATCTCTTGAAGACCGAGCTGTCGTTGTCTTTTCTTGGCCCAAGCCTGAATGATGCGGTCCGCAACCATGCCGATGATTGCTATGCTAAATCCGGTGGTGAGCGCGGCGCCTGTGTCGGCATTCGTCAATGCTATATACACGGACTGGCCAAGATCGCGGGTACCCACGAGCGCCGCAATCACGAGCATCGACAGCGCGTACATAATTGTCTGGTTGAGGCCAAGCATGATCGCGGGCGATGCGATCGGCAGATCAATCTGAAATCGTTTCTGTAGGGTGCTACAACCCATTCCGATGGCAGCCTCCGAGATTTCGTGATCGATGCTCCTAATGCCGTGCTCAGTATATCTGATCATCGGCACGATCGAAAAAGCGACAATTGCAATAAGAGCCGAAAAGTCGCCGACTTGGAACAGGAAGATGACAGGGATGAGGTAAACAAACTGGGGAATGGTCTGTAGAGTGTCGTTTACAGGACGTATAAAAGCGGAAAATCGATCGTTGGAGGCGGCCAAAGCTCCGAGCGCGCCGCCGACGACAAATGATAACGCGACGGCGGCAGCGCACAGGTAAAGGGACAGCATCGCCGGCCCCCAAAGACCGGTCATAAGAATAAACGACATCCCTGCAAGAGAGAAGCCGGCAGTACCGACCCCCCCGGCTTGCCAGGCTGCGACGCCGACCACCATGAACAGCACAGGCCAGGGAATGTTGGTCAGCCCAAAGAAGCAGGCTGCTGCAACCAGTGCGACCAGAACGGCGCCGCGCCCTTTCCAAGCGAAACTCGCCAGCAGCATCGCGCACAGCACAGCAACCCAGTACGCGGCTTGGTTAACGGGAGAAATAGTGTATCCTGTTGCATCAAAGAGCCGCAGCCAACCGATCTTGAGCGGCAGAAGTATACAGAAGTTCACAATCTGTTTGATCTCAGCGAAGACCCAGCCGTAACGCGAAACCGTGTAGCTCAAAAAGTCGTTGATCTGGGCGGCCGGATAGACACGCCACTCGCTTGGCCATTGTCGCATGGCGGGAAAGAGCATGGACGCAGCGAACAGGGCGAGCAGCAGGAGTGCGGAGGCAGCTAGCGCGTTACTCCGGCTGACGGTTGGAGTGTTAACGGTGCTGCGAACATGGCTCGCGAAGCCTGCCGAGATGCGATCCAAAATCATCGCCATTAGCGCGATGACCATGCCCGACATCAGGCTCTGCCCAAACTGCGCTTTCCGCATTGTTGACAGCACTTCCCAGCCGATATCGTTGAATCCGCCGATTACTGAGGCGATGATCACCATCGAAAGAGTGGCCATAATCGTCTGATTCACTCCGACCATAATCTGCGGCAGCGCCGCGGGAACCCTTACCCACCAGAAAGACTGCCACCGCGTAGCGCCTGACATCTCTCCGGATTCAACCAACGCACTTGGAACAGACGCGAGTCCGTGCATCACGTTCCGGACCATCGGGGGACAGGCGTAGATCGCACTTGCGATCAGCCCTACGACAGGGCCAAATCCAAAAAGCAGGAGAAGCGGCACCAGATAAGAAAATGCCGGCACGGTCTGCATCAAATCGAGGCAGATAATCAGAACCCGACGAGCTACCCCTGACCGGTAACCTAGAACACCCATTCCAAAGCCGACCCCGGCGGCGAGCGGGGCTGCTACCCCAACAAGAGCCAAGGTATTCATGCTTTCTTGCCAATATCCTGTCGCTACCATGTAGAATAGCGAAGCGGCAGTGAATATCGCCAGTCTGCAACCGGCCGCGGCGAAGCCGACAAGCGTGAAGGCCACCAATGTCACAGACCAAGGGAGCCATTGCAGCATGCCTTGCAATTCCGTCAATGGCCACGACAGCAACCATGAGATCGCACCAAACGCCCAGGAGAAATTGGCGACAAACATGTCCATAACGAGGTTCAGTCCTCGTTCTATCGGACCCTTTAGCCAGACTGCCGTATTGGTGAGCCATGTCAGATCGTGTTGGAAATAGAAGAGAGGCATGCTGGTCAGGCCTACAGCGGTCCAAGCGACCAAAGTGGCGCTACGCGGCTTTGGCTGAAGAGGAAGAGCGTGGCTATTGGTAAGGGTCACTTTGAATCGATCTCTCAGCGTGTTCGCTCTTGGCTTTCGGCAAAGATCGTCAGGACCTTTGAAGCGGTTATTTCTCCGACGATCGCGCCGGAGCTGTTTGTGACGGCGAATCCCTCCGGGTTTCCAGCGAAGGAAGGCATTGCATCCAATAAGGACATGTCGGCACCGCATGACTGCGTCGCCTGCAAGTGCCCTCGATAAGGCTCGATCACATCCGCCACCGTCAGGACGTGAGCGAGCGGAACATCGCGCGTGAACTCTCGCACGTAGTCGTTCGCCGGCTTCAGAACGATCTCCGCCGCACTTCCGATCTGGATGATCTGCCCGTCTTTCATGATCGCGATGCGATCCGCGAGCCGTATAGCCTCCAAGAAATCGTGAGTGATGAAAACGATCGTTTTCTTCAGCAAGGTCTGCAGGCGCAAGAACTCGTTCTGCATCTGCCTACGTATTAGCGGGTCTAGAGCCGAGAATGGTTCATCCAGGAACCAAAGCTCTGGCTCGACAGCTAGTGACCGAGCGATGCCGACACGTTGCTGCTGTCCTCCCGACAATTGCGCAGGGAAAGCGCACTCGCGGCCCTTTAGCCCTACCAGCTCGATCATTTCTGACGCGCGACTTTCACGCCTCTGACGGTCGACGCCTTGCACCCTCAAGGGAAATGCCACGTTCTCAAGGACCGTCAGATGGGGAAGCAGGCCAAAACTCTGAAACACCATTCCCATTCTGCGACGTCGGATTTCGATGAGCCGTTTGGGACTGGCCTCGAGGAGATCCTCGCCGTCGAAAAGGATCTCCCCATAACTCGGCTCCACGAGCCGCGACAGGCAACGGATAACTGTTGATTTGCCAGAGCCGGAGAGCCCCATAATGACGAAAATCTCACCGGCATGCACGTCGAATGAGACGTCGATGGCTGCCGGCACGCAGCCCGACGAACGCAATGCCGCGACGGCACTCGCGCGCTCCGGAGTGTCGCGCATTTGATAGATGCCGCTGTCCATAGGGCCATAGCATTTCCAAATGTTACGGCAGGAAAGCTTGACCTTGCGATCTTTGGCCGACCCAACTTGGTCGTCCAGGAAGTAAGTCATACCGTGTCCTTCCATTCGAAGAGCGAAGCGCCGATGTCAGCTGTTGGGGCGTTAGCTGTTGGAGCGACGCGCCGACACCTAACCGCAATGGACTACTTAACCGCGGCGTCGACCCACTTCTGCCAAGTATCCTTGTTCTTCTCCACCCAGGCTTGAGCTACCTCGTCGAGCGTGAGATTGTTGACATCAATCGCCGAAATCATCGGGATCTGTTCTTCATCAGTCATCTGATAGCTCTGCAGAAACCGATACGCCGCTGGCCATTTCTTCTCCATTCCAGACCAAGCGACTTTGATAATTTCTGAATTGGGCAGTGCACAGTCACCTACCTCATTCGGATTTGGACCCCACTTCGGATCATCCATGCACGCGGGCTCATACTTAGGCATCTCAACCCACTCGAGATCGAGCTCGTTGAAGAGCCAGTGCGGCGACCAGAACATCGCAATAATGGGCGTCTTCTTAACCGCCGCTGCCTTCAATTCCGATACGAGCGCTCCCTCGCTGCCCGCGGACACCGCCTGCAGTTGAAGATCGAGACCTTTGATCATCGCCTCGCTATGCGAGCCCCAGTCTGGAGGATAGTCCAAGATGCGACCTTTCGGCAGCGTATCCGCGGTGGCCAGCGCCTGCGCGCAGGCACTGCTCTTAAGCGCCTCCCAATTCGGCAATCCTGGACAGATATCCTTCATGTAAGAAGGATATAGCCAACCTTCGCGAGCCTTGAGACCGAGGTCGCCGACCTCAACGACCTTGCCGGATTCCTTTGCCTTTGGCCACGTTTCGCCGATGTTGCTTAGCCATATCTCAAGAGCAGCGTCTGCTGTGCCGTCGCTGAGCGCCGTAAACTGAGGCAGATAGCCTGCCGTCACGTACTCAACCTTGTAACCCATGCGCTCAAGAATAATTCCAGCGATTTTGGTAGTGACGTGCTGCCCCGTCCATTCATTAAGCGTGAGCTTAATCGGCTCCTTCGTTTCAGGAATAGACGCCCCATAAGCTGGCGGCATGGCTAAGGTTCCCACAAGGGACAGAGCGATCGTCACGGCTGACAGTCTCAGTGCACTAAACATTCTTCGACCCTTCATTCGAGTGGCTTCTTTCGCTGCCGCAGACAAGTTAACGTGATGTGAGAAGGCTACAAGCAAGGATTTCTTGGGCCCCAGCATTACCGCCGGTTATGTTAGAGGTGGCGATCGAGCGCCGCGGCCTGGTGTAGCTGACTGCTTTGGTCGCCGTGCTATCCGGCATGGGTCAGGCTGATCAGCGCGCCACGGCTGGCAGGCTGACGAGGGATTATGCTCAGTTGGCCGACTCTTCCAAGGTCATGTAGCGGGCTCCACAGCACTGCCATTCATCGTTCTCTTCGAGCAGGATTGCGCCCTGGGCCGCGTCCCTACAATGACGCGCCGTCGTCGACCAGATCCAAATGAAGGCCCCAAAGGTGGCGACGATCACGGACAATGCCGAGCCCGACGTGTTGGCCTACATGCCCTCCCGAAGGAACACGCGCCAAGCTCGACTAACCGAACAAACGTCTTAACGGCGAGATCAAGCGGCGCACCGGGGCCGTCGGAATCTTCCCGAACGATGATGCCATCGTGCGCCTCGTCGGCGATCGAGGAAGGCTTTTACTTGGAAGAGCAGCTGTGTCGGTCTTGAGCAAAAGCGGATAGTCAGACGGCGACGGTGGTCGGGCTCACGTGGCTCTTCCTGCGATAATGTTGAATCCAGTGGGAAATTGTGGAAGCTAAGCCCGACCTTGACTTCACGAGCTTTGGCCCTGCCGGATTTTTGAGTTCCCGATGGTGGAACAGGAAACCCACACCTTTCGCCGTCGCTGAATCGCTGTCGCGCATCAAAAGGGTCGCGATGGCGTCCCATCCGCCATCGCAGCCAACGCGGTCCAAAGGAGCGGCACCGCGGATCTACAGCCCTGGGGTGGACAGCGCTGCCCACGAGCTACCCAGACCGAATTCACGACCGATAAGCACACAAGCAAACATGGGATGCAGTAAAGCAGCCGTCCGGGTTGGCATTCCATGCGAGCAGGTCAACGAGTTCCCGCTGTCGGAACCCCATTCTGTCTGTCGGCCTCAAAGGTCGAGAACACCCAGTTGCAGAACTTTTCTACGGCTGGGTTGATATGTTCCGTCTCATGCATGACGACATGATAGCCGAGCTTCGTCTTTACGAACTGGTTGACAGGACTGACCAGCCGCCCGCTTTTCAAGGAGTCGTCTATGACATACCTCCAGCCGAGAGCGACGCCGTCGCCAGCCTCCGCAGCCTGAATTACTAGAGCATAATTATTTATAAGCAGTTTGTGGTGCTCTCGCGGGACCTCGACATTATTCATGCTGAGCCAGACGCGCCAGTTCATCCAATCCCAACGCTCGTCTTCATGCTCAATGAGCGGGAAGTTCATCAATGACTGCGGCCCGCTGACTGGCCCATACTTCTCGATACACGAAGGGCTGCAGACCGGTACGATCTCTTCTGGGAACAGCATCCGCGATTTGAAACCTGGCCAGTGTCCATTGCCATGTATGATCGCGACGTCGACACGCTCGCGCAAACAATCCTCCTTGTCTGACACAATAAGTCTCACCGATATCTCCGGATTCAACCCGAAGAACGTCGGCAGTCTTCGCTGAAGCCAGAGTCCGGCGACTGCTTGATCTGTCGCGACCACGAATGTTGCCTGCGGCACGTTGCGTATCTCGTTCGTGGCATCGCAAATATGCGCCAAGGCCAAGTGTACGCTGTGCTGATACATCCGCCCTTCCGGGGAAAGTTCGACGTTACGATGCCCGCGGGTGAACAACCGGATTCCAAGATTTTGCTCAAGGTTTCGAATCTGTCTGCTGACAGCTGCCTGCGTGACGTTCAGTTCATTGGCTGCAAGCGTGAAACTCATGTGACGTGCAGCGGCATCGAACATCACGAGAGCGTCCAGGGGGGGCAGTTGCTGGCGCAGGCTTGGCATAATCAAAGGTTATCCTATGCGATGAAAAATCATCGTTTGACCGAAGCAATTCAACCATACCACCCTAGCTCGCATTACAGCAACTGTTTCCACCTAGAGAAAACGCGGAGCGTAAGAATGTCCTCAAAGGCACCGAACCGAAGCTCTGACGCCCACGCCGCCTATATCACGGCACAGAAAAAATGCTTGTCAGGCTCCGCGCCCTTTCACAGTCCGACTGAAGCGCTCTTGGCCTATGTGGGAGCGTTTGAGTCGAAAGACGCGGGCTTCATTGAGAAGACGACTGCGTCGGGGTCTCTTATCGAGATTCCTATGTTGAAGCCCAACCGTTTAGTCGGCCAGGCCGAGATCCGCGCAGGACACGAACAATCATTCTCCACGATCAAAACGGCCGCGTTCGAGATTTCACCGCCGGCCGCCAACAATAGCGTCTCTATCGCAGACGGAACGCTATCAATCGAGCGCGTTAGCGGTCAGAGAGACACGCACCCTCTGAGCATCGTCGCCGAAACGGATAGTGGAAATCTCAGGAGACTGAGTCTGTACTTTGATGCTCGTTACTACAGGCTCTGGTCAGACAAGACTATTCTCTGATGTTTTCACTGCGCAAGCTAAGCGCTATCTGGGAGAATTGATAAATGACACCTACCGCTGCATTCCAGGCGTTCTGCAATGCCTACGCCGCAG
This sequence comes from Mesorhizobium metallidurans STM 2683, assembly GCF_000350085.1. Lineage (GTDB taxonomy): Bacteria > Pseudomonadota > Alphaproteobacteria > Rhizobiales > Rhizobiaceae > Mesorhizobium > Mesorhizobium metallidurans. Next base: position 11,823 of record NZ_CAUM01000176.1, read on the forward strand.
GAAATTACGATGCCATGGCCGCGCTTTTTACCGATGACGGAGTCTTCGACGCGCCGAATATCGAAAAGCCAGCCGCGGGTCGCGACGCCATACGCAAACAGTTGCGCATCCTCTCGCACGCGCAGAAAGACGTCTCGACAACAATCCGCAATTCCGTCGACGCCGGTGACAAGGGCTATATCGAGGCCTCTTTTGAAGCGGCCGTTGTTGGCGCCGGCGGAAAGATCAACGGTGCGCAGGTGCGGACCGACTTCCATTTGGTCGCCGCCGTCGAGATGAGAGACGGTCAGATTTTGCGCCTGACGGAGCATTTCGATCGACGTCCCCTCTATCCCGAGGAGCGGCAGCGCATGTGGATGTTCAATCGTCGCACGCCATATTGGCAGAAGACAGTTGACGCAGAATGTCAGGAGTGGACCGTCTACAACAATATGCATTTCCCGACTATCTACAGCCGTATGCCCTACGAGGATTATGCGGCTCTAGTCGAGGACGTAACTTTGTGGGATGTCGGCCTTGAGCGCCAGACGCAGATCAAAGGACCGGACGCTCTCGCCTTCTTCGACTATTTGTCCTGCCGTGACATGTCCAAAATGGCTGTCGGCGACTGCATGTATGCTCTGATCTGCCATGACGATGGCACACTCATGGCCGACCCGGTCTGTTTTCGACCCTTTGACGATACTATCTGGCTTTCGCACGGCAACGCGGATGTCACTTTCTGGGCTCGCGGCATCGCGATGAATAGCAAATGGGACGTGGACGTCTCCGAGCCAGACATCGCGCCAATGCAGGTGCAAGGACCTCTCGCCCAGGAAGTTTTGGATCCAATCACCGAAGCCAATCTCAATGATCTCAAGAACTATAAGTGCGTCGTCACGAAGGTCGCTGGATACGATGCCGTCGTTTCCCGCACCGGTTGGAGCGGCGGTTTCGGTTACGAAGTTCTGCCGCTGGTGAGCTCCGTTGACGGCCCTGCGATTTGGGACGCGATTTTGAAGGCCGGCGAACCCTACGGGCTGAAGGTGACCGGGCCGATCTGGCATCGCGCAATCGAACGTGGCGTCACCGACTTCAACTATTACATGGGGTCAGGCATTAACCCGCTAGAGGACATCGCTTCCAAGTTCGTGCATCTCGATAAGCCGGTGGACTTCGTTGGCAAGGAGGCTTTGAAGAAGATAAAAGCCGCCGGCGTCAAACGGCACTCCGTCGGCCTCTTTATTGAGGCCGAAGTTCCGCGCCTGGAGTGGTTCTGGAGCCTCAGGAACGATAAGGGCCGCGTGGGTGAAGTTCGTTGGGCGGCACATTCTTTCGCCCTGAACCGCAGTCTCGGCATCGCCATCGTCGACTCGGAAATCAAAGAGGGCGATAGGGTGACGATCGAGACTCCTTACGGCAAACTGGCTGCCGAAGTTACGACGATCCCTTTCGTATCAAAATCCTCCTAAGCAACGTCAAGTAGATCCAGCCCCTTCGATCAGAAGCGCCAGCTGCGCGGGCGTCAACGTCAAGGCGGCGTCGACGATCGACGGCCAGACGAACTTGCCCCGTTCCAGCCGCTTGGCGAACGGGCAGAGGTCGGAGCCATCGTAGTAGAGCACCTTGAGGTAGCCACCTTGCTTGCCGCGAAACAGGAACATGTGGCCGCTATAGGGGTCAGAACAAGAGCAGTGCGAAATCGTACGCGGCCTTTATCAACCAAAGACCGCTACGGCTGATTTGATAATGATGCCGCCATACGGGATTCGGCGCATCTGACGACCCGTGGCTGTGCGAAAAACATTCGTCAATTGCAGTGCAGGCGGCACGCGCGACCACAGGGTTCGCACGCTCTCCCGGCCATGCCCGGTTTTACGAATGACGTTTCCTGTGACGACGCGCTGCGACCATCGGAAGCCGATCTCGTGGAAATACAGGTCGGCATGCTGCGGGCTGATATGATGAAAGACGCCGGCGATGGTACGGCGGACGCGGGAGTTGAAGCCCTCCACCGAATTGACGTGGACGGCGTCGCGAACATACTCGCCGCTGGAATGCTTCACGGTCTCGTGCTTGGCAAAGCTCTCACCAATGGCCATGAATGCCTTCCACTCGTCGCTCATCAAATGAGCTCCCGATTCGATCTGCGCTTCAATGACGCGTTCGCTTGCTCGCGCCGAGAGATCGGTCACGACCGCCGCACGCGCGTCACCGGCCAGAGCGCCAGGCCTGACGTCGGTCGGCCGCCGCACCATTGCCATGACTGGCGTTTTGTCCGTATTCGCCTGGCCTTTCCGGCCGCGGCCCGGAGGCGGGTCGTCGGGATTCTTTCTGGACCTTCCGCCGAGATGGAAATGGTCGATCTCCACCGTGCCGGCGAGCATGTTCTCCCGTGCCACCATGAGACGCAGTGCATGTCCCATCCGCCAGGCTGTTGGCTGGCTCACCCCGAGCGCCTCGGCCAGGCGCACCGACGACAAGCCCTTGTCGGATTGCAGTAACAGCCACATGGCCTTCAGCCAAACACGCAAGGGAAGCTTCGTGGAGTGCAGAGGCGTGTGTGTCGTCACCGTGAACTGGAACCGGCAATCGCCGCTGGAACATTGATAAAGACCTGGTCGGGCGCGCCGCTTGCCCACGTCGCGGCCGGCTATCGCGATCGAGCGTTTGAAACCACAGGCTGGGCAGATCCTCCCCTCCGGCCACACCATGCTTTCCAGCAACCGACGGCAATGCTGCTCATCCCGGAAGGCCGCGATCATTTCTTCAACAGTCCGGATGCTGGAAAGCGCTGCAAGCATTTCAGGCATTCTCACCTCCTTCAGATCCGCCTGAAGAATCGCATGAAAAGCCATAGATCACAACGATATTGCGGTCTTTGGTTGATAAAGGCCGCGTACGATTTTCAGGGCGATTGCTGGCAGGTGAATGAACGCGCCGACGCGTCGCCAGGCAAGCCTGGAAAATTTGGCACTCCTATCATTCGAGTGCCAAAGGGACTATGGTAAGTGTCGCAGTCGCTCTATGTGCGGCGGCAGAAAGAACCCCCAATGAAATTCCGACCACTCCACGACCGCGTCGTCATTCGGCGCGCTGAAGGCGACAACAAATCCAAAGGCGGAATCATCATTCCCGACACCGCCAAGGAAAAGCCTCAGGAAGGCGAAGTGATCGCCGTCGGCCCAGGCTCACGTGATGAGAGCGGCAAGCTGATCCCGCTCGACGTCAAGGCCGGCGATCTCATCCTGTTCAGCAAATGGTCCGGCACCGAGGTCAAGATCGACGGCGAGGATCTCCTGATCATGAAGGAGAGCGACATTATGGGCATCGTCGAGAAGACCAAAGCGGCCAAGAAAGCCGCCTGACCGGGCGATTTGCGCTCTGCTAATTTCTAGACTGAACTGGACGTAAAATCATGTCTGCCAAGGAAATCAAATTCGCCACCGATGCCCGCGACCGCATGCTGCGCGGCGTCGAAATCCTCAACAACGCCGTCAAGGTGACGCTCGGTCCCAAAGGCCGCAACGTCATCATCGACAAGGCCTATGGCGCGCCGCGCATCACCAAGGACGGGGTCGCCGTCGCCAAGGAAATCGAGCTTGCCGACAAGTTCGAGAACATGGGCGCCCAGATGGTGCGCGAAGTGGCCTCGAAGACCAACGACCTCGCCGGCGACGGCACGACGACAGCGACGGTGCTGGCCGCTTCGATCCTGCGCGAAGGCGCCAAGCTCGTTGCCGCCGGCATGAACCCGATGGACCTCAAGCGCGGCATCGACCAGGCCGTCGCCGCCGTGGTGAAGGAAATCCAGGCCCGAGCCAAGAAGGTCAAATCTTCAAGCGAGATCGCGCAGGTCGGCACGATCGCCGCCAATGGCGATGACACCGTCGGCGCCATGATCGCCAAGGCCATGGACAAGGTCGGCAATGACGGCGTCATCACCGTCGAGGAAGCCAAGACCGCCGAAACCGAACTCGACGTCGTCAAGGGCATGCAGTTCGACCGTGGCTATCTCTCGCCCTATTTCGTCACCAACGCCGAGAAGATGCGCGTCGAGCTGGAGGATCCTTACGTCCTCATCCATGAAAAGAAGCTCGGCAACCTGCAGGCGCTGCTGCCGATCCTCGAAGCCGTGGTGCAAAGCGGCAAGCCGCTGCTGATCGTCTCCGAGGACGTCGAAGGCGAAGCGCTGGCGACGCTGGTCGTCAACAAGCTGCGCGGCGGCCTCAAGGTCGCGGCAGTCAAGGCGCCGGGCTTCGGTGACCGCCGCAAGGCGATGCTGGAAGACATCGCCGTGCTCACATCAGGCCAGATGATTTCCGAAGACCTCGGCATCAAGCTGGAAAACATCACTCTCGACATG
>NZ_CAUM01000175.1 GCF_000350085.1 Mesorhizobium metallidurans STM 2683
TGACGACTGTCCTTAGCATCTTTCCCGACAAGAGATTCGGGGGGATGTTGACGTCCATCTCAATGACCGTGCTCTCCGCAGGCTTTGAAGTGATGAACATCGCCCTGCCTTTTTCGGGGGCCGCGACCCCACGCTTTGTCAGCAGGCCATAAGCCTTCGTGACAGTGCCCAATCCGACATGGAGGTCAAAGGCCAGGTCTCTTTGGGCGGGAAGCCGCGCACCAGGCAAAATGTTGCCGTGCGATAGGTCTTCGATAATGGCAGCCGCAATGCGTTGATAAACCGGGCCATCTCCGCCCCCTATTCTCGGTGTCCAAGAGCTCTTTAAGCGCATGCTAAAGTGTGCCTTTCGGTCCCGATTTTTCGGAAAAGTGTCACGTTACACCTTATCAATTGCCTCGGCGAGGCGCCATGCTATTACCTCCGGCCATACAAATATTCGAGGCCTGAGGTGGAAGATCATGAATAGCTTTCATACACACCAAGCAGGTATAGCGCGGCGACCCCGTGGTGAGCCGTCTAATCACGAAGAATTGCTTAGTAGATTCGAAATCGCTCGTCGCAATCATATGGGCTATCCCTACAACCTGGCATTCAGTCCGAAAAATCTCTCGAAGTTCAATGGTTACCTGATCAACAATCTGGGGGACCCCTACGTCGGATCTCACTATGCCACGGAAGTCTGCGACCTTGAGATGGACATCATCAACTGGGCGCAAAAGGTGTGGCAATGCCCGCCCGATGAGGATTTTTGGGGCTCGGTTGTCGCGAGCGGCACCGAGGGGAATTTGTGGGCCATCTATCTAGGTCGCGAGGCACTCCATGATGCTGCGCTGATCTGTTCTCGGGATGCTCACTATTCGATCCCGAAGGCCGCGAGAATCATGGGCATCGAGTGCGTGACATGTGACTCGAACGAAACAGGCGAAATCTGCCTAATGGACCTTCAAAAGAAGGTGGCTTCCCTGGCGGGCCGCGGTCTGATCATCGCGTTGACCTGCGGAACGACCATGCGTGGAGCACATGACGACATTCTAGGGTGCCTGGAGGTACTCGAACAGGCAGGTGTTTCGCGCAATCGCAGATACTTGCATGTTGATGGTGCGTTGAACGGGATGGTCATTCCGTTTCTCGAAAACGTCGAATCGGGGATCATTCCGTCGTTCAAACACGAGATAGATTCGATCTCGGCTTCGGGCCACAAGATGATCGGAACACCAATGCCATGCGGCATTCTCGTGGCGCGTCGCAACCATGTGAATCGCATCGCATCGTCAATCAGCTATCTTCGCTCGAACGACACAACCTTGATGGGATCCCGAAACGGGCATGCCTCAATTGCCATCTGGGAGCGCATTGTCGAACTCGGTGAGGACGGCTTTCAGCGCGAAACTCAAGCCTGCTTGGCGCGTGCTACAAGATTGGCCCAGCGATTGCGGCAAATGGGTGTTCCAGTGCTGCAGAACAAGCATTCGCTGACATTGGTTTTCCCGAAACCGAACGACGACATCGTCAAAATGTATCAATTGGCTTGTGACGGAGAACTCGCGCACGCGATTGTCATGCCAAATGTGAATGATGAACTGATCAATCGGTTCATCCACGACTACGAGTTCGATTTCTCCGCCCGGCGAAGTCGGCCCGGCATCGCGGCAGAGCTCGTTGAATAGCCTCCCTCGCTTTTTGCCCAGCGGCCCCTGACCGAAACCGCGAACCACGAGGTTTGCCGCCAGTTCGAGGTGGACTGGTACGTGGTTGCGCCGGTCAAGCACCGTTGACGTCAGCGTCCTTGTGGACGGCCATCTTGTGGAGACAAAAATGCATAAGATCGTTGAAGCGTCAGAAATACTGCACGACGAACAAACAGTGCCAGAAGGGTGCTTTGACACCAAGGCCCTCCATGTCGGGCACAGGTTCGATGAAACCACGCTGTCAACAGCGGTCCCGATCTATTTGACCAACGCGTATTCCTTTCGGTCGGTTGAGCACGCTTCGGACGTGTTTGACCTACGCGACCATGGGCGCACGTATTCTCGTCTTATGAATCCGACTACCGACGTATTCGAGCAAAGGGTCGCAGCGCTCGAGGGCGCCGTTGCCGCGATCGCAACATCATCAGGCCAGGCAGCAATCATGCTGGCTTTGCTGAATGTCACACAGGCCGGCGACAATATCGTGAGCTCCAATCAGCTTTACGGCGGGACGATCAACCTCCTGTCGCACACTTTCGGGCGGCTCGGGATAGAGACGAGATTTGTCGATCCTCATAACCCTGAGAATTTCGTAAACGCATCAGATGATCGCACCAGAGCCTGGTTTGGTGAAGGCCTGCCAAATCCGAAGCTTACCCCTCTGCCAATCTCGAAAATCGGACGTTTGGCGGAGGAGAAGGGTATCGTGTTCGTCGTCGACAACACTGTTACGCCATTGATCTGCAGGCCCCTGGATTTGGGGGCGCACGTCGTGGTGCATTCGACGTCAAAATACATCTGCGGACACGGCACCCATATCGGAGGCGTGATCGTCGATAGCGGCCGTTTTGATTGGATCGTGAACGCCGACCGGTATCCGCTGATGCTGCAACCGGACAAGTCTCACGGGAACATCGAATGGCTGGACGCTGCAGCGAAACTGGGCGGCCAGTATGGTGCAAGCCCATATCTGCTCAAGATGCGCAACACGTTGATGCGTGATTTTGGACCGTCCCCGTCCCCGTTCGCGTCCTTCATGTTCATTCAAGGTATCGAGACGCTTGCGTTGCGGATGCCCAGGCACTGCAACAACGCGGAAACCGTTGCCCGCTTCCTCATCTCACACCCGGCTGTTTTGTCAGTCACCTATCCTTCATTGGGAAATGCTTCGGAGAGGGAATTGGCCAAGGAGAATTTGGGTGAATTTGGCGGGCCGATGGTCTCGTTCGAAATTGCCGGAGGCTTGGAGGCGGGACGAATATTCATCGAAGCCCTGCAGTTGGCGTATCACGTATCCAACATCGGAGATGCTCGCACACTCGCCACCCATCCTGCCTCAACGACGCATGCGTCGGTCGCCAAAGAAGCGCGGCTCGCGGCTGGAGTGACTGATGGAGCGATCCGATTGTCGGTCGGCATCGAGGGTGTTCAGGACATCATTGCCGACCTGACGCAGGCGCTCGACAAAGCGACGTTGAGGCCCTGAGAGCATCATGAAGCCAATCGTCGGGATAGTTGCGGATCGGCAAAGGCGTGACAACGTCGACTATGACAATATCCGTGTGCGCTACCTCGAAGCGCTCCGTGAATCCGCCGGGGTGCTGCCAGTTGTTATCCCAACAGATCTCGGGGACGACGATCTAAGTACCGCCTTGCAGGCATTGCACGGACTGGTACTTGGCGGTGCGGTATCGAATGTTCACCCTCAACGATACGCCAGTCTGTCCATTTCGGACACGATGTTGTTTGACCCTGCAAGAGACAGCTCGGTTTTTGCCGCGATCAAGGTGGCCCGCGCAAAAAAGCTCCCAATTCTTGGGATTTGCCGCGGGCTCCAGGAACTCAATGTGGCATTTGGCGGGACACTGGATCAGGACCTTTCAGACGACAAAAGGCACCAGACGCATTTCGAGGATGAAAGCCTCCCCAGGGACTGCCAGTATCGCCCGGTGCATGACGTTCTCGTAGCCGGAGAGGGGAATATCTCCGCGTGCGTGAGGCGCCTTGGATTGAATAAAATAGAGGTCAATTCCCTGCACAGGCAAGGTATATCCCGCCTTGCGGATGGGTTGTCGGCCGATCTCGTTGCTGAAGACGGCGTGATCGAAGCAATATCTGCCACAGATTCCGAATGGTTTGTATCGGCCGTGCAGTGGCATCCCGAATGGTTTCACCGCGAGGATGCCCTCAGTCGCGCGATCTTTGCCAGCTTTGGGCAAGCCTGCAGACACTTTGCTGAACGCTCGAAAATCCTTCGAAGCGGATCGATGTTCGAATTCGCCAACAACAAATCCGACGCGCACGCGCCGATCCAGGCGCATTATAATCTCATCGAAATAATATAAGTTACGAACGGGAATTAGATATGGATCAGCAAAACAGAAACAATGACACAAGGCTACCACCTCTGTATTGGGCGATATTTGCTGTCCTTCTTGTTGGCTTAAATTTGCGGCCGGCAATCACAACGCTTGCGCCGGTAATTGGCAACATCGAGATCGACGAGGGCTTGAGTTCCGCCGCCGCCGGTTTTCTGACATCCATACCGCTGCTGGCCTTTGTTCTTCTGTCAACCAGCGCACCGCGTTTTGGTCGCAAACTCGGTTTCGGCATAGCGATCCAGGTTTCACTAATCATCCTGATATGCGGTTTTGCACTTAGATTGCTCCCGACGACGCCAGCGCTTTTCTTAAGCATGGCAGTTGTTGGCGTGGGCATTACAATAGGCAACGTGCTTTTGCCAGCATACATAAAGCAGAAGTACCCTGCGCGTGCAGGACCACTTAGCGCGGTCTATACAGCCTCTCTGTTTATTGGCCCTGCCCTTGCCGCTGCCGGAACCATACCCCTCGCGAACTTCTTTGGATCGTGGAGACTCGCTATCGCGTCGTGGGGACTGCTGGCTGTCGCGGCATTTCCAATCTGGTGGCCACATGCACGATCGTCGAGAGCAGAAAAAATTGCCGGCGGCGACGCACGGAGCCATAGCGACCGAACCTGGATCTGGCGAAATGGGTTAGCCTGGTCGGTAACTCTGTATTTCGCGGTGCTTTCGCTGCTCTTCTATACCATTTCCGCTTGGCTGCCGACGATCCTGGCAGATTTCGGCGAGAACATCGAAGTCGCGAGCCGGATGCTCTCGTTGGTGAACATCGTGGCAATTCCGTTCACGCTTGCGGTGGCGCTTGCCGTACATAAGGTCGACAATCACGTGTGGGCAACCACAGGCGGCGCGGTGCTCGTCATTGTCGGGCTTGCGGGCGTGCTCGTCGGGCAGGGTCAGCACACGCTGATTTGGATGTTCATTCTCGGCGCCGGACTGGGTGTCGAAGCAGGCATCGGCTTCTCGCTCCCTATCTTGCGAGTTCGATCCTCGCACCAGACCGCCATTCTCGCCGGTATGTCCCAGACTGTAGGCTATTCAGTCTCCGCGTTGGGACCGGTAGGTGCCGGCGCCCTGCATGACTTCACGAACAGCTGGGAAATTGTCCTGACGGGTCTGATCGTCCTCGTCTCGGTTCAAATTCTCTTCGGGTGGGTTGCAGGGAGTAACCGCCGTGTCGACGACAAGATCATTGGAGAACAGGCAAATGAGACTTGATGCAGATATTCTCGTTGTCGGGGGTGGGGTCATCGGCTTGATGGCTGCCTCTTATGCCGCTCGCAGCGGAAAAAAAGTGACACTTTTAGAACAGCACTTCCCTGGCACCCAGGAGGGCAGCTCTGCGGGCCACAAACGGATGTGGCGAACGATGTACAATGAGGCGGAACTGTCGAAGATGTCGTATCTGGCCGGAGACCTCTATCACGAGCTTGAGGCCGAAACCGGCTCGAAGATCCTGCATCGCAAGGGGCTTCTTAATTTTGGCGCGCAGACAGATTACACCCCGGAAGGCACACTTCTCGCACCCATAGACACTTTAAACGAGTTGGGGAAGCCGTACGAACTTCTGGATAAGAAGGAGATCGAAAGGCGTTATCCGTTCCGGAATCTGCCCGATCACTACGTTGGCATTTTTCAGCCTGACAACGCCATTACTGACGTGAAGGCCGCAATAGCAACCGCGCTAAGTCTTTGTCGGCGCGACGCTGTCGCGATTGCCAGCGGTGCCAGGGTGATACGGATCGCAAACAACCGCGAGCATGTCACTGCCCACCTGGACAACGGCGAGAAGGTGACGGCGCGCAAGGCCATTCTCGCCCCAGGCGCCTATGCAAATGAGCTTATGTCACCCAGCTTCGGCTTTAGCCTAAACCTCAATATGTGGGACATGAGTTCGGCATTCTACAGAGTCAACGGGAACGTCCAGGACTTCCCGATGTGGGTCCAGTTCGAGCGGCCTGAGAACGGTTACTCGAATCTGTTCTATGGCTATCCCCCGTGCGAGTTCGGCCAGCCGGGCTTTATGCAATTAGGTGTCGTTTGGGCATCTCACCAGTTTACAGATGTTTCTCAGAGGGTATACGCCCCGCCAAGGATCGACCTGCAGATCGTTCGGGACTTCGTGCGAAATCGGATGAAAGGCGTGGACACCGCGCCGGTCGACGCAACCAGAGCCCTAGCAGTGCTTCTACCGGACAACGGATGCATTCTGGATGTCCTGCCGTCCTCCGTAGCGGACAATAGGAATGTGGTTGTTTGCACAGGCGGTTGGGCATTCAAATTTGCGCCGCTGTTCGGCAAATTATGTGCTCAGCTTGCCCTCGAGCATGAGCTCTGCACTGACATAAAAAGCTTGTCGATTGAGCGGCCCGGCCGCATTGCGGCGGCTTCGATCGATGTCGACCTCACCAAATATCAGATGGCAGCGGCGGAATAGGGGGCGATGCTCCCAGTTCCTCCGCCTCTGCCCTGTATCTTTACCCAGTCAGCGGCTCAATTGGTCGACCAGGCTTGCGAGGTGTACGCGCCATGTCGTTGATTTTGGACAAGGAACATCCGGTCCACTCACTGCTGAAAAGCGAGGGGGTAAGGCTGCATTCAGAAAAGGAACATAGCGCAGAGTGGATGAGCCCGTTGTCGATCGGCCTCGTGAACCTCATGCCAAAGAAAGTCGAGACCGAGACACAGCTGGCGCGCTTGTTGGGGTCGAGTCCATTTCCAGTACAACTGGAATTGATCCGCTTGGACGGGCATAAGGTCAAAACGACCTCGTCCGCCTATTTTGAACGGTTCTATCAGCCCTTCGGTAGCGTCAGGCACAGAAATTTTGACGGCCTTATCATTACCGGCGCGCCAGTCGAGCATATGAGCTTTGAGGATGTGAGCTATTGGAGCGAGCTTTGCGGCTTGATGACCTGGGCCAAGACCAATGTGCTTGCAACGATGGGTATTTGCTGGGGTGCCATGGCGCTAGCATATTACCATCATGGAATCCCGAAATATGAACTCTCTGAAAAAGCCTTTGGCTGCTATCGTCATCACAAACTGAGTAAGTCGTCGCCGTATTTGTACGGGCTCTCGGACGACATCGTGGTCCCCGTCAGTCGTTGGACCGAAATCAGACAGCGCGACATCGATGGCAATCCCAACCTGAAAACCCTGCTTGTTGGGGCGACCGGCGGCCCCGCAATCGTCGAGGATGCAACCAATGGGTCGTTGTTGATCTTCAACCATCTGGAATACGACTGGGATACGCTCAAAGAAGAATATGAGCGCGACACTCGGGCCGGCACAGCCATCAAAGCTCCGACCAATTACTTCCCTCTCGATAATCCCAACCTGACTCCGGCCAACACCTGGAGGTCCAATGCCCAGCTGCTGTTCTGGAATTGGATGGGTGAGATGGTTCGCAGAAAGCCCGTCTTCAATCATTGGCAAGCGGGAGTACTGCAGCGTGCGATCTGAGATGGAAGAGTCGTCGGGGGCGCGCTGCAAGGGCGCCGAGCACGAATGCACCTACGAACGGCTCGAGTCGAACGTAAGATCTTATTGTCGCTCGTTTCCGTTTGAAATCAGAAGCGCAGAGAACGCCCTCCTTACGCTGACAACCGGTGCAACTTGCATAGATTTCCTGTCTGGGTGCGGCTCTCTTAACTATGGTCATAACGACCCAGATATGAAGGAGGCATTGCTCGATTACATCTCCGGCAATGGCATAGCGCATTCGCTCGACCTCCACACTGTCTCAAAGCGTTCGTTTATCGAGACATTTGCCGAGAAAATCTTAGGTCCTCGTCGCCTGGGTTATAAGATCCAGTTCACCGGACCGACGGGGACAAATGCGGTCGAGGCAGCGCTCAAGCTGGCGCGCAAAGCCACGGGACGGTCCAACATAATCGCTTTTACAAACGGATTTCACGGCGTCACGCTAGTGTCCGCCTTGCCGGACGGAGATGCAATGGGGGGCCGACGGCAGCCCCGATCCGGAAAGCGCATGGGCAGTCGCGCAGGAGGTGGGACTGGACATCGCGAAGGCAAAGTAGGACGCTGTGACCCCTGAGGTCGACGCGGTCCTGGCCCAGGATGTCGCAGATGTGAAGGCGGTGGGCATCACGGGCACCCCGACCTTTTTTGTCAATGGAAAGCCGCTGCCCTCATTCGGGCGTAAGCAATTGGAAGATCTCGTGAAGGCCGAAGTTGCGGCGTCCAAATAAGGGCGCCTGACCCGCTGGGAGTGTTTCACAATGACGAGCAAGCTACGCCTGGACCTTCCGCTGCTGCTGCCGCAGATCGCGGACGAGGCCGACTCGTGTGTCGCGCGGTTGACTTCCGATCTTGAAGCGCGAGATGGGATCGAGAAGATCCATGTCCTGGCGGCCGACGGGGACGAGCCTGCCAAGCTTTGCGTTCACTTCGATCAGGAGATTGTCCCGCTCAAGCGAATCCGCGAGATCGCCCAGGCGGCCGGTGCGCGGATAACGGCCCGGTTCGGACATGTTACCTGGAATGTCTCCGGCATAGGTCACGAGCGCCGCGCGCGCACGGTCGCCGAGAAAATCGGCTCGCTGGCAGGCGTGGTCGAAGCGGAAGCGAACTCCGCCGGCACGGTGCATGTCGAGTTCGATCGCGAAGCCGCTTCAGAGGATAGGATAGCCGAGGCGCTTCGCGCCCTCGGCGTCGAGCGGAACGGAGAGCCGGCATCCGCTCCGGATGACGACGGGGACGCACATGCCGGCCACGACCATGGGCCGGGCGAAGAACATAAAGCGGGCGACGGTCACGATCATGCGCATGGCCAGTTCCTCGGGCCGAACACGGAACTGATCTTCGCCCTGTTGAGCGGCGCGCTGCTCGGGGTCGGCTTCGCGATCGAGAAACTGGCGGCGGGCGCCCCCGGCTGGCTGCCGACGGCCTGCTACATCGCCGCCTATTTCTTCGGCGGCTTCTTCACGCTGCGCGAGGCCGTCGACAACCTCCGGCTCAAGAAGTTCGAGATCGACACGCTGATGCTGGTCGCGGCGGCCGGCGCGGCGGCACTGGGGGCTTTCGCCGAAGGCGCGCTGCTGCTGTTCCTGTTCAGCCTCGGCCACGCGCTCGAACATTATGCCATGGGCCGCGCCAAACGGGCGATCGAGGCGCTGGCTGAGCTTGCGCCGCCGGTCGCGACCGTGCGACGTGACGGTCAGACCAGCGAGATCCCGGTGGAGGAACTCGTTCTCGGCGACATCGTGGTCGTGCGCCCGAACGAGCGGCTGCCTGCCGATGGTTTTCTAGTGAAGGGAGTGTCCAGCGTCAACCAGGCGCCCGTCACGGGCGAGAGCATTCCGGTCGACAAGCGCCCGGTCGCGGACGCCGCCGCAGCCCGCGCCCGGCCCGATTCGGTGGACACCGCCTCGCGCGTCTTTGCCGGAACGATCAACGGCGCAGGTGCGATCGAGGTCGAGGTGACGCGGCGCTCCACCGAGAGCGCGCTCGCCAAGGTGGTCAAGATGGTGAGCGAAGCGGAGGCTCAGAAATCGCCCACGCAGCGCTTCACCGACAAGTTCGAGCGCATCTTCGTGCCTGCCGTCCTCGCTCTTGCCTTCATCCTTCTGTTCGCCTGGGTCGTGGTGGACGAGCCCTTCCGCGACAGCTTCTACCGCGCGATGGCGGTGCTGGTGGCCGCGAGCCCCTGCGCGCTGGCCATCGCCACGCCGAGTGCCGTCCTGTCGGGCGTCGCCCGGGCGGCGCGCGGCGGCGTCCTGGTGAAGGGCGGCGGACCGCTTGAGAACCTCGGCTCCCTGACGGCGATCGCGTTCGACAAGACCGGCACGCTGACGCAAGGCCAACCCCGCGTCACCGACATCGTCACCGCCGACGGCGTCGACGAGGGCAAACTGTTGACGGTGGCGGTCGCGGTGGAGAGCCTGAGCGACCATCCGCTGGCCGAGGCGATCGTGCGCGACGGCAAGGAGAAGCTGAACGGGAAGGAGGTCGCCACGGCGTCCGATGTCAGTAGCCTCACGGGCAAGGGCGTCACGGCGACGCTCGAGGGACAGACGGTCTGGATCGGCAAGGCCGAGATGTTTGGAACCGACGGCATTCCAGCTCTCGGCGAAGCGATGACCCGGGCCGTCGCGCGGCTTCGGGAAGGCGGACGCACGACGATGGTGGTTCGGCAGGGCGACCGTGATCTTGGCGTGATCGGGCTTATGGACACGCCGCGCGCCGCAGCTCGGGACGCGTTGGTGTCGCTTCACGAGACCGGCATCAAGCGCATGATCATGCTCTCTGGCGACAACCAGAAGGTCGCCGACGCGATCGCGAAGGATGTCGGCCTCGATGAAGCCTGGGGCGACCTCATGCCGGAGGACAAGGTGAAGGCGGTCAAGAAGCTGCGGTCGGAAGGCCAGGTCGCGATGGTCGGCGACGGCGTCAACGACGCGCCGGCGATGGCGAGCGCGACCGTCGGCATCGCCATGGGCGCGGCCGGCTCGGACGTGGCCCTCGAGACCGCCGACGTCGCGCTGATGGCGGACGACCTGTCGCACCTGCCCTTCGCGGTGGGGCTGAGCCGGCGTGCACGCTCGATCATTCGCCAGAACGTGTTCGTAAGCCTTGGCGTCGTCGCCATACTGATCCCTTCGACGATCCTCGGCCTGGGCATCGGGCCGGCAGTGGCCATGCACGAAGGCTCGACCCTGCTCGTCGTCTTCAACGCGCTGCGATTGCTCGCCTATCGAGATCCCTACCGCCCCGCGGCCGCCAAAGTGAATGGCGCAATCGCCGCCTAGTCTTACTGAGTCAGAAGGTCGCGGCTTCGGGGGGATTCGCGCTGGTCGCGGATTTGTTAGGGTGCTGCTTGGTGATGAGGGAAGCGCGCCATGAGCAACTGGACTGCGGAGAGTGAAGCGGCGTTCGACGCCTATGTCGATGCCTTGATCGGGTGCTGTCACGTTGTTTGAAGAAGGGCGCATGAGACCCTCGGTGCTTTGTTCACGTTGTTTTTGCGTTAACGGCTTCCCGGTAAGGGCCGAGGCATGTCTGACGCTGCCGCCCGTTACAAGAATCATCGCTTTCCGCCGGAGATCATCGCCCGCGCTGTCTGGCTTTACTACCGATTCCCGTTGAGCCTGCGCCACGTCGAGGAAATGCTACTGGAGCGCGGGATTGTGGTTTCCTACGAGACAATCCGCCGATGGGGCCGAAAGCACGGCCCCGATTATGCCCGTCGCTTGCGCCGCAAGCCGCCGTCGTCAAATGATGTCTGGCACCTCGACGAGGTGGTGATCACCATCGCCGGCAAGAAACACTGGCTGTGGCGGGCCGTCGATCAGGAAGGCTACGTGCTCGATGAAATTTGTCCAGATCCACCGCAACACCAAGGCTGCCAAGCGTTTGCTGACCCGACTGCTGAAGAAGCAGGGCATGGCGCCGAAGCGCATGATCACGGACAAGCTGCGCTCTTACGGCGCCGCGAAACGCCAGATCATGCCGAATGTCGAGCATCGCTCGCACAAAGGCCTGAATAACCGCGCGGAGAATTCTCACCTCCCGTTCCGCAAACGAGAACGCGTACGCCAGGGCTTCCGGTCGATCGGCTCATTGCAGCACTTTGTCTCCGTCTTCTCCGCCGTCCGCAACCTCTTCGTTCCATCCCATATAAACCGCTCCGCTTCCCAGATCCGAAAGCATCGCCTTCAGGCCATCGCCGAATGGAACGCCGCAAGCCGTCGGCTTGCCTGAACAAAGCACCGAGGGTCTCACGCGCCCTTCTTCAAACAACGTGACAGCACCGTCGGCGGGTATGTCCGCTCTGAACTGAGCGGGTGTCCGGCCATACACCTCTTAAAGGCGCGAAAACTAGGACACGTCGCCGAGGCCAACCTCCAGCGCTACCTCAATCAGCTGCGCCCGGGTGCTCTCGATGATTTCCTTACCGCGCCACTTCGACAGTCGCGCCCAGCCTAACATGGCTCAGCGCTGCACGCGACATCTGCAGCGCGACGTTCGACAGGGGCTCTCGCCGATCGGTCCGAATTATTCCCGGATCATAGCTCTTCCGGGCGAACACCTCCTGCACCATGGGCGCGAAGAACTCCAGCGGCCGCGTGACGTAGTCCGGATCGAAGCTCGCCTGGTCCCATTTCTCGCAGAACTCGGCGCAGTCGTCGAAATAGGCGGAGTCCCTGAACGCGTCCCGCTTGCGCGGGTTCGCGCCGACATGCTCGCCGTAATAGACCAGCTGAAAATCGCCGTGCTTCTCCACTACCCAGGCGCATTGTTCGCGCACGAACGGTCGCAGGATGGCCGCGGCGTATTCGTCGTGATTGTAGGGAGCGTAGATGTCGCCGATGTCGTGCAGCAGCGCCGACACCACCCAGTCGATGTCTGCGCCGGCATTCCAGGCGCGTGTGGCGGCCTGCAGAGAATGGCCAAGCCGGGTCACTTTGTAACCTGACAACGATTTGTCGAGTTCGACCATCGCCGCCAAAAGTCGGTCGGCCGTGCCGGCGGCATATTCGGTTTCATGCTCGGTCAGGAAGGCGTAGTCCTCACGGTCACCATCCTTCATCTGGGTAAACTTCACGGTTTCCATGGCGAAACTCCAAATGCTGGTTCTGTCAGCGGGCCATTTCAAGATAGATGTCGTCGCCGTCGACATGTACGGGGAAGGTGCGAGCCTTCAGCTTGGCATCGACAAGGCATTTGCCGGACCGGATATCAAACTCCCATCCATGCCAGGCACAGCGAATGAGCTCTCCGGCGCGCTCATAGACGAATTCCGCCCTATCTGTTTGCCTGGTGGTGCCGGAGATCGGCCCCTCGCAGAGCTGACCTGCGCGGTGCGGGCAAATGTTGAGCAGCGCGGCATAGCCATCCTCGAGCTGGAATATGCCGACGCCGATGCGACCGATGGTGACGATCTTCGGCTTGCCGACCGCGACGTCTGTGGTCTTGCAGGCGAAGGTCAGCGCGGGGGCTGTTGCTGCGGCTGGCATCAAGCGACCCTCGCACTGGCGGCCGGAGCCTCGATGCGCTTGTAGACCTCCAGCGCATTCAGCCCCATGACCTTGTCGCGCCATGCGGGCGGGATGTGCAGATTGGTCGGCGCGTCGAAATCCCAGTGCGGATAGTCGGAGGCGAAAAGCAGTGTGTTCTGGCCGTCCATGTGCTCCAGCGTTTCCCACAGATGCCTGACGTTCTGAGGTTGCTCGAGCGGCTGGGTGCTGAAGCGGATGTTGCGGCGGCAATATTCCGAGGGCAGCATCTTCAGCCACGGCGTCTCTTTGCGCAGCGCCTTGAAGTTGGCGTCAAGCCGCCACATCAGCGAAGGCACCCACGACACGCCGCATTCGATGACGACGAAGTAGAGGTCGGGATACTTCTCAAACACGCCGTTGGAGATCATGCTGACCACATGGGTCATCGCCGGCTGGCTGAGCAGGGCGTGCGTTTCCCAGTAATAGGCAGTCGGACCGCTGGCGACCGCATTGTGGTTGACGCCACCCTGGCCGCCGAAATGGATGGCGAAGGGCAGGCCTACCTCAGCGCAGGCCTCGTAGATCGGATGGTAGAAGGGATCGCCATAGGGGCGCTGCGAGCCGTGGCTGGCCAGGACCTGCACGATGTCCTTGTGGCCGCCGAGACGCCGGATTTCGGCCGCGGCCCCGTGCGGGTCAGTTGGCGAAATGATGATCGACCCCTTGAAGCGGCTATCCTTCGGCAGCCACCAGTCGATCATGTAGTCATTGTAGGCCTTCACCAGCGCGTTCGCATAGTGGTAGTTGGCTAGCGTCGAAGCTTCCAAAGGCTCGTCGGCGGTGAGGATAGCCACGTCGATGTCGTAGAGATCGAGGTGCTTCTCCTTCATGATCAAATAGTTGTCTTCCTCGGTCTCCGGCCGGATGTCGTGCCGCGAAAACCCCTCCGGATGCAGCCATGGTCGGTGGCCATGCGGAAAGCTTCCCCTCGGCCCAGGCTTCTCGCCGCGAACCAGGAAATCGCGCCAGTAGGGCTCGAGATAGGGGAGCAGCACCTCGGCGCTGGACCAGTAATTGTGGACGTCGGTGTCGACGATGAACATGGGTAGGCACCTGCCATGGAGGGTGGGTGGAAGACGGGGTAAGCGTGCGCCTCAGCGGCAGCTCCGGCAACGCAGCCAACGGCAAGATGTTAATCGGCGAATCCGATTACCTGTTGTCGGAACAGCCTGAAAAGCGCTAGCAGTTGCGGGAATTCTTGCGCTGGATGGCTGCATGCAGATCGAACTGCTGGATACGTTCCTAGATCTGATCGAAACCCGCAATTTCAACAGGACAGCGGAGCGGCTGGGCATCACCCAGTCGACCGTTTCCAGTCGCATCCGCACGCTCGAGGCTCTCCTGGAAAAGCAGCTCTTCATCCGCGGCAAAAGCGGGACTGAGCCGACCGTCGCCGGTCTGAGGTTCGAAGAGCACGCGCGCGCGGTTAGGCTGCGTTGGCTGGACGCTCGCCGCGAAATCCAGGCGGTTGGAAAGTTCGATCGCCTAATCCGCATCGGCATCCAGTTCGAACTCTACGAGCGCGTGCTGGAAGGTTGGCTGGAATGGGTGCGAGCGACGATGCCTAAACTGGCAATCTACGTCGAGATCGACTACTCCAACCAGATGATCCTTGATCTCACCACGGGCAGCCTCGATCTGGCGGTGCTCTATTCTCCGCAGTACTTTCCGGACATGCATTACGAGCAGATCGCGGAGGAAAATTTCGTCATGGTTTCGACGCGCAGCATTGCCTGGAGCGAGGTCAAGCCGGCGGATTATATCCGCGCCAATTATTCGGCCTTTTTCAACCGCGCCCACAAGCAGATGCTGCCAGAACTGGAAAACAGCCCGGTTTCGACGGGAAATGGCGGTGCCGTTGTTTATCTCCTGCGAAGCAGGGGCGGCACAGCGTTCGTTACGGAAAGCGTGGCGACAAAATTGCGGCAGGAAGGCGTGGCGCACCCCATTGCAGATGCACCGAAGATCTCACATCCCATCTACTCGGCCGTGCATGTCAGGCATCACCATTCTCATACCCATGTTCGCCTGCTCAAGGCGCTCAAACTGATGACGGCGTAGCATCTACAGGTCGACTACGACGTTGCCCTTAGGCGTGCTGCAGCAGGACAGGATGAAGCCGTCCAGGCGCTCCATGTCCGACAGGCCGCCCATATCGTTCATGTCGACTTCGCCCTGAAGCAGCTTGACCTTGCACGTGCCGCATACGCCCATTCGGCACGCCGTTTCGACGTAAACGCCATTAGCTTCGGCCAAATGCAGAATTGTATCATCTTCGTTGACCTCACAGCGCACGCCGGAGCGCTCGAAGGCGACAACGGCTCCCGTGCTGCCAAATCCCTTGCTTGTTTGTGATGGTTCGAGGCCGAAGCTTTCCATGAAGATCCGCTCGGCTGGAACCGCAAGCTCGATCAGATGACGGCGCATTGCCTGCATGAATCCGGTCGGGCCGCACAGAAAGGCCGTCCGTGAAGCCGCATCCGGGACAAGACGCGCCAACTGGGCCACGTCAAGCCGGCCGCCACCTTGGGGTTGGCCGGATCCAGACATTTGGCTGCACATTGTCTCGACCCTCAGCTTCATCATGCTTTCGCGCAGCATCCGCAGTTCCTGGCCAAAGAGCACATCGTCGGGCGTGCGCGCGCATTGTATGAACGCGAGGTCCAGATCACTGCCTGTATCATACAGGGCCCGCGCCATCGACATCAGCGGCGTGATACCGCTTCCAGCGCACAGGAACAGCGCCTTCTCGACGGCGCGGCCCTCCAGCGTGAAGTCGCCGCCGGGTTCGCTGATCTCGAGCGAGCAACCTGCGGCGAAATGATCGTGCAGGATGCGCGTGGCCCTGCCATTCGCCGCGGCCTTGATCGTCAAGGCGATACGTTGAGGCCGGGTCGGCGGCGACGCTATGGTAAACACCCGCGCGTAACGCTCGCCGTCCCAAGAGAAACGGATCGTAACGAACTGTCCGGCAAGGAAATCGAATCTCCGACCATCGGTCCTCTGGAACTCCAGAGTGACGACATCCCCTGTTTCCTGAATGCGATCAGTGCACACGCATGAGTGCAAGGTGCCCAAAGGTGGCCTTGTTTCGGCGAGAACCGCATCGATGCTCATTCGATCATGTCCCGGATCAGATGGAGAAGTGATCCATCTTAAACAGAGTTGGCGGCACAACCCCGCGTTTCGTTGATCGCGAAAGGCGTTCAGATCCCTCGCCAGCTGTAAGCGGCAAAGAGCTCGGATCCACTTGATGCCTTGAGCTTCACCTCCAAGTCGGGTGACGCTTTGCTCCTCAGCCGCCATACGGTGGTGGCGGAACGGACCTCAAACAACTACGCGGCGCCTTAGAACGGACAGGCGGTGTTGCGCGGCAGGATGACGGCAGGGCCGCACCAACGCCTGTTCGACCGCCTACGACATCGCTGTTGCTCGGCTCGGCGTGCAACGGGATACCTGACGGCTAAGCGGCCTTCATCGCCTTGCAGATTTCTTCGACCAGCATCGCGGCCGAAACCGAGCCGGGGTCCGGATGACCCAGCGAGCGCTCGCCGAGACGCGCGGCGCGGCCGGATCCGGAATGTTCCTTCCCGCTCGTTTCATCTGTGTCACCGCGCAGTCAAGATAGACCGTGTTCCAGTGCACGATCGCACTGACGACGAGATTGAGCCTGGACGTGCGGAAGCCTGGCTCTCGAACGATCGGTCACGGATCGCACCGCGCGTGGCATAACGATCGCTTATCCATAAGACCTTGATAACATTGCTTGTCACCGGTGTGTCGCACGGGCAACATGGTTTTTATACGATGCGGCAGTAACTAGACGAATTTGCTGACTGCAACGTCACGAATTACCCCATCGGTACTAACGTCCGTAAAGCCCACGTACACTGTCACAGATGAGAAACAGGGAGAGGTTAGGTCATGAATGTACACCTGATCGAGAAAAAAGATCAAGATAAGCCGTTTCGTGAGGATGCCAGCGTGTCATACACGCTTCCAGCAAGGTACTTTTATGATTCAGCCGTTTTCGAACAGGAAAAGGCCGCGATTTTCTACAAAAGTTGGGTCTATGTCTGCCACAAAAGCAGGGTACGGAATCCTGGCGACTATGTAACCGAATTGGTCCACGATCAGAATGTGATCATCATCAAAGGGCAAGATGAGCGCGTTCGGGCATTCCACAATGTGTGTCAACATCGCGGACACGAGTTGCTACGCGGTTGCGGCAAGACGCAGATGATCGTATGCCCTTACCATGCATGGACGTATAACCTCGATGGAACGTTGCGAGCCGCACGCGAGACCGGCTCAATCAAGGATTTCGACAAGAGCCAGTTCACTTTGAAGGAGGTGGCGATTGAAGAATTCTGCGGTATGCTCTTTGTAAACCTAGACGGTAAAGCTGTACCGTTGCGTGAACAGGCTCCCGAACTGGAAAAGGAGATTCGTAGCTACGTACCTCATGCAGATGATCTCGTATATGCCACCAGCCAAGAATACGAGCCACAAGCTAACTGGAAGATATTGGTCGAGAACTTCCAGGAGTGCTACCACTGTGCAGTGGCGCACAAAGACTTTTCCGTGTTGGTCGACTTCGGCGACGGGGCGTACAACCCGTATTCCAATGGAATCTTCACCAGCCACTGCTCCACTCGGACCACTCGGGACAGCGCTGCCTATAAGGTTAGCGGTAACGACATTGACGGATACGGTGGGTGGTTCCTGTGGCCGAATCTCACGATCTGGGTTTATCCAGGCGACGAGCAACTCTCCGTGATGCGCGTCGATCCACTTACTCCCACGACTTCGTACGAGCGTCATGACTGGTTTACGAAGGACGGAACCGTCAGCGAGGAGTTGAGTGGCACCATCAAGTTCCAGCGCGATACACTCCAATTTGCGGAAGATATCCCCATTTGCGAGAGCGTGCAGAAGGGACTGAAGTCCATGGGATACAACCAAGGGCGTTTCGTCGTTGGAGGCGATCGGGTCCAGGTTACCGAGGCGCCGGTCCACCACTTCCAGAAGCTGGTGGTCAATGCTCTCGGACTCAAAATCGGAGTCGAATAACTGGGCTGATATGGAGCTTGGTCAAGCAACCGGTTATTGCCATGTGATCTCGGTGAGCGCGATCCTGCACCGGCCATAGCGGCCGGTGCTGATCACGAACCCTTCACCCTGCCTCAGTCATGAGAGCGCTGATCGGGTGTCTTGAAGGCTCTGCCGTTGGCGCGGCCCCGTAGGAATAGAATTTATACTGTCGAGAACCTTCCTGTGTATGCCCAGTAGCGGCATTTCATTTTTCACTCGATAACCGTCAGGAATGAATTCGATCATCGGCGCAGCCGTGATCTCCGACCTGGAAGGACGTTGCCGGGGCAGGCGCGCACCGACGAACGAGTGCGGGGCCAGTAGACACCTTTGGCTGCAATAACGCCTATGGAGCGTTGCGAATGAGCGTAC
>NZ_CAUM01000174.1 GCF_000350085.1 Mesorhizobium metallidurans STM 2683
GAGCGGACTCTGGGGCTTTGGGCGTTGCGATTTCTGATCGTTACGCTGACCATCACCCCGTTGCGCGACCTCTTCGGCATCAATTTCCTTCGCTACCGGCGCGCGGTCGGGCTGCTTGCGTTCTTTTATGCACTGATGCACCTGACTACCTACCTGGTGCTGGACCAGGGTCTCGACGTCGCGGCCATCTGGGCGGACATCGTCAAGAGGCTCTACATCACGATCGGCATGATCAGCTTTGCGATATTGGTCCCACTCGCGCTCACGTCGAACAATGCGATGATCCGTCGTCTGGGGGGAGGTGCATGGGCCCGTCTTCATCGCTGGGTCTATGTGGCCGCCGCGGCCGCCGCGATCCACTTCCTTCTGGTGGTCAAATCATGGCCGATGGAGCCAGTCGTCTATGCCTCGATAGTGGGCTTGCTTCTTGCTTACCGCGCCTTCAAACGTCTGCGCGGTCGCAGACCAAGGAGGCTCGCTTCCACCTGAATTTAGCCGCGCATTGGTTCCCTCGACTTCCGGTTGTCCTCCGGCGCCAGCTGCGCTCAGCAGCAGCTGGTTGGACGCGCGACACATAATATAATATTGCGCGTTCCGCGCACTGCCGCCGGCAGCTCTTCTCGCGACGGGCACCAGGATTGCTCACCTCTGACCAATGAATTGGTTGGATCAGAAGTTTCGACTCCGTCGACACGAACGGGGGAATAAATTCCGCTCCCCGCGCGTTCTTAAACTATGGAAGATGATGGCGACGGCTGAATGAAGGTTGCCGATGTTTCGATGGCTCGGCTGCTTGTGCAGCACCGAAAGTGGAGTTCAGTCGGGCGGGCGTGGCAACCGGAACTGGAGTCCCCGGGCAAGCCGTTTGGACGAGAAGAAGACGGCTATGCTTGCGGAAATCCCCCGGCTGCGCCGATATGCCCACGCTTTCGCGCGACGGGGAAGTGGCTCGATAGCTGACGTACCGGCAAGAATTCGCTCTGCTGGCAATTTGAGATCATGTAGCATTTGTTCATCGATCAGATACGGAAGGCGAATCGGCCGGGCAAGGTTGTCCCGCTGCCAGGAAGCCGCCGAAAACGTGGTCACGCCCGGGTCACCGCAGGCCACCTTTGCCGGCTGTGACGTCCTCGCCGGGTTTCCCGATCCCGAGGCGGCCAGCATCCTCGGCATCCCTAGGGGAACGTTCACGTCGCGGATCGCGCGGGTCCGTGAGGAATTGCGCGTGCCGCTGAACGACGCGGCTCGGCACCATACATCCGGGAACGTCGAGAAATGACGGAGCGCAGCTGCATGATGTGCGATATCCACATGGCGCTCGACGGCGAGATGCCTGCCGAGGAGCGGGGCGATTTCGAGGCCTGGTTGGAGGCTAATCCTGAAATGAAAGCGAAGAGCGCGCTCTTCGCAGACGATATGAGGCTGCTGCGGGAGACCTTCGGCGGCATTCTCGATGAACCGGTCCCCGAGCGGCTGACGGGGCTCTTGACAGGGAGGCAGGCAAGACCGGCGGCGGGGTTGACGCGTCGGCGCACGGTCGCGGCGGTAGCGGCGATTTTCGTCGCGGGTGCTGTAGGGGGATATCTCACTGCGTCCAGCGGATTGCTGATGGACTTGCAAGGCGAGGACGTACTCGCCGAGAACGCGATCGCAGCCCATGTGACCTATACCGCCGATCAGGCGCGCACTGTCGAGGTCAGTGCGAGCGACAGAACCTATCTGGAGAGCTGGCTGTCGAAGCGAACAGGCCTGAGGCTTGTCGCGCCGGACCTTACGGCCGAAGGTTTCGAACTGCTTGGAGGGCGAGTGTTACCCGCCAGGCAAGGTTCTGCCGCACTGCTGGTCTACAAGGATCAGGGGGGCACCCCGATTTCCGTGTACGTCACGGCAGAAGGCGAGGCGATCAGGACGGGAACCTACACGCCGGCGGTCGGCGGTCCGACCGCCATCTATTGGCAGGACAGGAACTTCGGCTGTGCCATCGTCGGCTCGCTGCCTGGGGAGCATGAAAAAGTTGGGGGTCATCAGGCGGCCAGCTTAAGTGGATCTTCAGATTTCTGCCGCGCCTCGCACCAACGCTTGAAATCGTTGTCCAGCGTGCCGTCGAGCACCCGGGTTCGCAGTTGCATGAGGAGATGGACGCCGCGTGGCGTCCACTGCATCTGCTGCTTCTTGGCGAAACGCTTTGCGATCACCTGGTTGACCGTCGACTCGACGAAGGCGGTCGAAACCACCTCGCCATAGCGGTGGCGCTCTGCGTAGTTCGGAATGAGATCGGCGTTGTTGTCGATGTAGCGGCTAAACTCCTCGATATACCGGCGCAGCTTGCGCACCTCTGGCGATGGGTCGGTGATGAGATCAAACCCGTCGGTGAAGTCCTCAACGAGGATGAGTGCCCGGCCGACATTGCCGTGCCAAAGATAGCGCCTTACGCTTTCGAGCACCGCGACAGCCGCAGGCGCTGCGGCACTGACCGGCGGTGGCAGGCCGCGCGCCATTTGCTGGAGCACTGTGACGCGCATGGCGATGTGGAAATAGTCGAGAACGTGCTCCGCGTTGGGGCGCATGTAACATTGGAGGTCTCGCAGATTGCAGGCGCCATCCGACATGAAGGTCACCTCCTGGTTCATCGCGATGCCCTGACTGACAAGAAGTTCGTGCAAACGACGCTTCGGCTTTTCCTCGTGCCCGGCTACAAAGCCAAATCGCCGCACTGGTCCTTCTTCGGGTACCGACTTGCCGACGATCACCTCGAAATTGGTCGGCCTGTCGGTCCAACTGCGCACATAGCCGCCATCGATGCCGATCGTCACGGGCGGTCCGGGGATCGGCATCTTGTTCCATTCGGCCTGGCATCCGCTCGCGAACATGGCTTGCTCGGGGCCGAGCTCGGCTTCGAGACGTTCGGCGACCCGCATCGCGTCGTTCCTGATCGTCGACGCGTTCACGGCCTCGTCGATCGGCAATACGTCCGCCAGCAAAGCGGCAGTGACACCGTAGGCCGCAAGTGACGCCCAACGCGCCTCGAGCGCAAGCAGATCGGGTGTAACGCGTTCGGGCAACGCTGCCACGACAGGCGCGAAAATGCCGGGCATCGCTTGGCATCGGCAGCGTCGATATCGGGGACTTGGCAGAGTGAGCTTGCCGAAGCACGTGCGCACGGTGATTGTCCGGTTATCCTTCAGCCAGCGGGGTCTGCAGCAGTCTGGACAAGGCCGCTGGCGCCGGGAATGATGCATCACCTGAGCACCGGTGATCGCGGTCTGGAGCGCAGCAAGGGCCTTCTTCGCTTCTTCCAGCGTCAGACCGAGCTCATCGATCGACAGCGCACCGTCTGTTCGATCGAAACTGATAATCTCTTGCGTTTCGTCTGCCGCGTCGCCGCCGTCGATCATGAGTTGAATGGCAAACCGCATCCGCATTCCTCCTTATCTGCAGGAGAGGGAAGCATGTCGACCGGTTGCGGTCAGCCCTTGGTGAGCTCCGAAAATTCGAGTTTCAAAGCTGCATTCACCTCGCGCCGGCTGAAGCGCTCGGGTTTGAACGTGCGCAGCGGATCATCGTCATCGGTTTCTTCTTCATACCCATGAAGCAGCCGATCGATGTCGCCGAAGCGGATCCGATCGACGAGCGCCATATAACCTAGTGGACCACCAATATCCTCAGGCGGACCGGCACGCGCGCCGGCGATGCAGACCGGGTAGACCTTGCCGCCCTCTCGCTCGTGCTTGGCCTCAACCCGGATCTCGTGTTCCCAAAGATCACCGAAATCGTACTCGTAGCGGATCCTCTGGTGCACGCGCAGTTGGAGATCGGCGAGCGTCACCTCGCGACCCGCCGCGTCGCGGTGGCGCTCGCCAGTCCAAGTCGTACCATAGTGCCGGCCGTGCAGGTTGAAAGCATGGAGATGGTAGTCCTCCCAGCCGAAGGCGATCTGGATTGTTCGGTGCAGCGCGTAGAGTGTCATTTCTTCCGGAACGAGCAGTCGGCGCCAAATCATCGGCGAGATTCGTCGCAAGCTCACTTTGAGTTGGTACACGTCGAAATTTGCAACAGCGGACATGCTGGTCAGGCTAACCCGGAGCCGACGAGACCCCCAACTTTTTCATGCTCCCCAGATAGTCTGCCAACGCCTTAGCGACCGCCGGCAGAAGCGGCAATGTGAAGGCCGTCCCCGTCTTCGGCCGAACGACCGACAGGGTGTCGGCTTCCCAATCGATGTCTTCGAACCGCAAGCGGATGGCCTCGCCCGCTCCAAGACCGTAGGTGCTCATCATCAACAGGAGCGCGTAATCGCGCAGTCCCATCAGTGTCGACCGATCCACCGCCTTCAGCAGGCGCTGCACATCCTCCCAGGCGAGCGCCCGCCGCGGTCGCTCGAGGCGCGGTTGCACCGGCGCGATCACGGCTTCGCTGAGATCGACGGGAATGCGATCGCTCCAATGCAGAAAACGCAGGAAACAGCGGATACTGCACGCGACGCCACTAACGTACGACCGGGAATACCGTTGTGCGTAAGCGACGAGAAAGGCGTCGACATCAACCAAGCGTATCGAATGCCAGTCTTCGCCGGCCTGCGCCAGGTGATCCTGAAGCTTGCCGATATGATACAGCTTTTGGTCTACAGTCGCTTGCGGATTGCCGCGATGCCGCAGAAGATAGTCGGCATACTCCGAAAGCAAAGGTGTTGCCGGCGGCTTTGCCGGACGCGGCGATCGCCAAGGCGGCGGTGCTAACCCCAAGCTATGATAGATCCGGTTGAGTGACCGCAGACCGCTCCGGAAAAGATGTAGCGAACGCGGATCGAGGTTCCGTCGTTGCGCATACCAGTCGATAAAGCGGTTCACGCGTTCGAGGGTGAGTTCTCCGCGCTCCACCAGCCCATGTTCGACGCAATAGGCGCGGAACAGCTTGATCCTCTGCATGTAAACAATGGCTGCGCCACTGCTCAGGTGGCGGTCGGCGCGCCAAACGCGGCAGATATCCTCGGCGGAGGGCGTGACATTGGGTTCGGTCT
This sequence comes from Mesorhizobium metallidurans STM 2683, assembly GCF_000350085.1. GTDB lineage: Bacteria > Pseudomonadota > Alphaproteobacteria > Rhizobiales > Rhizobiaceae > Mesorhizobium > Mesorhizobium metallidurans. Next base: position 5,018 of record NZ_CAUM01000174.1, read on the forward strand.
GCATGGCGATCCTGTCACCTTGACCGACCCAGCGTAGCGGGCTGCGGGATTGTGGTCAGGCCCCACTTCGTGTTGGCCGCAGGCACCTGGTGATGCCACCCTGAAGCCCGTGACCCAGCGCGCTCCAGACGTCCGGGCCATGGCACGGGCATCACCAAGCGCTACCGGAGCGAAGCCCAATGGAGCGGGGATGCAGCTCAGCGCCGGGGTTGGCAGCGCCCGGCGCAACTTGGGCAACATCGGTACGTCATCTGCTGCGGCCGCGCACGCCTGCACATCTGCCGCCAATGATGGCGCAATCACCCTGACAGCCATGATCGACCCACGCACTGCAGTGACCCGCCGCCGAAGCCAGCGCACCGCTCCCGCGAGGCCAATCTCCGGTCCGCGCAGCGCATCCGCCGCCACTTCCATGCTTCTTGCCGATGCCGCCACCGCGACTGTGCACTCGATCGTTGCAAGCAGCCCGGGCAAACGGGCTGCCAGGAAATCCGGCAGCAAGCTGAATGTCATCCGCCCTTCCGGGCAATACCAGCGGGCGATGCGCACGCCGGGACTGGTCAGCCGTGCATAGCTGCCATGGCGTCGAAAGGCACAGCCACCGTGCGGATGAAGCGGGCAGCCCGATAGATACGCGCGCTGCCACTCCTGCGTGGCGATATAGTCCTCGATCGTCGACGATGTGCGCAGCGGTATCTGCAAGTCCGTCCCCTCGCTCGCAAGCATCCTACGATCCTGCCGCAGCTTTTATCCGGACACCAGAACGCCTCAAACTCTCGTAAATGCAGCGTGCGCCGCCAAATACCCGAGATAAAACTTCGCCCTGGATAATGCGCCTTATCTGGTGGTCGAGATAAGGCCCAGGCGCGGCGCAAGTTCTTCGAACTGGCCGATATCGCCGGCAACCTGCGCAAGGGCAAGCCTGCCCACGAGATATCATCCGCCGCTCGACGAAGGCAGGCTTTGTCTTTCGGGCAAGGCCGCTGAACGAGCCCTGCGCGGTAGGGCTCTCGGAAGAAAGGCGTGGCTATTCGCCGGTTCTCAGCGTGGGGGCGAACGTGGCGCCTTCATGTATTTCCTGAAAGTCACGGCGAAGATGAACGATATCGCTTCGCAAGCCTGGCGGATGTCCTGGTCCGCATGCCCAACCTGCCCGTATCAAGGCTGCCGGAACTGATGCCCTGGAACTGGTCCGCCGCAGGCAGCGCCCGGCAGATTGCGGCCTGATGGCGCGCCCCGACGCATGTCTACACGATCGAGTATGTCGCCGCGTTGATCGGCGAGAACCTCGAACTCCTCCCGGAAACCACCAGGCGGTTACAAACGTAACACGATATTGCTTATGATTCGGAGCGGTTGTTGATATGTACTAGTCAAAGCTATTTAAAGGAGTAATCGAAATGGGCACAATAGCGACACTCGCCGAACGTGCGATGGCGAAGGCCGGATCTGCTATTGACAGGGTTGTCCCTAGCAACCCAGACAAAGCAGAAAGGCTAGGAGAAAAAATCAAAGGAATAGTCGGGCAAAAAATTTTTGATAAAATAGAGAGCTTTGCCGATGCTGCCGATGAGGAGCGGTACAACAGGCGTATACAGAAAGAAAAAGATCCAGTTGTTCGCGCAGGGATGATCAGCGCAGCTTTAGGGCAGTCGCCACGGCAGTTCACTCGTGACGACCGTTCAGGCGGTCGTGGCCTGTGATTTTCGTGCGCTTCCATCTTTACGGCCACGCTGACAATGAGTGCCAAGTTCAACGACGTCGGTCCGCAGGCATGGCTTGCCGACGTTCTCGTCCGTATTGCCGATTACGAGACCGTCGAGCGGTCGACCTGCCCAATCCCGCTTAACCGGAAGAACGCCCCCTTTGCCGGCTCTGATGGCGGCGCCGAGCACTGGCCCGTCGTCGCCTCACTGATCGAGACCTGCAAACTTAACCACGTCGAGTCGCTCGGTTACCTCGACGTTCTCCCCAAGATCGCCACTCGGGCGGCGGAGAAACCAACTTTAGGCGCCAGCGGCTCCGTAAAGCTGAGGCGAAATTGTGTCGCAGAAGCGCACAATTCGTCTTAGGGCTTCATCGAATGCATCATCCTTGGCTGTCAGACAAATCCGGATAAAACCATCGAGGCTTGCGCCAAAAGAAGATCCAGGCATGGTTGCTACGCCGCATTCGTCTAGAAGCTCGCGTGCAAATTCCTTTCCCGAAAGCCCGGTCCGGCGCACGTCGACCAGTGCAAACATACCCGCCTGCGGACGATATACATCCAACATGGTCTTTCCATTGCCAAGAGCACGTTCCAGTCGTTGTGCACGAGCTGAATATCTCTGTCGCATGCCGGCAACTACCGAGGATCCCATTCTTATGGCATCTACGGTCATATCGGCAATGAATGGCTGGTTCCCGAACAGCATAGTATCGCATAGCAACACGGAAGCCTGGACGAACTCCTTTGAGCCGATGCTCCATCCACTTCGGAATCCCGGGGCGGCGTGAGATTTCGATATAGACGAGACGACCACAACACGATCCCTTACCGCATCGAACTCGAGCGGCGAGACGAAGGTTTGGCCCTCAAATATCAAATCGGCATAAACCTCGTCGGAAACGATCCAGAGGTCATGGCGCGCGGCTAGATTGGCAATTTCCGCAATGTCGCTGCGAGTAAGTATCGAACCAGATGGATTGTGAGGCGTTGTCAACAAGATGACCCGGGATCGAGCGCTGATACAGGGCGCGATGTCGCAGGCCCTCATCCGGAAACCATTTTCCGGTTTCAACTTGACGGGCACCATGGTTGCCCCAGTGGAGCGGATGACAGCCTCGTAAGTTGCATACATCGGATCGCCTACGAGCACTTCATCGCCCGCGTCCGCAAGTGTCATCATCGCGGCGAAAAGGGCCGTTTGCGTACCCGGAAAACACAAGACATTTTCAGGGGCGATCGGTCGCCCGACGCGAGCCGTATAGTGTTCCGCAAGCGCTTCGAGAAGCTGAGGCTCCCCCTGCTCGGCAGCATACTTTGTTCGGCCTCTCCGGATTGCGGCTATCGCGGATTCCTTTAGTTCTTCAGGTACCTCTACATCCGGCTCGCCCAGCGTCAACTCAATCACGTCTTCGCCGGCGGCGGCCATCTCGCGTACCCTTAGATGCAGCTCCCATTTGCCCTTTGAACCGTCCAAGCGGCTCACCAGCGAAGAAAATTTCATCTCTGATTTTCTCGACGTTTAGACATTGCACGAATTGGCAAAATCCCGGGCTCTTGCGAGCCCAGATTCTTGACGGCACGCGAGCCCAGAATAATCGCTCCCGGTGCTCAGACGTCGAGGACGCAATTTGCAACACCCAGACGGGCTAAGAACGGGTGAAACGGAGTTTCTCGGTCAATGGCTCACTAGAAGCAGGGCGCGCGTTTGAGCAACAAGTAAGGCGTCACGTGACACTTTTCCCCAAATGGACACAAAAATCCACCGCCGAGGCTGAGTGGCAAAGACGCCGCCTTCATCAGGTTTCAACCTGAGCCCCGTGTGGCCTATTTCCGCTTGATACTGGGTGATTCCTCGCAGCTGTGACCTTGAGGTGGGCCTCCGCGACCTTTGCTAAGGCAAATTTAAGGTCAAAGATGGTCGGAACCCCAAGGCATATTCGGATGCCGCTTCGGTTGGGGTCTTGATTCAGACTGATAGCCGGTTTGCTGAGCCTGATCCCTTGTCTCCTAGCCATTGTCCAAAGCGATTTGCTATCGTCTTGGGACATTGGCAAAAACATATGGAAGCCGTTGCCTATCAATGCATTCTGAATCCCGGCAAATGCCTGCTTTGCCAACTCGTTTCGTCGGACCCCTTCCTGATGGGTCATCATCGCGACCTCCGAAGCCAGGCCACTCGTGACCCATTGCTGCATAACCTCCGCTATAATTGGAGAAATCTTCGCACCGTTTGTCGAAACGTAACTCATGATGGTTTTGTGAAATCGGGGAGGGCACACGAGCACCCCGAGTCTGAACCACGGAGAGAGAATCTTCGCCAAGCTGTTTATATAGAAAGTAATATCTGGAGCCATGTCGGCAAATGTCGAGTGGTTTCTGGAAGAAAAGGCCGTGTAAACGTCATCTTCTATGATTAACATGTTTTCACTCTGGCAAATTTTTAAAAGTTCTACCATCCTTGAATTGGAAAGAGAAATCCCCGTCGGATTTTGGGCGGTTGGAGATATATAGAGGACAGGCTGCCGACCGGTGCGCTTTACCTCTTTGGATACTCGATCGAGTTCATCAGGACACATTCCTTCGCGATCGGATGATACGCCAACTACCCCGATGTTGAGATCCTTGGCGATCCACAGGAGACCTGCGAATGGAATTTCATCCGTGACGATAGTTATCTTTTCTTTGTTGAGCACAGCCAAGGAGATCCAAATGGCATGTTGTCCGCCATTGCAAAAAATCATGTGTTCGGGTCGGATGGACGCGCAATAGCTCTGAAGCCACGCAGCAAGGCATTGCCTATGGCCAAATGAACCCTGGTAAGGGTACGATCTCCCCCCACCGATATCCTGTTTCTCGACGGAGGCCGCCAGCTCGACGAGAGTCTTGCTT
>NZ_CAUM01000173.1 GCF_000350085.1 Mesorhizobium metallidurans STM 2683
TCCGGTTGTTGCGGGAGGGAAATCATTGGCGCCGGGAGCATGCGATCTCGATTCTTGTGTTCATCGAATAAACGAAGACTATTCTCGACGGGTCGCCCAATGAAAACCTACTTGGTCTGCTGCCCAACCCACCGTGATCGACGCGAGTTTTCGCGGATTCCGTTGAGCGGCGTGCAGTTCCTGTTCCACGATTATGCAAGTATTGAGCTTGAGAACTACATTGGCTCTGACGCATCGACTGTCCTTTCGGTCGCTGATCCCTTGGCGGAGATCGACCTAATTCTCGCCCGCTTCAAAGGTGAGGCCATTCACGGCGTCGTCAGCACGGATGACTACCCAGGAAGCACGATTGCTTGTGCCGTAGCGCAACGCCTGAACCTTCCAGCTCCCGATCCGGCTGTGAATCTCCTGTGCCAGCACAAATATTACTCCCGGCTGGCGCAGCGCAGTATCGTGCCCGACGCTGTCCCGAAAGTCGCGCTCATCGACGTCCAAGGCAGTAGAGACCGGCCGTGGAACCATGATTTCCCGGCCTTCATAAAGCCCATCAAATCGTTCTTTTCCGTCGGCGCACAAAAACTGTCCTCGAAGCAGGAATTCCACCGCCTACGGTTACGCTGGCAGCAGTTTGAATTGTTCTTCCTCCACTTCGAACGCCTGCTCGAGCGATACACCGGTCTCCGGGTCGGGAGCGAATACCTCATCGTGGAAGAATATCTGCAAGGATTGCAGGTGACGATCGAGGGATATGCCTATGGTGACGAGGTTCACATCATGAGCGTCGTCGATTCGGTCATGTTCCCAGGGACGATGGCTTTCCAGCGTTTTGAGTATCCCTCTTCTCTTCCCGTTGCCGTTCAAGAGCGGATGGGAGTGCTTGTGAAGCTTCTGATGAGGAACCTTGGCTACCAGAACGGGATGTTCAACATAGAACTCATATACAATGTCGAGCTGGATCGAATATTTATTGTCGAGATCAATCCGCGATTGGCATCGCAATTTGCCGATCTCTACCAAAAGGTCGACGGGTACAACTCCTACTCCGTCATGCTTGACATTGCGGTCGGCCAGCGACCGCGAACCAGGCATCGCGCCGGGCCGCATCGTATGGCTGCAAGTTGCGTCCTGAGAACGTTCGAGGACAGGCTTGTCGTTGCTTTGCCTTCAGACTTCGAATTGGAAGCGGTTGTCGCGCGCCACGCTGATGCGCGCGTCGAAGTGCTGGCCACGGCAGGCAGACTGCTTTCTCAGGAAATGCAGGATGAAATCAGCTTTCGATATGGAATAATTAGCATCGGCGGATCGAACCGCGAGGATATTTTCGCCACGCTGGAGGAAATTAGCTCAAGCTTGAGCTTCCATCTCGAGCCAGTTTCTCTGGTGGCGTCTCGGGAAATCCGGTCAGCAGAGATTTGAGACCGCAACGCAGCGACACGAGTCCGCCTTGACCTTCCTACGATGGCAAGCCGTAAGACTCGTCAGCTCGAGAAGCGAACCGTGCGACCGCATCACATTTTAGGAGATGATCCAATGGATACGACGCTTCAAGAATGGACAGTGACCGAGTTCTGGCCCTACGCAGTTGTGATGATCGTCATCGGCTCATGGGCACTTTATCACTTCATGGCGCCGGCTAGCTGGCGCGAATGGGTAGGCGCCGGTCTCATACAAGCCTTCATCATTGCTCTCTACGGTGAGATGTACGGATTTCCACTCACGATCTACGCGTTGACGACCTTTTTGCCCATCAAGATCCCGCTCGTTCACAGTAGCGGTCATTTGTGGGCGACGCTTTTGGGTTATGGGGAGAGCGGCGACGCCATCGAAATGCTTGCCGGTTCAGTGTTCGTTGTCATCGGCTTGGTCATGATCGTACGAGGCTGGGTGAGAATCTACTTCGCCAACGATGCTCTGACCACAGACGGCATCTACCGCCTCGTACGGCATCCACAATATACAGGCATCTTCTTGGCGGTGTTTGGCCAGCTCATTCATTGGCCGACCATTCCGACGCTGCTGCTTTCGCCGGTCATCATCTGGCTTTATGTTCGCCTGGCCAAGCGGGAGGAGCGACGTCTCCTGGAGAAGTTCGGCCCGGCCTACCGCGAGTATCAGCAGCGAGTGCCGATGTTCTTTCCTCGCTGGCAGGATTTTCGACAAATGCTCTCGCCGTCCTGACCCGCTTTATCTTACGGCTGCGATGGCGGGCACGACAAGGTCAAGGATAGGCGACGCTTGGTCCGTAAGCGCCTGAAATGCGAAGACATCGAGAGCCTACCTGGTTCGTAAGCGCGTAGGCATCCCCATGTAGCGTGCAGGCTGTGAAATCGCGCCGAACAGTCACCCCGGGCCCGGAGCGCCCAAGTGTCTGATCCACTTGCTCTTTCGGGGATTTTCGAGGGGTCACGAGAGGCACCTTCCGGGACCCCTAACCCACGCTCATTTTCGCAATGAAATCCGCACATTAAACCTGGGTCGACGTGGGGTCACTGTTCGGCGCGATTTCACACGCTGCTCACGATCCCGCGAAATCCGTGCTCACGATCGACTGAAATACGCACGCTGCAGGGATCGACCTGTTCAACGGGCAGGAACCGATCTCCGGCGACCTCACCTCGAAGGTCATTCTGTGGGACGCCGGAACCGAGGAGGACGAGGCTCCAGGAATCGGACCGAACCAGGCCCCAAGGCAGGCTGGACCGAACACTGGTCCTGACGAGCATTCCGTGATCACCCCGGCAAACGATTGGTTTGCCTATCCTGCGGTTTCCAAGGTCATTCAGCTCACAGTTCAGCCGCAGGCAGCCAAGGCAAAGTCGGGTTCTTAGACAAGCCGCAACCGGCTCGGTCCGAATCTCCTGTCGCCTCGATGACTTGCTGCCAGAGGAGTTGCTACCATCGGATCAGTCGGTGGGCTACGGTTGCACCGAGGATGGTTAGTGCGGCGATGGCCAGCGTGTACCAGAGAGCCACGAAGAGCGGTGAATCGTCCGGACAATGGGCCGCATAAAAGATGGCGGCGATGCCGCCCGCGAGCAGCCCCGCCACCGCGCCTGCGATTGCCGGACTCGCCGGCGCTCCATGCCGCAAGGCGGCCAGGATAACAGCAAGTGGACCGAGGCCGACCAACAGCAAGGCAAACAGGCAAGCTGGGCCGTTTGCGCCCATCATTCCGACCGCCCATGCATCCGGCTGCAAAAGAAGTTCAACAATGACTGCCGTGGCGAGCAATGCAGGAGCTGCCGCGAGATATGGCATCGCCATGCGCCATTCCGCGCCCGGCCGTGACAGTGCGCGGACAACACCGAAAGCGCTCGCCGCGAGGGTGACCGCAAAGATGATCTTGAACAGAAACCGGGGAGTTTCGGCAGCAATTGCGATGTCGGGCCGTGGGGTAAGAGTAGCAAAGACGATGGCTGCGGAAAGCACGACGGCAAGGCCGGCCGCGCTCCACCACGCCCTGGACAGGGGCATGAGCTTTTGGCTGTCCGCTGCGAGGGCCTTGATCAGTTCGTTCGTGTCCATCTCAACTCTGTCTAAACCGCTTGGCGATCGCCGGCAATCTGCGATGGAACGCTATCCGCACTGCCGTTTCGCTCACGCCCAGGCTCCTCACGGTCGTTCCGATCGTCGTCGGCCATCGCGGCCACGACCGACTGCTGACTGGGCGCCAGAGTCTGCAGCGCACGATCGCTCTCCCATTCTTTGGCCGGCTCGGCCTGGGGGGCGGCGGCGGCATCGGCGATCTTGTTCAGGGGAGTTCCCCGGCGGCGAAAAGCTTGTGCCTCGCCTTCCAAGCCAGCCTTCCTCCCATTCGTTGGCTGGCAATCGTTTATTACGTCGCCATCGAAAAATTGTTCAAAGCTGCGGATTTGGCGATCACAAAGTTGTGTGACCTGGAAGATGTAACACATCGGTCGTCGGGATCGAATTGGTCATTGCGCGCCCGGAGAATGGCACGCCGAATCGCAACCGGAGAAGGGAGATGTCAACAACAAGAGCTTGTGAGCGCCGTCGCAACCGCAATCGCATCGGGAAAAACGCTGTTGACCGCGCAATTGCCCAGCCGTCGCTCGCCCACTTCGGGCTGCGTTTCGGCCTCACGGTTCCGTTCTGGGGCTCTGGCGTCAACAAATGGGACGGGTTCCTGCAACTGGACGCTACCGCGGCGCTGCACGAGGCCCGGAGTTCAAACTGCACCGGGCCGGCGGCCCCTATCCTTTCCCCGCGCCAGCCGCGATGCAACTCGTCTCCGGTTCGGGCGAGATTCTGCTGCCAATTCTCCTCGTCCTTGGCCTCGCTATGGCTGGCCGATCCATGTAACCTGGGAGGCCATGGCGCTCGGGGTCATGGCTTTGCGGCCGGGGCGGATTTCGCTCGATCACTGGATCAAGCAGCTCAGCAGTTGACACCCACCCACGGGAAACAAGCCCCTTGTTCTTCAGGACCCGTTCAATGCCGATCTTTCACGTCCCTCGCATTAACCCATCCGAAATCACGCCGAACGAGGTTTTCCTCAACCGACGCAATTTGATTGCGGGAGCCGCGGCTGCGGGCCTGGCGGCAGTGCTGCCTAAAGGGTCCGCCGCAGCGGCCAAGTTGGACTTCGCCAAGAGTCCGCTTTCTACCGACGAAGCCCCAACGCCGCTCGAGGACGTCACCAGCTACAACAACTACTACGAGTTTGGCACCGACAAGGGCGACCCGGCTGCAAACGCCTCCACGCTGACGACGAAGCCCTGGACGGTTGCTGTTGACGGCCTTGTGGCCCGCCCAACCGAATTCCATCTCGAAGACCTGCTGAGCTCTGTGGCGCTCGAAGAGCGAATCTACCGGCTGCGCTGTGTGGAGGGATGGTCGATGGTCATCCCGTGGATTGGGTTTCCTCTGTCCGAGGTGCTCAAACGTTCCGAGCCGCTCGGCAGCGCCAAGTACGTCGCATTCGAGACGGTGGTGAGATCGGAAGAGATGCCTGGCCAGAAGGGATTATTCCAAGCGTTGGCTTGGCCCTATATCGAAGGCCTGCGGCTGGACGAGGCGATGCACCCACTGACCATCCTTGCAGTCGGGCTCTATGGTGAGACGCTGCCCAACCAGAACGGTGCGCCGATCCGTTTGGTCGTTCCCTGGAAATACGGCTTCAAAAGCATCAAATCAATCGTGCGGATCAGCCTCATCGAAAAGCAGCCGGAGACCTCCTGGAACCGACAGAATTCCGGTGAATACGGGTTTTATTCGAATGTGAATCCACAAGTCGACCATCCGCGCTGGAGCCAAGCAACCGAGCGCCCGATCGGGACCGGCGGCCTGTTCGCAAAACGAAAGCCGACCCGCCTCTTCAACGGCTACGCCGAGCAGGTTGCCCATCTCTATACGGGCATGGACCTTCGCAAGTTCTACTGACGTCCATGGCGAGCCGCACAGGAAAGATACAATTAGTACCCGCGACCGACTGGTCGCGGGTCACTCGCGCTGCCGTCTACTGGGTGGGGTTTGTTCCTGCCGCCTGGACCTTCTATCTCGGGGTGATGGATCAGCTCGGGGCTGACCCAATGAGGACGC
>NZ_CAUM01000172.1 GCF_000350085.1 Mesorhizobium metallidurans STM 2683
GCATCGCCTTCAGGCCATCGCCGAATGGAACGCCGCAAGCCGTCGGCTTGCCTGAACAAGGCACCGAGGGTCTCATGTGCCCCTTCTTCAAACAACGTGACAGCACCGTCAGGAAACCTCCCGCAGAAGGACCGCAGTGGTTCGTGCGCACATGGCCAGTGACACCGCGCCTGGATCGGGATGGCCGATGCTCCGTTCCGCCAGCGGACGGGCGCGACCGAGCTTTGGGGCGAGCGACGATGTCGCATCAGCCGCCAGCGTCGCAGCGTGCGCGGCATCGCGCCAGGCTTCCGCCAAGGACTTTCCGGATGCGACCCTGTCTTCCAGCGTCTCCACGAACGGCATAAGCGCGTCGACCAAAGTCTTGTCACCGATGCTCGCACCTCCCAACCGGATCACGCTATTGAGCGCGAGGCGCGCTCCGAGGACCACCGCCTCCGTCGTCACGGATTCATCGTCCTTGAAACTGCTGCTCCACGACTGAAGCAGCAAGCCCCAGATGGCCCCGGACGTACCCCCTGCCCTGTCGGCCCAGGCATCGCCTGCCGCTGCCAGAACGCTCGCGGCGCCGGCACCGGCTGCCGCAGCAGCCGAAGCGGCGGCAGCCGCAGCAGCCGAACCACGGCTCATGCCTTGCCCGTGATCGCCGTCGCCGGCTATGGCATCGATGCGGCCAAGATCCTTCTCGGCATCTTTGAGCATCGCCGCAAGCCTCTGCATCATGTTGGCGATACAAACGCCACTTGCCTTGGAGGCTGCGGAAGCCGCCAGGTAGACCGGCTGTCCTTCCGGCTCATTTAGGACGTCGGTGGTCGGATTAGCGGCGATCACCGCGCCTCTGCGAAGAACTGGCGCGTCGCTCGGGGCGCGCCAATAGGCTTCCAATTCGTCATCAAGCCACAAAAAGCTCAGCGAACACCCCTGCATGTCCAAACTGGTGACGAATTCACCGGCTTCGGGTTCGATCACCTCGAGCCCCTCTGACTTGAGCTGCAAAGCAATCGCGTGCCACAGTACGAAGAGTTCCTCGTATTTGGTCGAGCCGAGGCCATTGAGCAAGGCGGCTACCCTTTTCGCTCCGGCTGGGCGCTCGGCGACGAGGCTGCGCACGAGACGCTTTGCGAGATCGGAGGCTGACGTTATATCTTCCTCGCGGATTCCGGATTCGCCGTGAATGCCCAGGCCCAGCGCCATCTTCCCGTTGGGAACTGTAAATAGCGGAGCGGCGGCGCCCGGCAGCGTGCATCCTTTGAACGCCACACCGAAAGACCCAGTGCGGCTGTTGGCATGGCGGGCAATACGCTCGACCTCGTCGATCGGCAGGCCAGCTTCGGCTGCGGCGCCCGCTATCTTGAACACGATAACGGTGCCAGCGATGCCGCGCCGCTTGGCAACCGCATCTGCGGGCGAACTGGCGATATCGTCAGTCACCGGCAAGACCCGGACGTCGATGCCCTCAGCCCGCAATTGTTCCGCCGCCACGCCGAAATTCAGCACGTCGCCGGCGTAGTTGCCGAAGCCGAGCAAAATTCCACCGCCTTGGTCTGCATGCCGGCATACTCGCGCCACGGCGGCAGTCGACGGGGAGGCGAAGACATCGCCGGCAACCGCGGCATCGGCAAGGCCTGGGCCAACGTAACCCGCGAAGGCGGGGTAGTGCCCCGAGCCGCCTCCGACAACGACGGAGACCTTGCCTTTCGGCACCTCGGTCGAACGCACCACACCGCCCTTGACCAAGCGAACATGCCGGCCGTGGATCGCGCAAAAGCCCGCCAAAGCTGCCGAGGCAAAATCTTCTGGAGCGTCAAAAATCGTGGTCATCGTTCAGTTTCCCAGTCGCTTGATACTGTCTTGGGCAGAATGCACCTCAGATAGTCGCGGTTGGCAGCACTGACAGACAACCCGTCGCCGCCATAGTGCTCGCAAAGGAAGGGGCTCCCAAAACCGTGCTCAAGCGCAAGGCCTATGGCGACGCGATAGTTGACGATACCCGTCTCAAGTGGGGCCGGATGCGTGATGATCGCGCCGGACACAGGATCTTCAACGCGGGTATAATTCTTCACGTGCCAGTATTTGGCGTATGGCGCGACTTTCTCGACCATCTCCAGCCAGTGCTCGACCGGCCTGTGCAGGCGAATGAGGTTGCCGACATCGGCGTTGATGCCGACGTTCGGCAAACCGACATCGGTGACGAAGCGAACGGAGCTTGCGGCCGTCCCGAGATAGGTGTCCTCATACATTTCGAGCGACAGTTCGACGCCGAACTCCTCCGCGTGACGGCCGAGTTCGCGGATGCGCGCCACGGCTTTCTTCCATACCTGTGGATCGTCGGGATTCCTGACGCCATCCACCGCCCAGAACCACAGTGCCGCCTTCTGGGCATCGGTGAGTGGCCCGAACAGACCAAGCGACACGGAGCCGGCGCCGATCCGTGCCGCGGTCTCGATAACGCGATGGCTATAGGCGAGGTGCGCATCGCCATATTCGGGGTCGATGACGCTTCGCCGTGAGGTCGAGATCGCGGGAATCGCGAGATTGAGCGAGCCCGCCAATTTAACGAAATCATCGAGCCGTGCGGGCGAGAGATCGGCTAGCCTTAGCCAGCTGTCGGTCGGGTCGAGTTCAGTGAAGCCGGTATCCACGACATCGGCAAGCGTGGCCTCCCACTCTTCGACACTCTGATCCTGGACCGATCGGCCGTCGCGCAGGACATTCGGATACTGGATCATGGCTGCGGCTATCGGCCAATTGTGTCTGTTCCACTTCCGCGGTGGGGTAGTCACGGGAACCTCCATTGGGGGGAAAGGCTGGGACTGTCGGAGGAGCTCAGAGCGGGTTTTCGTTCGGGTCTTGTCGCAAGTCCGGCCGCGTCAATCGTTTGCGCGAGACCCCCATGACCCACATCAGCGCCGGCGCCAAGAGAAGAAGGCAGCCGATCGCCATCAGCGTGGATACGAGTCCATTCGACCAGAAAATGCTCAGCTTTCCAGAAGACAACAGCATCGACTGGCGAAACGCGTCTTCTGCCTTGTCCCCCAGCACCATGGCCAGAACCAGCGGGGCGAGCGGATAATCGAGTTTCTTGAAGATGTAGCCGAGCAGGCCAAACAAAACGACCAGCCAGACGTCAGTAAGGGAATTGCTTACCTGGTAAGCGCCGCTGAAAATGACCGCCACGATCACCGGACCGATGATGGTAAAAGGTACGCGCAGGATCGAGGCGTAAAGAGGCACGGTGGCGATCACCAATATGACCGCGACGATATTGCCGAGATACATACTTGCAATCAGACCCCAGACGAAGTCCGGACGTTCGACGAACAGCATCGGACCAGGGGTGAGACCCCAGATCATCAGGCCGCCCATCATGACTGCCGCGGTGGCAGAGCCTGGCACACCCAGGGCCAGCATCGGCAGTAGCGCAGACGTTCCAGCCGAATGGTCCGCGGTTTCGGGCGCGACGATGCCGCGCGGGTCGCCCTTGCCGAAGTTCGATTTGTCACGTGCCGAACGGCTGGCCAAGCCATAGCTCATGAAGGAGGCGGCGGTCGGACCTGCCGGCGTGATGCCCATCAGGATGCCGATGAATATCGAGCGCACAACCGTGAACCAATACCGCGGCAGTTCGAGCACCGTTCGGCCGACCTCCGATATCCGGACACGGGCCTTGATGCCTTCGAAGCGTAGCCCCTCCTCAGTGGTCAAGAGGAGTTCGCCGATACCGAACAGCCCCATCACCGCGATCAGGAAGCTGATACCCTTGATCAGTTCGGGAATGTCGAAGGTCAGGCGAAGGTTGCCTGATATCGTGTCCATACCCACCGAAGCGAGCGCAAAACCCAGCATCATCGATACCAGCGTCTTGAACGGCGCGCTGGAGCCCATCGAGATGAAACTGGCGAAGGCGAGAAAATAGACCGCGAAATATTCGGGCGACGAAAACCGCAGAGCAAAATTCGCGACCCACCCGGAAACCAACGTGATCATCACAACGCCTGCGAGCGCGCCGATGCCAGCGGAGACAAATGCAAGTGTCAGCGCGCGGCTTGCCTGACCGGCCTTCGCCATCGGGTATCCGTCAAACGTCGTGGCCACCGACGAAGGTTCGCCCGGTATGTTGAACAGGATTGAGGTCGTCGAGCCCCCGAATAAAGCGCCCCAATACATGCAGGAAAGCAGGATGATGCCCGAGATCGGTTCCATCGAGAACGTCAACGGCAGCAGGAGCGAGACGCCGTTCGGAGCACCGAGCCCTGGCAGCACTCCCACCAGGATACCGAGCGTGACGCCGACCATCATCAGCAGCACGTGCTGAAAGGTCAGGATATGGCCGAAGCCTTCAAAGAGCAGGCCGATGTTACCCATTGCTGTTCCTCCCCAGGACGCTTGCTGGACCGCGGATCAATAGATACCGAACCACGCCTCGACCGGCCCTTTGAGAAGAGGAACCTTGAAGCCCATCTCGAAGACGAGGAAGAAAAATGCTGCCACAGCCAGCCCGGACGGCACAGCGATCCACCATTTGTATCTGCCCTGGAAATGCATCGCGAACGCTATGTAAAGCGCGGTTCCGACGTAGAGGCCAAGGAAACTGGAGACTGCTGCGTAAGCGACGAGCGGCAACAGGAAGGACGCGACCGATTTGATGCGTCGCCCATCGATAAAGACACCCCCGAGCTTTCGCTGTCTTGTCACCGCCAGCAAGATGTTCATGACGCTGCCAAAGACTATCAGAAGGCCGATATAGAAGGGGAAGTAGCCGGCATCCGGCCCCATTTCGGTCCAGCCAGCACCTGCCTCGGTCGCGCCATAGCACACCGCCACGCCTAACGCGGCTGTCGCCGTTGCAACCAAGATCTCCATTGCAAAGCGGGAGATGCCTCTCGCACCGTCGCTGCTCATAACCGACCTCCCGGTAAGAGAGGCGAGCGCCCGAAGGGCGCCCGCGGATGACTTCGAAAGATATCAGTTGGCGAGCCAACCCTCACGCTTCAGGATTTCGCTCACCGAAGCTTCATCCGCCTTTATGAAATCGGCGAACTGCGCGCCGCTCATGTAGTCGGCAGACTGCGAGGTGTCGGCGAGGTACTTCGCCCATTCGGGCGTCTCGGAGACTTTCTTCAGGACATTCGCGTAGAAGTCGACGACATCCTGATCTACGCCGGCCGGCAGCCACACGGTGCGTGGCATGTTGTAGTCCTCGATCGGAATGCCGGAGTCCTTGCATGTCGGGATATCGGCCCAGCTCGCGTCACCTGCGACCTTGGCATCGTTCTTCAGCCTTTCTGATTTGAACACGCAGACGGGTTTGACCATGCCTGCCTGCCATTGGCCGAGATTTTCGCTTGGATTGTTGACATTGGCCGCGACATGCCCGCCCGCGAGTTGGACCGCAGCTTCGCCGCCGCTCTTGTAAGGAACGTAGCCGAGATTGGCGCCAGTCGCCTCGTTGATCATGCTGGTCAGGATCTGATCGGTATCCTTGGACTGGCTGCCGGCGACCTTGAGTTCACCCCCTGCCTCCTTGGCCCTTGCGACGAAATCAGCCGCCGTCTTGTAGTCCGCCTTGCCGTTGACCCAGAGAATGAACTCATCGGCGGCAAGTGCAGCCACTGGCGTCAGATCGGCCGAAGTGTACGGCACTTTCGCACGGATCGGCAGCAGATAGGCATTGTTGGTACCGAAAGCGAGCTTGAAATTATCGCCCTTGGCCGTCGCCGTATAGACAAAGCCCTCGGCGCCGCCGGCACTGCCTTTGTTGGTAACAATCACTGGCGCCTTCATCAAATTGTACTTGCCAATGATCGACTGGATCGTTCTTGCGAAAATGTCGGTGCCACCGCCAGCTCCGGCCGTAACGACGAACTCGACTGGCCTGTCTGGATCGAAAGCCAGAGCCGGCGTGGCCGCCGCGAAAGCCGCAACCAGGATCGTTGCTCTCGATATTGAAGTTCTCATGATACTCCTCCCTTGAAAAAACCGACGCGGAGACCTCCTGAAACGCCGGCATGCGTGATCTAGAATCAGGCTGCCGCGGACAGGCCAGCACTTCGCCGGGCCATCCGGGCCGCGAGCAGTACCGCCTCGCGGCTGGCGCCGACGTCGGCGATACCCTTGCCGGCAATGTCGTAGGCCGTGCCGTGAGCGGGCGTGCACAGCGGAAAAGGCAGCCCGCCCATCATGGTAACGCCCTTGTCGAAGCCCATCAGCTTCATCGCGATCTGGCCCTGGTCGTGGTACATGGTCAGCACAGCCTGGAAGCCTTCCTTCAGCGCCCGCAGGAAGACGGTATCGGCCGGGAATGGACCTTCTACGTTCAAGCCCAGCGCTTTCGCCTTTGCCACGGCCGGTTCTATGATTTCGATCTCTTCCATGCCAAAGCTGCCGCCATCGCCAGCGTGCGGGTTGAGCCCGGCGACCGCTATGCGCGGATTGTCATAGCCAGCATCCCTGAGGCAACCGTATGTCAATTGCAGTTCGGACAGGATGAGATCGACCGATAGGCTGGACGAAACTTCGGCAAGCGGGATGTGCGAGGTAACGCGCGCGTTCCAAACCTTGTCCAGGACGTTGAACTCCCGGACTTTGCCGGTGAAGCCGATCACATCGGCAACGAAGCGTATCTCGTCGTCGTAGCCTGGATAGGCGAATCGCATCGCTTTCTTGTTGAAGGGCGTGAAGCAGACGCCATTGACCCTTCCAGCATTCGCCAGTTCCAGGGCCGTGCGGAAGTTGCGGGTGGCGAATGTTCCTCCGATCAGAGTGGCCTCGCCTCGCTCCACGTCGCTGGGATCAAGATGGCGCAGATCGACAAAGGCGTGACGGCCGAAATCCGCCCCTTCCAGCCCGTCAAGCGGGACCATTTCGATATCGAGTGTCACGCCGGCAACGCGAGCGCCTTCGTCCAGAACGCGACGGTCGCCGATCACGACGAGCTTCGCCGCGTCAAGGACTTCAGGCAGCGCAACGAGCCGCGCCGTCAGTTCAGCACTTACTCCGGCTGGATCGCCCATCGCGAGCGCCAGCATCGGACGCGAGCCAGCCCCAACCGCAGCAGCCATCATTTTCTCTCCGTTTCACCCTGCATACATGGCGCACCAGTCTGCATCAAGTCTTTTGTATGCTGTATGCAGCATTTTTGTTCCTTGACGCCAACTTCGGGAGATTCCATGCTGCGGCGACAAAAGAGTCGCAGGTGGACTGCCTGAGTCTTCCTACTGGGTACAAGTTTGATGGACGAGGCCATTCCCGTTGAACGCCAGCGTAGCACCGGAGGTCGGGTTCAACGCACCGTGCTTCACGAAACCATTGTCAACCATCTGCGCGACATGATTATCGAGGGCGATCTTGCTCCCGGCACGCGTCTTCACGAGGGCCAATTGGGCGAACAACTCGGGGTTTCGCGAACGCCCCTACGGGAGGCCATCAAATATCTGGCCAGTGAGGGCCTGGTCGAACTGGTGCCTAGCCGAGGGGCTGTCGTGAAGCGTTTCGGCGCCAGGGAGGTTCAGGATATGCTGACCGTCTTGCAGGCAATGGAGGAGTTGGCAGGAAGATTGGCCTGTGATCTCGCCTCGGACGCGCAGGTCGCGGCAATTCGGGCAACCCACGACGAAATGATCCGATGCTATGAGACCAAGGATCGCATGCAATATTACAAGCTAAACCAGCAGATACACTCCATGATCGTTGCCTTGTCGGGCAATACGACGCTGATCGATATCCATGGCACACTGCAGACGCGATTGAAGCGCATCCGCTTCGTCGGCCATGAGGGTCCGGAGAATTGGGCTGCCGCCGTGGCCGAGCATAATGAAATGATCGCCGCACTTGAACTGCGCGACAAGGATAGATTGTCGAAGATTCTGGGATGTCATCTCCAAAAGGCGTGGGAGCGCGTCCGGTCGATATTGTGAAGTCGTGTCGGTGGCGCTGCCGACCTCCCCGGCTTCGTCGAGACCCTCGGGTGGCTTCCTCCTGGTTGAAAACCTGCCTTTGAGCGGCCGCAAAAGGAAAGAGTGGTGAGAGGATCGGACGTTGGGATGACGCTGCCCCGGCACAGGTCGCCGTCAATTCCAGTGTGCAGTCCGGAATTAGGCGGGGCTGCGGAGGCCAAGGATCGCCGCGCGCACCGAGCTCAAGCCTAACCCACGACCGGGTAGTGGAAGTTCAGTGTCTGCGCGTCGGCTTCATCGATCACTAGCAGCCTGTCGGACTTGAGCCGAGGCCTTGGATGAGATTCAGTTGCATTGATTGATTCTGCCATTTTTGACTGGTGCGGTGATGAGCAACTTTCGCCAGGTTGATCGCGAGACCGGGTTTTTGCTGCCGCCGTCGGTGGATGAATGGCTGCCCGAGCGGCATCTGGCGCGCTTCGTTGTGGAGGTGATCGAGCGGCTCGACCTGTCGGCGATGGTCAAGGCCTATCGCGGCTCGGGCTCGGCCTCGTATCACCCGAGCATGCTGTTGGGGCTTCTGGTCTACGGCTACGCCACGGGGGTGTTCTCGAGCCGCCAGCTGGAGCGCGCCACCTACGATTCGGTGGCGTTCCGCTTCATCGCTGCCAACGACCATCCCGACCACGACACCATCGCCACCTTCCGGCGCCGGTTTCTCAGGGAGATCGAAGGCCTGTTCGTCCAGGTCCTGATGCTGGCCCGGGAGGCCGGGGTGCTCAAGCTGGGCACGGTGGCGCTGGACGGCACCAAGGTTCACGCCAACGCCAGCCGGCACAGCGCGCTGTCCTATGAGCATGCCAGCAAGCTCGAGGCGCAGCTGAAGGCCGAGGTCAAGGAGCTGATGGCGCTGGCGGAGGCTGCCGATTCCGCGGATGCGCCGGACGGCATGTCGGTGCCGCAAGAGCTGGCCCGGCGCGAGGAGCGCTTGGCCCGCATCGCCGAGGCCAAGGCGAAGATCGAGGCGCGGGCCAAGGAGCGCTTCGCGCGCGAGCAGGCCGATCATGAAGCGAAGATGAGGGCCCGCGCGGAGAAGGCGCGGAAGACGGGCCGCAAGCCGGGCGGTCGGCCGCCGCAGCCACCGACGGCAGGGCCCGGCGCCAAGGATCAGGTCAACCTGACCGACGAA
>NZ_CAUM01000171.1 GCF_000350085.1 Mesorhizobium metallidurans STM 2683
ATACCCTCGCTATTGATGCCGTTGACAATAGAACACGCTGCGGCGCATGCCATGGCGCAAAGTTGTCTTCGAGCGCGGCTTATGTTCGTGCTACGAAGCATCTCCTGAATCACACCGTTGCGCCCCAGGACTGGCGGAATCACCGGTCTTCTCCACTGCCCCTTCGAGACGCACTCGGCTGCAACGGGAGCGCGGCGAAGCACGGTTGTGTAGGGAATCCTCCACACCGGTGCGCGGTCAGTCGCAAACAAGACAAAGAAAGGAGGGGCACATCGGGACCCCAGAGATACCGACCGGCGGCCGCTCTGCCGGGCAAAAGCAATGGTTGCAACGCGCCCTTGTTGTATCATCCGTGCTCTACCGACCTATTGCTTCAGACACGGACCATTGCCGGAGCCTTAGGTGCGGAATTTCGCCAAGAATGGAGGCAACCAGTGCGGAAACCCGCACAAGCCTCACTGAAGCTGCGTGACCGAGCGGCGGAATACGCATAATTGGGCGCGGGTTTCCACTTGGCACAACGCTTGCGGCTGAGATGGCAGCAGCGTTTGACCGGAGCGCCGCGATGGGAGAAGCGCGGGAAGGGAGGAGCCCCACCCCGTCCGGTCAGGGAGAGAAAAGCTGTTGGTTCCACCAATCCGAAGCGCGGGTCCCACGCCCCGCAAGGCCTTCTACGCCCAGCTCTACGTGCAGGTGCTTACCGCCATCGCCCTCGGTGTCGCAGTGGGCTATTTCTGTCCGGGGACCGGAGAGGCTCTGAAGCCCCTCGGCGATGCTTTCATCAAGCTCGTGAAAATGATCATCGCACCAGTGATCTTTCTAACCGTCACGACCGGCATTGCCGGCATGAACGACCTCAAAAAGGTTGGCCGGGTCGCCGGCAAGGCGATGATCTATTTCGTCACCTTCTCGAGCCTCGCACTGGTTGTCGGTCTCATAGTCGCAAATGTCGTTCAGCCAGGTGCTGGCCTCAACATTGATCCGGCGTCGCTCGATGTTCAGGCCGTGAAGGGCTATGCGGCGAAGATCCACGAGCAGTCCGTGGCCGGCTTTCTGATGAACATCATCCCGATAACGATCGTTGGTGCCTTCGCCGAAGGCGACATCCTGCAGGTCCTGTTCTTCTCGGTCCTGTTCGGCATCGCTCTGGCGATGGTCGGCGACACGGGCAAGCCTGTGCTTTCTTTGCTTCAGGCGCTCCTTGCGCCGGTGTTCAAGCTGGTCGGCATTCTGATGAGGGCCGCGCCCGTCGGCGCTTTCGGCGCCATGGCCTTCACCATCGGCAAATATGGCATCGGTTCGGTGGCCAACCTCGCAATGCTGGTCGCGACGTTCTATTTCACTGCCTTCTTCTTCGTATTCGGGATTCTCGGCGCGGTCTGCCGATACAACGGCTTCTCGATCTTTTCTCTCGTGCGCTACATCAAGGAAGAGCTGCTGCTGGTCCTGGCAACGTCCTCCTCGGAGGCCGCGCTGCCCTCGCTCATGGAAAAGATGGAGAAGGCCGGCGCCAAGCGTTCTGTCGTGGGTCTCGTTATCCCGACTGGATATTCCTTCAATCTGGACGGCACCAATATCTACATGACGCTTGCCGCCCTCTTCCTCGCCCAGGCGACGAACACGCACTTGTCGATTTCCGACCAGGTCCTCCTATTGCTTGTCGCGATGCTTTCCTCGAAGGGTGCCGCAGGTATAACAGGCGCCGGCTTTATCACCTTGGCCGCTACGCTCTCCGTAATCCCGAGCGTTCCCGTTGCTGGGATGGCTCTGATCCTTGGCGTGGACCGCTTCATGTCCGAATGCCGAGCGCTGACGAATGTAGTCGGCAACGCGGTGGCCTCGCTCGTTGTCGCCCGCTGGGAAGGCGAATTGGACGAAGCGCGCATGAAAGCTGCCTTCTGCGGGAGCTTGCCGAGAGATTAAACCGGCCATCCGCCCCAGCAAGATTGCTGCAGCGCGACTAATCCAGTCGCCGGGCTAACATCCGAACGAAACAATCGGCTCGCTGGCTCTAAACAGTGCTTCGCGGGCCACAGATCAGAAGCGCCAAATGCGGTGAGTACAAGAAATATGGACGCCTTATCGAAACGAACCGTAGATCGACACCCGCGCGGTTGCGCCTGGAGCGCCGTTCATTGGATAGGCTGTCGATCGTGCAGGATGCCGAAATTTTCACTTTGCCGCCCCGAACCGTCGCTGGGATGCGCCGGATGACAGAGAGACAGCCGATCAGAATTGGAGCGACGGCAAAGCGCCCCACAATTGTCGATCTCGCCCGCGAAGCCGGGGTGAGCGTGGCGACTGTCGATCGGGTCCTGAACGCTCGCCTGCCGGTGCGGGAGAAGACCGCGCGGCGGGTCCACGAGGCCGCCCACGCGATCGGCTATCATGCTGCGGGTCTCATCAAACAGCGCTTGCAACGGGATCTGCCGCGCTACCGGCTAGGCTTCATCTTGAGAAAACCGGCCCAGCATTTCTACCAGGAGTTCGCGCGCGAGGTCGAAGCGTCGGTGAGTTCGGCCCAGTCCTTCCACGGCATTCCGCTCATCGAATTCGCGCCATCACATTTGCCCGGGGACCTGACCACCCTCCTTAAGGATCTTGGTAGCCGATGCCACGCGATCGCCATGGTGGCGCCGGACCACCCGAAGATCACGGCAGCAGTCGAGGAGCTCAAGGCGAAAGGCATCCCGGTTTTCTCGCTCCTTTCTGACTTCGCCGCTGGCGTGCGCGAGGGTTACATCGGTCTCAACAACCGCAGGGTCGGGCGGACGGCAGCTTGGATGTTCTCCAAGGCCGCTAAACGGCCTGGCAAGGTGGCGGTGTTTGTCGGCAGCCACCGTTTCCAGGGTCACGAGCTACGGGAAAGCGGCTTTCGTTCTTTTTTCCGTGAGAACGAGCCAGCATTCGAGGTGCTCGATACGCTCGTGAACCTTGAGAAACGACAGATCACTTACGAGGCGCTGCTGGACCTTATGCAGCGGGAACCTGAGCTCGTCGGCTTCTACGTGGCCGGCGGTGGCATGGAGGGCGCTATCTCAGCGCTCCGGGAAGAGGGCAAAGGTCAGGATCTCGTGGCGATCGTGAATGAAATCACGCCGGAGTCACGGGAGGCCCTCGCTGATGACATCATCACGATGGCGGTCGCCACGCCACTGCGCCGACTTTGCCAGGAGCTGATGTTGCTGATGGATCGCGCCATCAAGACCGGCACGGCGGAGACGCCGGGGCAGACATTTCTGCCGTTTGACATCTATCTGCCGGAAAACATCTGAAATGATGTGATCTATCGCCATGGCCGACATTCCTTTCATAAATGCAAGAATCGCTCGATTGACTAGCCTGCTCCAATCAGGTTTGTGCATCGGCCTGCAGTGGGGCGCGCGGAGAAGCCAGACAAGACTGGCGCCGCATTTCTGGAAGGAAAGCTCCGCCCATGCGCCAGGTATCTCCCCGCTTTGCGCTCGAAGACATGGCGGCCCCATCGGTCGACGTCAGTGCAATTTTCGCAGTTGCGCGTGATCAGGGCCTGACCGATGTTCAAATCCGTGACCATCATTTCAGCAATCCTGTTACACACGCCATTTCGGCTGCGCAGGTCCGCTCTGCCGCTACCGAAGCCGGCGTCACGATAACCTCGATGAACGCCTTGCAGCGCTTCGACGACTGGACTCCCACCCGTCGGGCGGAGGCGAACAAGCTGGCCGACTACGCGGCGGCGTGCGGGGCTAAGACGGTCGTGCTGGTGCCGGTCAACCACGGCTCGCGGGCCAGCACTGGCGAGCGCCATGACAGTCTCCGCTTCGCTCTAAACGCGCTCAAGCCGATCCTCCAGTCGCGCGGTCTTGTCGGCCTGATCGAGCCGCTGGGCTTTCGAACCTGCTCGCTTCGATCAAAGAAGGAAGCGGCCGATGCCATTGCCGCGGTTGATGGCCAGTCCGTGTTCCGCCTGATGCACGATACTTTTCACCATACCCTGGCTGGGGAGACGTCCTTGTTTGGCGAGCTTACCGGACTGGTGCACATTTCAGGCGTGAACGACCCGACCTTCTGGATTTACCCGGATTGCTTTCTTGGAGGTTCCGACAATGGCAGTCAGATCCAGGCGCTGCTTGACGATGGCTACGCGGGACCCTTCTCGTTCGAGCTGGTCGAGGAAGTGCGCACGTTGGACGAGCTCGCGGGCGCGCTTGCCGCCAGCATTGATTTCGTCCAGCGCGTGCTGTCGACGCGAAAGCAGTTGGTCGCGGAGGTAGTAAATGGAATGGCGCCTAAAGCCTCCCGTGTTGTCACAGCGGAGCAGCCATGCGAGATGCCTCCTGCATCATTATCTCGCGCATCCAGATGCTTGCCGGATCGGTATTGTGGAGTGCCGGCCACTGGGCGGCTTCGGTGAAAGCGGGAAGCGGCAGCGGAAGTTCCACAATCTGAAGGGGGAAGGTTTTTTCGAAGTGCTTAACCAGCCGGAAGGGCATGGTCGCAATACGAGCTGTGCCGGACACCATGGGTGGGATCATGCTGAAGCCCTGCACGGCCACCTCGACACGTCTTTTAAGACCATGCTCAAGTAAGAACCATTCCTCGACGGACGGCATCAGCGAACGTCCGAACCTGACCGAGACGTGCCTCATCGACAGATATCTCTCGAATGTAAGCTGCCGTGGCAGCTGCCTGTTCGTGGGACAGCCGACGCATACGAGCCTCTCGCCGAACAAGGCCACGCTTGAATGCGCGCTCGACGTGAACAAATCCGGGAGAATTACAAAATCGACGTCGCCGCGCCGGAGAAGCTCATCGGGGCTATCGTTGATAGGCAGCAATTCGAAGCTGACGGCGGGGGCTTCCCGGGCAACACGCTCCACGACTTTCTCAAAAAAAACGAGCGTGGCGAAATCGGAAATAATGATCCTGAAGCGGCGATCGGATCGAGCCGGGTCAAACGGATCCGAAGAAATAATCGTACGTTGGATGTGCAGGAGAGCGTCGCGGACTGCGGGACCAAGTGCAGCCGCACGTGACGTCAGAATACGTTCGCGGCCGCTCATGCTGAACAGTTCATCGCCGAAAAAATCGCGCAGCCGGGCGACGGCCGCACTCATCGCCGGCTGACTGAGATTTATCCGGCGTGCCGCCGCCGAGAGATTGCGCTCGGCCAGCAATGCGTCCAGCACGACGAGAAGGTTGAGATCAAGCCCCTTGAAACGCATTTCTGCGGCTATCCATAGAGTGGATACCTTCCATCGAAACAAACGATTTTATCATTGTGCTGAAATCTCGCATGGACAAACACCTGACGCACCGATCACCCGCTGCCTCTATGCCGCGATGAGCGTCTTAAGGACAACCCGAAAGGAGAAAATCTTCCATGCGCTCTGCCGTGCAGTGGAGGTTATGCTGGGAAAATAACTTGCAAGTGGCCGACCATGTCGAGCTCTCCGATTTTTTCCGAAACATCTATGGACGAAACGGAGCCTTCGGCGCAAAGCCATTCGAAGGTGGCCGCAGTTGGGCCGGCGCAAGACCGGAACTCCGCTTTATTGCCAGCGACCCTCAGGGCGTAGCGGCACACATCGGTATTCTGCGCCGCTTCATCAGGGTTGGCGAGGTCGATGTCCTAGTGGCTGAGTTGGGCCTGTATGGCGTTCGTCAGGATCTTGAGAAGCTCGGAATCAGCTTTGCAATGCGCACGGTGTATCCAGTCCTGCAGCAGATGGGGGTTCCATTCGCTTTCGGCACGGTTCGGCACGCAATGCGCAACCATGTTGAGAGGTACTGCAGAGAGGGCCTAGCCACCATTGTGCCAAGCGTCCGCGTCCGTTCGAGCCGCGCAAATGTGCATCACGACCTGCCGTCCACGCGCCTGGAGGACGTGCTCGTCTTGGTTTCGCCGATTGGACGCTCGATGGACGAGTGGCCTTCCGGCACGCTGATCGACCGTAACGGTCCGGAGCTATGAAACTCCGGGACTACATATCTGTCCCGAGTGGTTAGCAAAATCGGCTCCCGGCGACGTTCTTCGCCATCGCAGCCTGCGCCGCAGACCAGCCGGACTCATCCGGCTGGTATGAGCATTAAGCTTTGTCAGTTGCACAAGTTTAATGGCTAGTTTCCCGGACGCGCGCTGCCCAGGAGTCAAGTCACCCCAACGTAAAAACAAGCTGAAATGGAAAGAAACAAATAATGTCTGATCAACTTACAACGGAAATCGTAGAGATAATCAGGAAGCGCGTCGAATCGGAGAACGCCGAGGGAACGACTGCAGCATCCGTCGGCGAAATAACCACTGCGACGGAAGTGACTGGGCTCGGCATCGATTCACTGGGATTGGCGGACGTGCTCTGGGATCTCGAACAGGCCTACGGCATCAAGATCGAGATGAACTCGGCCGAGGCGTGGTCTGATCTCCAAACTGTCGGCGACATGGTGGAAGCCATCCGCGGCTTGCTCAACAAGGCGGCTTGAATGGATCGGCGGGTCGTTATCACCGGACTGGGCGGGCTGTGCGGACTGGGCACCGATGTCGGCTCCATCTGGAGAGGCATGCGCGAGGGCCGATCGGCCATCGGTCCCATTGTCAATGCACAGCTTCACGGGCTGGAGGGCACGATCGGCGCCGAGATCAAGACGCTGCCTGAGCACGACGTTGACCCCAGGCAGCTGCTCGCCATGGGCCGTTTCAGCCTGCTTGCCGTGCTTGCAGCACGCGAAGCCATGCGACAGGCCGGACTTTCCTGCAATGAAGGCAATGCCCATCGCTTTGGCGCAACAGTGGGCGTCGCCTTCGGCGGCTACGATGCGACCGAAAAAGGCTACCGCGACGTCCTTTTGGGGGGAGCGTCCCGCGTTGATCTGTTCTCCGGAGTAAAGGCGATGCCGAGCGCGGCTGCGTGCCAAGTCAGCATGAGCCTCGGCCTTCGCGGGCCGGTCTTCGGCGTCACCACCGCCTGTGCATCGGGCAATCATGCGATCGCCTCGGCCGTAGACCAGATCAAGTACGGCCGGGCCGACGTGATGCTTGCGGGAGGCAGCGACGCGCCGTTCGTGTTTATGATGGTGAAGGCATGGGAAGCGATGCGCGTGCTCGCTCCGGATACTTGCCGGCCCTTCTCCGCCGACCGGAAGGGACTGGTGCTGGGCGAAGGTGCGGGCATGGCCGTACTGGAAAGCTATGAGCATGCTACCGCCCGGGGTGCAACGATTCTTGCCGAGGTCGCCGGCATCGGCCTGTCTGCCGATGCCTCCCACATCGCCGCGCCGGCAGTTCACGGGCCGGAGCGCGCGATGCGCGCCTGCCTTGCCGATGCGAAACTGAATCCCGAGGACGTCGAGTACCTGAACGCGCACGGCACCGGCACCAAGGCCAACGATCAAATCGAAACGGCGGCGATCAAGCGCGTCTTCGGTGAGCATGCTTATTCGATGTCCGTCTCTTCCACCAAATCCACCCACGCGCACTGTCAAGGTGCAGCGAGTGCGCTTGAGATGATCGCCTGTGTGATGGCGATTCAGGAGGGCGTCGTACCGCCGACCGCCAACTATCGCGAGCCAGACCCCGATTGCGATCTCGACGTCACGCCCAACGTGCCGCGCGAGCGTAAGGTGCGTGTGGCCATGAGCAACGCGTTTGCCATGGGCGGCGTGAATTCAGTTCTAGCCTTCAAACACGTATCGTAAGCCTCCGACATGTTTGCCGCAAAGCCCTTCCGGGCGCCGTCGCTTTGCTGGCAGTCTGAAGGCTCTCCCAGTGCACCACCAGTCAGCTCCAGGTGGTCAGGTCGGTCGAGCCGCGCCTGGTCTCGCAGCCGAGGCCGGCCGCGGCCAATTGCGCGAACTCGCCCAACGCGGTTTGGGCTGCATAGACGATTCTACCTCGCAGCAGGGGTCCTGGCGCGGATCAGGAGCGGCGAGGAAGCCACTCATTGGAGCCGAGACTTCTGGCTCGGCGACACTCAGAGGTGACCGAATTCACCGGCCTGAAGAATGAGGAGAAAAGATGTTTGAATTGACCGGCCGCAAGGCGCTCGTCACCGGCGCATCGGGGGGCATTGGCGAGGCGATCGCCCGTGTGCTGCATGCGCAGGGCGCCATTGTCGGCCTGCACGGCACCCGCGTCGAGAAACTGGAGACCTTGGCTGACGAACTCGGCGATCGGGTAAAACTTTTCCCGGCCAATCTGTCGAACCGCGACGAGGTCAAGGCGCTCGGCCAGAAGGCGGAGGTCGAGCTCGAAGGCGTTGATATCCTAGTCAACAATGCCGGCATTACCAAGGACGGTCTGTTCGTGCGCATGGCGGACGCCGATTGGGATAGCGTGCTTGAGGTCAATCTGACCGCCGTGTTCAGGCTGACCCGCGAACTCACCCATCCGATGATGCGGCGCCGGCATGGCCGCATCATCAACATCACCTCTGTGGTTGGCTTCACCGGCAATCCCGGTCAGACCAATTACTGCGCCTCCAAGGCTGGCATGACCGGCTTTTCCAAGTCGCTGGCGCAGGAGATCGCCACCCGCAACATCACCGTCAACTGCGTCGCCCCGGGTTTCATCGAATCGGCGATGACCGAAAAGCTCAATGACAAGCAGAAAGAGGCGATCATGGCAGCGATCCCGACGCGGCGCATGGGCACCAGCGCTGAAGTCGCGTCCGCCGTCGCCTACCTCGCCTCCGATGAAGCAGCCTACGTCACCGGCCAGACCATCCACGTCAATGGCGGCATGGCCATGATCTGAGCACGGGGTGACCGGAGCCTACCTTGTCGTAGGCATCACGCGACAGGTCTCACCGCCGCGTTTGCAGGGCAAGTGGTGCTGCAATGCGGATCAAACCTCCGCGGCGCTTGTCGTAAACGGTTCATCCCGCAGCCGGGCCACGGCTGCACTCATGGCCGGGCGAATGAGTTGATGCACGTGCCGCGGCAGCGCAAAGGGGGAATCAAAGCCAGGCCACAGGCCCTCCCAAGGTCGACATGAAAGATCCTTGCCCTCACCGATGCGCTCGGCACTCGCGTGCTTCGTCCTCCTGTCAGGAGGCCGCTTCGATACGGTGGGTTTCGCCCGCCCATCAAGGGCGTCGCCTTCGGCGATCCGAACGCCGACACGGGGTTCAATAGCAACACCATCATTGCCGATCTGAACGAGCGCGGCGCCAAGATCGTGATCCAGCACGATCTGAGGCGCGCCTTGCCGCCGCCTCTCGATCTGGAAGCGTCATCTGATCGAGAACTTCTTCTGCACCCAAGCGTATGCCAGCTGACAACTCCAACCAGAGCTTCGAAGCGACCATCGACCGCACCCGCGGCATAAACCCACGATGGCCCCAGCAAGCCTAGACCAAGGCCAGCCAAGCTGCGAATCCGGACGCGGTACCCGACCCAGAGACATGCACTTCGAGTTCCGCTCCTCGCCCCGGGAGTCTCACAGTCTGCAAGCGCAACACCTGCCAATCAGCTGACGATCTGTCGCCTCAGGCAACATGAGAGTGGGCGGTAACGGCCGACACAAGTCCAGGAGCGCTGGGGGCCTCTCGTGGATTCGCAGGAGTAGCCAGCCGGGATGCTTCCTGCACCATTATCTCCCGCATCCAGATGCTGGCCGGATCGCTGTTGTGGTTGGCCAGCCATTGGACGGCTTCGGTGAAAACGGGAAGCGGCAGCGGAAGTTCGACGACCTTAAGGGGGAATGTTTTTTCGAAGTGCTTAACCAGCCGGAGGGGCACGGACGAAATACGAGCTGTGCCGGACACCATTGGCGGCACCATGCTGAAGCCCTGCACCTCGACTTCGACACGTCTTTTCAGGCCGTGCTCAAGCAAGAACAGTTCCTCCATGGAGGGCTTGCGCCAACGTCCGAACCTGACGCAGACGTGCCTCATCGACAGGTATCTCTCAAATGTAAGCTGCCGTGGCAGCTGCTTGTTGGCGGCACAGCCCACGCATACCAGCTTCTCATCGAAAAGCGCCACGCTTGGATGCGCGCCCGACATGAACATATCCGGAAGAATTACAAAGTCGATGTCGCCTCGCCGGAGGAGCTCATTTGGGTTGTCATCGAGAGGCAGCAATTCGAACGTGACGGCGGGGGCTTCCCGAGCGACACGCTCCACGACTTTCTCAAAAAAAACGAGCGTGGCGAAATCGGAAATAATGATCCTGAAGCGGCGATCGGATCGATTTGGGTCAAACGGATCGGACGAAATAATCGAGGACTGGATGCGCAGGAGAGCGTCGCGGACTGCGGGGCCAAGTGCTACCGCACGTGACGTCAGAATACGTTCGCGACCGTTCATGCTGAACAGTTCATCGCCGAAAAAATCGCGCAGCCGGGCGACGGCCGCACTCATGGCCGGCTGACTCAGGTTTATGCGGTGTGCCGCCGCCGAGAGATTGCGCTCGGCCAGCAATGCGTCCAGCACAACGAGAAGATTGAGATCAAGTCCCTTGAAACGCATGGGCGCGGCTATCCATCGAGTGGATACCTTTCATCGAAACAAACGATTTTACCAGTTTTGCTGAACGTCGCATAGGGACCTTACAAGGATGTAAGCAAGCCCTAAAGGAACTTAATGCTTGCGTGGGTGCCGGACAGCATTTCTGGCGTACGCCTTCCGGTGTCGGCCGGATCGCATGTCCAGTGCGGCTAAAGTTCCTCGGTGATCTGCGAAAGCCATATCGCGTCTGCTCGACGCGACAAGCTCCCCGTCATTAGGCGCTTACCTCAGGAAAACACGAACGAATGAGGTCTTTCCATGCGCTCTGAAGTGCAGTGGAGGTTGTGTTGGGAAAACGAGTTGCAACTGCATGAGCATGTCGAGCTCTCAGACTTCTTGCACAAAACCTATGGAGGGACTGGCACCTTCTCCGCAAGGCGATTCGAAGGCGGCCGCAGTTGGGCCGGCGCGAGGCCAGAGTTCCGCGCAATTGGTAGGGACGCGCACGGTGTAGCGGCACATCTCGGTCTACTGCGCCGGTTCATCAAAGTTGGCGAGATCGACGTGCTGGTGGCCGAACTCGGATTGTACGGGGTGCGTCGGGATCTTGAGGGCCTCGGCATCAGCTTGTCGATGCGCAGTCTGTATCCAGCGCTGGAGCAGATGGGCGTTCCATTCGCTTTCGGCACGGTTCGGCACGAAATGCGAAATCATATTCAGAGGCTCTGCAATGCGGGGCTTGGGAAGATTGTGCCGGACGTTCGCATCCGCTCGACCCTGGCAGACATACATCCCGACCTGCCGCCCACACGCTTGGAGGACGATCTCGTCCTGGTCTCGCCGATCGGGCGGTCGATGGACGAGTGGCCGTCCGGCACCTTCATCGAGCGGAACGGTCCGGAGCTATGAAACATCTGGACTGTATATGTGAAGTGCCCAGTGACTGCGCTGACGGCACCGAAGAGCGCAGCGTCTATCTCACGTTTGACGACGGCCCCGATCCCGTTTGGACACCGGAGGTCCTCGACCTGCTGGCGCAACACCGGACACCGGCGACGTTCTTCGTGATCGGTGACGCGGCTGTAGACCGGCCGGAGCTTATCCGGCGAATGATTGCAGATGGGCATGAAGTGGCCAATCACACGATGACTCATCCGGACCTGTCCAAATGCGCACCCGGCGAAGTTGAACGTGAAATCGTTGAGGCGAACAGCGCCATCATGATGGCGTGCCCCCACGCTGCGGTGCGGTACTTTCGTGCGCCGTATGGGAGCTGGACCGAAGAAGTTCTCACAGCCTCGGCGAGCACTGGATTGGCACCCCTGCATTGGTCAGTAGACCCGCGAGACTGGTCTCGCCCCGGCGCCGACTCGATTGTCGATTCAGTTCTTGCCGGTCTCCGCCCGGGCGCGATTGTGCTCCTGCACGACGGGTGCGAGCGCTCTCAAAGCGATCCACGCGAGCAGACGGTTATGGCGCTGTCCCGCCTGATTCCAGCGCTGCACGACCGCGGATTCACAGTCCGACCCCTTCCTCAACATCATTGAACAAACGAGATCTTATGGACCCGCTTACCACAGCCAGTACCGTCGCCGTTTCGTGTTATGCGCTGCTCTCGACCGTTTATAAAGGTATGCAAGCGGTTTACGCGCAGTCGGGACACGTTGCATCAATCTCGGACGACTTGCTCGCCTCCGACCTTTGGCCGAGCGTGGATGTCATTATCCCCTGTTACAATGAGGAGCCGCGTACACTTTCGGCCTGTCTGGCTTCGGTTGCCAACCAGGAATACGCCGGAAAGCTGCACGTCTATGTGGTGGATGACGGTTCTGGAAATCGCAAGGCCCTCACGCCGGTGCATCACGCCTACGTAGACGACCCCAGATTCACGTTTATTCAGCTCCCCCACAATGTCGGCAAACGCAAGGCGCAGATCGCAGCGATCCGTGGCTCGTCTGGAGATTTCGTGCTCAGCGTCGACTCTGACACGACTCTCGAGCCCGACGTGATTGCGAAACTTACCGCAAGGATGCGAGATCCAGCGATCGGCGCCGCCATGGGCCAGCTGACGGCATCCAACCGGAGCGACACTTGGTTGACCCGGCTGATTGACATGGAGTACTGGCTCGCCTGCAACGAGGAGCGCGCTGCGCAGGCTCGCTTTGGTGCGGTCATGTGCTGTTGCGGCCCATGTGCAATGTACCGCCGCTCTTCTCTGATGTCGCTGCTAGATCAATACGAGACTCAGCTGTTTAGGGGCAAGCCTAGCGACTTCGGCGAGGACCGCCATCTTACCATCCTGATGCTGAAAGCAGGCTTTCGGACCGAGTACGTTCCGGACGCGATCGCGGCGACAGTCGTTCCGGATAAGCTGGGGCCCTATCTGCGCCAACAACTACGATGGGCACGAAGCACTTTCCGCGACACGCTGCTGGCACTGCGCCTGTTGCCGAGCCTCGATCGCTATCTCACGTTGGACGTAATTGGACAGAATCTCGGCCCATTGTTGCTCGCCGTCGCTGTACTAGCCGGGCTCGCAGAGCTCGCATTGACAGATACGGTGCCTTGGCCAACGGCAGTGATCATTGCCGGCATGACGACCATTCGATGCACCGTGATAGCTTTTCGTGCACGCCAATCTCGGTTTTTCGGCTTTTCTCTGCACACGTTCATCAACATCTTTCTCCTCCTTCCCTTGAAAGCTTATGCGTTGTGTACATTGAGCAACAGTGACTGGCTGTCGCGCAAAAATGCTACCCAGCCCCACGGGAGCAAGAAGCCGATCATCATCGCAAACCCGATCACCAGAGCAAATGGTACAGGCAGCCCGGGAATTGCCGGCTCGAATCGTACGGCGGATCGTTCGCGCGATTCTGCACAGCTGGTTAAGCCTGGGGTTCTTCACAGCTCCGACTGACCGAATAACTTTCGTTGCCAATACGTCGAGAGCTTAGGCATGCATCAACGATCGGAACGGGAACCAGCCGAATGCGATCGTAGGCTTTCGACCCTTTTTTGCACGGGAGCGACACGCGTTTCTCCGCTGTCATTTCCCAAAGGACCAGCACAGATACGGCTGCTCTGGACCAGAACCTCGAACGTAGGCAGCCGGCCGGCCGATTGGCCTGTTTCAGCCTGAGATAGACGCATGTCCAATGTAGCAGTCGACCTTAACGACGTAACCAAGTCATTTGGCAGCAAGCTCGTTGTGAACGGGTTGTCATTCGCCGTGGGTACGGGAGAGTGCTTCGGCCTGCTGGGGCCGAACGGTGCAGGCAAGAGCACGATTGCGCGCATGCTCCTCGGCATGACCCGGCCTGACTCGGGTAAGATCACAGTGCTCGGAGTGCCGGTGCCGGCTCGAAGTCGCTTGGCCCGCAAGGGCATAGGCGTCGTTCCGCAGTTCGACAACCTGGACCTGGAATTCACGGTCCGCGAGAACCTGGTGGTGTTCGGGCGGTACTTCGGCATGAGTACACGGGAGATTCAACGGGTCGTTCCATCTCTCCTCGAGTTTGCCCGCCTTGAGAGCAAGGCGGACGCACGCGTCGGCCAGCTATCAGGCGGCATGAAGCGGCGTCTAACGTTGGCACGCGCGCTGATCAACGACCCCCAGCTCCTTATAATGGACGAGCCGACTACCGGCCTCGACCCGCACGCCCGCCACCTGATCTGGGAGCGGCTGCGTTTTCTGCTGGCGAGCGGAAAGACGATTATTTTGACTACCCACTTCATGGAAGAGGCTGAGCGGCTATGCGATCGGCTGTGTGTACTGGAGCGGGGACGCAAGATTGCCGAGGGCAGCCCTCATGCTCTGATAGACGAACATATTGGATGCAATGTGATCGAGATCTTTGGCGGGAATCCGCAGGAGCTGACTTCGCTGATTAAGCCGTACGTTCAGCGCATTGAGGTAAGCGGCGAGACACTCTTTTGCTATGCGCCCGATCCAGAGCAGGTGCGTGTCCAGCTTCGCGGGCGCGCGGGTCTGCGGATTTTGGAGCGCCCACCAAGTCTGGAGGACGTCTTCTTGCGGCTAACCGGACGCGAGATGGAGAAGTGAATGATGCGTGAAGGTCTTGCGGCGGCACTGCCCGCCAACGCGTGGAACTGGATTGCGGTGTGGCGCCGCAACTATCTGGCGTGGAAGAAGGTCGCATTTGCGTCGCTTCTCGGTACTCTTGCCGATCCGATGATTTACCTTTTCGGGCTCGGTACTGGTCTTGGACTAATGGTAGGTCGGGTTGAAGGCGCCTCGTACATTGCCTTCTTGGCAGCCGGGATGGTCGCGACAGGCGCGATGACCGCATCGACCTTCGAAACAATATACGCGGTTTTCAGTCGCATGCGCGACCTGGGCACCTGGGAAGCAATCCTGCATACACAACTTACCCTGGGCGACATCGTTCTCGGTGAATTGGCATGGGCAGCCACCAAGGCCTTTCTGGCCGGCACGGCAATTACCATTGTTGCTGCCACCCTGGGCTATGCGGCGTGGACGTCCGTCCCCTATGTGCTGCCGGTCGTCGCTCTCACCGGTTTCGCCTTTGCCAGCCTGGCAATGGTCGTCATCGCGCTCGCGCCCAGCTACCACTATTTTATATTCTATCAGACGCTCGTCATCACACCCATGCTGTTCCTGTCTGGCGCGGTCTTTCCAGTCGGCCAGCTGCCAGGCGCCTTTCAGCGCCTGGCGGCCTTCTCGCCGCTGGCGAACTCTATCGACCTGATCCGTCCGGTAATGCTTGGCCACGCGGCAGACAACGTCGGGCTGCATATCGGCGCACTTTGTATGTATGCGGTATTGCCGTTTTTCCTCTCTGCTGCGCTGTTTCGTCGACGCCTGATGCGTTGACGCTGCTGACGACGGCCCGAGAAGGAGGCCTCGATGGATCGCGAACTGGTTACCATCAGAGCTGGAGCCAAGCTGCGTGGCACAGCAACACTAAAGCGAAGCCGCCACTTAGCCATTGCCGCAAGCATCCGCCGATGTCGGCCGCGAAAAGTCTAGGAGCGGTCCGGTTGCATGAGGGCGAATCGAGTCCCCGTTCAAGACATAGCAGCCGAGCTTGTTGTGCCCTGGTCTGCCCCAAACCCTCGCGACCACTACTAGCTGGAAACACATAGCAATGACACACCGCACGCCGACACCTCAGCCTTTTGTTATCCTTGCCATGCCAAGGACTGGCACACACTATCTGGAGGAATTGCTAAATGAGCATCCGACCGTACTAAGCAACGGTGAGTTGCTCAATGAGTATGATACCAATTGGCCCGAGAAGGATCGCCTGCTACGCACCGATCGTGAGCTCCTCGAACAAGCCTATTTGCGCTATCCCACGCCAGACTACAGGAACGTGACGCATATCGGCTGCAAGATCAATGAACCCCAATTTCACGATCGCCCAGCTTTTTTTGCTGAACTGACTCGTTGGCCAGCACTCAAGGTCATCCTCGTAACCCGAAACATATTGGAATCGCTACGGTCCTTTGCACAGGCAAGGCAAAGCGGCCAGTGGCTGAAATTCAGTTCGGACGCCGCTCGGCCGCCGCGCGTCAGATTGTCAATCGCTGACTGCGAGGCTTACTTCAAAGCCGCGGACGATTTCCACGCTCGCATCGAGCACTCCTTCACGCCGAGCCACCTGCTTGTAGTCGAATACGAGAGCCTCCTTCACGAACCCGCTGCTTGCCTGGGAAAGGTTTGGGATTTCCTGGGCGCTCCGGCCATTGAGCTATCTGATCGCGCCACCCTTCAGCGCCAGGAAACGCGAGCGCTAGACCAGACGGTGCAGAATTTTGATGAGTTGCAGCTCCACTTCGCGGATGGACCTTACGCCCGCTTCTTTGACGTCGGTGGTCTATGACTGGCGCCGTTCTCGGTTCACGCTCGAAGCCAAGCTTCTGTGCCATCTGATCGTGGTCGCGCAACTGCTGCTTCACCTAGGCTGGCTTCTCCTCTCCGGCATCAACGAGGACCGCTTCCCTCATACAGAGGTGAACCCGCCGTGGAAAAATGACGATGCCTAAAATCAGGTTTCACAAGCTTGCAGCCATTGTTGTGCTTATTGGTTTCGCGGCGTGGATGGTGACAGGCGAATTCTCGTCGGTCGGCAGCGTAGCGGCCAACAAGGCCAAGGCAGCCGAAGTCGAGCAGGGCAAGGCGCCGGACGCGAGCAAGCCGAAGACGGCGCAAGCCGAACCGAAGGCGCCGCTGCGCACGGTCGCGGTGGTGACGCCGCCGCGCAAGACCTATGCGCGCGCCATCCGCATTTCCGGGCTGACCGAGGCCGACAAACGCGCGGTGCTGGCAACCCGGGTCGCCGGCGTCATCGACAGGCTGCCGGTCAGCCAAGGCCAGCACGTCAAGACCGGTGACCTCGTGCTGATGCTTGCCGCC
Organism: Mesorhizobium metallidurans STM 2683; assembly: GCF_000350085.1. Taxonomy (GTDB): domain Bacteria; phylum Pseudomonadota; class Alphaproteobacteria; order Rhizobiales; family Rhizobiaceae; genus Mesorhizobium; species Mesorhizobium metallidurans. The sequence goes on from NZ_CAUM01000171.1 coordinate 16,828, forward strand.
GAAGAAAAGATCTCGATGGTCGACAACGCCAAGCAGCTCGTGGCGCAGCGCACGGCCGAGCTCGATGCCGCCGAGCGGCTCGCCAAGACCGGCAATCTGCCCAAGCTGCAGCTCGACACCGCCCGCTCCAATCTGACCCAGGCGCAATCTCAGCTGGATACCGCGCAGGCCGAACTCGACCGCAACGAAGTCAAGGCGCCGTTCGACGGCGTCATCGACCGGGTGCCGGTGGAACTCGGCAGCTCCGTCATGCAGGGCGGCGAGGTGGCGACCATCATCAAGCTCGATCCGGTGATCGCGCGCGGCGAGATCAGCGAGCGCGACCTCGGCTATCTCAAGATCGGTGACAAGGCCAATGTCCGGCTGGTCAGCGGCCAGACCGTGAAAGGCACCGTGCGCTACATCAGCCGCGACGCGTCATCGGCGACCCGCACCTTCCGTGTCGAGGTCGCGATCCCCAATGCCGATGGCTCCGTGCCGGCCGGCATGACGGCGGAAATCCAGCTCAGCGCGCTGCCGACCGACGCGGTGCTGCTGCCGCGTTCGGTGGTGACGCTCGGCGACAAGGGCGATCTCGGCATCCGCGCCGTCGGCAAGGACAACAAGGTCGCGTTCTTCCCGATCGACCTTGTCGACGACACGCCGACCGGCCTCGTGCTCGGCGGCATACCGGCCGATGCGCGCATCATCGTCGCCGGCCAGGAACTGGTGAAGGAAGGCGATGAGGTCAAGCCGGTCGAGGCCGACCAGGCGACCATCAACAAGCTGATCGGCGAGGCCACGGCCGGGACGCAGTAGCGCAGGCGTGCCGGCGCCGGGCCTCGCCCGGCGACGTCAGTCCGTTCGCCACTCCCCGACAAGCACAGCAGGCATAAGTCATGGATATCGTCAGACTCGCAATCAACAATGCCCGCCTGACCATCTCGGTCCTGGTTTTCCTGCTGATTGCAGGCTGGGTCGCCTATCAGTCGACGCCGAAGGAAGCCGAACCCGACGTTCCGATCCCGATGATGTATGTCAGCCTGATCTATCAAGGCATTTCGCCGGAGGATTCCGAGCGCCTTCTGCTGCGGCCGATGGAAAGCAAGCTGAAAAGCCTGAAGGGTCTCAAGGAAATGCGCTCGGCCGCCTTCCAGGGCGGCGGCTATGTGCTGGTCGAGTTCCAGCCGCAGACGAACCTGGCGACGGCGCTGCAGGATACGCGCTCCAAGGTGCAGGACGGCAAGGCCGACCTGCCGCAGGCGGCCGAGGAGCCCGTCGTCACCGAGGTCAACATTTCCGAATTCCCGGTGCTGGTCGTCACCTTGTCCGGCGAATTGCCCGAACGCGTGCTGGCCGCCGCGGCGCGCGAACTGCGAGACCGCATCGAGGAAGTGCCCGGCGTCCTCGAAGGCTCGCTGCAGGGCTCCCGCGACGATCTCGTCGAGGTCGTCATCGATCCGATGAAACTGTCTTCCTATGGCTTGCAGCTCGACCAGCTGATCGGCGCCGTCGGCGATTCCAACAGTCTTGTCGCCGCCGGCAACATCGAAGGATCCGAAGGCAAATACGCGGTCAAGGTGCCGTCGCTGATCGAAACGCCGCAGGACGTGGCGGCGCTTCCGATCGTCGCCGGCCCCAATGCCGTCGTGCAGGCCAAGGATATCGCCACCGTCCGCTCCACCTTCAAGGACGCCGAGACGGTGACCCGTCTCGACGGCAAACCGGCGATCGCCATCGAGGTGAAGAAGCGCATCGGCTCCAACCTGATCGACACGATCGCCCAGGTGAGGGCCGTGTCCGATGCCTTCATAAAGACCATGCCGGAAGGCATGCACGTCACCTACACGCAGGACAAATCGGTCTTCGTCAACCAGTTGCTTGGCGATCTGCAGAACCACGTCATGATCGCCGTGATCCTGGTGTTCATCGTCATTCTCTACGCGCTGTCGGGCCGTGCCTCGCTGCTGATTGGCCTCGCCATTCCATCGTCCTTCCTGATCGGCATCCTGCTGTTGGCCATGATGGGCTACACGATCAACATGATCGTGCTGTTCAGCCTCATTCTGGCGGTCGGCATGCTGGTCGACGACGCCATCATCGTAACCGAATTCGCCGAGCGGCGGATGAGCGAAGGCATGCCTAAGGCAGAGGCCTTCGCGCTTGCCGCCAAGCGCATGGCCGGTCCGGTTATCGCCGCGACGATGACGCGCATCGCCGCCTTCTCGCCGCTGCTGTTCTGGCCAGGCATCATCGGCGACTTCATGAAATACATGCCGATCACGCTGATCGTCACGCTCTCGGCCTCGATGCTTTATGCACTGGTTTTTGCACCGGCGCTGGGCGCCTTGTTCGCCAAGGCGCCGCCGCATCACGAGAACGACAACCGCGACGGCTGGTACATGGCGGTGGTCAAGCAGGCGGTTCGCTTTCCCATCACCGTGCTTCTGCTCACCGTCGGGCTTTTGTTCGGTGTCGGCTTTGCCTATTCGAAATACGGCGCCGGCGTCGAGTTCTTCCCGAATGTCGAGCCTGACTACGGCCTGCTCTATGTGCACGCCCGCGGCAATCTTTCGCTCGCCGAAATGGATGCCGCCACGAAGACCGCGGAAAACCGGCTGCTTGGCTGGCCGGGCGTGAAGTCGGTCTATACACGCGTCGGCAAGTCCGAGGGCGGCGGCCAGGATGTGCCTGAAGACGTCGTCGGCGTCATCAACTATGAGTTCATCGACTGGCGCGAGCGCAAATCCGCGAACGATATCCTGAACGATCTGCGCGGCGTCATGGCGGGCATTCCCGGCGTCGATGTCGAGGTCCGCGTTCCGGAAGCGGGCCCGCCGACCGGCAAGCCGATCCAGATCAGGCTTTCGGCCGTCGACCCCAAGGGATTGGACGAGAAGGCGCGTGCGGTGGCGGCGCGCATCGCCAAGGTGCCCGGCGTCATCGACATTTCCGACGGCTTGCCGCCGCCCGGCGTCGACTGGGCGCTCGAGGTCGACCGGGCCAAGGCGGCACAATACGGCATCAGCCCGACCTCGGTCGGCACCGTGGTGCAGCTTGTCACCAACGGTTTGAAGCTCTCAGAATACAGGCCTGCCGGCGCCGACAAGGCGGTCGACATCCGGCTGCGCTTGCCGGAGGACCGGCGAACGCTGTCGACGCTCGACGAGCTTAGGGTGCAAACCTCGCAAGGCTCGGTGCCGATCTCGAACTTCGTCGTGCGCAAGCCCGAACCGACGGTCGGCATCCTCAACCGCATCGACGGCGCGCGTACCGTGGTCGTCCAGGCCAACGTTGCCGCCGGCGCCCAGGTCGCGGCCGTGCAGCAGGAGGTCACCCGGGCCGTCACCGACATGAATCTCGGCAGCGGCATCCGCTGGAAGCTGGCCGGCTCGAACGAGGACAGCGCCGAAGCCAGCGCCTTCCTCAGCAAGGCCTTCGGGGCGGCGATCTTCCTGATCTTCCTGGTGCTGTTAGCGCAGTTCAACAAGTTCACCAGCGTCTGGCTGGTGCTGTCCTGCGTGGTCATGGCGACGATCGGCGTGTTCCTCGGGCTGCTGATAACAGGCGAGACGTTCGGCATCGTCATGTCAGGCATCGGCGTCATCGCGCTTGCCGGCGTGGTGGTGAACAACAACATCGTGCTGATCGACACCTATGACCGGCTGCGCGAAGAGGGTTGGGACAAGATGGACGCCGTGCTGCAGACCTGCCGCGAGCGTGCGCGCCCGGTGGTGCTGACGGCAGTGTCGGCCATCCTTGGCGTGCTGCCGATCGCCTTCGGCCTTGGGCTGGAAATTTTCCATCATGAGACGACGATCAATGCGCCGTCGACGCAATGGTGGATTTCGCTGTCCTCGGCGATCGTCTTCGGCCTGTCGTTCGCTACGGTGCTGACGCTGGTGGTGACGCCGTCGATGCTGATGGTGTTCACTCGTGCCAAGGTCAAGCCGGGCGCACGGCGCGGCTTGATCAGCCGGTTGTTCCGCCGCGGTAAGGGCGAGATCTCGTCGGACACGCCGACAGCGGACACCGGCACCGAGCCGGCAATCGCCTTCCCGAAAGCCGCCGAATAGACAGGTTTGTCGTTTCGACCGGCAAAGGCCGCCTGGAACTACCAGGCGGCCTTTTGCATTGTTTCCCCGGCAATGCGAGGGCATTGCCCTGAAGCAAATGCCGGGAATGTCTCATGCCGATCAGCACCATTATCATCATCATCTTGATCCTTGTCCTCATCGGCGCGGTGCCGGCCTGGCCGCATTCGCGCTCCTGGGGCTACGGACCTTCAGGCATTGTCGGTGTGGTGCAGGTGGTGGTTCTGCTGTTGCTGCTGATGGGGCGGCTCTAAGCTTAGGCGTCCCTTTTCGACGTTGCGTTCAGGCGGCTTTGGAAACGCCGTTCACTGTTGCGATGCCGATATCTTTCAGAGCCTCGGCGACAGCCTGATCGAGCGGCGTATGCGGGATTTCGCCGATGATGCCTTCCAGCCGCGTCGAGACCAGCTGGTGCGGTTCGAAGCGCAGATAGGACGCGTAAACTATGAGCTCTCGGATAGCGCGTCGGACAAGAATTCTGGCGCTCCGATCTGCGATTCAGGGTTACTAAAGCCCGAGCTTCCTCTTCAGTTCCGCGTTCTCCTTGCGCAGGCGATCCGCGAGCAGGCTCTTCAGGGG
>NZ_CAUM01000170.1 GCF_000350085.1 Mesorhizobium metallidurans STM 2683
GGGTGTCTTATGCCAAGCCGCCCTTCGCCGGTCCCACGCGGTGCTCGCCTGCCTGTCGTGCTACACGCACAGGGTCGGCATGACGAGATGGACGAGGCTGCAGCCGATGGCCCGGCCGAATTGCTCCACGATGGCTCGATCGAGATCACATTCGCGTACCACAACGCATCCTCAAGGCAGTCCGCCAGAATTAACGGCCTGCTCCCCATGCAGATTTGAGGTCAACACGGCCGGCAAACGGTCAAATCAGCGGCCTGCCTCTTTTCGTCTTGAGGGGCCACTTTTACGCCGTTCCCGGTTTTCCCTTTCAATGGACCGAATATTCGGTCCATTCAATCGGTCGGTGTTCGGGTCGCTCCTCCGCGGGAGTCCAATGCAATGTTTTCCTGCACCGCCCCAATGCAGTCGCGAACGACTGACAAACCCCGGCGCAGGTCAGCGTCGTCAATGGTGAGAGCGACAAGGAACTTAAGCACTTCATTGTGCCCACCACAAGTCTCGATCACCAAACCGCGATGAAGAGCCTCGCGGGAGATTTGGACCGGTAATGAGTGGAGCTTTTGAGATACGAGTCCGTACATCAATCCGCGGCCGCGCACACTCAAACCAAGGCGAGGGAAATCGTTCACAATTGACTCGAGTTCCTCCGCTAGAATGACGGACTTACTCGCGATTTCCTCTTCAAACTTGGAGTCGGCCCAATAGGTCTCAAGCGCCGCGCGAGCAGTAACGAAAGCAAGGTTGTTGCCTCTGAACGTACCGCTGTGGGCGCCAGGCGACCAAACATCCAGCTCGGGCTTCAGAAGAACGAGGGACATCGGCGTTCCGATCGCCGACAAGGACTTTGACAGAGTGACGATGTCCGGGACGATCTCAGCCGCTTCAAAACTGAAGAATTTGCCGGTGCGACCGACACCCGCCTGGATGTCATCGAGGATCATCAGGATCTTGTGTCGCGAGGTCAGCTCACGCAGCCGTTGCAGCCATTGAAAACTGGCAGGGTTGATGCCTCCTTCACCTTGGACCGCCTCCAAAATAACCGCGGCAGGTTTATCGAGCCCGCTGCTAGGATCGTTGAGAAGCTTCTCAAAGTAATCGAGAGTGTCAACTGAGGGGCCGAGGTAACCATCATAAGGTAGGAATGTAACGTGCGCGACGGGAAAGCCTGCGGCACTGCGGTATTCTTTGTTTCCGGTCGCCGCCAATGATCCAGAGCTGACGCCGTGGAATGCATTGCTAAAGGCGACGACGTTCGACCTGCCGGTCACTTGGCGGGCCAGCTTCAGTGCCGCCTCGACCGCGTTTGTACCCGTGGGTCCAGTGAACTGCAATTTGTAATTCAAACCACGTGGCTTCAGAATACACCGTTCAAAGACCTCGATGAAGGCCTTCTTCGCGCTGGTGGCAAGGTCAAGCCCGTGCACGATTCCGTCGCGCTCAATGTAATCCAGCAACGGTTGCTTGAAGGCCGGGTTATTGTGCCCATAATTGAGGGCGCCTGCTCCAGCGAAGAAGTCGAGATACTCACGACCGTCTGCATCTATGAGGGTAGTGCCAACCGCGCGGTCGAACAGGATCGGAAACGATCGAATGTAGCCGCGCACCTCAGACTCGAGGCGCTCAAAAATCGCGATGGTCGAACCCTTCGAAGGCGAGCATTTATTGGGCATAGCGGCACTCTCCTTGCTCATGCGGACGGATCCCCTAGAGTCTTGCCTGCGTTCAGGCCTGTAGATAATGGGGTGGGTCGAAGCGCGGATCCTGCACATCAATCGGTGTGTAGTCCTCTGCGCGGCGGCTTGGCCTCGCGCCCGTCAGTCTAGCCATTCTGGTAAGGCCCTTGAGTTAAGCAGCTTACTCGCCATGGGCTTCGGTCGTAGCACTAACCAGTTGGAATAGCTTTTACTTCGCGCAGGGAGAAACGCGTAACACTTCTGTTTTGACCACCGTTACAGGAGCAGCCTCAAAATATCCCATCATCATATTGTTGTAAATTCTATCTCGGATGTAGCAAAGTCCGACTTTCGGAGCTGCGCGAAGCGAACGCGTGTTGGTTCGGCGAATGAATGCAGTGACCTGCTCAAGCGCCAAATACTCGAATGCAAATCGGATTGCTGCCCTGCCAGCCTCGGGGGCGATCCCTTTCCCCGAGGCCGCAAGGTGGACGCAGTATACAAGTTCCACGTTGTTCGGATCTTCGGGTAGATTCTGGCCGCTGCACGCCAACCCACAATAACCAGCGAATTTCGACCGACCTTCACTTTTGACGAACACCATCCAAAAACCAAAACCGTTATGCTGCCAATCATTCATGAACCGAAGCAATGCGGCTTTCGATTGCTCTCTCGTCGGACAGGCTCCATCCCCGATAGCGTTTGCCACGAACGGATCGCTATGAAGTCCATGCAGAAGAAGCTCGTCGCCATGCGAGGGCGGCCTGAGGATTAACCGTGTCGTTTCCAGGATATGCATGAAAAGGTCCTTTTCGAGGCACTTGTCAAAAAGCGGCACCACAACAAACGTAGGCCCATGATGTCCTGGAAACCGAGGCCGCCATCGGACGAGCTGCGAAGCGCCTTCGTGCTAAACCTGTAGCCGCAGCAGCTTGTCGACATACATAGCGCGTCAAACGCGTTCGGCTTAGACGCCTGTGTGAATCTTGCGAACGTGAGAATTCGGCCACTTACAGCAACTCGCGCGCGCGCCCGGCCCCATTCCCCTTTTCCCATATTGACTCGTAGTTTCGCAGCATCATCTCCGCGACACCAAAGGTGTGATTGCCTTGCCGCGAAGCCAGGCGAGCGTCGATGTCGGGATAGATAAAGAAGGGCAGGGAAATTCGTTCGGCCGGACCACTGTGCACCACTTGATGCGGCGTACTCTTGAACCGGTTATCGCTCAACACCTGAAGCATGTCGCCCAGATTGACCACGAGACTGTCGGGGAGGCTCGGCGCCGGGATCCAACGCCCGTGGAACCACACCTGCAAGGAGTGAGTAGGGAGTTCCTCCTGGAGCAGGAGCGTGAAGAAGCCATTGTCGGTATGCTTAGCGGCCGCGCCGCCAGTAGACGGGTACCGGATCACGCGTTGCAGAACCGTCGGCGGGCTGAAATGACGTCGGAACCAGCCTTTTTCCATATCAAGCAGATCGGCCAGCGCGTTCCCGAGCTGCGGCACAACCCCATTGAGCACGGTAGCCTGCAAAGCAAGCAAGCTTCGCGCGAAACCAGGAGCCAAGGCATCATCCGGAAGGCGTGTGCGTCCGGCGAATGGACGCCGGTCGCTTTCATTCTCGATTCCGAGGTCGAACATTTCCTTCGGATCCGGGCCGGCCTCTGGATGTAGCATTTCGCCGTGCAACGGACTGTATCCACGGGCGGTGGTGGGGTGGACGTTTTGAAAGGCGTGGCCATAGCGTTCCTTCGTAGCCAGTGGCAGCGCGAAGAAACGCCGGGAAGCGTCGATCGCTTCTGCGATCTGCTCCTTCGGGATTCCGTGCTCGATAAGGTAGAAGAACCCGTACTCCTCGCAGGCCGTGCGTAAGCGCTGTTGCTCTTCACGTCGCGTTGAATCGGATGACAGTTTCGCCAATGAGATTCGCGGTAGCGTAGTCATAGTCGCTCCTTCGTCGGTGCTGTGCCCACGTGGGGTTATCTAAGCCAAAGCTTGCGCTGCATACATAAATCTATTCTCTATCGCACCGATATATCCCTTATAATTCCAGAAGTTGCAACATGAAATATATAAACACTATGCAGCATTACTGTCACAGTTATTTAGCAGCCCTTGAACATCTTTCAACAGACAAGGTTTATGACCCCTCGAGTGCAAAGGGGACAACAAGCAACTTTCCTGCAAAAGCAAAAGCCTGTTCGACGACATGCGCGAAGATCTGCCCAAATTTCACGCTAGGCCGCGGTCTGGACGTAGTAGACCGCAGCCGTCTCGCCTTGCGATCTCGATACAGACGATTGCCCGCCACGACCGCCACGCTTCAGTGGGTTGGCAATGCGGAACAGCAAGCATCAGTATGTCTGTTGATAGGGACGGGAGTGAAAGCGGCGGCAAGTTCTACCTCTTCGGGAATTGTTTGGCATTTTACAACTCATCAGCACTGATCCGCTTGGCGAAAGACGAAACCCGCCACGCCCCCATTCATGAAGTTTTGATCACCTCTTCGCTGACGATTCCCGGTCTTCTTTCAAAATGGCATCAGCCATTTTTTCGGCCACCATGATCGTTGGAATGTTTGTATTGGCGCGGGGGCAGCACGGCATCACCGAAGCGTCGGCAATCCTCAAGCCCGAAACGCCACGAACCCGGCCCGACGGATCGGTCACCGCAACCGGGTCCGACGCTGGCCCTATCCTGCAACTCGACGTTGGATGCCAATTGCCGGTCACGTTCTGTCGGACAAACCGATCCAGATGCTCCTCGTTGTTGATCAGATCTGAAATGCTATGACCATCGGTGATGACATGCCTAATGAGGGCGCGGCGCAAGCGTGGAGAACTGTCCATGAGCAGAGCCAGCACCCACGTAAGCCCGGAATTAATGCAATTTACCTTGCTAATCTGCTTGGCTCGCGCATTCCAAGCTGACGGGAACGGGTCGAGCCCCACCCCCGACAGGGAATCTTGCTGCAGAAGGCTGGCTACGAAACGGAATCCCTGCTTCAGTCGCTCGGCATCCCGCTGGTCGCTCAACCAGTTGAAATCTACCTCCGGCTCAACGGCATGAGAGCGATCCTTGAGCACGATGGTTCCTGCCGAATAAGTGCGGTTGACCCACACGTAAAGGGAGCCGAGGCGCTTGCCGAGCGGGTGCCAGGCCGACTTGGCAACCGCCGATATTGCCATGTCTGTCGAAGGACACCCATTGTAGCCCGATGAGTAACGAGCATGCATCTGAATGTGGCCGCTCACATTGGGTGCCATGCGATCGCCCACTTTCAAATACGCCGAAACGGCGATCCCTGGATGTTCTTGAAGGTTCTGGCCCACACCTCTTATATCTGCAACTACCGGAATACCGAGTTTTGTCAGTTGCTCGGCCGGGCCGATCCCGGAGCGCATCAATATGGCGGGCGAGTGGATGGCTCCGGCGCAGAGGATCACGGTCGAAGCGCGATACGACGGCCGTCCGAACATGTTTTCCGTCTCGACGCCAGTTATGGCGCGTCCTGAAAAGGCCAGCCGCACAACCGTCGTTTCGGGCAAGATTGTCAAATTGCGTCGAGAGCGGACACTCTCGGACAAGTAGGCCATCGCAGCGGAAACGCGATGCCCGTTTCGATTAGTTAAGGGAACAACCGAGTATCCGTCACCAAATTCACCGTTGAAGTCCGGCCTGAAATGGAGACCCTCATTTTCATACGCTTTCGATACTGCTCGGATAAAGCCGGACCAATCTGATTGCCGCACTCGTCTGATTGGCAGGGGACCAGCCCTGCCGTGAAATTCACCGCCAAAATCCAGATCACATTCGAGGCGACGGAAATATGGTAGAACCTCATCCCAACTCCAGCCCGCTGCACCGCTTGCGGCCCAGTCATCGTAGTCTTCGGGACCACCGCGGTTGGCCACCTGGGCATTGATGCTGGAGCCGCCGCCCATCACCCGGGCCTGCTCGTAATGAATGGGCTTGCGGCCATCCCGGACCGTGGTCGCGTCGAGTGAAGGCCATTGATAATCAGGATTGAAGTAAGCACGTGTTGGATTGCCATCCAGGATGTCATCAGGGACGGCATTCGGGGGCGTATCAGGACCGGCTTCGATGAGCAGTACGCGATGTCCATCGGCGGAGAGCCTGCTCGCCATGACGGATCCAGAGGAACCGCCACCGATCACGATATAATCGAAAACCACACAAGCCTCCAACTACCCGCATGTTGCTCAGACGAGGGAAAACGGGCACTATTAGGCTCCCCCAGCAGAGGATCATTCGTCAGGCAGCAAAATACCTGATGGTGCCGTGGGAAATCCACACTACACCCTAGTAGTTGGTGAGAGGCCGAGAATCAGCTAGGATGGAAAGCGGAATGAATATCGAGATGGCCGCGTAATGGGCGAGTCACGTAGGGGATTCCTTACTGATAGATGGTAATTTGAGTTAAGCTCCTCAGATAGGGAAATTGCCGAAGGCCGAGGCGAGCCCTCAACGCCGACGCAGATCAAGAACGCAGCGGTTCCGCAACTGTTGCCTAGTCGGCTGTGAAGAACGTCGATTTCGCTGACGGCGATCACGATCAGGGCCGGAAAGACGGGGCTGGCAAAAAGGCCTCCCGGCCCAGTCGGATCGTCTGAGCGGTGATTAGGCTGTTCGTGGCTGGATCGTCGCTGCGGGGATGGCGAACAGCGCCAGGAAGCAGGCACACAAAAGCCTCAGCCAGTTGAGCAGGAGGCTGAAGTTGTAGCCGACGGCGGCAAGCACGGCGTTGTCGGCGTCGCCCTCGGAGAAGGCCAGGAAGTTGCGCCCCATGCGGTGGTCGTTCTTGAGATGGCCGATGACGGGTTCGACGGCGGCCCGGCGTCGTAGCGCCCGTTTGACGGCCTTGGTGAGGCCGCGCTTGTAGCCGGCGACATGGACCTTGAACATCTTGCCCTTCGGGGCGCTGTGGCCGCGGTAGCCGGCATCGGCGACGATCTTGGTGAGGTTGGCTCCGATCGAGGTCTCGATCGCGGGGATGACGGTGGCCAGCGTGTGGCCGTCATAGGGATTGCCGGGCATCGCCTTGACGTGAGCGACGAACTGGCCGCCGCGGCTGCGCTGCAGCGTGGTGGCGACGGAGACCTTGACCCCGAACTCATAGGGCTTGTGCGCCTTGCCCTTGCCGATGCACTCGACCTCGGGAGCGTGCAGGGAATAGACCTTCCTGCCGCGTTCACGCTGGCGCTGGTCCCTGACACGCCGGGCCAGCGACAGCGGCAGACCGAAGAGCTGCATCAGCCCCGGCCGGCCGCCGATCTTGCGGGTGATGTCGCGGATCACCGCTCCCAGCATGGTGCGCAGCCGCTTCAACTGCCGGTTGGCCCGCTTGAACTGCTTGGCGTGGGCATAGCGCTGATGCTTGATCAGCGCGAACTTGCCGACCCTCGCATAGGACTGGCGCAGGGCAATGCCATGCTTCCTGGCCAGCTTGACCAGCCGTTCGCGGGCACGATGCATCAGCTTGGCGTCGGTCGGGAAGGTGATCGCCTTCTCCTGCACGGTGGTGTCGACGATCACCGCGCGGAAGTCCGCTGGCTTGGCCGCCCCCAGCCGGGTCGCCGCCGCCAGGCTCTCCTGGAGCAGCGCCATGAGCCGCTCCTCGCCCATGCGCAGGCGCCAGCGCGTCAGCGAGGTGCGGTCGAAGACCAGGCGGTGCTGGAAGAACTCCTCGCCGCAGAACAGCTGATAATAGGGGTTTTCCAGCCAGCGCTCGCACAGCCCTTCATCGGACAGGTTGTGCATCGACTTCAGGATCGCCAGCCCCGCCATCAGCCGCGTCGGCAGCGGCGGCCGGCCGGGGCCATCGTCGTAGACCTCGCCGAGCTTCTCTTCCAGGCAGCGCCAATCGATCGCCGCCGCCAGCTTCACCAGTGCATGTTCCATGTTCAGGATCTGGTCGAGCCGGGACCGCAACAGGTCCGCCTGGCCGCTATCGCGCCGTTCCTTTGGACGCATCCTTCGCTCCTTGCGTTGCTTGTCATCGCCTCGAATCACGCAACGCAGGCACCAATCATTTTGCCGGAAATCGCAGCCTCTAGCCACGAAATTCGGCAATCTGTCACCTGAAATCAGGGGAAATTATTAAACGGAATCAAAGCATTCCGAGTTCTTCACGGACGACTGCCTACGACGCAGCAATTCCTCAAGTTTAGCCGCTATCTTGCAGTCACCCCACCGACGCGACCTGGCCGATCTTTTTCCAGCTCGCGCCGGCACGTTGGGCCACCCCTGGCAAGACCGTGTGCGCCCCGCCTTTACGGCGTGGCGCTCGGACGAGCGACGATCCCGAAGCGGATCTCCTATGTTCCGTGCGCTTGCTGTTCCTCATGCTAAAAGTCACTCCCGCCTATAAGCGGACGCGTCAACTACCAGATGCCGTAGTATCAGTGCTTTCCCGCGAACTCTAGAACCTATGGTGTGTTCAGCGCACTGAGGGGTGCATCGACATGCAGACCAACGTCACAACCCTAGAGCTTGCGAGGTGCATCTGTGCGGCAGACGAGTTGGGGCGCAAGATGGGCCTCCACATTACCATGGGCGAAGATTTTGAAGAGTACGTTGGAATTACCAGCAGACTTCCCGGGAAGTCACCGACATATCCAAGCTTCCGTCCCGACTGTTCTCATCTTCCGCCTGGAAAGGCCTTTTGGATCGTCGGGCGGGATCGGGATGGAAGAGTAGCGCATGTACAAGCAATGCGTCTATATCATCTATCCAACACAGACGTTGCTGGGCACCTTGGGTCGTTGAGAGCCTGGTTCGCGGATCCCACCTTCATAGCCGGGCCTGGCTCCTCGTCTCGCTGCGATGCGCCCACTGGCCGCAGCATAACTGGGCTGGTCGCCTATCATGGCGACATCTGGTTGCGCGAGGACTTCAGAGGCTGCGGTCTCTCTACCTTTATCGGTCGCATTGCATTTGGACTAGCATGGGCTAAATGGTCGCCGGACTTCATCTATGCGCTGGTTGCCGATTGGCACATCAAAAAAGGCGTTGCCGATCAATATGGGTATCTACATCAGGAGCCACACGGATCAGTCCTGCACTTGCCCGCGCACGGGATAGATGACGACGATTGGCTCGTTTGGTTGACGCGAGACGAACTGTTGAAGACGGTTCGTGCCTCATCACTGCGGGCGCCCTGTGAGAATACTGTGGCGACAGCCGACTCTCGATCATGGACCGCATCGCAAGACTGATCGAGCCGGAATCGGATACAGTATGAGGTCTCTCGGCCCGGTGAATGGAAGTTTCCAAATACTACACATTCGAGAGTCTCTAACATGCGTGAGCCTCAGCGCCTTAGTGACTATCAAACGACCAAGTTGCGACCGCGGGGACCGCCGGTTCAAGCGACGAGGGACCGGGAACTGAGGTTTGATTTTACCAATGCAAGTCGAAAGGATTGCCCGCCAGATGTTCGTCCTCCCATCGGATTGGCGGGCGGACCAGGAGCCAAGCCCACCTTATCAAGTGGGTCAGACCGACTTTCGGGAACTCCCATTAAAAAATGTCCAGATCCATAATATAATATGTCCCACTATTTGGAAATTGTGTAATATAATGAAAATAATATCACGTTCAGATAACTCTCCTAGGGGCAACTCCGTGCTAAAGCTTTACCGCCGACCTGCCAAGGACGGCGCGCCGAGCCTTACCCGCAGCTTTGTGCGCCGTTCACAATATTCAGCGCAAACGGTTGCGGAGAAGAACTATGGAACTCCCCCAGATAGAAGAAGTGCCCGTGCTTTCCGCCAGGGAAATAGAGTGCATACTCTGGGCAGCCAGAGGCAAATCGTCCTGGGAGATAGGACGAATACTTAATAGGTCCGAAAACACCGTGAATTTTCATATAAAAAACGTAATGCGGAAATTGGACACGGGCAGCAGAACGGTCGCTGCTATCAAGGCGGTAAGCTTCGGGATTATCGAACTGGAGGAAGCGGTGACCGCCACTGAAGCGTCGTCCGGCGACGATTAGAGGTCTCGGTTCGTTTCTGTAAGGCCGCTGAGCCCCCCAAGCCGAATTGCGAGGACGCCGGTTGCGCCAATAAATCCCGTTATGGCTGCCGGGGTCTCATAGTCGAGCCACGAATGCGGCCTCGCAGTGTTGAACAACACGACGAGAAAACGCCCACGGGACGTGGGGAACGCGGGTTTTCGTTCATGGCATCCTCGGGTCGGGGTTGTGTTCACATTCATGAGGTGATCGAGAAGGCTGACCGGGAGGTTTTCCGCTGCGGGCGCGGTCTCGCGTGGCGCAACTGCCCCTCAGTACGTTGGCGCCTTGGTGACGCTGCTGCAGGAAGCAACAGCCGAAATAGAATTCGGGCGCAGCATCAGGGCCTACCACGCGTATCGGGGAGAGTTCCATGCCGCGCCAGCCCACACCATATCAGTTCGATCTCAAACCGCACGATGCGGAGACCTTTCAGTTGCCAGGCAGGCGCTGCCCGAAGAGACGTGCCTGATGCGGACAAAGCTGACGATGCGCCTGAACCTCGACCACGTTGGCGCAAGGCGATCCTTTGTGGGCTGGAATCCTCGGCCCCATCATCGTCTGCGCAATCGTGAGAGCAGCCGAGCGCACCGTTCAACGGGAGGTGGCGCGCCCTGATGGATGAGAAGATTCCGGCCCAACCATCTGGAGCGCCGTGCAGTATGCGATGCGCCGCCGCCTGGTGGCGCTCGGCTGGTTTTGCATCGAGACGGTCCACGGCGGCCGCTTTGCCCCTGGGGGAATCGCGCGAGCGGCTTCGATCGGATGGTCGCCGCAGTCTGTCTCGGGAGGTTGGGGCGGTTGTGGCGCGCGAGGTATCGCGGTTTGCCCGCAACAGCCGCAGCTGGCAGCAGCTCATCGAGATGTGCCGCGCCGTCGATACGTGCTGATCGACGGGTCTACGCTGCGACATCTAACTTTAGGTCCACCAGAGCACAAGATCTGGCCGCGCAAACCCGAAAAAGCTGTTCAGCACAAGGCGTCGCTTTCCGTTACCTGTTTGACCGGTGACCCCGTGAACGAAGCCGCCATCGATCAGGGCGATATCCCCCGCTTTGAGCTCAAATTCGCGACAAGGAAGGCCCTCGAGATAGGCTGCTGAATAGGGATAGCCAGTGGTCTCCACACCCTGCGCTATTCGGTCCGCAACTGTCGGTTTATGGCTCCAGAGCCTCAGATTGCCGCCTTCCTCAGGCATGCTGGGATAGAAGTTGAGTGCTGCGACAGTGTTTTGCGCCACCGAAGAAAGCTCATAACCGTCCCCAGCACGCAAGACTTGAGCGACATCGTCGTGGGGATCCAAGGAAAATGTGCCGCTGCCGGACCAGCTGATAGCACGACAAACATTGGCCTGACCGTGTTCTGAACGGGCCAGTCGCAATTCAATGCCCTGGTTGTCAAGCTCGCGCTTCAACGCGCCGAATATTGCTCGGACCGGGTCAACCAAATTCTTAAACAGGGCGTCGACGTACGGTCGCGCATTTTCGGCCTCTGCGAAATACGTGGCTGCGTCCTTCCTGTAGTGCGATGCGCCGACATATTGTCCGGGCACTCCATCTTTTCGCTCCTTGAGACCGGTGCTGCCACTGAAGTTTGTGGTGATCTCCTCGGCTACTTCAGTGCTGAAAGCTTGCTTCATGTGCAGAGCGGTGGTCTCGCCTTTCAGGACTGAGATGATGTCAGCAGTGCTGATCGAGCCGGTGCGTTCTCTGATAGAAACTGGAGAGATGGCCGGCGCTTGAGATATCTGACTAGACATTGTCTTGCTCCTGTAGTGCGTGATCAAGGATGGCGATGCCAAGATCGAGCTCGGCATCGGTGATGGTTATTGGCGGGAGAACTTTGATTACGTCGCGATTTGGCCCTGAGGATTCGATAAGCAGACCGTTTTCGAACGCGACATCGTGCACACGGCTCACAACGGCCGATGAACGGCACTTGAGGCCGGCCATCAGACCGCGGCCGCGCTTCTGCTCAATGCACTTGGGAAATTTGGCGATAAGGCGGTCCAGGTGCGCTTGCAGCTTGACCGCTGTCCGCTCGACGCCAGCAGTAAACCGGACGTCCGACCACATTTTGCACATGGCCCCTGCCGTCACGAAGGCGAAATTGTTGCCTCTGAAGGTCCCGCTATGTTCTCCGGCTTTCCATATGTCCAGGTCGGGTCGAATCAGAACAATGGACAACGGACTACCTGAACCGCTTAGGGACTTGGAAAGAGTCACTATATCCGGTTCAATTTTTGCGAACTCGAACGAGAAGAACTCGCCTGTCCGACCCGATCCTGCCTGAATATCGTCAACGATCAAAACAACGCCGTGCTTGCGGCAGATGCGCTGGATTTCTGTGAGCCAAGCTGCGGATGCGGTGTTCATGCCGCCTTCTGCCTGAATAGGCTCCAAAATGATTGCGGCAGGTCTTTCTATGCCGCTTCCCGGATCGCTCAAAACGCAGTCGATGTAACTCGCAGAATCGAAACCCTGGTTTGCATAGCCGTCATAAGGGACACGGATCACATCGTGGCGGGCGACGCCTCCCAGCTCTCGGGTAGACGCCGAGCCCGATACCGCCAGGGAGCCAAGCGACATACCATGGTACGAGTTTGTGAAGGCCATGACACTCGAGCGACCGGTATATTTTCGCGCCAGGGCCAGCGCCGCTTCGTTGGCGTTTGTGCCGGTCGGCCCAGGAAACTGTATTTTGTAGGAAAGGCCTCTGGGCTTCAGGATCGATTTGACAAACGCTTCGATGAAGTCACGTTTTGCCGCCGTATACATATCAAGCGACAGAAGAATGTTCTCACTGATCAGATATTCAATTGCTGGTGCAATGATAGTTGGGTTGTTATGTCCGTAGTTGAGTGCGCCAGACCCCACAATGAAATCGATATGAGATTTACCGGCCTCGTCCCAGATTGTCGCCCCGAGGGCTTTCGTAAAGACTGTCGGAAAAGACAGGCAATAACGACGAACGTTAGATTCATACGTGGCGAAAGCGTCGGTATTCATGATTGATTCCCTGGTCTAGCCCCGTCAAGCGAGCCGCGATCTTGTGTAAGGTTTTCGGGTGAACGCCGAAACTACGGCATCTGGTAGGTGACGCATTTGCTTGCGCGAGAACTCCGTCAAGCCGGCTCGGCCATCGAGGACAGACCTCCGCATTGGGCCGACCATCCCGGTTGACGCCGACGCCAAAATCAAGTCGTCGAAGGCAAACCCAAGCTGTTTCTCCTGGGCGCGCACCTCCTCGGCGAACCCGACATAGCCCAGGCCGCCGTATTTGTGGACAGAAGCCCCGGCTGGTATCGCATAAGGTCTGCCGCCCCCTGCCTTGACATCATAGAGCGCTTTTTTCCAACTCTGGCTGATGCCGATGTCAAATCCCTCGTCGACCAGGCGCACCTCTGCGCCCATGATGCGGCTCAAGAGAATATTGCCGACCCGGTCGTAGACGGCATCGTCATGTGGAACCCAGCTCCCCTGAACCAGGAGGCATTTCATGCCGACCTTGGCGGCGACCGCTGCCACCATCCGGGTGTGGTTGGACTGCACGCCGCCGATGGTGACGAGCGTGTCGGCATCTGACGCGATCGCATCGGGGATGATGTATTCAAGCTTGCGCAGCTTGTTTCCGCCGAATGCGAGACCAGAGTTGCAGTCCTCGCGCTTGGCGTAGATTTCCACCTTGCCGCCCAGATGCTTGCCGAGCCGGTCGAGCTTCTCGACGGGGGTGGGTCCGAAGGTGAGCGGGTAGCGTGCGAACCGTTTCAGCATATTTTCTCCAGTGGTACGCGATTGCCCCGAAACTAGCGGTGCACGAGCGCTTCTAAGAGACGCGTTTGACTGTGAGCCCGGCTGCGTTCGGATGTTTCCAAAAGAGCGCCACTGGTGATGCTATCCGGCGCCTCGTTCGCCGTCGAGACGTGCACCCGGGTGCTGGTGTGCTGCGAACGCAGCTATGGAGCGAAACTGCATTCGATGGTCTTATAATCACCAGAACGTGGTCGCATCCGATTGTCGCACGCAATGATCAACTCAATGACGGTTGCCCCGAATTTATAGGAAGCTGTGCTTTATCTTGAGCGCCTCAAGGGAGGAGCATCGCTAATGCCGAGCATTTGATTGCGCTGGCGCACATCTGAAGATTCATTCCTCACCTCATCATTATCTGACGGCCGGAATCGAACTTTCTGAGAGCTAACGAAAAGCTCAGCCCTTTGCTCGCCGGGAACGCCGCTGGATCGCCAGATTAGAAATAGAACGTTTGCAAAATAGGCCACCTGGAGAACCAGCCAAAAGGCCAGCGTCGTGAAGACTGCCAGACGGATGGAATCCAACGCGAAGTAAACCGTCACAGCGTTGCCGCACAGGACCATCCCCAGGAGCCGACAAAAGATGATTAAGCGCAAATGCCGCTCTCCTGATTTTCTCTCGTAAAATCATGCAGCTCAGGCTGAGACCTGGTCGGCCGCGACATGAGTCTGGCAGTTCTTTGGGCAGACACGGCCGCAGGCTCCGCAGCCAATGCATCGCCCAGCATGGTCCACCACCATGATCATGCGATTGAGCTCACCATCGAAGTCGTCGTCACTGCCGTCGCAGGCGCCGAGGATTTCGCCCGCGTCATCTACGCCGTAAAGGTGCATGACCTCCCGCGAGCAGACCTTGAAACAGCGCCCGCAGCCGATGCAAATCTTGCCATCTATAGTCGTCAGATATTCCGGCATCCACATGGAGCCGTCGCGGGTGATGAATTCGGCCTTCATCGTAAAGTCTTCATTTTCGCGAGCTCTCTCCTGGCACCATGCAACTCCGCATAAACGGCGTGCGCCTTCTCGGCCACTTCCTCTATGTCAGTCCATTTCACCGGAAGACCCTCGGCAAGGTCGCGCAAATTCGTCTTAGCAATTGCTGCGCGCAGTTGAAGCTTTCGGACCTTTTTCACCATCTCATCCAAGTTTGACATGATCCTTCCTTGAAAATCGGTCTTTTCACGCCCGCACAACATGGCAATAGGCATAGCTGCAGTCGCGTCATCGACCAGTTTGGTTCCGGAATCCGCAGTTCCGGAAAGTCTCGAAGCCCAACCGGCGGACGCCTCGACAGAACGAGCAACTGCCTGCCCGCGAAAAGCACGCGCCCGAAGCCCAGAAACTTTCACCTTGCGGGCACTTCATCAGGCCTGAGCAAACCCTGCTGCGGTGAAAACGCAGAGCCTCCATCACGTCCCGATCCGGATCGCGAAGGATTGGATCTTCCGCCGCAGTCCTTGGTGACGGTAAAGCCGGCCAGCAGCTCGGTCCCCGATTTAGCACGGGATAAGCCGCGGGAGGCATTGGTCAAACAAGGTAGTACTGTTTGATGTGGTCCGGCATTGGCTCCGGAAAATCGAGCGATTTCAGCGCGACGTCGATCAGCTCGATCGCGCGAACCTTGTTGCCACACTCGTAGTGGTACTGAGCGACCGGAACGTACCAAACGAATTTAAGGGGGCCGTCGCTTTGTGGGGAACTCAGTGCCAAGATCTGTTCAGACAGCTCCTTGCCCATCGCGAAGCGCTCAGCATGGGGAAGATGGGAGTTGTTCGTCGAGGGATCGAAGAGTTGTTTCAGGGCCATTACCATCCAGAACACGGCCTCAAACTTCTTGTCGATAGCGTCCTCGACCAATTGGCGCATCACTGGCAAGCCGGTCTCGATGTCGCGCAGCTTGTGAAGCAGAAGATCCGCCTGAGTATGCCGGAACCCGTAATTGTCTGGCACCAAGGCGAGGCCTCCTTCGACGGCAGAGAGAGCCGCCTTCCAATTCTCCGCCTGCAGCGCCGGCTGGAGCTTGGCATAAGTCGGTTCGGTCAGCGCCAGCTCGCGCGCAGTGCGTTGGTTCCTATCGATCCGCCCCTTATCGGCGGCTTTCGCTTCATCGCTGCTGCGCCAGCTGCCGTCCATAACTTTGGGTAAAACGTCATCGAGTTCCGCCGGGTGTCCGATGAATGCGATGCGGCCGTCGCGATCCACCAGGAACGAGGCAGGAATTCCGAGAGAAGAACTCGCCTTCATCCAAAGCCTGTTCATTTCGCCTGTGTAATCGAACGCGATCCGATAATTTAGATTGGGGAACCTCTGAATCAGCCAAGCATCCAAGCTCGTCCGCGTCTCCTCCGCGGTCGGGCCCTCTTCGCTAGCTGCGACTCCGACGACCTCAAATCCGCTGGTTTGATATTTTTCCTGTAGCTGCATCAGATGGTGCATCGCCGCCACACAAGGTCCGCATCCAGTCGCCCAAAACTCAACAAGGTACACCTTGCCGGGTTGAAAGTTCGTGAGGGGCTTGCCACGCAGCCAGCCTTTGACTTTGATCGGAGGAGCGGGGGATTCAATCCGCAACACCATGTTATTCTCCAAAGCTTTTCCCACACCTTGTTGGCGTCTATGAGCAATCTGGCTCTACCCTCAGGAACGGAACACACCTGAGCCCATCACTCGTGTTGCTTGTTCTCATGCGGGTCAGCTCACCCACCATCGCCGCACCTCAACCAGCAAAGGCCGTGCCAGCACGCCTGGCGCGCAGCAAATGCTTTATTGGCTTCAAAAGTCCAACAGGCCCAACACGGCGATTGTTTCGAACCCGACATGTTTTCAGCCGGCTGTAAGCTTTTGGACACGCATCACTCATGCGTCAGTCGCTTTAGGACAGCGAAGACGTTCGCTGTATTGCCGACGGTAAGATTGGGCCTCGCCTAGTGGAGCAGCAGCACTTCGGCGCCCGGCTCGAAGAGCTGGTAACCCCACGACTGGCTCGCGCGTGCGACTGCCTGCCGGCCGGCTCATGGCTAACCTCTTCTCCTAGAGCCGGGTCATGAGGGGCCAGGCCATCGAGTTCGAGCTGCCGCGGGTGCTGCGTAAGCTGTTTGCCTAGACGTCGACGCCGCATGCACGTCCCATATTTTTCGTGAGCGAGCTTGGGAAGGTTTCTGGTAGGTGGTACGCAATTCAGGCATTCGCCTCTGCTCCCGCAGGAACGGTCAGCGCCCCGAGCCGGGTTCCGGGTTTCCTTGAACTAGTCCCAATCACTTGCCTCACCCGATCCAAACACGACACGCATCGCAACGGGCGGGAGCCCTTCACTCCACCGACCCATCCATGGGCGTCAAGACCACTGCGCAATTCGGAGTGAGCAACGTAACACGGCCTTTACCGCCGTAGGGCAAATGCACCCCCGCAGAATTATGCAGTGCGCCGGTTCAGTCACGAGACTTGGGAGAAGGCTTCGGCCTTCGCTGCAGCGAAGCCAGAATCATTCCTTGGATGCCGCCGCCGATGATCAGTGGGTCTGCGGGTCATATCCCGCTGCCCATTTCTTCTGCGACGGCGTCGGAACAGCTCTCGACGGAGGTAGGGCAGATGAAGTCAGGAGCCTCGGGATTGACGCCCGGCGCACTTTCCAGAAGGCTATCAAGGATGCGACGCGCTCGCCAGGCCAGCAGAGTTAGATTCGGATCGGCCAGCCCGCCCTGCCCGACGCTCGGGTTGTGTACGAAGATGCGCCTGTCACGCGGTCCGTCCCAGAACACCGAAAAACCGTCGCGAATTGCCAATTCGTTGTCGATGTTTTCCAGCCGATCCGCGATCGGTTCCAAGAAGCCAGGCACCGCGTTCTCGTAACCGGTGGCCAAGACGACGATGTCGGCGGTGACTTCTTCCACCTCCTCCACGGCGTGCTGCAGGGTGAGCCTGTGACCCGCGCCCACATTGATGCAGTGCGAGACGGTGCAGCCCAGCCGCAGTGTGATTTCGCATCGGTTTGGCTCGAGAAATGCGTGGCGGTACAGCGCCTGATAGACAGCGCGCAGCGCGTTTTCCGAAATGCCCTCCGAGGCAAGCATGGAGCGCCGAAGCAACAGTCTGCGCTGCGACTCGCTCATCGCCACGAAACGATCCGAAAGGCAGGGCGTGAACAGCTCGTTTGTGAACGGGCTGTTGTCGATGGGCAGGTAGTTTTCGCTTTGCGAGACCCAAGTGATCGAGGCAGGCCGGCATTCTTCGGGTCGGCCCACAAGATGCAACAGCATCTCGGCTCCCGACTGTCCCCCGCCGACCACGCAGACATGTTTTTTATGCACCTCAGGATGGATGTGCAGTATTTCAGAGGAATGGAACAGGTTGCGTTCAGTCCAGCCCTGAAACTGAGGCGGAATTCGCGGCTGCCTGCCAATGCCGACCACAACGTTTCTGGCGCCGAGAACCGCGTTGTCCGTCCGCACCCGAAACTCGCCGTCAAAGCGGATTTCGCGCACCGTCTCACCGCCGCGGACGAGCGGGTTCCTGTGGAAGGCCCAGTTCAGGTATCGCTCGAACTCAGCTCTGAGCACGGCCCCGAACTGTGCATTCAGGAAGTGGTACAGACGCCCGTTCTCGTGCAGGTAGTTTATGAAAGTGTAGGCTGATCGCGGATTCACCAGCGTGACCAGATCCTTGAAGTGGCTGACCTGGAGCTCCGAGGAATCGAATGCGCTGCCTGGGTGCCAACGGAAGTCGACTTGCCGATCCAAGAACAGTGCGCCTTGCCCAATTTGCTCGTGTATCTGACACGCAAGGCTCAAATTGGACGGCCCGGCACCCACTCCAATACAAGAGAGCTCCACTTGTCCTGCTCCTATAGTGTTTCCCAACTAGGCGAGGTTCGCGGCAGATATCGTCCACGGCCGTTGGCTTCCGCTCTACGCGGGCATTCTCGACCTCGCTGCCGCTGGACTCGCTGGAGTTTGCCCCCGCTTTGGCGTGGCGGCCGCGAGGCCCAGGAAACCCTGCCAAGTGGATGAGATCGACACGCATGTCGGCGACATATGGGGCGTGTGCGGGATCGACGCGATCATCGCGTCTCGTTCAACGAGATGCTTCCCAGCCTTATTCGGCGTTTTAATCAGGCGCAGTTGCCCGCCTCCAACACGATGCCCCGGATTTTGGTCGGGTTGGGCAGCGAAGGCGCGGTCTCGAATTCGGCGAGAGCATTTTTCCGTGAGCCTGATCATAGGAGGATATCCGCTGCGTTCGGAAAATTTCCTGCATCGAGCGTGCCAGAAGAAAATGTCACGAAAGCAATGGCCGGCTGATCAGTAGGGGCAAACCGTGCGCCGGCAGCCGATTTGCACGTCGGGTCCTCTTCCGGTAGCGCTACCTAAAAGCCGGCTCCGCACCCGAAAAATACCGAGGGAAGAGCAAGCAAGCCAATTGGTTAGGGACCGTGGCCTGCAAAACAGCTGCGATCTCCCGCGGCTCGGACCTCACTGAGCTGATCTGCCTCAAGGTCTGACGAACCTAATGAGTTGACCCACACTGTTAATGGAGTCCTTTTCCTACATGTTCCCTAAATGCCCCTAGAGTTTCCAACAGCATGCGTGCAACTCCGGAACGAGTCAGCGCGCCAAAAACAGCGGCAATGTCGGCTTCTCGAATATCCATCTCGTCACGCCGCCAAAGAGCCGCTCACGCAGCCGACGGTTGCCGTAAGCGCCCATGACTATCATGTCGGCGGACGTGTCGATTGCGTGCTGCGCGAGCACCGTGGCCGCCGATTTGCCGGCACTTGGCAGTAGGTCAACCGACACCCGAGCACCGTGCCGAGTGAGATAGGCGGCGATGTCGGCTCCAGGCTCTGCGCAGTTCCCGTTATAGTTCGCCTTCGGATCGACCAGGGCGACACGAACTTCCTCAGCAGCGCATAAGACACCCAGCGCTTCCCGAACCGCACGGGACGCCTCGACTCGCGAATCCCAACCGACCAGGACGCGCCGTGGCCACAGGGTCGGCTCAGCGCCCTTCGGCACAACGAGCACCGGCCTTCCCGTATCGAACAAGCAGCCGTTGACAACGGGAGGTCCGAGATTCTCGTCGTTGAGGAGGCCCGGTCCGATGACCGTAAGGTCGGCGCAGAGCGCCCGCTGCCGTGCCACTTCGCCGAGGCTTGCCGGATCGCAATAGTCGGTGTCAACGTCATAGGCGAGCGACTTAGCTCTCAGCAGTTTCTGGATGTCTTTAGAGCGTTTTTCCAGTCTGGCCACGTCCTGTGTATATCGATCGATTTGCCGAAACCGATCGTTCAATCTGGCAATTGCCTGTCCACGTCCTCCAGGCCACTCGGGGGCACCATCTCCGATCGACGGATACGACATAAGGAGCATTGGAGGCGGTATAATCAGTACGGAAAGGTGCGCGCCGACTTCGGCACACAAGCCGGCGGCAGTTCTGACGTCCTGATCGGAATTGTCAGCGCCGGTCACACAGAGTATGCTTTTAAAAGCCATTTGCCTGCTTCTCCTGAGTATTCCTTTAGGGGCGTTTCAGGCCGCAAGACCGGCTCACCGCGTGAGGGAGGGGAGTGGCACCACACCCGGCACTTGATTCAGTCGTCAGGCTTCTCGAGCGAGTAGCCGGCCGACCTGACGGTGCGAATGACGCTGCCCGGCGAAGCCGTTTTCAGGGCTTTTCTGATCCGGCTGATATGGACATCGACGGTGCGTGCACCCACATGGATGTTGGGCGGCCAGGCCGCGCCGATAAGTTCGTCCCGGCTGAAGACCTTCCCGGGAGCTTCAATCATAAGCCGCAGCACATTGAACTCGATGGGTCCGAGGTGGATGTCGTGGCCATTGCCACGAACCCGGTGGGCGTCGAGCTTCATCTCGAGGCCGCCACAAGAGAGCCAGCCGCCGTTTTCAAGACCATTCGCACCCCGCTTGGTCAGCGCCAGCCTCGCGCGTAGACAGTCGAGCAGCTTGGCCGGGGCGATCGGCCGCACAAAGCTCTCGTCAATGCCAGCCTTCAGGAGATCGAGGTGCTGGTTCTCGGCGCCGGGTGCGATCAGGGCAATAATCGGCAGCCCGCCGGTCCGGGGCTCCCGCTTGAGCCGGGCGCAGATTGCAGACCCGGTTATGCTCGCTGGCCCGCAGTCCAGCACCACGGCCTTGAATTCCCGTTCGTCGGCCATTGCAAGCGCTTCCTTGGCGCCGCCTGCCGGCTCACTGGCGAAGCCGTCCACCTCCAGTATGTGGCTCAGGAACAGATAGAACTCGGTATCATGCGAACAGATCAGGACAAGTGGCTTCATCGGCGCTACCTCAAGAGCCCCATCGGCCCGGACCGCGTCGGCTGCGTAGGCTGGCCATCGCGGCTGCTCAAGACCTGTCATGACCCCTTCGCTCGACACCTGCTCCCATCACGCGCGCGCTACCTCGGGATAGGTTTCGATGGCTGCGATTGCGTCGCCGACCAGTCTCGTGCCGGCCTCGGCGAGCTTCCGGAACGTCTCGAAGCCGAACCGGTGGACGTCGCGCAGCGACTTCGAGAGAGCGACCAACCGCCCGGCCGTGAAAAGCACGCGCCCAAAGCCTTCATGGCTCAGCTCCATCATCGGCGATGCCATCAGGCCGCAGCGCTCCTCGATTGCAAGCCCAACGGCGGTGTAAAACATGTCAAGCCTCCACAGCACGTCCGGATCGGGATCGCCGATGATCGGGATTGCACGGCGCTGTTCCTTAGTGATGATGAAGGCGGCCAGCAGCTCGGTGTCCGCTTTGCCTTCCCAAGCCCCGTAGGAGTCCTGAGCACGGATTAGCCGCACGAGGCATCTGAGAAACGGAGTGGCAAGCGCCATCTCGTCCTCGGCGACAGCAGGGCTAACGGCAGGGTCGAACATTTCGCCTTCTCCTCATTTCAGTCGTCTTCCTCGAAGGGCGGTTTCTTTTCCGCGACACCTGCCTCAGCCAGCACTTTGCGCAGCCACGGGGGAGGACACGTCCTGAGCATCATCTGCGTACGCAACAGCACCTCTTGGATACTCTGAGGCTGCCGCACCTTGATCGGATGGATCTTTGCCGAAACAAGCTTGGCTGCCGAAGGTCCGCCGATCGCCAGACAAAACAGGAGGTGGCAGCCCTTCAGCGCTTCCACCTTCGGTGCGATGCGGTCATCCCCCTCGGTCCGATGTTTCCCCCTTTCGTCGGAGACGTCGTCGAAGGCAACGGCTTCCACGAGGTTCCATTCCTCGCGCGTCACATCGTAGATGACAAAGCGCTTGGCGGACCCGAAATGCGCATTGAGCTCCTTCATGTCTTGGGTTGCGATTGCCACGCGCAAAGCGCCTGCTTGTCGTTCACGCATCGGACCTTGAACCTCGTCAGGGACGAGTGAGAGGCGACGAACGGGGCCCACCTGGCGTTTCCCGCTTGCGGAATGGATCAAGTTCCTCAGGCGTCGGCGCATGCCGGTCGGCTTGGAACATGTTGGCAACCTCGAAAACCAGATCACGGGTCCCTTGAT
Source organism: Mesorhizobium metallidurans STM 2683 (assembly GCF_000350085.1). Taxonomy (GTDB): domain Bacteria; phylum Pseudomonadota; class Alphaproteobacteria; order Rhizobiales; family Rhizobiaceae; genus Mesorhizobium; species Mesorhizobium metallidurans. The sequence goes on from NZ_CAUM01000170.1 coordinate 22,024, forward strand.
AGAGGATTGAGAGCTTGTGCTGGCTGCCGAGCCGGTCGAAGACGGGGAAGCCGACGCGCATGAGCGGAATGCCAAGGCGCTGCGACGCCTGGCGTCCATGTGAATGGGTGACCAGAAGATCAGCGCCGCCGGCAAGCGTTTCCAAATCGCCGAGATCGCCGATCTGAATCGACTCCGCCGGTACCTTTTCCAGAATTTCCGACATATCGGTCGTCGTGACCGCCGCCGCGATTTCGGAGCCCATGCCCACGAAGAAGGTTGCGTATTGGTAGAGTTGGTCTGGTTCAGCAGCGATCGCAATTTTCTTGCCTCCGAAATGGAAATGTCCGTCGAGCAACGCATCCTGCAATTGAGCCCGCCGACGGCACACGCCTGCCGGCACAGGCTCGCCAGAAATCGTGGACAGCAGGGAGACAAACTGATCGGCGGCCTTCAATCCGGTCAGTGACTCGAACAGCACGTAAGGGACGCCGGTCACCTTGTGCAGCACGTCGGCCGGCCGGCGCATATGCTCGCCGATGGCAATGCAGTGCTCGGCCGCGCCGAGCTCGCGGATGCCCTCGACGCTCGTACCGCCATAGGTGGTTGGGACCCAGTGGTCTGGTACAGTACCGTCAAGCGAGCCTGAGAGGTCCGGCAAAATCACCGGGTGCAGCCCAAAGCTTTCGACCATCTCGCGCAAATGCTCGATGTCAGCCACAGTGAGGTTCCAGCCGGGCAGGATTGCGATCTTCTTTGACTGGCGCGCCCGCTCGCCAGGCCGCGTAATGCCTTCGATCACCGCGGTGACAGCCTTGGCCCAGCCCTCTTCGAGGGCGCCGCTGAAATCCGGCGTGTTGGCCAGCACGATCTCCGTACCCGCGAGTTCTTCCGCCCGTTTCAGCCTGATGTCGGCGATGTCGCCTGCGGAATCCTCGCCACGGGTTTCCACCAGGGCCGTCGTGCAGACCCCGATCAGCTTTGGCTTCGTGCGAGTCTTAAGATTGAGGATCGCCTCTTCCAGATTGTCCGACCCGCCGAGGATGGTTGTCACTTCATCCATGGCGGTGGTCTGTAGGGGGATCGTTTCCTTGAAATGCCGCACGAAGAGCACGAGCGCGAAGCTGGTGCAGCCCTGGGTGCCGTGGAACAGCGGCACTGCGCCGTCGATCCCTAGAAAGGCCAAGGCGGCACCCAGCGGCTGTGAGGATTTCAGCGGATTGACCGAGGCTGATTTGGTCTGGGATACGATGCGGGTCATCGGATTTCCTCGACACTCGCCGAAATCGTCGGCGTCGTGCCGGCGAATTCCTGGGCAGCGTGCACCGTCGCGGTCTCGTTCTTCGTGCTCGGCTGTTGGTTCTTCACACCATGCTCGCAATCCCACGGGGCCCGCTCCCGCACCTGGGACCAGATCGGGTTGTGAATGGCGAGGTCGATCTGGCGTACGAGTTCCACCATGCCGTCATAACCGGCGTATGGGTGTTGGCGCTCCTGGTTGATGTCGAGCCAGGGCGTCTTGGCCTTGAGCGCGACGAATTGCGTGCGCCCGCCCGACAGCATGATATCGGCCTTGCCTTCTGAGAGCATGGTATAAAGGTCGCGCGCCGCCATCTGCTCGAACATGTGGTTGTCGTCCTTGAGGATCTGTTTGATGCGCTCCTTGTCTTCAACTGTGGATTTCTTGACCGAGGTGCCGACGATCTCCATGCCGATCTCCATCAGCGCATGGAGGACCGACCAGGACTTCACGCCACCCGTGTTGAGCAGCACGCGCTTGCCTTGGAGCCGCCGCCGGTAGGCCTTGAGCTTCTTCCATGCAATCGCCTCCTCCTGGGCGATCAGCCTCTCTGTGCACTCCAGGATCTCCGGGTCGGCGCCTTTCCTCACCAGCAACTCAGCGACATTGCGGAGTGCTTGCGACGTGTCGGAGATGCCGTAGAAGGAGCCCTCGAAGAAAGGGATGTCCCAGCGCTCGTCCATCTTGCGCGCTAGATTGATGAGGGCCGTCGAGCACACCACCATAGCCGCCCGGGCGCGGTGCGCGGAAGCAATGTCGATATAGCGCGCGTCGCCCGGAATGCAGGCGCGTACCCGGATCCCGAGCCGATCAAGGAGCGGCTTTATCAGCCAGAATTCGCCGGAAAGGTTGAATTCACCAAGGATGTTGATGTCGTACGGCCCGGCGTCGTCGGGTTCCACCGTGCCGATGACATGATCGAGCAGCGCCTCGGCGGCGAGCTTGTTGCCGAGGTTCTTGGAGCCGGCCAAGCCCGGCGCATTGATCGGAACCACGGCCAAGCCGAATTTTTCGGCGGCGCGTTTGCAGACTGCCCCGATATCATCGCCGATGAGCGCCGTCACGCAGGTCGAATAGACAAAGACTGCCGGCGGCGCATACGCTTCCTTGATTTCGCGGATCGCCTTGAAGAGCTTCCGCTCGCCCTGCCCCATCACAACATCGAGTTCGGTAAGGTCGGTCGTGAAGCTTGTGCGCCACAAGGTTGGCCCAGACGAAGCTGCACCGCGGTTGTCCCAGGAATTGCCCTCGCAGGCGAGCGGCGCATGGACCAGGTGCGCAACGTTAGTGATCGGCTGCAGGACGATCTTGGCCCCGTCAAAGGCGCAACCGCCCGCTGCCGCTCCTGGCGTCAGCAGCCTTGCGCAGCCCTCCTTGCGCGCCTTGGCGTCCTTGCCACGGTTCTTGTCGCAGGCAGGCTCGTCGAAAACGTCCTGGATCTTGGCACTGAGCGAGGTCATTGCGTCAGTCTCCAAAGTCCATTCGGCAATGAACAGCCTGGGCGAAAAGCCGGCCGTGTGTCCTAGCGGGTGAGGTCATAGGAATGGTCCGTCACGCCCGTCTGGCTCGTCTCGCGATCGAGCTTGGCGAAGATCTTGTCGAGGATCGTCGTCAGCACGCGTAACCCGCCCTGGTATCCCATGAGCGCAAAGCGATGGTGGTGATGCCGGTCGAAGATCGGAAACGTCAGCCGGACCAGCGGCGTGCCGGTGTCGCGCTCCAGATACTTGCCATAGGAACTGCCGATCAGCAGGTCCACTGGCTCGGTAAAGAGCAGCGACCGCATAGCCCAAAGGTCTTTGCCCGCCCAGACCTGAGCGTCCTTGCCGAAGGGCGAGGATGCAAGCAGTTCTTTCAACTCGGCTTCCCACGCCGAGGTGCCGTTGGTGGCGAGGCAATGTGTCGGCTCGCCGCCCGTTTCCATGACGAAGCGCGCCATGGCGTACACGAAGTCCGGGTCGCCGTAGATCGCGTATTTCTTGCCGTGCAGCCAAGACTGGCTGTCCGCCATGGCATCAATCAGTCGGCCGCGCTCCAGCCGGATTGCTTCGGGGATTTCCTTCCCGGAAAGCGCCGAGATCTTCATCAGGAATTCGTCAGTCGCCTGGACGCCGAGCGGATAATGGAACGAAGCCGTGGCCTGCCCGACTTGCCCGCAGTAGTCGAGGGTTTTTCGGGTGTTGTAGTACTGCAGTGAAACCGTCGCCTCGGCGTTGAGTGCCCCCTTCACCTCTTCGATCTTCGTGCCGCCGTCATACATGCGGTATTCCCCGTCCGATGGCGTGTCGAACTGGTCAGACGCGTCCTGGATGAAGGTGTAGGACACACCCATCACATCGAGCAGGCGTTTGAGTTCCCGGTTGTTGCCAACGCAGAAGCCGTCGAAACCCGGAATGACGTTGATGGTTCTCTTGGCTTCCGTGCGCTCCTGGCCTTTCCAGAAGTGCTCCAGAATGCCCTTCAGCATGCCATCATAGCCGTCGACATGGCTACCGACGAATGCGGGCGTGTGGGCAAAGGGCACGTCAAAGTCGCGCGGGACCGAATTTTCGTCTTTGGCGTTCTCGATGAAGCTGTGCAGGTCGTCCCCTATGACCTCCGCCATACAAGTCGTCGACACTGCGATCATCTTGGGGTCGTAAAGCTGGTAGGTGTTGGCGAGCCCGTCGACCAGGTTCTTCAGGCCTCCGAACACTGCCGCGTCCTCGGTCATCGAGGAGGAAACCGCCGAAGCAGGTTCCTTGAAGTGGCGCGACAGGTGCGAGCGGTAATAGGCCACGCAGCCCTGGCTGCCGTGGACGAAGGACATGGTCCGCTCGAAGCCCGCGGCCGCGAACACCGCGCCGAGCGGCTGGCAGGCCTTGGCGGGATTTATCACAAGCGCTTCCCGGGCGAGGTTCTTTTCGCGGTATTCCCAGGTCTTGGTAAATTCGCCTTGATCGGTAACGATCTGATCCGGGTGCGGACATTCGAAATTCAGCTTCTTCTCGGCGAGCATCTGCCTGTATTCCGGCTCGCGGAACAGGGGAGCGTGGTCCAGAATCTTTTCGGCCGACTGCGGCATTGGTGTTACCTCTTTTTCATCTGGCCGCGCCAAACGGCAGCTCAGGTACGTCGAGACGTTTCGGGCTTCCCGAGGCTCACAAGGCCGCGGGCGTTCATCGTCTCTCTGGGGAAGACTAGGCCAGGGACAGGGCGTCTATTCGGCAGCTATCGCCCGCCCACGGGGCGGGCGTTCTTTCCAAGGGGCCTGGTAGAGATCCCAGACCGGATTGTTGATGGCAAGATCCACGTCACGTGCGAAAATGGCAAAGCCGTCATAGCCGTGATAAGGTCCCGAATAGTCCCAGGAGTGCATCTGACGAAACGGAATGCCCATCTTCTGCACCGGGTATTTTTCCTTGATGCCGGAGCCCACGAGGTTGGGGCGAACTCCCTCGATGAACTTCTCCAACTCGTAGCCGGTAACGTCGTCATAGATCAGCGTGCCGTTCTTTACGTAGTGACCGGTGCGCTGATAGTCATCGTTGTGGCCGAACTCGTAGCCGGTGCCGACAATGACCATGCCGAGGTCCTCGTAAGCTGTGATGACGTGGCGGGGGCGCAGGCCACCGACGTAGAGCATGACGGTATTGCCTTCGAGGCGCGGCCGGTACTTGGAGATGACGGCGTCAACAAGCGGTCTGTACTTGGCGATCACCTTCTCGGTTTTCTCCTCGATTTCCGGCCCGAAATGCTTGGCTATCTTGCGCAGGGAGGTTTCGATCTGGGACGGTCCGAAGAAATTGTACTCCATCCAGGCGACGCCATACTTTTCCTCCATATGCCGGCAGATGTAGTTCATCGAGCGGTAGCAGTGGATGAGATTGAGCTTGGCCTTTGGCGCGCGTTCAATCTCGGCGAGTGTTGCGTCGCCCGACCAGTTGCCGACCACGCGCAATCCTATCTCCTCAAGCAAGATGCGCGAGGCCCAGGCGTCGCCGCCAATATTGTAGTCGCCGATCACGTTGACGTCGTAAGCACCGGCCTCAAACTCAACGTCCTTCTTGTCGAAGACCCAGTCGCGGATCGCGTCATTGGCGATGTGATGGCCGAGTGATTGCGAGACGCCGCGGAACCCCTCGCAGCGCACCGGCACGATGGTCTTTTTGTACTCCTTGGCCTTCTTGCGAGAAACTGCCTCGGTGTCATCACCAATGAGACCGATCGGGCATTCGGATTGCACGGTGATGCCGTTGTTCAGCGGAAACAGCACCTCGATCTCGTCGATGATCTGTTCCAGTTTCTTGTCACCGCCGAAGACAATGTCTTTCTCCTGGAAATCGGAGGTGAACTGCATTGTCCCGAACGTGTCGATGCCCGTTGTGCCCACATAGTAATTGCGGCGCTGTGACCAGGAATATTGGCCGCAACCGACGGGGCCGTGCGAGATATGGACCATATCCTTGACTGGGCCCCAGACCACGCCCTTTGAGCCGGCATAGGCGCAGCCGCGGATGGTCATCACCCCGGGGATGGACTTGATGTTCGATTTGACGTCGCATTCGGAAAGGATCTCACTTTCCCCCCCAGCCTCAACCCCGCTCTTTGCGATGCTGAGGTGTTTTTTGCGGCGCTTCGCCGCTTTGTCGGGATATTGCGATAGCACCTCCTCAATAAGCTTTGCATGGAGAGCACCATCATTCTCGTATTCCAGGCTCATGGGACCCCTTTCAAGGTGTCTGGTGACGCCTCACCGACGAGGCGCCGTTCTTTGCAAGGCGCGCGCCAACTCAAGGAGGCGCCCAATATCGGTCGTTACTGGGCGGCCGCCTTCGCCGCTTCCTTGGCCTGAAGCTCGGCAAGCATCTGCTCGTCGGTCTTCATGATGCCGAAATCGAGCAGCATGTCCTCGAGCTCCTCCATGGTGATCGGCGTCGGAATGGTGCCCTGGCCAGAATTGCCATGGATCTTCTCGGCCAGCGCGCGGTACTCTCCGGCCTGCTTGGAATCCGGCGCATACTGGATAACTGACATCTTCCTGAGTTCGGCGTGCTGGACGATGTTGTCGCGCGGCACGAAGTGGATGAGCTTGGAATTGAGCCTGGAAGCCAGTGCTTCAGCGAGGTCGAGCTCACGGTCGGTTTGACGCTCGTTGCAGATCAGCCCTCCGAGCCGCACGCCCCCTGAATGGGCATATTTCAGGATGCCCTTGGCAATGTTATTGGCGGCATAGAGCGCCATCATCTCCCCGGACATAACGATGTAGATTTCCTGCGCCTTGCCCTCGCGAATCGGCATCGCGAAACCGCCGCAAACCACGTCCCCGAGCACGTCGTAGGAGACATAGTCGACATCGTCGTAGGCGCCGTTCTCTTCGAGGAAGTTGATTGAAGTGATGACGCCTCGGCCGGCGCAGCCAACACCCGGCTCCGGGCCGCCGGATTCCACGCATTTGATGCCTCTGTAGCCAATCTTGAGCACGTCCTGCAGCTCGAGATCTTCCACCGAACCTTCCTGTGCCGCGAGATGCAGGACTGTATCCTGAGCCTTCGAGTTCAGGATCAGGCGGGTGGAGTCGGCTTTGGGGTCGCAGCCGACGATGAGGATTCTCTGTCCGAGGTCGACAAGGGCGGCGAGCGTGTTTTGGGAGGTGGTGGACTTGCCGATGCCGCCCTTTCCGTAAAAGGCGATCTGACGCAGACCTGACATTATAGATTTCCTTCCTTCGTTCCATCCGTCGCGGCTGGCCGCATTATGAATGCCGATGGGCAGCTTTTGCAGCCTCACACCGAAAGGGTCTCAAGACTCGTGCCAAGTAGACTGGCTCATAACCAACAGGGATTTTTTCGTTTGTGTCCCGCGATTTAACCTGAGCTCCAACGAGTGTTTGCTGCCAAACAAGTGATTGTCGGAACAAGCCCTGTAGCGGACCCGACAATGCCCGACACAAGGCGTCAGCTTCGAGACCGCTAGGGAGGAAGCTGGGCCTTCGAGCTAGAGCCGACTTTTGGCTGCATACAGGCGGCGGCAAAGCGACCGGCTGCGTGCCCCGCTGCGGGACATCAGATGTCCGTGCTTGGTAGCTGGTTGCGCCTGGCTGGTTCGAGACTGGCCCGCGAAGTCGTCATGGAACATGCCTGATGCGACGCCTTCCGACGATCACATCCTTGTCCGGCTGGGACAAACCGGCACTGATATTGCACGCGGTGCTTTCACAACATGTCGGGCAGCGATGAACATTCCCTTCGTGCGACGCAGCCGGCAACGGCGTGCTCCTGGCATGAATGCGGGTCAATGCAGCCAAACCCATGTTGCAGTGCACCCGAGCTGGCGAGCTTATTCATGACCGACTCCGCGACAAGCTTCATGGAGACTTTTCTGCACGGCCCAGAAAAGCCGGATCAACGGTCTCGTCCCGCATGGGGCGCGGTCATATCGCTTGCCCTGGGCACCTTCGGGCTGGTGGCGGCAGAGCTTTTGCCTGCCAGTGTGCTGACGCCGCTCGCGCATGATCTGCATGTCACAGAGGGTGCGGCTGGACAGACGATGACAGCGACGGCGATTGCCGCGGCAATCTCTGCGCCGACGGTCGCCTTCATAACAAAGCGCCTGGACCGTAGGATCGTCCTGTGGGCGATGATGCTGCTTCAGATCCTGTCCAACCTTCTGGCTGAGCTCGCGTGGTCGCTGCCGGTTTTCCTGGCGGCACGGGTCGTGCTCGGCATTGCGCTTGGAGGCTTCTGGTCGATTTCGGCATCGTTGGCGATGCGGCTCGTTCCAAATCACCTCCTACCGCGCGCCATGTCAATCATCCTCACCGGCGTTTCGGTCGCTATCGTTTGCACGCCTCCAATCGGCGCCTATGTCGGCGACATCTGGGGATGGCGAGCCACCTTCGTGATCGCCGCAGCCGTCAATGCCGTTACACTGCTGGTGCAACTCGTAACCATTCCGACGTTGCCGCCGGTTGAAATGGCTGGATTCCGCGGTCTGCTGAATGTGATCAAGAAGCCAACCATCAAGGTCGCGCTTTTGGTCGTACTGCTGGTCGCTTCTGGGCACTTCGCCAGCTTCACCTATGTCCGGGTTTACCTCGAGAAGATTTCCGCGCTCCATATCGAGACGATCTCGCTGCTGTTGCTCGTTTCTGGCGTATGCGGCTTCTTCGGCAATTTAGCCGGCGCATTCCTGGCGAAACACAGCCTCAAGGCAGTCGCGGCGCTGCCGCCCCTGCTCATGGCGATAGCCGCTGTCTCGTTGCTGATGCCTGGGGCATCGGCCTCCGCCTCGGCCATTGCGGTTGCTGTATGGAGCTTTGGCTTCGGTGCGGTGCCGGTGGGGGTACAGACTTGGATGGTGCTGCGCGCCGTTCCCGAGCAGGCCGAAAGCGCCGGTGTGCTGATGACCTCAACGTTCCAAATTGCCATCGCAGCCGGCGCGATCTTCGGCGGACTGCTAGTGAATAATGCCGGCGTGGCCAGTGTGTTTGCCTACAGCGCAGTAGCCACGTTCCTCGCAGCCCTGACAGTGTTCTTGCTCGGACCGAAGCGCGAACCCTAGACCGCCTGACACAGGCCAGTGCAGCACGGGGAAAGATGCAATCGCATCAGCCGCGCGGCGCGATCCTGCCACGACTACTTTGTCGGTTCAGGGCTTCGTCTCGCCTATCGGATAGGCCGCGTGGAGTTCGCGGCTACTGCCTCCGCTTGGGACCCGACCAGTGCCGGGCGCCTCGCCTCGCCGGCTTCACCGTTCGCGGCTACAGGAAGTGCATCAGCGTTCGCCCGGGCGGAGTTGGTCAGGGTATCAGGGAGTTTCGTCAGTTAGTCGTCAGCCAAGCGGTCTATTAGACCTGCCGCGCCTGACCAGCCTGAACCCATAGGAGTGCTGATACATAAACTGAGGACAGCATGTGCGGCGTGATTCGATCGAGTACGAGTCCCGACCGATTTCTGCTGAGCAGTACTGGGTCACGTCGTCGGTCCGGGCTGGCCGTGACGATTGACGATATCATGCCGCTGGTTCTCAGAGGTCATGCCACCTGTCATCTAGGCGATTGCACTTACCCCGCCAAAGCCCTGATGCACTACGGCTGAGTGACATCAGCCCCAATCCATAGGCAGCGCGTTCTCGCCTATATCGGAGATGAATAAATGACGGGCATTGGCCGATCTGGAAAATCGCGCATTGGGGATGCTGGAGCCGGATCGAGCAGTTCGCGCTCGCAATCAAGTCTTGCCTCGGGGGAAGGCAGCCAATCGTTCGGTTCCGTCCTGGAGCGGATGCGCTCAGAGCCTCAAGGTAAAGGTTCACCCTCGGCTGGCGTTGCGCGCGGTGCCCATGATGAGCTTGGCGGCAGATCCTCCGGCCCCTCCGTTCCCCCACATCGAATCCCGGCTGCTGCGCCACGTGCGCCCGCCGGGCCACGTGCAGCCAGTCCGCGGCGGCGTAGTGTTCCCTCAATGTCGGAGGGTGAAGCCCTGGCGCCGGTGGCCAGCCGGCCGTCAACTTCGGCTGTGGCAGTCCCTATTTCCTCGTCAGGCGAAGAGATCAACGAGGCAAAGCGAGGAATCGACGTGCTGGTTGAGGAACTCGAGACTTTCGAGAAAGAGGGCCTGCGAAATCCAAAATCGTTGGAGAACGCGCAAGACCAGATCGATCGAACCGTCAATGCGGGCGCAAAAGTTTTGCACTACTACGCGAGTCTGCCCCCGCATGTGGCGCGCAGCATTCTGTGCGACGCTCTGGTGCGTCAGTTCCGCGGCGACGTGATCCGTCGGGCGGACAATGGCAACATGGTGGCCAAAAAGATCTTCAAGAAGGAGGAAGCGGACCGGAAGCGGGTGGCCGGCATTTTCCACAACTTGGTCCAATCCAATGCCACCCTCGACCAGCTGAGCCGATCGGCTCCCAGTGCGGCGAAGTATCACGTGGCCCGCATGAAGTATTGGGACAAGAAAGTACAGCGCTACGAATTGATGCGGTCCGTCTGCGCCGCGACTGCCAACTTACCAAGCTCAACAGCCGAGATGCGGCAGGAAGAAGAGGCCGCGCTGCGGCTGCACTCCGGCTGGGTTGTCAATTCAAAGGTAATGCAGCTGCAATCGCGGATCAATCTCGCACAGGTCAACATGGCCCCCCAGGCGATCATGTTCGAAGCACCCATCAGGGAACTCCTCGTCGGTGAGAACGGGCAAACGCGTCTGCTGGATAACTTCATCGGCGACGTTTTTCCGGCATTCGTCTCGACGGGCGACGCTGTAATGAACAACAAAGGGCGCCCGCTCGACGCAGAGCACTGCGCCGTTCTGGAAGGAGTTGTGGAGCGGCTTTCGGAATTTGCGTCGGCCTCGCACTCCGTGGTTGCCAAGCTAAGGGACCACCAAACAGGTGCCGGCCTCCCCTTGGAACTGTTGAGCCAGATCGTAGACGGCGCCTGGATCACTGCGGACGAGGTCATCCAGCTCCTCGAACTGCAGCCGAAGCCGCCAGCCATTGCGCTGCCGGCCGATGCTGGTGCTGCGATACCAGCCGAAACTGCCGGCAAGACTACAGTGGCCGGAAGCACCACAGCGCCCAGAAAAAAAGGAAAAGGCAAGAGCAAGCGGGCCGCTAGCGCCGGTAGTTTGGCCGCGCAGCGGCCGGAAACGCAAGTCGTTGCGGCCGTCAGCGACCCTGCGCCAGAAGCCAAGGTTCTCGTGCGCTCGGATCTAGGCACGAAGAAGCTCGTGAGCGCGAGCGAGGCGCATGCGAGTGCGTCGGCGACGGCACCCTTGGAGATCCGACAAACGCCGGTATCGGTTGAGGCCCTGAAGCAACTACTCACACGGGCGGACAAACTTTTGCAGTTCGATCTGCCTGGTCAGCAAAGAACCGTCTCGCAAGCGCGCCAGATGAAGCCCGAGGACGCCGAACATGCGGTCGCCACCGTGATCAAGCGCCTGCAAACGCAGGCCACCGAGATGCAGGCCTGCCTTGCGGCGTTGGAGGAGCCTCGTCAGCGCGTCCTACTCACGCCTGAGCAAATTCGAGAATCGCACGACAAAATAGGCCAGCTCAAGTTGATGTTATCCGGGGCGCAGGGACTGGCGAAGGCTTTGGACAGCGGAAAGGCCGCTAGTTCCATCGATTGCATGAAGACCTACCCCTTTCCCTCGCAGAACTACCTTGAACACTTGCGGGCAGCTGAGGAGTTGGAGCCTGCGGATCGACCACGCGCGTTGAAAGGAGAGCCGGGCAAGCTGTTCGAGATTAGGCTGCAGCCCAAGGCGCTGCTTAATCGTGCAATGCCGAGTCCGATGTGGGTGCACATCCATACTGAGGGGCCGGTACATGCCCGGCAGTTGGCGACGCTGGATGACGCAGCCTTCGCCGCTTGCCACGTCAAGTCCAATGAACAGCGCGGCCACAATCGGCAGTGGCAACACGCCCGCGCTGCGATCGGCCACGAGAACGTCGTAATCCACCGGGGCAAGCTCACTCCCGCGTTCTGCAAGTCCTTGTTGACCGACCGGGCCTAGATGTCGAAATGGGCCGGCCTGCTCGCCGCATGCTGTGGTCTCCAACCAGCTTGGCAGACAGAGGCGCGATCTGGGAGGCGCCCTGACAGGGCGGGCAGTGGCCTGGATCGCAGGTGTGTGGCTAGGTTCTCGCGGTGGCGGAGCATCGAGTGCGGTCTCGTTGGGTTCTCCGGGTCCTGCCCGACGCCCTGCAGATACTCAACGACGAGACGATCGAAGCAATTCGCGTGCCGGACGGGCGCTCCGTTCCGCTTCCCACCTGCCGTTAACCGAACCCCGCTTTGACGACTTTCGGTGAGTCTCGACATTTTTTGTTAAATTTCGGACACAAGAAGGTCCCCGATAGAGACGCTTGGCAAGAGCAAATGGGGCCTCAGTTTGTGATCGTCCCACCGGAGCCGAGTTCGATGCTCACCCATTCCGGATCAGGGTGCTTGCTGAAAGCGCGCGCGCTCATGATCGCTGCGCGAGTCGTATGATCGAGATAGCTGTGCCCCGGCACGCAACAATTCGCTAGCGGCAGGCGCTATGCCGTGCCGCCGGTATGCGGACAGTGCATCGGCTTGGCCTGCCTGCTTCGCACTTTCCCATTGCGATGGGGAGCGCTGAATATCCGCGCTACACAGGACATTTGTTCAGTGTGATGACGTGACGGCTATTAGCGCGCATTGGCTTGCCGAACACGTCTTCCCCGAAGTGAAAGGGTTGGTGCAGAAGCAGCTTCATCGGAAATGGCATGCCGCTTGCTACTCGTGCTTAGAGCGCATTGAACCACGAAGAAAGCGACTACCGCACCATGGCTGGCACGCGAAGCTCTAAACGATCGACAAATGCGGCGCTGGTCGTCCTCGCTGAAGACCGGGACATCGTCCGGATTGGAGATTCGTCCTCGGAAGCCGCTTTGCAGAGGGAGTCCGATGTGGACACGCCAGATGATGCTCGCGCATTTGCCGTGTACCGGTTCGCATCAGCATGTCGATGGCCAAGAGGCTCCTCAACGTTTCGCCAGAGCCCACGTCGGCCGGAAATAGGCAAGTCCAGCCAATACGCTGAACCAGTTCAGCCACGCCGGTCTGCGGCGTGGAGACTCACATTTGCGACTCATATGCTTATCCCGCTTCCCGCTCCTGGCCATTTCCGGTTGCCAAGAGTTTCACCCCGGGCACGAGCAGTGGGTGATCCATGCCGGCTCCGGCGCCGTAGTCGCGGCAAGACGGATCGAGCCACTCGAAGGTGCCCTCATCCCTCACATCGACACTGTTCGGTTGAGAAAGATCTGGAGCCGCACCGTACCCATGCATCGGGTGCCGCGTCCCCTCATCCCTCACGTCGATGCCGTTCGGGTGAGAAAGATCTGGAGCTGGACCGCTCCCATGAATCGGGAGCCGCGTCCCCGCATCATCTCGCGCCCGGCACAGGACCCCAGCGCGGTAGTGCGCCAGCCCAGTCCAGTGCGGCAGTTTTTTCTAAAGGAGCAAGTTGAATGACCGGTCAAAAGAAGGTGCCCTTCGTCACGTTTCTCACGCGTGTTCGCGATGATTCAGTCCCGGGGCCAAATCCATACCGCTGGGAAGAAAGGACATCCGACGACTACTTTGCCGGCAAGCGCGTCCTCCTGTTCTCGCTGCCTGGCGCTTTCACCCCGACCTGCTCGACCTACCAACTGCCAAATTTCGAAGATCTCTATGAGGAATTTAAGAAGGAGGGGATTGACGCGATCTACTGCCTCTCGGTCAACGATGCCTTTGTCATGAATGCATGGGGGAAGTCCTTGGGGCTGCAGAAAGTCGAGCTGATCCCGGATGGGTCAGGCGAGTTCACGCGCAAAATGGGCATGCTGGTTGCCAAGGACAATCTTGGCTTCGGTATGCGTTCGTGGCGCTACGCGGCTCTGGTCAATAATGGTGTGGTGGAGCAGTGGTTTGAGGAGGAAGGTTTCTCCGACAACTGCGAGACCGACCCCTATGGCGTCTCATCCCCGCAGAACGTCCTTCAAACATTGAGGGCCGCTGCATGATCTGGCGCAGGATCGACCGACTATGTGCAGCGGCGTTTTTTGGCGAGACCGTGCACGAAAGGCGAAACCCTAAGGCGCATCGTTTGAGTCGTTCAAATGTGATGGGCGTGTGGAAGCCTCGACCTGTGAGAGATCCAATTAGCCACGGCCAAGAGCTTCGTTGACAATGAACTGACCATGAAATCATCGTTTGGCTTACTTCAGAAACAGTCTCTTGCAGCATCGCCTCAACTCATTGAGTCGATTCGATTGCTGCAACTGACGCATGCCGAACTGCATCAATTCGTGGACCAGGAGCTCGAGAAGAATCCGCTTCTGGAGCCTGCGCCAAACGACGAGGGACCTGGCGAGATTGAAGGACCGAGCTGGGCTGGGTCCCCGGACTTGCCCAGGCAAGGAAAATCCCAGTCGAACGCGACCAACACCGCGCCGGGTGATCGTCCTGCGTTCGAGGAGTTTGTGGCCTTAGCCGAAACGTTGCACGACCATGTCGCTCGTCAGATCTCCCTCACTGCCTTCACACCGCACGAGCGGCTGATTGCTAATCAGCTTGCCGGTCATCTGGATGACACTGGCTATCTTCAGGTAAGTCCTTCGGACCTGGCTGGGAACCTAAACGTCGGGCTGGCCGATGTGGAACGAGTTCTGGGTATCTTGCAGCACCTCGATCCAGCGGGAATTTTCGCACGAACGCTCAGCGAATGTCTTGAGATACAGTTGCGCGAACGAAACCGGTTTGACCCGGCGATGGCGGTTTTGGTTGCCAACCTTGAAATGCTTGCGCGACGCGATTTTCAGACACTGAAGCTGCGTTGCGGCGTCGATGAAGAGGATCTTCTCGACATGCTGCAGGAAATCCGTGCGCTCGACCCCAAGCCCGGAAACACCTTCCAGTCGGGGACGCCGGAATGCGTCATACCGGACGTCTGGGTTATGCCTGCGCACGGAGGTGGATGGCAGATCGAACTTGATCCGAACACGCTGCCCAAGGTGCTGATCAACCAAAGCTATGTCGCGGAGGTTTCAAGCCGAGCCGCCAAAAAATCGAAAGACATGACGTTTCTCAACGAATGCTTGCAAAACGCGAACTGGTTAATCCGCAGCCTCGATCAGCGCGCAAAGACGATCCTGAAAGTTGCAACTGAAATCGTGCGCCAGCAGGATGCCTTTCTGCAATATGGCGTCGACTACCTACGCCCCCTCAATCTCAGGACGGTCGCTGACGCGATCAACATGCACGAGTCGACTGTAAGCCGGGTGACGTCGAACAAGTACATGGTTACCCCACGCGGGGTGTTCGAACTCAAGTATTTCTTCACTGTCGCGATCGCCTCCTGCGAAGGCGGTGACGCGCACTCCGCCGAAGCTGTTCGCCATCGGATCAAAGCGATGGTCGCCGAAGAATCGTTTGATAGCGTGCTTTCGGACGATGACATCGCTGACCGGCTCAAGGAATGCGGCATCGATCTCGCTCGCCGCACCGTCACCAAATATCGCGAGGCGATGAATATCCCTTCCTCCATACAGCGGCGCCGGGAAAAGCGCTTGTGGCGCAACGGCGATCAAAGCCTCAAGGACTCGTGACGAAAAGCGGCCCTTGAATCATTGTGACGCGTTCTTCACATTCGCCGTCCTCCGGTCCGAAGCAACTGTCGAAACCGCTACATTCCCGGCAATTGGGCGCAGTGCATAGCGAAAACCCCTCGGCCTCACAGAGTTTGCGGTAAAAGTACTTCTTCCATTTCATGTTTTGGGTATTGCCAGCCGCCAGCATCGGAAAATGGATGGCAAGCAGGCGGTTGAGCTCGGCCCGATTGAGAAGACCAAGGTCCTGCCACAGATGGTCGTCGCGCATGGCGCGCCGGGCGACAATCTTAGCGAAGCGGGCGCTCGCCGGGTCCCCCGGCCGGGCATGCGCCAGCAGCAGGCCGCGCAGAAGTTCTTCCTCCATGCCCGGCTCAGGTTCGCTGACGTCTTCCAAGGCGAAGGTTGCCATAGCGGTGGCGGACAAACTGCGGGGCAGGACCTCGCGCAGCTCGGCAAGGGAAAGGCCTGTTGACTCCGTCGCTGTCGCTTCGCCGTCCTCGACCTCCTTGAGCGCACACGAGAGAACGCAGGCAAGGACATGTTCGTCGAACCCCTTCTCCGGCTCAATGGTGGGGTATTGGCCTGCGCGGACACATGCATCGTTATGGGCGGACATGGTCCCGTCTCCGTCGCAGGGCAGAAAGGCAACCAGCCGGCCGCATCTTCACCCCTGCAGGGTGTCGGTGGGGTCGCTATGGTCGCTCTTCCGCTGCAAAGATGTCATGGTGCGTCGTTCCACTGATGCGGCTCTCCCGTTCCGAAGCTGGGAAGGCATTGTCGCGAGAAGCAATGCGACGCTTCCCGAGCGCGTAGACCGGATCGTCCGGATACGGTGCTCCAGTCGGCTGTCGCGGGCCGAACCGTTCTGCGTCAAGGACCGCCGGTGGGATCTGCTCCTCGATCCAATCGTAGACAACGGTCCGTTCGGCGATCCGCCACTCCCCTTGCCTCTTTTGAAACAGATCGCAGTAGCGCCCGCATAGAAGCATCTGGCGTACTTCTCCGTCTTGGTCCGGTCCGCGTTGCAGCGCGGTGAAATAGCTCTCGACTGCGGCCTCTGCCGCGCTGATGAATTCGATCAGGATGTTCGTGATCTGATGGATGTTGCGCGGTCCGGTCTTGAAGACATCGAGCGCAAACCGAATGAAGCCTTCGGCCGGGCCGCGATAGGGCCCGTGGCTGTCATGTGCGTCGGGCCAGTACGCACTGCGCAGCGCCGCCTCGTCGGCGCGGTCTATCCCGCGGCAAAACCGATAGAGGCAGTCGCGGATCGCCTCACGGTTGAGCAGTTCGGCTATTTTTGCTTGGTCCATCGGGTCTGGCACAAATTCCGTGGTTCTGACGTGTTCCGGGACGCCAGTCTGCGGTTTGAGGGTGGCCTCCGGAACGATTCGCGCAGCGGGTGGATCATCGATTTCCAGCGCAAGTTCGGGACAGGATCGCACCCCATCCGACGCAAGCAGTTGCTCCCCGTCCGCAACCTCAATGTCACCGGGTAGGATGTAACCCGCTTCATCCAGCTTGAAGACTGCCGGCGCTCGCGCCGAGCATTGCGCATGACCCTGACATCTGGCTTGGTGAACGATGATGCGCAAGGCGACCTCCAACGTCTGTGCCCCCGGCTCAGGCCAGCTAGGTTTAGCCCCACTCCAGGATCAGATTTTCAATCCCGAACAGTGAGCCGCCATGGGTGATGGGTGCTGTTCCCTCCTTGATCCGAAAGGGCGGCAGGCGCGCCAGCCACTCCTCCAGGCCAATGACAATTTCCCGCCGGGCGAGATGTGAGCCAAGGCAACGGTGGGGACCATAGCCAAAGGAGGCGTGGCGGATGCCTTCTCGCGTCAGATCGACCGTGTTGGGAGATTCGAATTCCGCCGGGTCACGATTTGCAATCATCGTGGCGCAGGAAACAAAGTCCCCCTTGCGGATCGGCGCGCCTTCGAAGTCGATGTCTTTCCGTGCCACGCGGATCATATGGACGCTCGGAAAGGCGCGCAGCAGTTCTTCGGCTGCGCGCACGATCCGGTCCGGTTCTTTTCGGAGCAATTCCTGATCTTCCAGGTTGCGCGCGAGGTAGGCCAAGTCAAAACCTATGGCTGTAGCGACCGTGTCGAGCCCGGCCACGAAGACAAGCACGCCAATGCCACGGACCTCGTCGTCTCTCAGCCCGCGACCCTCGACCTGTGCCTGCACAATGAAGCTCATGAAATCGTCGACGGGCTTTTTACGGCGCATCGCCGCTAGTTCGTCAATGAATGCCACAATCGTCCGAGCCGCCGCCGGCCGTCTCACATCATCGCCGTGGAGCAGATCTTTCGCCCAGGCAACAAACGTCTCAAGGCGGTGCTCCGGCAGTCCGAGGAAGCGAAGGAAGATGCCGACTCCGAAAGGGTAGGCGAAATCCTTCATCGCGTCGCAGCTTGTACCCGACGAGGCGATCCTCGTGATAAGCGTTGTCGCTCGCTCGCGGATGGCGGGCTCCAGTTCCGCTACACGCTTCGGCGAAAAGAGCGGATTGAGCATTGAGCGAAAGACTGCATGGGAAGGGGGATCGAGTTCGAGCGGGATCGTCGGCCAGTCTTCCCCCAGTGCGGATGCGAAGATGTTGCGATGACTGGAAAAGTTTTCGGTCTCCTGCAGCACCCGGCGCTGATCTGCGGCGCGAGTGATGACCCAAGCACCCTGCCCGGTACGCGTGTTCCAGGGCGAATAAAAGATTCGCGGTCCGGCATGCACGCAAGCGACTGCCGCGTGCGGGTCGCCGTTGGGCGTCGGTGACATGCCTGGCGACGAAAAAAGGTTGAAGTCGCCCACCATTTCCGGCGGGACATGATCTGGAACCGGGTTGGTCGCCATTTGGTTCTCCTGCGTTCTGGCGTTTACGCGCTCGGCTGAGATCGCAAGGCTGTTCGTCACCGCTGAGCTCCGCAACACACGGCCGACATCGCCTCCGATGACAACATCGAGCAAATTGCGTGCCGAATAAGCGCACCATTGGCGCTGCTCATATCTGCGTTGTAGCGGCCCTTCTGAGGCTACCCTTGGTAGGGATTTCGACATTCATGACCGTTCCAGACACGACAAGGTTTGCGGAATAGAAAGCTAACGAGGAGCCGAGTGAAAGAGGCTAAGTATCGAACGAGGTCACCTGCGAGAGAGGGTGTAGCTCGGCGGTAGCGAAGCCGCTCGCGAACGCGCCCGCCACAAGCGCTTTAGCGAGCGAGCGGCTTCGCGGTCGTCATCGACACTTCGTCGGTAAGGTCGGGTTGCTGACCCAACTAATTCGAAGGACGATCGATGACCGACGACATGGTGAACCGGCGCGCTCGTGGAGAAGGCTCCGGATCCCGATCTCTTGCGCGAGATTGATTGGATTGCCGTCGAGCGGCTGAGCGAGCCGGAGACGGGCCGCGATCGGCCGCGCCTATGGCAAGAAGAAGGTCCACGTCCGCCGGCGCCGCGGCCATCAGGGCGCCCGCAAATAGCTCACTGCCGAGATCGGCAGCCCCACATACTTCTGCGTCAGGATCACATCGGCTTGCCGATGGCGATCGCCTTGTCGGGCATCTCCTGGTAGCCGGAGAAATCCTCGACCGCATTGGCACCGGCAACCCAGCGGTTGACTGCTGTGTTGGTGCTCTTGGCAAGAATCTTAGCCGCGCTTCGCCGATAGTGCGAACAGGATGCGCTAAGCGTTCTTTGATGATGCGGGCTGCCGTGTTCAGCTTTGCATCCGTCTCGGACGCTAGCTTTTCGGGCTTGGCATTGGACGCGGAGGGCCTTGCCGGCGAAGGATAATTCGAGGATGCCTTTGTGGAGGCCGTCCTCTGGAAACTTGACGGAGGGACCAATCGACTTCACTTCGACCAATCCCTCCCGCCCGCTGCCGTACAGGGCTGGGATGTTGGACAATTGACCGACAATATGCCCTTCCGCGGGCAGCCGATGCATTTGCCTACATTGGGCTGCTTTACCGCGGAGTTCCGGTTGTGGCTCATCGCAACGGGAACAATGATGGCGATCCTCGCCAGGCGCGATGGCGCCCTCGGGAATGGCGCCTACGATCGAGGCGATCCGCGGCGGGCCGCAAAAGACAGCTGTGCCCTCGTTGGCCGCCTCGGCAGGCAGACTGGTGGTCAGCAGAATCCAGAGTAGCGGCGCGGACGCCGAGCGAAAACGGAAATCAATATGTATCGGCCTCACCTCAAGCGGCGGTTGAACGGGGAATGCGCGGCAGGTTCTCGGCCAGTAGCCGCCAGTCGTAGCGCTCGGGTTCGCCTTCCTTGCGCGTCCCGAAGAACTGGATGATCATCTTGCCGTTAGCGCCATAGGCTTCGAGTGACGTGACGTGACCGTCCCTGGTCGGCTTGCGCACGGCCCAAACCTCACGGATGTGGTGGGCCCTGAGATGCAGGTGGAAAGTCTCGTCGAGCACATTGATGCAAGGCCCGATCTGCTTGACCGACTTGATAGGGCCGGAATGAATCTGGATGCAGCCACGATTGCCGACGAAGCACATGATCGGCATCTCGTCCTCGGCCGCACGATGGAACATGGCGCTAACGGCAGCATTGTCGAGCAGCCAGGCGTAATCCTGGCCGACCATGCGCACCGCCTGGCGGCGGCTGAGGTTCAGGGCCTTCAGCATGCCGAAGAACTGGTGCACGTCGGTCAGCCGCCTCCAGTGCTCCCGTAGGTCATCGACCGTAGCGGCTTGGTCCGGAATCCTTGCGTCATTTTCGGCTGACCTCCCCATAACCGACACGATCGGCTCCTGGTTCGAGGATTGGAGCTCGTCTGTCAGTTTTTGATAGGCATAGAGGTTGGAGGACGGTCTCAGATGCACCTTGTGCACTGCCTCGCCTGCGGCGTCGAAGAATTGAAGGCTGCGGCGGGTCTCCCGGCCATCGCGTGTCTCGACCGCAAAGCCGTGCGCCCACACGTTCGGGAAGATGCGCAAATCAATGTCCTTGCCGAGCACCATGGCGTGATGCTTTCCGGTGAATACCTTATCGTAAATGCCAATCTTCTCATGCACGGCACTGTCATTGCGGGTCAGCGCCATCACCTCGCCGACCGCCTCCAGACCGGTCAGCACATCATTAACGCGTGGCTGGATGCGCACCGTGCCAAAACCGCAATGTGCCGCGAAAAGCTCCGCTTCCGAAATGCCCAATTGGGCGGCGAGATCGCGGTCGCGGATTTTGGGGCTGTCTTCGCGTGCCCGCCGGATTCTCTCCGGCGAAGGTTTCTCGCGCTGGTGCATGTCTTCACCCCTGCTTGCGCATACTATCGGTCGGGCGTCTTCGCCCTCGCCAAAAAAGAGCTCAAAAGTCGTGCCAATTGCTCGAAGCGTCTCGGAAACCCGGCTTACGAGCCAGTTCAGAGGGAACTTGAGCCCACCCCCCTTGTGGCTGTCTCGACAAATCCGACAATACGTGTCGGTTGCCCAACGCCTTGGCGGCAACAGCCGAACCAGAATCGTCGCCGCGTTGGCGATGTCGCACTGTCCGGAAACGATTTTTTCCCATTGGCACGGTCCATGCACGGTGATCCGCGAAGTGTCACGCACCGAGGAGAAAGCGAGCGATGATTACGCTCACCGACAAGGCCGTTGCCGCCGTCAAGACCGCTCTTTCCGCCGCTAGTGAGCCGGCAGAAGGCTTTCGCATCATGGTCGAGGCCGGCGGCTGCTCCGGCTTCAAATACTCGATGGGCCTGGAGAGCGTCCCGCGCGAGGGCGACGCGATCATCGAGACAGATGGGATCAAGCTGTTCGTAGACGCCGGCACCCAGCCGCATGTAGCCGGCATGGCCGTCGACTTCGTCACGGGTCTCGAAACCTCCGGCTTTGTCTTCGACAATCCGAATGCGAGCGGGAAGTGCGCCTGCGGCAAGTCCTGTAGTTGATTGCCGAAGAAGGAGAGAGTGCGCCTGAGGTGAGCTTGTCGGTGCGATGGCGGCCCAATCTGCGCCAATCTGTGGGGCACCTGCACCGCTTCTGGATCGTCTCCGCCAGCAACGGCATGCGCAAGGCTCGATGCGACCGGGTCGCGCCTCCCTTCCGCTCCATTGAGGACCACAGCCCATGAAAGTTGTCTATCTCGACAACAACGCAACGACACGGGTCGATCCTGAAGTCTTTGAAGCGATGTTGCCGTTGCTTACGGATCAATTCGGCAACCCTTCGTCGGCGCACGGTTTTGGCGCCCTTGCCGGTGCCGCGTTGAGAAACGCGCGGCGCCAGCTGCAGGCGCTGATCGGCGCGGAGTTCGACGACGAGATCACCTTCACTTCGGGTGGAACGGAAAGCGACAATGCTGCCATTCTTTCGGCGCTCCAGGTGATGCCTGACCGGACAGAGATTGTGACTTCCGCCGTCGAACATCCGGCCGTTCTGACGCTCTGCGCGCATCTCGAGGAGACGCGCCGCGTCAAGGTGCACAGGATCCCGGTGGATTGCCAGGGCCGGCTTAACATTGACGCTTACCGGGCCGCTCTCAACCCGAACGTGGCAATCGTCTCGATCATGTGGGCCAATAACGAGACTGGTACGATCTTCCCCGTCGCCAAGCTCGCCGAATTGGCCAAGGAAGTCGGCGCCCTTTTCCACACTGATGCCGTGCAGGCAGTCGGCAAGCTCCCGATGGACCTGAAATCGACCGCTATCGACATGCTGTCGCTCTCCAGCCATAAATTTCATGGACCAAAAGGGGCCGGCGCACTTTTCATCAAGCGCGCTGTGCGCTTCCACTCCCTGATCAAAGGGGGTCACCAAGAGAGCGACCGGCGTGCGGGCACCGAAAACACGCCCGGCATAGTCGGGCTCGGCATGGCAGCCGAACTCGCCTTGAAATTCATGGATGAGGAGACCCCACGGATAAAGTGGCTCCGCGACCGGCTGGAGAACGGGCTTGTCCAGCGTGTCCCAAACAGCTTCGTCAACGGCGATCCCCTGGAGCGCTTGCCGAACACCGCAAGCATCGGCTTCGAGCGTATCGAAGGCCATGGAATCCTGCATCTCCTCGACCGCAAGGGCATCGTCTGTTCCTCGGGCTCCGCCTGCACCTCCGGCTGTGCCGAGCCGAGCCATGTCCTGAGCGCGATGAAAATGCCATATGGGGCGGTCCGCTTCTCTTTCTCGCGTGACAACGACCAAGAAGACGTGGACCGGGTGCTCGAGGTCTTGCCTGCAATCGTGGAGAAGCTGCGCGACGCTTCGACTTCTGAGCCGGATAGCTGGGGTGCCGAAGACCTTCATTGCGTTCCAGGTCTAAGCGGCAGAAGAACCGGCCACCATTCATGATCAGTCAGGTCTTTCTCAACGATACGACCCTGCGCGACGGCGAGCAGGCATCCGGCGTTGCCTTCACGGTGGCGGAAAAACTTGCGATCGCCGAGTCGCTTGCGGCAGCCGGCGTGCCTGAGATCGAGATCGGCACGCCGGTCATGGCGCCGACGAGATCGACGCAATTCGCGCCGTGGTCGCGCGGAGTCTCCCGGTGCGGCTCACGGCCTGGTGCCGGATGACCTCACAGGACCTCGATGCAGCGGTCGAGAGCGGCGTCCGCGCCGTCAATCTTTGGTTGCCCGCATCGGATATCCAACTTGCCGCCAAGCTCGCCCTCGATCGGGCAGGAGCGCTCCAGCTCATCGAGCATATGGTCGGGCGCGCAGCCGCCAGGGGCTTCTTCATCGCCGTGGGCTGCGAGGATGCTTCGCGGGCCGACCGGGATCATCTCGCCCGCATTGTTCAGACGGCGGCGCGCGCCGGCGCAAGCCGCGTGAGGCTTGCCGACACCGTCGGCGTTCTCGACCCCTTTTCGACCTTCGAGCTTGTCACCCAGCTCACAGCGGAGTCTCCCGTCGACCTCGAATTCCATGCGCATAACGATCTCGGCCTCGCTACCGCCAACACGCTGGCGGCGATTCGCGCCGGCGAGCGCCATGCGTCAGTCACTGTCCTTGGACTCGGCGAGCGCGCGGGCAATGCCGCGCTGGAAGAGGTGGCCGCCGCGATGGCCGTCCTCCATGACGCAGATACCGGCATTGACCTGGCCGCATTACCTGCCCTGGCAGCCGAGGTGGCGCAGGCCGCCCGCCGACGGACAGCCGCCACTAAGCCGATCGTCGGGGCCGATGTTTTTGCCCATGAATCCGGCATTCACGTCGCAGGGCTGCTGAAGGACCCGCGTAGGGGCTCGATCCGGCTCTCGTGGGCCGCTGCCGGCGTATCGTCATTGGTAAGCATTCCGGCGCCACCGCGATCGCCCATGTGCTGCGCGAAAGCGGGCGCGATCTCGACCCGGATCTGGCAGCCGCGATGCTTGCCTGCGTCCGCCGCAAGGCGGACAAGATCAAATCGCGCATCACGGCGATGCAAATGGTCGATCTCTATGACCGAATGTGCAGCGGGGCAGCAGGCCAGACCTTGGAATCGAGTGAGGTGGGCTGATGCCGCTTGTCCTCGCCATCAGCCTCAAATCGGAACAGCAGCAACGCGGCACGACGCAGAAGACGTTCCGCTGTCCCATGGGCTATGACGCCCAAAACCTTGCGGAGATCAAGGCGCGCAATCCGGCCGCGGCCGGCCCGTCTTCTCATTGGTGCTGGCGGCAAGACCTCGGTCGGGGCCGAGCGCAAGGTCGAGGGCCAATGCGGAGATAGTCGAGCCCATCCCGCTCGCCCGACGCTGCGAGAATTGGCGACCGTGCGCCACGCCCGGCCTGGGCACCGGATGTCCAGTCCTGTCGACGAAGCGATTGCCTCACTGGCCCAGCGCATTTCGTTCATCAAACCGCGGATTTCGCGACTGCAAAACAGAGCGCGTATCTGACCCAGTCCAACAAGGGAGAATGCAATGAGTTGTTTCGCTGACAGCCGTCCCATCGATTTCACCGATATCCTCACGCGACTGAAAGGCCTGTCGTCCGCGGAGGAGTTCTTCGCTGTCCTTGGCGTCTCGTATGATCCGAAGGTGCTCAATGTTTCACGGCTCCATATCATGAAGCGTATGGGCCAATATCTTGCAGAGGAAGATTTCTCCGGTCTGCCCGACCAGGTGATTGCCGCGCGCGTGCGCGCCATGCTGGAACGCGCCTACGAGGACTTCGCGGTTTCCTCGCCGCTCACGCACCGGGTTTTCAAGGTGCTCAAAGACCACGATCCGGACAAACCTCACACGGCAGGCCGCGCATTTGTTCCGTTCGAATCCGTCCTGAAGCGGTTCGGCAGGGAATAAGCGCGACATTGTTGCGACGCGACAATGTCAAGAAGCCGACAATTCGGGCATCGCAACGGCGCCTTCAGAAATGACCAGCCGAATTTCAGGGAAAAGAGGCCGCGAAACACTTGGCACAAATGATGCAGCCAAGAACTCGCACCGCCAGCCCCGCATCGGGATAACAGCGTAGAGAACGCCAATGCACATCGTCGTCAGCATCAAGCAGGTGCCGGACTCGGCTCAGATACGGGTCCACCCGGTGACGAACACCATCATGCGCCAAGGTGTGCCGACCATCATCAACCCTTACGACCTATTTGCCCTGGAAGAAGCACTCAGGCTACGCGACGCTTACGGTGGGGAGGTCACAGTGCTCACTATGGGTCCACCCATGGCAGAGGACTGCCTGCGCAAGGCGCTCGGCTACGGCGCTGATCGCGCGGTGCTTTTGACCGACCGCTATTTTGCCGGTTCCGACACACTGGCGACCTCCTTTGCTCTTTCCCAGGCAATCGCGAAGATTGGCGAGATGTTCGGCCCGCCGGACGTGGTCTTCACGGGCAAACAGACGATCGACGGCGACACCGCCCAAGTCGGACCCGGCATCGCCAAGCGTCTCGATCTCTTTCAACTCACCTATGTCGCGAAAATCGCCTCCATTGATCTTGCTGCGCGCGAGATCACGGTCGAGCGCCGTTGCGAGGGCGGCACCCAGAAGCTGAAGAGCAGGCTGCCTTGCCTCATCACCATGCTGGAAGGCACAAACGAGATGCGCCGGGGCTCGATCGAAGACGCCCTGTGTGCCGCGCGCAGCCGGATTGTGAAATGGAGTGCGGCCGAGGCCGGCATTGAAGACCTCACCAAATGCGGCTTGCGTGGCTCGCCGACCGTCGTCAAACGCGTTTTCGCCCCTACCCCGCGGTCGCAAAAAGCGGTGCAAATTGACACCGCCGAAAAGACGCTGCGCGATCTCGCCGACGAACTGATTGGTGCAATTTTCACCCGCCAGCCGGCACTGGAACCGGAACTCGCCTTCGAAGCCGCGTGACGGCAAGGAGCAGACCATATGTCGAGCGCGAACCCAGAAACCCCTCGCCCGCCCGCCGGCCGTGCCGGGATGAAGAAGGAGCTGCCCGAGCGTTTCAGGGACTATCGGCACGTTTGGGTTTTCATCGAGCTCGAACGCGGCCAGGTCCATCCGGTATCCTTCGAACTGCTTGGTGAGGGCCGCAAGCTGGCGGACAAACTTGGCGTCCAGCTCGCGGGCGCTGTGCTCGGACCGCCTGGAGAAGCCACCCAGAACGCAGTCGCCGAGGCCTTCGCCTATGGCGCCGACCTTGTTTACCTCGTTGAGGCGCCGCTGCTCGCCGACTATCGCAATGAGCCGTTCGCCAAGGCAATGACGGATCTGGTTGATACTTACAAACCCGAGATCCTGCTTCTCGGTGCGACCACGCTCGGCAGGGATCTCGCCGGTTCCGTCGCGACGACCTTGCTGACAGGGCTAACGGCCGACTGCACCGAACTCGACGTGGATGCCGACGGTTCACTCGCCGCGACCCGTCCGACTTTTGGGGGTTCCTTGCTATGCACGATCTACACTCTCAATTACAGGCCGCAGATGGCGACGGTGCGACCGAGGGTCATGCCCATGCCGCAGCGGGCGGACAGAGCGATCGGGCGTGTCATCGCGCACAAGCTGTCGCTAGCCGAGGATGAAATCGTCACGAAAGTGCTTGGGTTCCTTCCGGATAGCCAGTCGGGGACCGCCAATCTCGCCTATGCCGATGTGGTGGTTGCGGGAGGGCTTGGTCTCGGCGGGGCGGAGAACCTGCAGCTTGTGAAGAGTCTCGCGCGAGCGATCGGCGCCGAATTTGGCTGTTCGCGGCCGCTGGTCCAAAAGGGCTGGATGCCGGCCGATCGACAGATCGGCCAAACTGGCAAGACAATCCGGCCGAAGCTTTACATAGCGGCCGGTATTTCCGGCGCCATCCAGCATCGCGTGGGAGTTGAGGGAGCCGATCTTATCGTGGCCATCAACACCGACCCGAACGCGCCGATTTTCGATTTCGCTCACCTCGGTATCGTCACCGATGCGGTTCGCTTTCTGCCCGCACTGATCGAGGCCTTCACCCGGCGGCTTTCGCCGCACAGTCGCGACAAGCTTGCGAGCTAAGGCAGATGCAGATGATCAAGGAAGAGTTCGACGCCATTGTCATCGGCGCCGGCATGTCCGGGAACGCAGCTGCCTACACTATGGCAAGCGACGGCTTGAAGGTACTCCAGTTGGAGCGGGGTGAATATCCGGGCTCCAAGAACGTCCAGGGCGCCATCATGTACGCGAACATGCTGGAGAAGATCGTCCCGGATTTCCGGGATGATGCACCGCTCGAGCGGCATCTGGTTGAACAGCGGCTCTGGGTGATGGACGAGACCTCCCACACCGGGATTCACTATCGGTCGGACGACTTCAACGAGGTGAAGCCCAACCGCTATACGATCATTCGTGCCCAGTTCGATAAATGGTTTTCGCGCAGGGTGCGCGGGGCCGGCGCGACGGTTCTATGCGAGACAACGGTGACGGAACTCGTCCGTGATGCCAAGGGCAAGGTGATCGGCGTCCGCACGGATCGGGCCGGCGGAGCGATCTACGCGGACGTAGTTGTTCTTGCAGAAGGTGTCTGCGGGCTGCTTGGCACGCGGGGCGGTCTGCGCAAGATGCTCAAGCCGGAAGCGGTGGCACTCGCAGTCAAGGAGATGCATTTCCTGCCCGAAGAGGTCATTGAGCAGCGGTTCGGGGTCAAAGGGAGTGAAGGCTGCGTGATCGAGGCAGTCGGCACGATATCCAACGGCATGGCCGGGCTCGGGTTCCTCTACACCAACAAGGAATCGATCTCACTGGGCATCGGCTGCCTCGTCTCGGATTTCGCCGCGAAGATGGAGAGCCCTTACGCCCTTCTCGACGCGCTAAAAAACCATCCTTCGATCCGGCCGCTGATCGCCGGTTCGGAGGTGAAAGAATACGCGGCGCATCTCATTCCCGAAGGTGGCTACAAGGCTATTCCGCAGCTCTTTGGCGACGGTTGGGTCGTTGTCGGCGATGCCGCGCAATTGAACAACGCCGTTCACCGCGAGGGTTCGAACCTCGCCATGACCTCCGGTCGCATTGCGGCTGAGGCAATCATCCAGGTGAAGAGACGCAACGATCCGATGACCAAACGGAACCTCGCCCTTTACAAAACGATGCTGGATAAATCCTTCGTGGTCAAAGACCTGCGGAAATACAAAGACATGCCAGCTTTACTCCACACTAACGCCCGCAATTTCTTCACGACCTACCCGCGGTTGATGTCGCAAGCCGCGCAGAACTTCATGCGTGTCGACGGCACGCCAAAGATCGAAAAGGAAAAGGCGACCACGGCAGCCTTCATCAAGGCGCGCTCGCGGTTGGGGCTGGTCAGCGACGCGATCCGCCTGGCATTGGCGTGGCGGTGAGGCACTGACGACATGACGAACCCAGGGACAAAATTACGTGTCGAGGACAAGCTTTACCAGAACCGCTATCTGGTGGACTCCGGCCGTCCGCATATAAAGGTGCGACCGCACAAGCAGCCAAGCGCGAATCTGCTCGCGCTGACCCGCGTCTGTCCAGCGAAATGCTATGAGTTGAACGACAAAGGTCAAGTTGAAATCACCGCCGATGGCTGCATGGAGTGCGGCACCTGCCGCATCTTGTGCGAGACCAGTGGCGAGATCGAATGGAACTATCCGCGCGGTGGCTTCGGTGTCCTCTTCAAGTTCGGATGATCGGCGTTCGCACCGTTGATGGGTGTGCACCTGTGTACTCCTGAGGTTACGATCGAGCGCCAACCTTTGCTTGCACCATATCGCAAAAGGGAGGATCGGGTGAACACTGTGCTTCCAGAATTGAAAAGGAAAAGGCGCTTGGGAGGAGCACCCTGGACCACAACCGCTGAGGTGTTTCCATGGCTCACATACGGCCGGATGATCGGGTCAACGGAGTAGGATCTCGAGACACCCTCCGCGAACCGTCCAGCGATGCGATGTCCCAATCTGATGTCTGGCTCAGGGGAATCTACGAGATATCGAAGGCCCTGACCGCTCCCGCCCGGCTGGACATTACGCTTGCCAATGTCGCGAACACTCTCCCGTCGTTTGTGCAAATGCATCACGGAGCAATCTTTGTTCTGGACTCTGAAGGTGAGCCGGAGATCGCCGCGAGTGCCGGCAGCGCCCGATCAGGCACTCACCCCATCATACCAAAGGCCGCAATAAATCAAATCGTCGCTACGGGCACGCGGCTCGTCATCGCGGACCTCAGCACGTCCGAGTTGTTTCAGGCCGACCTTCAAACACATCCTGGTGTCAATTCCCTCCCAATGGCCTTTATCGGCGTCCCGGTGAAGGCTGAGGACAGGATCCTTGGGACGTTGTCGATCGTAAGGGACGGCGCAAATGGGTCCCGCTACGATGAGGACATCTGCTTCCTGACGATGGTGGCCAACCTCGTCGGCCGCACCATTCGCCTCCATCGCGGCTTGACTAGGGATCGTGAGCGGCGCGTCGATGAGCGCTGGACAGCGGAGAATTCGTCCGATGAGGACCGGACCGACCCCGTCCCGCATGCGCCCGTCAAGATTGGGATCATCGGGGAGAGTCCCGCACTCAAGCAGGTGCTCGAAACCGTCTCCATTGTAGCAAGGACGAATTCCACCGTGCTTCTGAGAGGCGAGAGCGGCACCGGCAAGGAGTTTTTCGCGCAAGCCATACATAGGCTCTCGCGCCGGCGGAGGAAGTCTTTCGTCAAGTTGAACTGCGCCGCCCTGTCGGAAAGCGTTCTGGAGTCGGAGCTGTTCGGGCATGAAAAAGGGGCCTTCACAGGGGCAATTTCCCAGCGCGCCGGCCGTTTTGAATTGGCAAACGGGGGAACGCTGCTACTCGACGAAATCGGCGAGATTTCGCCTGCCTTCCAAGCCAAGCTGTTACGCGTCTTGCAGGAAGGCGAACTGGAGCGTGTCGGCGGTACCAAGACGCTGCAGGTGGACGTGCGACTTATATGCGCCACCAACAGGGATCTTGAGTCGGCTGTCGTAAACGGGGATTTCAGGGCCGACCTTTATTATCGCATCAATGTGGTGCCAATCATCCTGCCTCCGCTCCGAGAGCGACCGGGGGATATCCCTCGCCTTGCGAACGCCTTCCTCGAACGATTCAACAAGGAGAACCATCTCGAACTCGCCTTCGCGCCGTCGGCGCTCGAGTTTATCTCGCAATGCTACTTCCCTGGTAATGTCCGCGAATTGGAGAACTGCGTGCAAAGGACGGCCACGCTAGCGCGCTCAAGGACAATCGCTCCATCGGATTTTGCCTGCAACAATAACCAATGCCTATCTTGGCTCCTCTGGAAAAGAGCTGATCATTCGCTCAGCGGCAATACCGGCAACCAGCGCTTTCGAAGCAATATAATGCCCGCCGGATTGCCGATGCCGGCCGGGCGTTTCGGCGCCCCGCAGGATAACGTGCGACCCCATACTGCCGACCCTGCAAACGATCCCGCTCTCCCCGCAATAGGCCCGCGCCTGACGGAACGCGACCGGCTGATCGATGCGATGGAGAAGGTCGGTTGGGTTCAGGCCAAGGCCGCCCGTGTCCTCGGCGTCACGCCGCGACAGGTCGGATACGCTTTGCGCCGACACGGTATCGAGGTGAAGAAATTCTAGCGTTCTCATGACGTGGAGAACGAGAACACACTGCGCCAGCTACGCGAAATGTGTCGGAGCCCGGGCCAAAGCTGTGCGAGCGTGTGACGCTGTTACACCCCCTTCATCACCCGCCCTTGCCGGCGTCTTGCCGATCGCAGAAAGGAGTCACCCCACTCTCCTGAATCGGAACCATGCAGACCCAGGTGAGCAGTGGCAACTTCACCACGGACGAGTTCGCCGTCGCTGAGAGCGACATCCTCGTCGGAAGCCATTCGGAAGGAAGGTTGAGGGCGATCACGGCTGAGCGGTCCACGCAGGATTTCTATCTCGAACTGATGTCCGGCCGGGGTCGTCTTCCTCACCTTCTAAGCATGCCCCTGTTAGGAGTCCGACAAAGCTTTGTCGGAGCAACTCCATGATATCCGACGTGCAAAGCCAATGGGTGAGCTAGCGCCACCTTTTCAGTTGGCATTGCTCTTGCGCTTCGAACCGCGACGTTAACCCGTAACGGAGCCGTCCAATGGCCGCACCGGCGATTTCAGTTGAGAGTCTGACCGGCGCGAGGGTCTCCGACCAGTTGCTGGTGAGCGCCAAGTCGGGTGGCTGTGCATCTTCCTCCTGCGGATCGTCGACAAGGCCGGACGATGTGGACCCGGCCATCTGGGACAAGATCAAGGATCACCCGTGCTTTTCAGAAGAGGCGCACCACTATTTCGCGCGCATGCACGTCGCCGTCGCGCCGGCCTGCAATGTCCAGTGCAACTACTGCAATCGCAAATATGACTGCGCCAACGAAAGCCGGCCCGGGGTTGTCTCGGAAAAGCTGACACCCCATCAGGCGATACGCAAGGTGATCGCGGTCGCCAATGAAGTGCCGCAGCTTTCCGTGCTTGGCATCGCCGGACCGGGCGATGCCTGCTACGACTGGGA
Source organism: Mesorhizobium metallidurans STM 2683 (assembly GCF_000350085.1). Lineage (GTDB taxonomy): Bacteria > Pseudomonadota > Alphaproteobacteria > Rhizobiales > Rhizobiaceae > Mesorhizobium > Mesorhizobium metallidurans. The sequence goes on from NZ_CAUM01000170.1 coordinate 53,285, forward strand.
GAAGACGAAGGCGACATTCGAACGCGTCGTCAGGGAAATCCCCGACCTCAGGCTTTGCGTCTCCACGAACGGGCTCGCGCTGCCGGACCATGTCGACGAGCTTGCCGACATGAATGTCGATCACGTGACGATCACGATCAACATGGTCGATCCGGAAATCGGCGCAAAAATCTATCCCTGGATATTTTACGATCGCCGCCGCTATTGCGGCATCGAAGCCGCCAGAATTCTGCACGAGCGGCAGATGCTGGGATTGGAGATGCTCAGCGCACGCGGCATCCTCACCAAAATCAATTCGGTGATGATCCCTGGAGTGAATGACCAGCACCTAATTGAGGTGAACAAGTGGGTCAGGCAGCGCGGCGCGTTCCTGCATAACGTCATGCCTCTGATCTCGGACCCGGCGCACGGCACGCACTACGGGTTGACCGGACAGCGTGGCCCAAATGCAATGGAGATGAAGGCTCTTCAGGATCGTCTTGAAGGCGGCGCCAAGTTGATGCGCCACTGCCGGCAGTGCCGGGCAGATGCCGTCGGCCTGCTGGGTGAGGATCGTGGCCAGGAATTCACGCTCGGCCACATCCCCGGTGAGCTCACCTACGATGCCAGCAAACGCGAAGCCTATCGGGAGCTGGTCGCGGACGAGCGCCGTGATCACCTGGCGGCCAGAACCGAAGCGAACGGAGTGGTTAAAATAGCGAGTTCCGGGAAGTCCCTTCTCATCGGGGTGGCGACTAAGGGCGGCGGCCGCGTCAACGAACACTTCGGCCATGCCAAGGAATTCCAAGTGTATGAAGCCTCGGCGCGGGGGATCAAGTTTGTCGGGCACCGCAAGGTTGAGCAGTATTGCCTCGGGGGTTGGGGCGAGAAGGCCATTCTCGACGGGGTCATAGCTGCGCTGGAAGGCGTAGACATAGTGCTTTGCGTCAAAATTGGAGATTGCCCCAAGGATCAGCTCGCGGCCGCCGGTATCCGAGCAACCGACGCTTACGGCCATGACTACATCGAAACGGCAATCAGCTCGATTTACGCCGCCGAGTCCGGCGTCCAGGCACTCGCGGCGACGGCCTGAACCCATCTCATTTACTCGAATCAGGAGTCAAAATGGCTTTCAAGATCATCGCATCCCAATGCACACAATGCGGCGCCTGCGAATTCGAATGCCCGTCGGGTGCGATCAAGTTCAAAGGCGAGAGCTACGTGGTCGAGCTGCAGAAGTGCACCGAATGCGAGGGAGCTTTCGACACGCAGCAATGTGCTTCGGTGTGTCCTGTGCCGAAGACCTGCGTTCCTGCCTGAGTCCACTGGGGACCCACACAACTGGCTGCCCCGGGGAATGCCTGCGCGCCTCATCAATGACAGTAGCCTCAGAGAACCAAGGAACCGCCATGTGGCTCGCACGCGAACAAGAGGTGGAAATCCGCAGACCTCCCCAATTTCAGCCGGGAGAGCGGGTCCGTGCCACTCGTCACGTAAGGAATGACGGCACCTACCCTGGCAGGGAGATCGGCGAAAATCTCGTGCGCAAGGGCGAAGAGGGTTACGTGCGAGACATTGGCACGTTTCTCCAGCAGTTCTTCATCTACGCGGTCGAATGGATCGACCGTGGGACGGTCGTCGGCATGCGAGCGCGTGAATTGACGAGCCTCGACAAAGCCGACGCTCCCTGCTGTGCCGAAGAAAACGCCAATAAAGGAACGGCCGGATGAAAGTAATGATCCGCAGGACCGAGGCCGGGTTGTCGGCGTATGTCCCCAAAAAGGATCTCGAGGAGCCGATTATCAAGTTCGAGAACCAGGACCTGTGGGGCGGGGTCGTAACGCTCAGGAACGGCTGGCGGCTCCTCCTTCCCGATCTTCCGCCGCATACGCGGCTGCCGATCACCGTCGAGGCAAGGAAGCTTTCCGACGGGGACTGATGCCGCCCGTCAATGAGAGGCGTCAAGAGGAAACGAGCATGAACACGATCCCGACCTCGGGCCACCTAGTCGTCGTCCGGGACAGTTTTGCCCGAAAGCTGCTTGAGCTGGCCAGACGAGCGTTAGTCTCCGATCAGGTGATCCCGTATCTCGGTCCGGGTCTCCTCCGGCTCAGCTCTGCTGAGCCGCCTGTACCGTGTACCCCCGAAGCCGTTGCCGAGGCACTCAACACGCGGGCGCCAGCCCCCTCGAAGATCCGCACCAATATGTGGTCGGTCGCGCAGTTCATCGAACAGCGCCGGCATCGCCGCACACTTCAAGCTTGGATGACTGATATATTTGCGGGGCCGGCGGCGCCGAGCATCCTCCACGCCTGGCTCGCAAAACTCCCGCTCTCCCTCATCATCGACAGCTGGTACGAAGGCGCCATGCGCGCGGCGCTGGCAGAGGCCGGCCGAACCGACGTCGTCGAGATACAAGGCGTTACACGGGCGAACGAAGTTGGCGACATTTGGACCAGAACTTACGACTTGTCGGGAAGGGAACTCGAGGCTGGAGCAGCGACAAAGACGGTTCTCTATGCGCCACATGGCAGTATTAGACCGGCCGCAAATTTCCTCATCGCCGATTCCGACTATGTCGAAGCCCTGACTGAAATCGATATCCAGACGCCTATCCCTGACGTGGTCAAGGAACGACGCGTCGACCGGGGCTTTTTCTTCGTCGGCTGCCGCTTCAATGATCAGATGCTGCGCACTTACGCCAGGCAGATCATGAAGCGCTCAGAAGGCCCCCGTTACGCGATCATGGACCGGCAAACGCTGACCAGAAACGAAGCGCGTTTCCTTGCGGCAAGCGGAATCACGGTGATCGACATGCCAGCGAGCGAAGCCGTGGCGCAACTCGCCGGATCAGCATCTTGAGCCGATGGTGGCCAGGATCATGGAGGGACGCCTTTGATGTGAGTCGACCGGCTCGCTTCCGAAGGCGCAAAATTCTGTCGGGGGCACTCGGTGGGCAGTGATGCTGTTGGCACGACCTCTCTCAAATCGTCCGCGTATGTAAAAGCGGCCGGGTGGGGCCGGGGCTTGAGCACGCTACTGCGCATTACGCGCATGAATTTGAGGCACCCGTGGCAGGTCGCGTTAGCTATCGGTTCGACGATGGTAGCCGTAATCCTGCAGTTGCTCATTCCCCAGCTTCTCGGCCGGGCTGTCGACCAGACCCAAGTAGCCATCGGGGGCAGTGTCACGGTGACGGCTGCAGAACAAGCGCTATGGACTCCGGCTCTCCTGCTGCTCGGCGCGAGTACGCTACGCGGCCTCTTCACGATGGCGCAAAACTACTTTGCCGAAGCCGTCGGGCACCGCGTCGCGTACGAACTGCGGCTTGCTTGTTACGACAAGGTCCAGCGCCTGAGCTTTTCCTTTCACGACCGGGTGCATTCAGGCGACCTGATCACCCTCGGCATCCTCGATCTCGACGGCGTGCGGATGTATTTTTCCACCGCCCTGGTTAGGTTCTTTCTGCTCACCATGCTGATCGGGATAGGCGCCTGCATGATGATCTCAACCGACCCGGTGCTCGGTTTGATCGCGCTGAGCTTCGTGCCTTTCGTAGCCTGGCGATCGTCGGTCACCCAGCTTAAGCTACGCGCCATCTGGCTCGACCTGCAAGAGCGGCTTTCCGTCCTGGGCCGCGTGATGGAGGAAAATTTCGCGGGCATCCGCGTTGTCCGGGCGTTTTCGGCACAGGCTTATGAGATGGCGAAGTTCGACATCGCCTCGACAAACGCGCTCGAACTCGCGCACGAGCAGGTTGACGTGTACGTGCCCAATACCTCGGCAATGACCCTGGCCTTCTTTGTCGCCATGGGGTTGGTCCTCTGGATCGGTTGCGACAAACTCATCGCCGGCCAGATCAGCGTTGGAACGCTCACGACGTTCCTGACGTTCATGACGATCCTGCAAATGCCCGTCCGCCAGATCGGACTGATGGTCAACGGCTTCGCCCGCGCTTACACTTGCGGTTCGCGCCTCTTCAGTCTGCTCGACCAGGACATCACGATCGGGGATGCTTCCGGTGCAAGACCGCTCGAGATCGGTGAAGGCACTCTGCGCTTCGACAATGTCTCGTTTGCATATCCCGGCACCGGAAACCGCGTCATTCTAAAGAATATTACCTTCTGCGCCCGTAGGGGCGAGACGATCGCGATCGTGGGTCCGCCGGGTTCTGGCAAGTCGACAATGGCTCACCTGATCCCCCGCTTTTACGACGTCACTGGTGGCACCATCATGGTTGACGGGCAGGACATCCGCGGGGTCACCCTCGCATCGCTTCGCAAGGCGGTCGCGGTCGTACAGCAGGATGCATTCCTGTTCACAACCACGATCGAGAACAACATCGCTTATGGCGACCCCTGGGCGAAGGAACAGCCGATCGAGCGCGCTAGCGAATCCGCCCAGTTGCACAATTACATTCTCGGCCTCCCCGCTGGCTACAAGACGGTCGTCGGAGAACGTGGCGCCTCTCTCTCTGGCGGCCAGCGTCAGCGTCTCACCATAGCTCGCACGATGATGTTGCGCCCATCAATCGTCGTTTTCGACGACTCAACGGCCGCGATCGACGCCGCCACAGAGCAGCGCATCCGCGCGGCGATACGGCGTTTCGCCAAGGATAGGGTGACGATCATCATCGCCCACCGGCTGAGTTCACTCAAGCACGCCGACCGGATTCTGTTTGTCGACAACGGCGAGATCGTGGAACGCGGCACCCATCAAGAGCTTTTGGCCAAGCGAGGACGCTATAAGGCCCTTTATGATCTTCAGTTGCGCCCGGGAGATGACATTGCGACCACGTTTGGAGGCGCGCCCTGATGGCCAAGCGGCACGCCAACGAACTCGAAATCGAACCGAATGATAGCGGTAGACGCCCTCCGCGCGCGGTCGTCGGGTCCCATCGCATCGAGGAGGAGATCTTTGGCCGGGCTTTCGACAAGAACATCATTCGCCGCATATGGGCCTTCGTTCGTCCCTACCGAGCCATGGCGGTCGTCTCGCTTGCCGCATTGCTGATTTTCACTGGCACGCAGCTTCTCATCCCGCTGATCATCCGCTACGCGATCGACCACGCCATAACTCCGGCAGGCGCTGATGCCTCCGCCCTGCTTGAGGCCGCCGTCGCGTTTGCGCTTGCCATTCTGGTTAATTTCGGCGCCGCCTACGCGCAAGAAACCGTGGTAGGGAAAATGGCCGAGAACGTCCTCTTCGACATCCGCCGCGCCATGTTTGCCCATCTGCAGAAGGTATCGCTCTCCTTCATGGACAAGACCGAGGTAGGACGCCTGATGTCTCGCCTTCAGGGCGACGTCAACTCTATCCACGAATTTCTCGAAAACTCGATCTACTCCGTAGGCGACATTGCGCTTCTCTTCGGCATCATCTTCGTAATGCTGTCGGTCAACTTCAGCCTCGGCTTTCTGACGCTCTCGGTCTTGCCGGCCCTGTTGATTATCCGCATCGTGTGGCTGCCGCGTGCCCGCGAGGCCTTCATGGCTGCACAAGAGACCAATTCAGTCGTCAACGGCGCATTGGCCGAAGCGATTCAAGGCGTCCGAACCGTCCAGTCCATGGACCGCCAGTACGTCAACTTCGTATTGTATGACGACAAGGCACATGCCGACCTCACGACTCACCTGACCGCTGCCAGGTATGCACAGGTCATGGTCCCGATCGTCGATGGCCTCACCGGCCTCGCCATGGCTGTCGTCATTGTGGTCGGCGGCTCCATGATCATGAATGGCCGCGTCGATGTGGGCGTATTGGTTGCCTACATATTCTATATCCAACGCTTCTTTGACCCAATTCGCTCACTTACTCTGCAATATTCCGTCATGCAGCGCGCAATGGCCTCCGGCAAGCGCCTGACCGATGTGCTCGACGTCAGGATCGAGATCCAGGACAAACCGGATGCCAGGATCCTTGCGCCCGAAATGGACGGCTCGGTCGAGTTCAGGAGCGTCACGTTCGGGTACGATCCCAAACAGCCGGTGCTGAAAAACGTCTCTTTCCGGGTCAATCCCGGCGAGACGGTCGCCTTGGTCGGGCCGACCGGCTCTGGTAAATCGAGCGCGATGGCCCTCGTCCACCGCTTCTATGATGTTCAGCAAGGCCAAGTGCTGGTTGGCGGACATGATGTGCGCGATCTCACCCAGGAATCGCTCGGCACTCAGATCGCTATGGTGCTGCAGGAGCCGTTTCTGTTCACCGGGACGGTTTTTGAGAATATCCGCTACCACAAGACGGAAGCCACGCGGGAGAAGGTGATCGAGGCCGCCAAGGTGGTCGGCGCCCACGACTTCATCATGAGACTTCCCGACAGGTATGAAACCCAACTCGGCGAACGCGGCGGCAACCTTTCTCTCGGTCAGCGCCAGCTTGTCAGTTTCGCCCGCGCTCTCGTCGCAGACGCCAAGATCCTTGTTCTTGACGAGGCCACCGCCAGCATCGACAGCTACACGGAAATGGTGATCCAGAAGGCTCTCAGAAAGCTCCTTGAAGGCCGGACTGCGCTTGTCATCGCTCACCGTCTCGCCACAATCCGTGGTGCCGATCGCATCATCGTGCTTCAGAACGGCCAGGTTATTGAGACCGGCAACCATGAAAAACTGATGGCTATGGGCGGGCTCTATTCCAAACTCTACAATCTGAACTACTCGTCATTCGACGACATTCCCGAAGAGGAAGCCGATCCGACCGGACAAGCCGCCTCTCGTACCTGATGCTCCTTGCAAGCCGTATCTGACCGTCCACTCGTTTAGGGGCACCGGCGAAAGCGCGGACAGCGATTGCGCTAAATCCCGGACGCCATGCGCGTGGATGATCACCGCCAGCTTGCGCGCCACCGCGAAGGGTTTTGCGATCTCCCAGCCTCAGCTCTTGACCTTGTCCTTGCCCTTGAAGCGCGTCACCAAACCGAACGCCGCCTCGTAGAGCGCGCGCCGCTCGTCCACGTCACCCGCCTTCGATATCCGGCCTTGAACGTCAATCGAAGTGCCCGACAGCCAGCGCCGCGAGGTCAGCCCGAAGTAGGCCGCGACGTCGCGCGAGCGGCGGAAGCCGCGGATGGCCATGCAGCGCCGGCACGGCTCGCTGCGAGATGCAGCAAGAGACCTACCCCCATCAGCACGCCGGCTAGCACTAGGCGGGCAGTCAGCGGCTCACCCAACAGGGCAATCGCCAGAAATGCCCCGATCAACGGCGCGAGCCAATAATAAGCGCCGGCTCGATGCGAATGATTGTTGCTCATCGAGCCGTCCCAAAAGACATAGAAGGCGGCAATCTACACCCCACCTTTCCAGCGCAACAGCCGCATGGCGTTGGCTGTCACCAGCACCGTCGCGCCTGTGTCGGCGAGAATGGCGGGCCACAGGCCGGTGATGCCGACTACGGTCGTCACCAGGAACACCGCCTTCAGCCCCAACGCCATGGTGATGTTCTGCTTGATGTTGGCCATGGTCGCCTGAGACAGTTTTATCATCGCCGCGACATCGCCGACGCGGCCATGCAGCACCGCCGCATCTGCCGTCTCCAGAGCGACATCGGTGCCGCCGCCCATGGCTATGCCGATGTCGGCCGCGGCGAGCGCCGGCGCATCGTTGATGCCGTCGCCGACCTTAGCGACCGTCAGCCCCTGCCCTTTCAACTCGCCGACAATGCGCTGCTTGTCTTCGGGCAGCAGTTCCGAGCGCACCTCGATACCGAGTTGCTTGCCGATTGCCGCCGCCGTGCGCTGGTTGTCGCCAGTCAGCATGACAGTCCTGATGCCAACATCGGTCAGCACCTTGAGGCCGGCCTGCGCGTCCGGCCGAGGCTCGTCGCGCATGGCGATGAAACCGGCCAGCACATCATTGATCAGCAGCACCGACACCGACTTGCCCTGGTCGTTGAGTTCGGCGATGCGGGCCGCCTGCTCGGTCGGCAGCGCGACCTTCTCGCCTCCAGCGATCGGCGAGCCCAGGAAGACGTTCTTACCGCCAATGCGACCGACGACGCCCTTGCCGCCGAGCGCCTTGGCCTCCACCGCTGGCGGCACCGGCACGCGATCGGCCTTGGCCTTTCGCAGGATAGCCAGGGCCAGCGGATGGCTCGATCCGGTTTCGAGTGCAGCGGCCAGCGACAGCACCTCTTTTTCGCTGATCCCGATGGCCACGACATCCGTCACCACGGGCTTGCCTTCAGTCAGCGTCCCGGTCTTGTCCCAAGCCACGGCGGTGATCTTGCCCAAGCCTTCCAGCACCGCGCCGCCTTTCATTAAAAGACCACGCCTGGCGCCGGCCGAGAGCGAGGCGGCGATTGCCGCCGGCACCGATATGACGAGGGCGCAGGGGCAGCCGATGAGCAGCAGCGCCAGGCCTTTGTAGATCCATTCGTTCCAGTCGTCGCCGAAGGCCAGCGGCGGGACGACGGCCACCAGAGCCCCCACTGCGACGACGGCGGGCGTATACCAGCGTGAGAAACGGTCGATGAAGCGTTCCGTCGGCGCCTTGCTTTCCTGGGCCTCCTCGACCAGCTTGACGATGCGGGCGATGGTGTTGTCGGACGCCGCAGCCGTGACGGTGATGCGCAACACGCCGTCGCCATTGATGGTGCCGGCGAACACGTCCGCGTCGACGCCCTTGCGCACCGGCACGCTTTCCCCCGACACCGGCGATTCATCGATGGCGCTTTCGCCCTCGATGATCTTGCCGTCGGCTGGAATGCGATCGCCCGGCCGCACCAGAATGACGGCGCCAACCCCAAGGGCTTCGGCCGGAACTTCGCGCGTGGCGCCATTCTCCTCCAGGAATGCCGTCTTGGGCACCAGCGTGGTCAGCGCCTCGATGCTGGAGCGCGCCTTGCCGGCGGCCACGCCTTCCAGCAACTCGCCGACGAGGAACAGGAAGACCACGGTGGCGGCTTCCTCGCCGGCACCGATGATGACGGCGCCGATCGCCGCGATGGTCATCAGCATTTCGATGGTGAAGGGAATGCCGGCGAGCGCGGCCATCACAGCTCGCCGTGCAATCGGCACCAGTCCGATCAGCATGGCGGCAATGAAAAGCCAGACGCCGGTGGCCGGCCAGAAATAGTGAATAGCAAAAGCTGCGGCCAATGCGGCGCCGCTGGCGATGCTCAGCCGGCCTTTGGCGCTGTTCCACCACGGCCCCGTGGCTGGCGTGTGGTCGTGGCCATGCAAGCTCTCCACGTCGTCGTGGCCATCTTGGGCTGTGCCGGCAAGGTCGCGGCCAGCATGGTCGTGGCCAGCGTGGTCATGGCCGCCTTTGGTGCCGTGCCCGGCCGGTTTGGCATTCTGTCCGGCTTCGCTCGTGAGCTGAGCCACAGAATAGCCGAGGCCCGTCACCTTCTTTTCGATCGCGGCGAGGTCGCTTTCGGCAGCGTGCCTGACGGTCATGGTGCCGGCAGTGACCGAGACGTTCACATCCTGGACTCCATGCATGCGCCGCACCGCGCTATCGATTTTCGTCGCGCAGCCGGCACAATCCATGCCTTCGACGCGATAACGGGTTTGTGCGGCGGTTGCAGCCATCGTCTCACTCCTTGAACCATTCCAGCGGCACGCTACATTCTCTAGCGACTAGAGGAGCAAGCGAAAAATCATGCGCAGTGTCCCGATTGGCGAAGCGGCACGACAGAGCGGCGTGAAAGTGCCGACCATCCGCTACTATGAGCATATCGGCCTGCTGCCCGCGCCAAACCGCAGCAAGGGCAATCGACGGCACTATGAAACCAGCGATTTGCGCCGGCTGGCGTTTATTCGCCATTCACGCGAGTTGGGGTTCGACATCGAAGCCATCCGCACCCTGCTGACGTTGCAGGATAATCCCAGCCAGCCCTGCGCCACGGCCGACACCATAGCCCAAGCGCGGCTGGCCGACGTCGTTCAGCGGATACGCAGCCTCACGGCATTGAAGGCCGAACTGGAACTCATGGTCGAAGGCTGCCGGCACGGGAAGGTCGGCGAATGCCGGGTGATTGAGGTGCTGGCCGATCACAGCCAATGCGAACACGCCCGGCACTGACTGGACCCGATCTCGAACGATCTAATCATTCGTGAGCCGGCCTTTCCGCCACCATCCAGGTCATGAGGCGCGACTGCACGGCGAGGTGATGATTTTGACCACGGCTAAGCCACGAGCTGAAGTGCGGCTTGCACTCCGGCAATTGTCCGGAATCGGTAGCAGCGGCCCTCTATTCCTTTGCATCGACGCGTCACAAGTACGTGAGGCGGCACCGCCGATGCGTTGGCCGTTATCGCTTCGGTCGCCCGAAGTGCCATGAATATTGCCGACACTTGAAGATAAAAACGCGCTGGGACCGCAACCGTTGCCCTGAAATTCTCAGCGAAATGCAGACGGGCCCGTTTAAGTCGGACTTGGTGCGCTCAGGCTTTGCCCGGCGCGATCCTGAATTCATAGACCTTTTTGCTCAAAACTTCGCACGTGTTGCTGCGCGAGTAAGGTGGCAATAAATCTGTGCTGCGGTTTACCTGCGGTCATCCAGAATGTTCAGGGAGTAACGCGTGTGTCGCCGTTCGCCAGTTCTTATCATCGCGCCCTTGGAAACGAGGTCTTGCAGATCTCTTGTCGCCGTCGCGCGCGATGCTTGAGTGATGGCGATATAATTCTCGGCGCTGAGCCCTCCTTTGAACCCGTCGATGCCTTCGCGGAACATTCGGGCGATGACCTTTTCCTGCCGCTCGTTGAACTGGTTTCGGTAGCGTTCGTAAAACTTGGCTTTAGCTACGGAGAATTCGACGCGGACCAGCGTTACGCGTTGCGCTTCAAGGATCGTGTTGGCAAAGTAGAGCAGCCAATTTGTTACCGCGTTGCTCTTATTGCTGGCCTGCAGGTTGTCGTAGTAGGCCTTGCGGTGGCGTTCGATCGTGTATGCCAAAGCGATGAGACTTGGCTCACCCAGGCTTTGAGCAAGCGCCTTTTCGCAGAGGGCACGGCCTATGCGACCGTTGCCATCCTCAAATGGGTGGATGCTCTCGAAATAAAGGTGCGCGATACCGGCTCGCGTCAACGCCGGGAGCGGCGTCTTACCTTTAGGCGCGGTATCGTTGAACCAAGCGGTGAAAGCATCTATTTCGGCTTTTACCCGCGCCGAGGGAGGTGCCTCGAAATGCACTTTGGGCTTATCCAGCCGATTGGAAACGATCTGCATGACGTCGGCATGCTGGCGATAATTGCCAATGGTCTCAATACGCCGTTCCCCTGACATCACCATCTTGTGCCAAGCGTAGAGAGTGCGATGCGAGAGGACATGGCCAAAATGTAAATACACGTCGGCCATCATTTCCGCGATGCCGCGCTCGGCAGGAGGAATGCGCCTGGTCTCGCTGCCCAGTCCAAGTTGCTGGCGCAGGGATGATTGCAGACTCTCGCGGTTGAGGTATTCCCCCTCGATCGCGGATGTCTTCAAGGCCTCCTCGCTAATAAGATCGATGCGTATCTGGTCGCGATCGTCAGAACCGACGTGCCGAAAGACACCCAGGAACTCACCCGATCGCAGCAGGAATTCCCTTTCCAGCGGTTCCAATTCTTCCTTATCGTAGGTAAAATGCGGCCAGTCAGCCTGCTCCCAATTCCATACCATGAGTTATAGCGCACCTTTCTATAACTCATAGTGCCTTAAATAATGAGCTATAGCAATCTTCTCTATGCCTCAGAAACCGGGGCTTTGCCCTGGTACGCACAGGTTCGCCCTCTCTTGCGAAACGAAATCGGGGCGATTTCTTAATCGGCAGGCCGGTCGCTCCAAGTAACTAGGGCCTCCACAAGCGTGCGCGCCCTCCACCCACACAGCAAGCACTATATCGGCATCATGCGCGGAACCGGGAAGGTGATGGTGCGCCGGAGAAAATTCAACTTCGAACACGGAACGCGCATTTCACGTCAGGTAACACGAGCCATGATTTCAGATTGGATCGTCCTTGCGGTGTATAGCGAAGCGTCTAAGGACAGATTCCCAAATGCAAGTTGGCAAAGTAGATAATTAGCACCGGCCTCTTCGAGCTGATCAAGAAGAGCTTGTCGCGCAGAAGATGCCGTTCCTATCACGCACAATTCGCTCTCGATTGCTGCATCCAAGCTCAGCGGCAGATTTGGCGGCGTCTGGAGCGCATTGAGGTCGTAGAGGAACCTGAAGCTCTTGAGCCATCGTTCGTAAGCGGGTGCCGCGAGCGCATATGCTTCTGTTTCCGATCGCGCGATCACCACCATGCGGAGCATTCCAAGAAATGGCCCTCGCTCGTCCGCGTCGGCACTGCGCTCCCGGCAGGCTCGGAATGCATCAGTAATTCTGCGAACAGAAGAGGCAGGTCCTAGGCACGCGATGTTGGCGCCACTTGCAGCGGCCCAGCTGGCCGACTCGGGTCTATTGGTGGCGATCCATGTCGGTGGATGGGGGCGCTGATGAGATCTCAGCGTCAAAGGGACGTCATTCAGCTCAAAATGGCGGCCGCGATAGGACAGCGTGTCGCCCTTCATCGCCTTGATAAGGATTTCGCTGGCTTCCGCATAGTGACCTGGCGCCGCCTCCGCAGCAATCCCGAAGTAACCCAGTTCGACTGGGAGAGAGCCGCGCCCTATACCCAGTTCGACCCTGCCACCACTCAATTGGTCCAGCATGCAAATCTCCTCGAACGCACGCAGCGGATGATAAAGGGCAAGGAGCATTACCAGGGGGCCGACGCGAAGGTGCCGGGTGCGCTGGACGACACTGGCTAAGAACAGATTCGGCGATGGGCCTCTCCCGTGCGGAGTGCAGTGGTGCTCTGCCAGATGATATGCGTAGAAACCAAGGTGATCGCACGCCTCTGCTAAACTCAGGCGATCGGCGTATTGTCGGGCAATCTCGCAGCCATCCTCGTCCAGGTGGTCGAATATGCCGAAGGTCAGGCCCCGGGGGAAGGCATTCTTCACGAATTTTCTCCAACTCTTTGCAACGGTTCGTGGCTCGCAATGGTGCAAGCAAATTCAAATTATCGGCGCGCTTAATGGCCGGGGAACTATCGGTTGGTTAAGGCAGAAGCAGCGGCCGCTGACGGCCGGCACAGCGGGATAGTTTCCTTCGCCGTTCCAGCTATGTCGCTGGCGGCCTCAAGAAATTCATCCATCTCATCTTTTGTGCCGATGCTAATGCGGATGTAATTTTCCAAACCTGCATCAGGAAAGAAGGCAACGAGTATCTTTTGCCTTTCCAAGGCTGCTTGCCACCATGAGCCTTCCTGCCCCGCTGGCACACGTGCTAGCAGGAAATTTGCGTGGGAAGGTATTACGGAAAATCCGAGTTTTGACAGCGCCATCGTCACTCGCTGTCTTTCATGCTTGATGTGCTTGTGGTTCTCGGCATAGGCGGCGCGGTGCCCAAGGACGCTGATACCAACCGCATGGCCGATCACATTCATGTTGAAGACGTTCTGAAGATTTCGCAGCCTGCCAATGACTTCAGGATGACCAAGTCCGAAACCGACGCGAATGCCGGCGGTGGCATAGCTTTTCGAGAATGTTCTCAAGACCAGGAGATTCGGATAACAATTGATAAGATGCAGACCATTATCCGGTGCAAAATCGACGTAGGCCTCATCCAAGACAATCATGCGGTCTGATTGTGATACTAGACGTTCGATATCGGCCACCGGAACAAACGTTCCGGTCGGATTGTTCGGATTTGCCAGCAGGATGAATTTGGCATTTTTTGCAGGTGCCAAAAGCAATTGTTCTACGGGCAAGGAATGATCTTGGCCCCATTCGACTTCGACAAATTGAGCACCCTGCAAACTGGCAAGTTTGCGGTTGAACGAAAACCCGGGCGACATCATCGCCACGCTGTCTCCTGGAACCAGGAAAGCTCTGTAAATAAGCCCAAGCAGTTCAGACGATCCGTTTCCGGCGATCACCTGATCCTTGGAGACGCCGTAGGCTTCGGAAGCTGCTTGCCTCAAGCTGACGTTGTCGTCTTCTGGATATAGATACTGCCGTTCGAGAGCCGCCATCGCACTTTGCATTATGACTGTCGGCAGCGGAAACGGGTTCTCGTTCGTATTTAGCTTGACGCAACTCGCATCCGGCGCCGGTTTGTCGGATAGCAGAACATCTAACTGTCTCGCCACTTGCGAGAGAGAGGAAAGCACAGTTCCGAGTTTTGCATCCGACATGATTTTTTCTCCGTTTCAGTCCCAGTGCGTCCGGCACGGGCTGGTGATATCGAGACATGGCTTGGACCATCGATGATAGCGCTGCCTTCAAACCCAGGTGCGTCGTGAAGCCGACAGCCGCGGGGTCAGCCGGACTGTGCGATTGGATCGAAAGTTGGCACTGACGTGAGGTCCCCATCACCCGTTTCCAGGGGCACAAGCACGGTCCCCGCTACTCGCTTCGGCCGTTAGCTTCAAAGACGCTTGATCTCGATGCCGTATTTCCTCAACATGTAGCCAATCTGGCGGGGCGTTAGTCCAAGCAGGCGTGCCGCCTTTGCCTGCACCCAGCCACATCTTTCCATGGCCTCGATGACACGTTCAGCATCGGTCATTCTTGCACCATTTAAGTGGACTGCCCCGGCAGGGCCAAGCGGCGGCTGACTTGTGATCTCAGGCGGGACTGCGACGGCGGCAGCAGCGGGCGGTATGGCCGCAACCGCTGGCAGCGGCACGATCGGCGGGGATTGCAGCGCGATTTTGCCAAATCTGCTCTTGTGCAGCGCCTCGGCGAAGCATTTGCCCTGCCAGCATGCAAAGTCGCCTCTCCCGATTGATGGTCCCGCCGCCAGAACTGCTGTCCGATACACGCAATTTTCGAGCTCGCGAATGTTGCCGGGAAAATCACAGTTTATCAGGACTTCAATCGCACTGGGATCGAAGGTCAGCATCCGGCCGTTCTCACCGTTGAAATTCTTGAGAAACTCAGCGGCGAGGAGCGGAATATCACTGCGCCTTTCCCGTAGCGCTGGCACCAGCAAGGGAACCACACTGATGCGGTAATAGAGGTCGGCACGGAACTCGTTTCTGGCAACCGCCTCTTCCAGGTTCTTGTTCGTGGCGGCAATGATGCGAACATCGACTTTAATGGTCTGGTTGCCGCCGACGCGCTCAAACTCCTGCTCCTGCAGCACGCGCAAGAGCTTTGCCTGGAAAGAGGCCGAAATCTCGCCGATCTCGTCCAGGAAAAGCGTCCCCTTGTCGGCGAGCTCAAAGCGCCCCTTGCGTGAGTTGAACGCGCTTGTGAATGCACCCTTCTCATGACCGAACAATTCGGATTCCAGGACTGTCTCGGGCAGCGCCGCGCAATTGAGCTTGATGAAGGGCCGCTTGGCGCGCGGCGACAACTCGTGGATAGCCTTGGCGACCAGCTCCTTCCCGGTACCGGATTCGCCTCGCAACAGAACCGCAATCTTAGCCTTGGCCACGACCGCGACCTTCTCAAGCAGATCGCGCAACGCCAAACTGTCGCCAATCATCCCCTCAACGTGAATCTTGTTACGCTGCCGCGCGGGATGCTTCTGCTTTGGCAGCTGCTGTGCCATCGGTTGCTCGGGGTCGCCGTCGAAAGAGCGATGCGACTTGACTGTCTGTCCTACCAGGTTGGCGATTAGGGGAAGCAGACAGAGGTTGTAATCGAGCCAAACTCTGGAGCCATTGTCCAGTACGTGGTCGATGGTCAGCGTGCCCACGACATTTGCATCGACGCGGATGGGAACACCGACGAAGGACACTGGTATGTTTTCGGAGACCCCGAGCACCTCCATGTCGGCGGCGGTGAAAGCCGAATGAACCGCGATGTTCTCGGTGGCCAGGGGCGTGTCCGTCGCCACAATCTGGTCGATTGCCTTCCGCGGCAGATACGTCCGGCAGCGCTCACCGCAGCTCTCGGTCCAGCCGGCGCCTACGGTGATTTCCAGTTCGCCATCACTATCGAAGAGAGAGATGATGCCGTGCCGCATCTGCAGAAACGATCGCAGGAGGTCTACGACCTTGGCCAGCGTGACTTCGAGCCCGGAGGGGGCGGTGAGTGCTTTCACTATTTCCCATATGCCAGCAAGCACGCTCGCGCGCGACGGCAGAATAGCGGATTCTGAGTCATCCCTTTTCCCGTCATGAAGCGACGAGCAGCATGGCGGCGTCTGCCCAGCATTTTCTTCAGGTTGGCCATTATTGTCCCGGTCTAGCATGTCATCCTCGATCTCGGGCCGCGAAAGCAACGCCGCGCCATCTGAACCTGCGACGCCCCCCCGGGCGTAGAGGCCTCGTCAAGTGGCATCGAGGCCCGAGCCACCGATGGCCGGCACCAGCAAGAGTTTCTTCGCCCCGCGGGCCACCGCATGATTGGCGCGCTTGCTCGCTCGTAGGAGCCGCTCATCGAAACGCTTGAGACGTCGATACGGATAGTCTGTGACCCGGCGTCACGGCAGCACGCCGACTTCCGCAGCCGGCATACTGGCTGCCATTGGATCAAAAGTGGGTCACGGTTTTGGGCGTCGGTCAGGCCGTGATGATCGGCAAGAACGAAAAACGCCGGAGGCAATGCTTGAGGCATGGCTTGGCTATCCTTACTGAAGTGGGGCGCGGTTCAGGCTCCTTCCGAGCGCAACCACACGTTGCTCTACAGAGCGGGAACGACGGGGGCTAGTCAATCGAGCTTTCCTTGCATTTGTGAAAGGAAAGTAGGACGACATGACAGAATCCCATCAATTCAGATAGTTGCTCGCAGATCGATGCGAACGGCAGAGATGTTTACCCCGGCGTCTCGGCGGGTGCGCGGCGCGCTGAGCATACCGAGCGCCTGTGCGTGCTTCCAGCGCCCCATCAGGTGGTGCGGAAGCGGTAGCGGCTCACTGAGTGGATCGCAGCAACCATTCATACCCT
>NZ_CAUM01000169.1 GCF_000350085.1 Mesorhizobium metallidurans STM 2683
CTACCGGCAAGCGTGCTCTCGACAAGGGCAACCCAATAGGACGACCCGTATAGGGCTGCCTCGTCGTTAAAATCGTAGGCCGGGTGGTGCAAAGCGGCACTGTCTCCGTTGCCGCACCAGATGAACGCTCCCGGTCGCGCCCGGGCAAGGTAGGAGAAATCCTCTCCCCCCAGTTTCGGTGGCGTCGGTACCACCTGGTCGCTCCTGACAATCTGACTGGCGGCATTCATTGCGTGTGATGTTGCAACAGCATCATTGAAGACGATGGCGTCACTGCTTTCAATAGCAACGTTGATCCGTGCGCCCGTCGTTTGCGCAACACCCTGGGTCACATCCACGATGCGCCTTTTGACGAGTTCTCGTACATCAGTATCCAGTGTTCTCATGCTGCCGCAGAGCCTTGCAGAGTGTGCGATCACCCTTTGGGGCGTGCCAGCGTTTAGTTCATGGAAGGAGATCCCGGCTGCCTCCAACGGGTTGACGTTTTGAGAGAGAATTTGCTGCATTGCCGTGACCAGTTGAGCGGCGACCAGAATCGCGTCCACCGTCTCGTGCGGCATTCCTGGATGACCGCCGCGCCCTTCAATCTGGACCTCGATGCTGTCCGTTGCCGCCATGACCGGGCCCGTGCGGATGCCGAACGACCCCACCGGCATGCCGGGCAGAGTATGCATACCAAAGACCTGTTCTATTCCGAAACGCTCCATCAACCCATCGTCGAGCATCGCCTGAGCGCCCGTGCCGATTTCCTCGGCAGGCTCAAAGATGAAAACAACGGTTCCGGCAAAAGCGCGCGTTTCGGCAAGACAACGGGCCGCGCCCAAGAGCATGGCCGTGTGGCCGTCATGGCCGCATGCGTGCATTAGGCCATCGTGCTTTGAGGCATAGGGGAGGTTGGTCTCTTCCCGTATAGGCAACGCATCCATGTCGGCACGTAACCCGATTACCTGCAGCTTGCCGTCTGCAGTGGCGTCCCGTCCCTTAAGAACACCGACGACGCCAGTCTTTCCAACGCCCGCGACGACCTCATCGCACCCGAATTCCCGCAAGCGTCCTTCTACAAAGCGCGCGGTGCGATAAACGTCGAATCCTATCTCAGGATGAGCATGCAAATCGCGGCGCCAGGCCACGATTTGCGGGTGCAGGTCAGCAACACGATTGAGGATTGGCACAGAACTTCGCTTTCCTAAAGTTGTAGCATCAAACACTACTGCAAACTGGCGCTGCGCGCTGGTCCCATCACGATTTTTCGCGAACGAGCTCATCCAATACGGCGCGTACTGCCGCTTCCGCGATCGCAACGATCTCTTCGATCTCTGATTTCGTCGCCACCAACGGAGGCGCGAAACCGAGAATATCCCCGTGCGGCATAGCCCGGGCTATTAAGCCTCTGTCACGCGCTGCTTTCGAAATGCGGGCTCCAACCTTGAGCGCCGGATCGAAACGCTTACGGTGATCACGATCCGCGACAAATTCGACCGCGCCCATCAAACCTACGCCTCTTACTTCGCCAACGATAGGAAGCTGCGAAAACTTCTCCTTCATTAGATCTTGGAAGAACGCTCCCACCTCGCGGGCATTACCTGGCAGATCTTCTGTTTCGACGATATCGAGCACAGCGTTGGCAGCGGCAGCGCCGATTGGATGTCCGGAATAAGTATAGCCGTGGGAGAAGGCCCCGACGCGATCAGCGCCATCCTCCATGACTTGGTAGACCTTCTCGCCTACGATCGCCGCGGAAAGTGGAAAATAAGCGGACGTGAGCCCCTTGGCCACCGTGATTAGGTCAGGCTCAATGCCGTAGTGGAGCGAGCCGAACATGGAGCCGGTGCGGCCGAATCCTGTGATGACTTCGTCGGCAATAAGTAGCACGTCGTGCTTTCTCAGCACTGGCTGGATCGCCTGCCAATAGCCTTTTGGCGGAGGCGTAATTCCTCCCGTGCCGAGAACCGGCTCAGCGATAAATGCTCCAACATTATCAGGCCCGAGGCGCTCGATCAGCTCATCGAGCTCCTCTGCCCGCCGTGCAGAAAACTCGATCTCCGTCTCGCCAGGTGTGGCGCCCCAGTAGTAATGGGGCACGCCAGTGTGGACAATTTGCGAAAATGGTAGATCCATGTGATCGTGATAGAAACTCATCCCGGTCATCGAGCCCGATACTACGCTGCAGCCGTGATAACCGCGTTCTCGTGAGATAATCTTCTTTTTGGTGGGCTTACCGCGGAGATTATTGTAATACCAGACAAGCTTGGCCTGCGTCTCATTGGCATCCGACCCGGACATGCCGTAAAAGACCTTACTCATCTTCCCTGGCGCCATCTTCACCAGACGATCGGAAAGAATTGCGAGTTCATCCGTCGTGTGCGCGGCATAAGAGTGGTAGTATGCAAGCCGATGGGCCTGGCGGGAAATGGCATCAGCGACTTCTGTACGACCATACCCGACATTCACGCAATAGAGGCCGGCAAACCCATCGATAAGTTGCTTCCCGTAGGCATCCTGGATGCGTATCCCCTTCCCCGTCTCGACGATGGTAGGATCACCCAGCTTGCCGGTTGCGAAATCCTTGAGCTGCGTGAACGGGTGCAGAACGGCGTTCCGGTCCTTCTGAGCGATTTCCGTGATATTCATCTGCCATTCCTCTCAAGCTACGTTTCGACGGACCGTTCCGAGATCTATCGCCATGCAGGATCATGGTTGTTACGCAGGGTAGACGCCCGCCACGTTTGAGGCGGCGAGAAATCATCGCCGCAAAGAAGGAATCCTGCAAATTTCAGAGGCTTTTCGCAGTTTCCGCTCTGTCGATCGAATGTTAGGTAGTTACCTTCAGGCTTGAATTGTAACATCCAAACTGGCGCGCGAAGTTGCCAGGCACACGCGATATCCGCGCAAGCTGCCCGAGGTGCTGAGTGTTGAGGAAGCGCGCGCTCGAAGCGGCGCCGATCATCAAGTACAAGGCGCGCTCGGTTTTGGCAATTGCGCGGGTCTGCCCGTGACCAAAGCCGCCGACCCGAACGATCTCGACTCGCGCATCGGCATCACCGCTGTCTTCCAAACATGGGACTCCACCCGTGCACGTGATCGCCGGGCGGCGGCATCGGTGCCGGAGGGTCACGCTGGGTATCGGCGCGGCCTGCCTTCCTTCTCCCGGTGCGCGCGACTCGGTAAACTGGTCCGCCTCTGTACCTGACCCGGCTGGTCGCGCTGCGCGAAGCCGGTCGGCTCGCCTTCTTCAGACCGGCGGCCCACTATGCCGCCCGTCGGGCCGTCCTGGGTCATCTGTGCCTGTTCGCAAGAAAACTG
>NZ_CAUM01000168.1 GCF_000350085.1 Mesorhizobium metallidurans STM 2683
GCGCATGGCTTCGTGGTCTTCATCGGGGACCCACACCGCGGTCAGCTCGCCGGCGCGCAGCAGCCTTGCCAATGAAAGAGCATCCCGGCGGTTCGTCTTCACCCGATCGCCAGGTTTCCTTGGAATCAGCGATGGCGCGACTACGGTGCATTCATGGCCAAGGGAACGGATCAGCCGGTAGAGGCCATAGCCGGTTGGGCCCGCCTCGTAGCAGAGGTGGATCCGATCGAACCTGGCGGCGATCCGTTGGATAACGCGGCGCATGCTCGTATCCGATGCGTCGACCTCGCCGAAGAAGCGAACCTCTCCCTCCCGGCCGGCTTCCGCAATCGCGACGGCATTCCTCTGCTTCGCAACATCGATTCCGACAAATGCTTCCCTATAATCTGCCACGGCTCGTCCTCCTGTGATGAGGATCGGCTCGGCCCGCCCGAGCAACCCTCGGACGCGCAGTGTAGGGCGAGCCACCTCACCGGCAGAAGCGGACATACGGTCTTACCCTGAGAAGTGCCCTGCCGATCGGGAGGAAACCGGCAGGGCGGGCCGCGCTGAACGCTGGTCAATATGGGAGGACCGGCGCAGCGGCGAAAAACGTTCGGGCAAATGATTTTGCTACAGGCCTACGGCGTTTGCGCCCAAAACGCTTGCGATTCAAATCGAGGCCCATATTTCGTTATGTTGGGCGCTTATGGTCAAGCGAGCCGGTTTCGGCCGCAGTCTCTATGAGTTCATGGGTTGGCAGTAAGCCTCCGGCGACGAAACTGGTTCCCTTGCGCCAAGGCTGGCCTAGTAACTGGCCAAGTTCCGGTGGCGGCGCTTTGATAACCGCGCTACGAAGAATGGGGAGCAGAATATTCGAGGGGTACTTCTCTGAGTGATAGACTCTATTGACCGAAATTGCGCCAGCCGGGAGGCCCATGATAGCGCTCGGTGCTGCGATAGTCAGTTCGAGACAATGACCACTCCGCACCACATGCGCTATGGGCCCGATCAAGGACATCCGAATTTCATAAATCTTTCCTGGTTTGAGCTTCTCATCTTTGCGGAACGTAGGCACCACCTCGTCAGCGTATGATTGCACTTCGTCGATTTCGCGAAATGATGCGCGTCGAAGGCCCGACTGAAGGAAGAGCACATTTCCATTGGGATCAATGTCTTTCAGCGTTAATGCGATGTCCGCATCATCGCCCCTGCCAATACTGATATATATTGTTACTTCGGGATTGCCAAGCAACGTCATATCCGACGTCGCCGCAGCCGTTCTATAATTCAAAACACCAGCGGAGCGCGGTTCCACCGCGAACTGTTCATTATCAAAAATCTGCTCTACACCGATCGGGTACAGATAGAGGCGCGCTCCGTCGTCTGGGGTAGCGCGGGGATGGTCAGGAGACAGCTTTGCATCGCCCGTCAAATACAAGCGACGTCGCTCGACAGCAGGATCAGGCCAAGTCTCGTGATGTGTAACCCACCCAGCAACTGACTTCTTGGAATTTCTTTCGGGTACCTTAACCTCCCAATACACAGTTACTGGCGGATCGTTTTCTACGCCATTCTTCACGCCCTTCACCCAACGGTCGAGGAATTTCATCCGCTCTGCATCTACAATGCTGTACCCGCTTGGTCCAGGTCCGGCGCTCCCATGATCGCCATTTACCATGACGAGCTTCTTGTAGTTCACCTTGACCATTTGCTGTATGAATATCTTGATGCTTTCGGCCGTAGCGCCGTAATCCTGAAACGCTGCAACAATCAAGGTCGGGACATTGATCTTGCCTGCAACGTCTTGACGGACCGGAGACACCTGATCCCACCATTCATCCTTAAATGGATGCTTTAGCATTTCTTCATAAAAAGGCTTTTTGATTGACTGTCTACCGCTCTTAAGAATTTGATTGCACTCGGTGTCTCCTTGCTTGATGCGCCACTGTATGCCGGGCAAAGCAGATAGGAACTGGGTCCTAAAAGCCCACTCTACAAGCATCGGCTGCGGCACACCACCTATGTATTCGTGATTTACATAGTCATCTTCGATCCCGGTCGGGACAATAGCCTTCAAGTGGGGGGGGTTTTCTGCTGCGACCCAAAGCTGACTTGACCCCGCTGATGAGTTACCAATCATTCCTACATTACCGTCGCTCCAGGGCTGTGAAGCGATCCACTCGACCACTTCGGCGCCATGCACTCCTTCTTTTCGCGTGTACCAATGGTCGACAATACCCTCCGAGCTACCTGTAGCGGTCATGTTGGCACCCACAAACGCGTAGCCCGCGTCGAGGAATTCCTTCGCCTCCAGGAACCGTGTGGCACTCGCCGTATATGGATCATAAAGTAAGATTGTAGGGTAGCGGCCAGACTTGGGGCGGTACGAAATATAGGCTATGCGCGTACCATCTTGTGTAGATACATAGCCGATGTCGCGTACTACGTCATCTTCCGCCAAGTCTAGGGCCTGACTTCTTCTCATAGAAGTACCTTCCAGTTTGCTTTTAGGTGGCGTTGGCATCGCAGAATAGATAAAACTTAAGTGTGACCAAATCATCCGCTTTGCATTCAAATATTCCCTTTGCTCTTCGCAATAAGCTCGCAATCGTTCATCGGCCGATGCAAGGGTATGGAGACTGCCACGGTGGCCCCCATCTTGGGCAACGACGCAAAGTTCGACTCCCCATTTCTTCTCGATTGCGGGTCCCAGCTGACGAACGGGGC
The DNA here is from genome assembly GCF_000350085.1 of Mesorhizobium metallidurans STM 2683. Taxonomy (GTDB): domain Bacteria; phylum Pseudomonadota; class Alphaproteobacteria; order Rhizobiales; family Rhizobiaceae; genus Mesorhizobium; species Mesorhizobium metallidurans. Next base: position 2,710 of record NZ_CAUM01000168.1, read on the forward strand.
AGTCCTGACAAACTGGCGTTACGTGGCGAGCCAGCATGCGGCCGTGTGGCCCGACCCGACTTCGACGGGCGGCGGTTCCTCTTCCCGGCAACGGTCAAACGCCACCGGGCAACGCGGATGGAAACGACAGCCCTTCGGCACGCGTGCGGCGCTTGGAACCTCACCTTGTAGGGCTGGCAGCTCGGCGCGACCTACGTTGCCGCCAATCTGCGGAGTGGCGTTACGCAAGGCAACGGTATACGGATGCCGGGGGTTGAACGTGACCTCGTCTGCGCTGCCGATTTCTACCAACTTTCCAAGATACAAGACGGCAATCCTGTCAGCGATGAGCCAGGCCAGTGGCAGGTCGTGGGTGATGAATAGCAGCGCCATGTTGTGCTTTGCGCGCAGGTCAACTAGAACCTGAAGAATCTGTGCGCGTATCGAGACATCCAGCATCGACACGGGCTCGTCAGCGACAATGAGCTCCGGCCTGACGGCAAGCGCTCCGGCAATCACGACCCTCTGCCGCTGCCCGCCGGATAATTCGTGGGGGAAGCGAGCGAAGAAATCACCAGGAGGATTAAGGCCGGCCGATGCCAAAGCCTCGCCAACTCGCTCTGCTAACTGTTTGCCATCCTCGACCAACCGCAGTGATCGCAGTGGCTCCGCCACTATATCAAATACGGTGTGTCGCGGGTTGAGGGCTTGGTAAGCGTCTTGGAAGATCATCTGCACGCGATGCCGATAAGGACGCAGAGCCGACGACCCTTGAACCGACGTCATGTCGCGGCCGTCGAACAGCATTCTGCCGCCTGTTGGCTGCGCAAGCTTGGTGATGACGCGCCCCACAGTCGTCTTGCCGCTTCCCGATTCTCCGACGAGGGCGACAATCTCGCCCCGTCCAATGTTGAGGTCGATTCCGTCCACCGCGCGCACGGCGCCAGCAGGTCGGCCCCGGAGCCGGTCGAACAGCCTGCCCTGGATAGGAAAATGGACATGCAGGCTCTCCAGACACAGAACGTCGGCGGTGTCAGGCATGGGCTGCAACCTTGTCTTTTTGTGATGACTCGTACATGTGGCAGGCCACACGTCCCTGCCCGAGCTTATAGAGGCTGGGAACTTCGGTCCCGCAAACGCCCATGACCGAGGGGCAACGTGGATGAAAAGCGCAGCCTGAGGGTCGAATCACCAAGTTGGGGGGATCACCCGGTATTGGCCGGATCACCTTTTTTCCATTAGCTGGGTTGGGGATCGAGTCGATCAGCAGTCTGGTGTACGGGTGCTTAGGTCTGGCGAAGATCTCGGCGACTGTGCCGTCCTCGACGATCCGGCCGGCGTACATGATCATGACGCGGTCACAAGCCTCAGCCACTATAGAAAGGTCGTGGGTGATCAGAATCAAAGCAAGATTGAGTTGCGATCGCAACTCACCCAGCAGCTTAAGGATCTGAGCCTGCGTAATGACGTCGAGCGCTGTAGTGGGTTCATCGCCGATGACGATCGAAGGGCGACATGCGAGCGCCATGGCAATCATCACCCTTTGGCGCATACCGCCCGACAACTCGTGGGGATAGGCCGTGCCGCGATCGGCCGGAATGCCGACGAGTTCGAGCAATTCTCTTGCCCGCGTGGTCGCTTCACCACGCGACATACCAAGCTTCAGCATGCACGGCTCGGCGATCTGCTTGATGATGCGGTGAACGGGATTAAGTGCATTCATCGCGCCTTGGAAGACAACGGATGTTTCGCTCCACCGATGTGGCCGCATCGCCGCATCATCATCGATCGGCAGTCGGTTGCCGCGATAACGCACATCGCCGCTGCTGACCCTGGCGTTGGGCGATAGCAGACCCGCAATCGCCATAGCGGTCGTAGTCTTGCCACTGCCCGACTCTCCGACCAGACCAACGGCCTCTCCGGCTCGCAGCGCGAAGCTCACGCTTTCGATCGCACGCGATGAAACCCCCTTCAGCCCATAGTCAACAGAGAGCCCATTGACTTCCAGAAGCCAAGCTTTGTCCTGGGAGGAGCCTGTCATGGAATCACCCGCCGTCGTGGGTTGAACGTGTCGTCGAGGGCATTGCCAATCAGGACGAAGCTAAGCGAAACCATGAGGACGCACACTCCGGGGGCGCCGAGACACCACCAGGCTCCAGCACTGGCCGCGCCGGCGCGTTGAGCCAGCGAAAGCAAAGTGCCCCATGAAGGCTGCAACGGATCACCCAGCCCGAGGAACGAGAGCGATGTCTCGACATAGATTGCGCCGGCCACGACCAGAGCACCATTGGCTCCGATTTGCGGCACGAGATTGGGGAGAAGGTGCCGGACCATGATGCTGAGATTGCTGCTGCCCGCGATACGTGCGCGATCAATGAATGTTCGCTCCTTGAGCGACAGTGTCTGGCTGCGAACGATACGGGCGACGAAGGCCCAACTTGTCATCCCGATAACGACAATGATCACGAAAAGAGAAGGACGGAGGCCGAGGATTTCTCCGCCACGCCCCATCACCTCGAGAACCACGGGTGTAATGACCAGCGCCAGCACGAAGGACGGCATGACGAAAAAGAAGTCCGTCAAGCGCATCAGCCAGACGTCGGCCCGGCCACCATAGTAGCCCGCCGTCATCCCTATCGTAGTCCCGAGGACGAGACTGATAACAGTCGCTAGGAGAGCAATCGTGAGCGAGATCCGGGCACCATGGACGACCAGATTGAGCACGTCCCGCCCCACCTCATCGGTCCCCAGCAGGTGCTGGCTTGATGGTGGAACGAGGAAATCGCCGGTTGCGTTGATTGCGGTCTGGAGCGGTCCCACCAGAATACCGGGGACGGCTGCCACTATCAGAAAGAACATCAGACATACAAGGCCGACCTGAGCACCGCCGTACCCGAGAAATCGACGCAGAAAGCCTTTTATCGCGCCGGCCCGGCCTCGCGGAGAATAACGAACTGTACTTTCACTCATTGTCGGACCCTCGGATCAAGAAGACCGTAGGCAAGATCGGCTATGAGGTTTGCTAGAACAATCGAGGCTCCAAGCAACAGGAATATTCCTTGGAGGACAGGGTAGTCCCGTGCATTGAGCGCTTCGACCGTGAGCCCGCCGATCCCCGGCCAGGCGAAGACGGCTTCGACCGTGATGGCGCCGGCGACCACGTAGCCGAGATTAAGGGTGATCAGAGTTACGACCGGCAGCATTGCATTGCGAAATGCATGACGCATCAGCATTTGACCATTGGTCAGCCCTTTGGCGCGAGCGGTCACCATATAGTCTTCCGTGACAACCTCGCTCATCGCAGCACGCGCGACAACAACGTATTGCCCGATCAGTCCAAGGGCCAAGGCGGTGACCGGAAGCACGAGATGCCGCAAGTAGTCGAGGAACCTGTCAGTGGAACCGATATTGGCGCCCGGTGAATAGATGCCATAGCCCGGGAGCCAGCCCAAGCCCGTACTAAAAATCACGACCAGCACCATAGCAAGCCAGAAAGACGGCATAGTGTAGAGCGCCATCGAGGCACCCGTGGCGATACGATCGACGGCTCCTCCCCTGCGCCACCCCGCATAGATGCCGAACAGGACCCCACAAAGGATAGCAATCATCTGGGCCAAGCCCACCAGGACAATGGTGGCGGGCAGGCGCTCCAGGATTAGATCAGCGACAGGCCTGCCCCTGAACTTGAAGCTGTAGCCGAGATCGCCGTGGAGAGTTGCCGACAAGTAGTCGACCACTTGGTCCGGGAATAGCGGCCGATCAAGGCCCCACCGCGCGCGCTGCGCGTCCATCTGCTGAACAGTTACGCTGGTCCGAGCACCGGCCAATAGAAGCTGGGCGGGGTCGCCGGGAACGATCCTGAACAATATGAAGTTTAAAATTGCCACCGTTAGCAGGGTCCCAAGCGCCCTGAATACAATCCGAAAAATGCGCCGGCTCATCTCGCCTCTCCTTATCGGAGCCACTTCACGCCGGCTTCAAGCGATCAAATGGAAAGTAGCCCCACATCGACATCATATCCTTTGTACCCCAACCTTTGAAGCAATCGTTGCGGCGGGCCTCGAGCACCAAGGGGTAAGATAGTATTATATAGGGCGCTTCCGTATAAATCAGACGCGATGCTTGATCCACCAACTCCCGGCTTCTTTTAAGGTCTACAGTGACATCGACTTGAGACAAAAGCCGATCGAACTTGTCATTGCTCCAGTATGACGTGTTGTTGGGTTCTCCGGTTTTGCCTATGCTGAGCAGAGAACGAGGGTCGGGACCGCGCCAGCCCGCAGAAACGTGCAGGTCCCAGCCTCCGCCACCCCTCGCGGGCGCTTCCGTGCGGGCGCCAAGCGCGCCGGAGTCGAGTTGAGTCACTGATACAGGTATGCCTATTTGGCTGAACCAGCCTGCGATCAGCTGCACGACCGCGATCGGGATTTCCAGGGCACCCGAGGACGTTCCGGTAATCAGTTCAAGCTGGAAGGGGTTTCCCTCCTTGTCCTCCCGTATGCCATCTCCATCCTTATCACGATACCCCGCCGCATCGAGGCGACGTGCAGCACCGGCGAGATCGAAGTGACGTCTGATGTCGCTCAGGTCCGAATAGTAATCGGCCGCCGCGGGCATCACCAACCCCACGCCGGGGTCCGCGTGACCGCGATAAGCGCGCTCAACAATCGCCTTTTGGTCGATTGCGTAGCCGAGCGCATCGCGAAATGCCGGATCCTGAAGGGCCTTGGTACTGCCTGCACCGTCACCCGAGGCGGTGTTGAAGGCCAAATAGTCTCGTTGCTCAACGCGGGATTGACCGCAGGTCATGGCAGAATCCTTCGACAGATCGGCCCACTGGGAAGCCGTGAGGCTGACGCCATAGTCGAGGTCGCCACTCTTCAGACCCTGGGCGATAGGATCGGCCGTATTGAAGAAGTGGAAGACCATTCCGGCCGCCGCCGGGCGCCCCGTGCGAAAGTACTGGTTCGGCGTGAAGCGGGCGAATTGACCTTGCTGAAATTCCGAAACGATCATAGGTCCTGTACCTACCAGCGGCGGGTCATTGCGGAAGGTGCCCTTGGCATCGGCGTAGCTGATGTCCTCCCAGACATGCTCCGGGACGATCATTATGCCGTTGTCAATTGGCCAGCGGGATGGGACTTTCGTGACTATTTGTAAGGTTTCGTCATCGAGAGCCGTGATGGCTTCGACGTATTGCAGTCCGTCAGTGCTATTCCAACCGGCGTTCAGCTCATCCGGATTTCCGATGGACTTGCGTATGTAGTTGTAAGTAAAGGCGGCGTCTCTGGCCGTAGCGGGGTGGCCATCTGACCACTTCAAACCAGGCCAGATTTTGAAAGTCCATGTGAGGCCGTCACCGCTCACAGACCACGCTTTGGCAAATCCCTTCCGGTCAGGGTAGCGCTGCGCATCCACGCATACAAGAAGATCATAGGTAAAGACTAGCGGCCACCAGTTGCTATAGGAGGCGAACGGATTCAACGTGTCAGGGGCGGCGATTCCCCCGATGCGCACGATTTGATCATCGCACGATGTTGAGGCGAACGCCTTTGAATTCAGGGCCCAAGGCGCCGCCGATGCCATGAGCATCGCTTTGATAATGACACGACGATCAACTGACCACTTGTTCATTCTTTCCTCCATTAGTTAGGGCTGTCACCTGCCCAGTTCCAAGCCGCCGGGAGAAGCCGCGCACCTTCGTGTTCGCCTCAGCAATAAGCTACGGGCATCGCCCCTCGACCCCAGGAGCCTTCTGGCCTTCTTGATGTCGTCACCGATCACCCGTTGGCTGAAAATAGCAGCTTGAAGGGTCGCGTTTTAACGAATTGGCCAAATTCGACGCAGGAAACCTGCATTATTTCGCCAATTTTGCGCAGAATTGGCGATTTCTGCGCTGGGTAGCACCATATTCGAAAGGCGAATGGCACCCCCCTCGGCACGTTCCGCGCGCCGCCAAGCGTGATCAACGTTAGGGTCGGTCAACGGGCTTCTCAACGGCAAATCCTTGACACCGCACACGAACCACAGCAGTCCGTGACTTAGCGCACGTACAGTTGGCGCTTGTAGTCTGTTAGAATTTCACACCCGGTCTCAGTTACACGGACTGTCTCGCTGGTGCCGACATCTGCAAAACCGAATGCCTTCACCATCGAAGGTATATGGAAAACCATGTTGGCCATAAGCGTTCGAGTCTCTCCTCTCTTGAACGAGAGGATGTGGCCTTCGCCCCAGTCCGGCGGATAGTTTATTCCGATGGAATATCCTGTGCGCTTGAAGCGACCCTCGTACCCCCCATCGTTTACGGTTTTCGACCAGATATCCCACACTTCCCCAAGTGGGCGATCAGGGCGGATGCCGGCAAGCATGTTCTCTAAAGCGCGGCGCGAGACATCTTCCATTTTCTCGAGTTCGCGATTGACCGGACTGACCACCGAAGCTCTCATAATGGCGGCACTATAGCGCCGCACGGTGCCTGAAAGTTCCAGAAATACCGGGTCGCCTTTCTCAATTACGCGACCGGACCATGTCCCGTGCGCATAGCTTGTGCGCACGCCCGAGGTGACAAAAGGTGGATAGCCAGGATACTCGCTCCCCTTGAGCGTCACCACTCGCTGAATCTCGGCCGCAATTTCATTTTCGTTTACCCCGGCTCTAATCTGGTTGATGCCGGCTTCCATGCCCGCCTCCGCAATGCGAGCTGCCTGTCGGACATAATCCAGCTCGGCATCTGATTTCACCACGCGCACCGTTTCCACGATCATTGAGCCGTCCTCAAAGCGAACTTCAGGAAGTAGCGCCTTAAGCATTTCGTAGTCCGCGATAGAGAAGAACCAGGCCTTTTTCTCGAATCCGATCTTTGACTTCGCGTAGCCCAGATCGCGCAGTATTTCAGCCAGCAATTCGAGCGGTACTTCGTGGTCCATGTAGCTGGAACTGTCGTCAATCCAGCTGTATGCTCGAACATTCACCTCCTCGATGCCACGGGTGATGTGAAGGGGCTGTCCCTCAAGCGGAACGAGTAGATATTGAGCGGAAGCGTAGCCAAGCGTGTTGTATCCACTGAGATAGAGCATGTTCTCAGGAATCGTAACGACTAGAAGGTCGAGCTGCCGTGCCGCGATTCCCTTACGGACGGCATTCAGACGCCGTTTATACTCCTCTATGGTGAAAGCGAGGTCTTTTTCGACCACTACGCTGTCAATGCCGGAAACTTTCATCGGAGCCCTTTTTTAGCTAGCCATTTAATATGCTGGACAGAAGATAGCACCGCTGAAGAGGCAGTCCTCCCCCGGACAGAGCTTCGAGTTGCAGAAAACCTGCGTTATGGGCGGGCTCGGCGCATGGAACCGTCGCTGTGGCAAACGGAATGCAAATCCATATTGCACACGCAACTGCTTTTTTGTCGGTAGATGCCCGTTGTTAGACAGAGACCGAAGTCCACGAGGGAACACTTTTGTCCGCGCTAACAATCCAAGCGACGGTGAGACAACCAGCGACCGCCGGCAGCTAGGCTCGCTCCACGTCAATCGGGACAGCCAATGACGATTTTGTGCGGTCCATCACGACCATTGTGCTGAACCCGCGTACGTCGTTGTTTTCGTAGAAGAAGCGGCGGGTAAATGCGTCGTACTCCTGAAGATCCTTGACCGAGATGATTAGCATGAAGTCGGCGTTGCCCGTCACAAAGTAGGCGCTCATGATCTCAGGCGTCCGCCGTATCGCCTGTTTGAAGCGGTCTATTATGTCTGCGCGGTCGCGCTCCAGATCGATTGATACCAGCATCATTAAAGGGCGGCCGATAGCTTCAGGCGAAACCAGCGAAACGTCGCCTTCAATCACCTTATCATCGCGAAGTCGTTTGACCCTCCGCTGGCATGCCGTCGGAGAAATGCCCGCCACCGCGCCCAGTTCATCCATCGTCAGCTTGTTATTGAGCTGGAGAGCGTTGAGAATTTTACGATCGATGCGGTCAAGCTCCATCGATAAACTCCAATGGATGGACGGTTTGTGCACTAAAAATGCGTCGAAACGGCTATCTTAGCTGAAATACGGCGAGCCAGAAAGCCTAAAATCTTGGGGTCAGGCGTATTTGCGCCCGATCGACCTCTTGCTTAAGGATCGAATCCTTGGACCAAAGCTTTCACCGATACACGCAGCCGTTGCCTATCGAAGAAGCCCGACGCGAATTCCCCGCGACCTCGGACTTCATCTACATGGACGTCGCCAACCAGGGTCTTATCTCAAAGACCACCCGTACCTCGTTTGACGCCCATCTCGACTTGCGTCTCGCCGGTGTCAACGATGAGCATTCCCAACTGCACAATGTTGAGCTCACGCGTGGTCGGTTTGCCACGTTTATTGGCGCTGCCAGCGACGAAGTCGCAATCACCAAAAACGCTTCTGAGGGCATCAATATCATCGCCAATGCGATCGAGTGGAGGGCGGGCGACAATGTCGTCCTCTGCCCGAAGCTCGAACACGCGAACAATGTCCTGCCCTGGCTGCAGATAAAGGCCCGGCATGGCGTCGAGGTCCGTACCATTGAGCCGGAAAACGGCATGCTGCCGGTGGGAGCTGTCACCAAAGCACTCGATGAGCGAACTCGCGTCGTTGCACTGGCGACTGTCACGATGGTCCCGGGCTTCCGAACGGAAACCGCGCCCATTGCCGAGGCCTGCAGGAGTAAAGGCGCCTTCCTTTTGGCTGACGGGACCCAGTCCGTCGGCATCCTTGCTACGGACGTGAGTGCATTGGGTGTGGATGGGCTGGCGGTGTCGACCGTCAAGGGATTGATGGGACTTTACGGCTCGGGTTTCCTTTACTGCCGCCGAGACTGGGCCGAGAGGCTGACGCCGACCTACCTTGGCCGTTTTAGCGTCGATCTGGGTGATGCGCCGGAATCCGCACCGATCGAACAGGTCTTCAAAATGCGGACCGGCGCGGCGCGCTTCGATGTTGGGCATTACAATTTTCCAGGCCTGATCGCAGCCGATGCATCTATCAGGCAACTCAGCGATTTCGGTATAACGTCGATCGACCGAAGCGTCCGCGAATTGGCGGCAAGGCTCGCGGCCGGTCTCCACGATCTCGGTCTGCCCGTAGCCGGCGGTCGTCCTGGAACCCATACCGGAAGCATCGTGGCGGTTGGAGACATGTCGGGCCTCGGCGGCGCAGCGTCCGACATCAACATTGGGTCGCTGCAGGCCTACCTGGCCGAGAGGAAGGTCATTGTTTCCGCGCGCCGTGGAATGCTGCGTTTCTCGTTGCATCTCTACAACACGGCTGACGAGGTCGATCATGTCATCGACCTCGCTCGGCGATGGAAAAAAGCCCCGGCGTAACCGGCGGCCTGCACAGATAGGAGCCATTTATGTCGTCCGCAAACCCAGAGCTGGTCACGCTCGTCCAAGACCTGACCAGAATCGAGAGCATCAACCCCTCGCTCGCGGCCACCGGAAGCGGCGAAATTGAAGTGGCCCGCTACCTCGAGAAGTACTGCCGGCAGCGTGACCTCCCTTTTGATGTGCAGGACGTGAAGGACGGGCGCCCGAATTTCATAACTTGGGTGCCGGGGCAGGACCCCAACCGGCGCATCCTCTTCATCGCGCATACAGATACGGTTCCCGTCGATAAGTGGGAGTCAGACCCATTTTCCGGAGAGGTGCGCGACGGTCGGATCTATGGTCGCGGGAGTTGTGACACGAAAGGTTCGCTGGCAACCATGCTTACGGCGCTCAGCACTTTGCGCGAGCGCAAGCCCAAGGCTACGATCGTGCTGGTCGCTAGTATCGACGAAGAGTTTAGAAAAATTGGCGCACGAGCGGTGGCGGATTCCGGCGTTGCCTACGAGGCGGCGGTCGTGGGCGAACCCACCAACCTCGAACTCGTGGTCGCCCACAAAGGGTCGGTACGCTGGCAGGTGGAAGTCGAAGGGATTCCAGTTCACTCGTCACGGCCGCATCTCGGCGTCAACGCGATCACCGGAATGGCCAAGATTGTGCTGGCGCTGGACGAACACAACAAGGTCCTTAGCGAACGCCAGAATGTCCTAGTGGGCCCCCCTGCCCTGACCGTTAGCCTCATCGAAGGAGGAATCGAGCTAACAACCGTTCCACCAGCGTGCCGCATTTGGATTGACCGCAGATTGACTCCGGGCGAACCGCCGCAGCAGGCATTGCAGGAAGTCGAAAACATCTTCGATGGATATCGAAACGGGCCAGACAAAATCAAGGTTCGCTCAATCCTGCCCGCGCTCGAGGATCCGGCCCCACCTAGCGCCGAAGGAAGTCGGATCGCGATGGTCGCAGCCGAAGCATGCGCGAGGGTCGCGGGAACGGGCAGTTATATCGGAGCACCGTGGGGCACGGATGCGAGCCAGTTGGACGGCATCCCCTGTGTTGTCATAGGCCCCGGCAGCATGGCGCAGGCTCACACGAGTAACGAGTTCATTGAGATCAATCAGCTCGATATGGCTGTGGAAATCTACCAGCAGATCATGCTGAACTTCTGAGTACTTCAGCCGGCAACGCTTGCTGAATTTTGTCGTACTCGCCGCGCGTCGCGCGACAAACATGCACAAAGAGCCGAGATTTTGCAGGTTTCATGAAGAGTAATCCCGGTTTTTAGTGCAGGCGGCATCAGGTCGCCTGTTACCTTCGTGTCAAGCTTGCTGATGCCGAACGGACGCAAGCAAATGTGCTCCGGTATCCTTGGGATAACGCCGGCTGACAACAAGGAACTCGCACCCATGAACAAGACATTCACCCCATCTTCTGATGCAGACCTCGCACCCTTTAACCGGCTCGAATCTGAGGTTCGCAGCTATGTCAGGGCATTTCCGGTTCTGTTTGATCGAGGTTTGAACACCACTCTCATCGCGGCGGACGGGCGAGAATACATCGACTTCTTCGGCGGTGCAGGCGCCCTGAACTACGGCCATAACAACCCTGCGTTCAAGCAGGCCCTTCTGGATTACATAGAGCGCGACGGCATCGTCCACAGCCTGGATCTCGCCACGAACGCTAAGAAGGCGTTTATCGAAGCCTTCGAAAAGCATATCCTCCAGCCACGCGGCCTCGAGTACAAGCTGCAGTTTCCCGGACCGACCGGTACTAACGCCGTCGAGGCGGCTCTGAAGCTCGCACGCCAGGCCACCGGGAGCTCAAACGTTGTAGCTTTTACCAACGGCTTCCATGGCGTCAGCGCAGGAGCATTGGCCGCAACGGGCTACAAGGACTTCCGCACCGCGTCCGGCATCTCGCTCGCCAATGTCACGATGCTGCCCTACGACGGCTACCTTGGAGAGGGCATCGACACCCTGGATTACTTCGAAAAGCTTCTCGATGATCCCAATAGCGGCTTGGATAAGCCGGCGGCCGTCATCCTCGAGGCGGTGCAGGGGGAGGGCGGGATCAACATTGCAAGCACACAATGGCTTAGGCGGCTCCGGGAGCTCACGAAGCGCCACGGCATCCTGCTCATCCTCGACGAGATCCAGGCTGGTATCGGCCGCACTGGCAAATTCTTTGCGTTCGAATGGTCGGGGATCGTGCCGGATATCATCACGCTGTCCAAGTCGCTGTCGGCCTATGGAACCCCGATGTCGCTCGTTCTTATCCGACCAGAAATCGACGTGTGGAAACCGGCCGCGCACACTGGGACCTTCAGGGGCAACAACCTTGCGTTCGTTACTGCAAAGGCAGCATTCGATGTTTTCTGGTCGGATACCAAGTTCCAGGACGAGATTGCCCGGAAGTCTGCGGTACTGGAAGGCGAGTTGAAGACCATCGCCGATGCGTTCCCTGCGCTCGGTCTATCAGTGAGAGGGCGCGGCCTCATGTTCGGCCTCGTTTGCGACAAGCATCGCACATTTGCGTCGGCCGTCTCCAAAGAAGCCCTTTCCCGCGGACTGGTGATCGAAACGGCCGGCTCCTATGGCGAAGTTGTCAAGTTCATGACTGCGTTGACCATCACTGAAGGTGACTTGCGCCGCGGCCTCGGCATTATCCGTGACAGCATCAGTACCCTGGCAGCCAAGTTCAACTAGCCGGAAGGTCGGCGGCCTCGGAAATGCCCCCTGCACGGCCTCTGTCCCTCTTCTCACTGACAGGCCTGCCTTGGGGCGGCCTCTTTCGACCATCCGGTGCCCGGTGGTTCTCAACGCGGACACATGAAGGATTAGACATGGCCCGGGACGAAGTACTCAAAAACTATATAGACGGTGAATGGCGCGATGCCTCCACAGGTGGTCGGATCGAGGTAGACAACCCAGCAACGGGCGAGACCATCGCTATCGTGGCAGAAGCGGGGCCCGAGGATGTCGAACTCGCCGTTGAAGCCGCTCAACGCGTCTTCGAGGAGCGCGTACTGATCGACATGCACCCTTATGACCGCGGTCGCATGCTTTTTCGCATAGCGGATGCACTGGAGGCGCGTGGCTCCGAACTTGCAACGATGCTTTGTGACGACACCGGAAAAGCGTTGAACGTTGCAGAGTCCGAGGTCCAGACCACCGTGCGCTATCTGCGCTACTACGGGGGCCTCGCCGACAAGCACGAGGGACGATCGATACCTCGGGGGGCAAACCTGGTCGACTATACGATCCGGAGCCCATTCGGCGTTTCCGGTCAGATCGTCCCTTGGAACTTCCCCTTGGAACTCACCGCCCGTTCGCTTGCCTGTGCCCTCGCCACCGGCAACTCCGTGGTCGTTAAGTCGCCTGAGCTGGCCCCACTCTCCGGAATAGCGATGGCCGAGGCCTGCGAAGTGGCAGGCGTGCCTGCCGGCGCGGTCAATGTGATCACGGGATACGGCCATATTGCAGGCCAGGCCCTAATCGACAATGCGAGCGTCCGCCATCTGGTCTTCACCGGCTCAATGGCAACGGGACAAAATGTATTGAGAGCAGCAGCCGAACGGATCGTCCCCTGTATCATGGAACTTGGCGGCAAATCTGCGGCGATCGTGCATGCGGATGCCAACCTCGATGAGGTCCTCGAATCCATCAGGATTGGGACTTTTATGAACGCCGGGCAAAACTGTAATGGCCTTACGCGGCTCCTGGTGGACCGCACCATCGCGGATGAATTGACCGACAAGCTGAAAGCCTACGTAAAGGGGCTCTCACTGGGCTGCGGCCGCGACAACTGCGATATTACACCCCTGATTTCACAAAGGCAGCGGAGCAGCGTCGAACAGGCATGCCAAACGGCAATTGAACAAGGAGCCCGGCTGGTTACCGGAGGCTCTACCGTGGTCGACCGCGACGGATATTTCATGGCGGGAACGGTTTTTGCTGACGTCCGAAGCGATAGTGCCCTCTTCCACAAAGAAACATTCGGACCGGTCTTGGCCGTCACCACCTTCGACAACGTCGAGGAGGCGGTCAACTTGTCGAACGGGACAGACCAGGGTCTGGCTGCAGGAGTCTTCACGCGGGACATTGACAAGGCGCTCTGGACCGCGGACCGCCTCTGGGCCGGCCACGTCTATGTGAACGGCTGGTTTGTAAGCGGCGTAGAGACGCCGTTCGGGGGTATCAACAAATCGGGTTACGGACGCGAGAAAGGCGTTGAAGCGCTGGATGGGTACGTTCAGACGCGGAATGTCGGCATCAAAGTATCGCCTCCCCTCCTTAGCTGATGGGCACCGTTTGTGGGATGTCGCTCTGTACGGGGCGGCATCCCACATATGGCCCACGCTCTTTAAGACCTGCGCCGCTCCGAATGTCTCGGGCAGTGGCTTAGTTAGCAAACAGTCACTATTTTTGGGCGAGCTGAGCCCCCCACAATCGTCCGACTCCGTCACTGCCGCGGTACCCCGCAATCCTGCAGGCATGCCAGACAGTGGCTTGATTGGCGGTAATGACAGGCTTGTTGAGAACGCGCTCAAGCAACGTGATTGCCGACTGTGTCTGAAGCGCGGTACACGCGAGCACAACGGCTTCAGCTTCGGGAACATCGGTTTCCTTGGCCAACTGCATGACCGCAGCGGCTTCGACATCACCGATTTTTGCGCCCAATTCCAGGCTCCGGGTGCTCAAGGATACCACCCCGGCTTCGCCGAGATAGCGTACGAATTCCTCGGTAACTTCAGCGTGATAAGGCGCGCCGAGCGCAATCTTCGTTATACCGAGAGCCTCACAAGCAGCCACGATAGCGCTGGATGTCGAAGTCGTCGGAGCCTTCGCGCCATGCGAGATGCGTTCCAGCAGCGAACGATCCCCCGCGTGCCCACCTATGAAGCTGACAGATGTACAGGCGTAAGCCACCGCGGCCGGCGAAATCGGGCGCAGTGCCTCTGCTGCTTGCTCAAGGTCCGGTTCATTGATTTGAGAGCGGTACATTTCCGCGCTGACCGGACCCTCTGGAAACCGCACCCTGGTCACATGGATCGTCGCGATCGAGGGCGCGAAATGCCAGAACTCTCGATCTAGCGTTCCGTCGGATGGATATATGATTCCAATGCGCAAACTATTCATTATCGGTCCTCCTAAGCCAAATACGAGTCGCGGTGACCGAATCCGCGGCGGCGGAGATAATTACACCACCCGAACTCGATAAAATGGTGATTTGCAATTCGTGGCGAGCTCGGCAAATCGTGCGTTTTAGCGAGCTTCCAGCACAGCACTGAGAAACTGCTTGGTCCGCTCATTCTGCGGATCGCCAAACAGTTGGTCGGGAGTGCCCTGTTCGGCAATTTTGCCACCATGGAAAAAGCACACCCGGTCGGAAAATTCTTTTGCGAACGCCATCTGGTGTGTGACCATTAACATGGTGAGATCATGCTCGGTGCCTAGAGTGCGAATTACATTCAGCACCTCTCCGACCAGTTCCGGGTCCAATGCCGATGTAACTTCATCAAACAGCATGACTTTGGGTCGCATTGCCAGCGCGCGAGCGATCGCAACCCGTTGTTTCTGGCCGCCCGACAATTGGATGGGGTAATGGTTCTTCTTGTCACCAAGCCCCACCATGTCAAGAAGCTCAGCGCCTCTAGCTTCAGCCTCCTGGCGGGAAAGCCCGAGAACCGAAACAGGCGCCTCTATGCAATTTTGCAAAGCCGTCAAATGCGGAAAAAGATTGAAATGCTGGAAGACCATTCCGATTTTGGCTCGCACACGTCGAAGATGACGCTCACTGGCAGGAACAAGTTGGCCGTGCTTATTCATGTGCGTGAGCGGCTCGCCATCAACCCAGATCACCCCTCCATTGATTTGTTCCAGGGTCATGAGCATCCGGAGAACCGTAGTCTTCCCAGAACCCGAGGGCCCTATTATAGAGACTTTCTCATTGCGGGCGATGTCAAGGTTAAGCCCGTCGAGCACCGTCAGCGCCCCGTACCGCTTAGTGACATTCTCGAATCGGACCATTGGCTGCGTCATCGCAATGCTAACATTGTCCTTATCTCGAATGAGGTGGTCCAGGACTTTACTGCGTGTCATCATTTTTCCCAGCCGGACATTGTGCTCAATCATACTGGCCTCTATTGCAGGTGGTAGCGGCGGTTGAGCCAGATGCTCACCGCATGTACCATCGCTGAGGCAACCAGACTGAATACCAGATAAAACGCGCCAGCCATCGTAATCGCTTCGATGTAACGGTAATTGTTACTCCCAAAGTTTTTTGCTTGTTGGAGCATTTCCAAAATCGCAATCGCGGCCAGGATGGGCGTATCCTTGAACATGCCTATGAAATAGTTGCCCAAGCCCGGTACAATCGGCGGAATCGCCTGAGGCAGGATGATTTTGCGCCATGTGCGGATCCGAGAAAGGTTCAGGGCAACGCTTGCCTCCCACTGTCCCCCCTCAACGTTTTCGATACCGGCCCGGTAAACTTCTGAACAGTACGCTGCGTAATGGATGCCAAGCACGCCTATGCCAACACCCCATGCAGAGATCACGATCCCGAACTGGGGGCCGACGTAGTAAACAAAGAATACCTGTAAAAGCAGTGGTGTCGAGCGGATGAACTCCACCACTTCGGTCGTCGCGGTCGAAACAATGCGATTGGATGACTGGCGGACCAGAGCGATTGCAAGACCCAGGATCAGAGCGACCCCGAACCCGATGAGCGTTGCCTGCACAGTAACGATGGCCCCCCGATAAAGGTAGGGGAAAGCATCCCATACATAGGACCAGTCCCAGATGTTCATGGCGCTGTGATCCGGACAAAACCCCGCGATAAATGGCTTTCCAGCCAACGAACGAAGGGCGTGATGAGCCCGCGGGCGACTATGTAATATCCCAACAACGCAATGGCGAAGAAGAACAAGTAGTTTCCGGTCGCATCGGCCGCCGATTTGGCAGAGCTGGTAAACTCGCTTATTGTGATGAAGAACACAAGCGACGTTCCCTTAAGCAATTCGATAAGTAGGGTGCCCCAGGCAGGAAGCATGGCACGGATGGCCTGCGGCACAATTATCCGGCGCATCATGGTGGCGCGCGAAAAATTCAGCGCTATGCTAGCCTCATACTGCCCGCGATCGACAGCCCGGATAGCTGCTCGCACCAATTCAGCTCCATAACTGGACACGCAGACCCCAATCCCGAATATCGCGACGGTCCAGGGTGAGAGCGCGACGCCAAAGATCGGCAGTACGAAAAACCACCAGTACAGCTGCACTAGCAGCGAGGTGCCGCGAAAGAACTCGATATAAACAATGGCCGGCCAGCGCACGCTGCGTCTGGGCGACACCCGGCAAAGGCCGACAACCAGTCCCATTGTGACCGCTACCAGAGATGCAGCCATGGTCACGGCCGCGGTTACCAGCAAGCCACGAGCCAGCGCTGAAAACGTCAAGCTCAGCGCAAATTCATTCATCTCATGTCTCCGCCCGAGCCTCCCCGGCACAAGCCGGGGAGGCATACCAATCCTTGCGAAAGCGGTTGCGCCACCTCAACCCTTGCAAAGCTCTGCAGTGGACCTACCGCCCTGTGGCAGTTGCTTTTCGGTATATCCGTATTTCCGGACCGATTCCATCATCTCGGCCGACCCCGCGTATTCTTTCAATGCGGCGTTGAAGGCGTCAACGGTGTCCTGCTGGTCGGGCAAGAAAGCGAGGGCCGGGTAGCCGAGTGGAACCGGGTCCTTGAACGGATCCGCGAGCTCGACGCTTGGGTCTTCTTCCGTGTACTTCCTCAGCGTGAAGTAGTCACCACCGCCCGCAGCCGCGCGGCCTGACTTCACTGCTTGCAAAACCTCAGGGGCGCCAGCAACTTCCATGAGCTTGTCATCGGGGATGCCTATGTCCTTGGCTATCTTTACAGCTAGCCACCCTGATGCCGTGGTAAACACTTTTGCCTTGTCACGAACATCCTCATAGGAATGCAGATTATCGGGATTACCCTTTGCCACCAGCAGCCCGCTGCCAAACTTGCCCAACGGTTCGGAGAAGAGGACGTTTCGACAGCGCTCGGGCAGGATAAACATGCCTCCCGTGATGATATCGAATCGACCGGCCTGAAGACCTGGCACAAGCGAGCCCCATTCCGTCGCGACCGGCTCAATCTTCGTGGTCCCGAGCTTGTTTAAAAGGTCGAGTGTCATGGCGTTGATAAAGCCCAAAGGCTCACCGTTCTGGCCTGGATACGCCCACGGAATTTCGTTGGAAAATCCAATGCGAATTGTGTCGCCCTTCTTGATCTTCTCAATAAGCGATTGCGCCGACGCCCCACTGGCAAAAGGAGTGAAAGTTAGCGCCATGGCTAACACTGCCACACCTTTGAGCATTGTTCGACGTATCATCCCATGTTGTCCGGATTGAGCATTATGGATCATCTTACTTCTCCTATTGTTTGCTGCCGGTATTCACCGAGGACGATCGCGTCCCGCACGATTATTACCGTGTCCGCAGTCCCCTTGTGTTTTCAGCCCTTTCCGGCTGGGGCATCAAATGATGCTGCCGTAGAAGCTGGGCATCTTTGCGCCGATTAGTAGGCTATCAGCCCGCTATGTGTAATCGTGCCGATTTCTGTGCTCGGCACGCACAAAACCGGCTTTTTCTCGCATTCCTTCGAAGTATTCGCGCGTATCTAGCTCGAGTGTATCGCTTTGCGAGCGTGCTAGCTGGAGCGCAATGATTTTCCTTTTTCGCCGTGAGCTTGCCATCGGTCATGACAGAGGATACTGGAGACGCCACGTTTCCAGACGCGGAAGCGGATCTACGTCGTGCCAAAATAACCCTAGCGGTCATCGAAGTAGTCTTTCCTAGACCAGGCCACGTTGAGTATCCGGTGCCGGCGAATGTCGCGGCACCTTGGTCTAGACAATAAAGCCAATGGCTCTAGCCGGCATGATAGCCTCTCGTCGCGGCCCCAATCACACTGACATCAAGAACTCCGGCCCCTTCGGCAAAGTCGGTCACCGCATCACAGGTGATCGCAAAGGGCAGTAGCGCGATCGACAGCCGTGGCGTCAACCGGGAATGCGTGTTTCGTTTCCCTATCCCCGAGACCTCGCGCATCGTCTCCTGAATTGCTGCCGAATGAGAGGAAGTAGAGCGCTGTCGTGTTTCCTCTTGGGTCGCCGTTAGCCTCTTCGCCTCTTCATGCCCCCGACAAGACCGGTAAAGACTCCAGAGCGTTCCTAACCGTGCCGCGAACACGTCGGGACAAACCTGAGTCCCCGAAGATCGACGTCACGGCGACGATCCAGACGCGCCATCGCCCATTTCACGGGGCGGCGACTCCGCGGCTAGC
>NZ_CAUM01000167.1 GCF_000350085.1 Mesorhizobium metallidurans STM 2683
CAGCAAAGCCGACGATTTCTATGCGATAGCAACGGCTTCCGAATTCTTCACAACCGACGGACCATCATCTGGGCACTTGAATAAAGGTGGGACTTATTGGTGTCCCGCCCCACTGACGATTACGGCGGGCACCGACAGACGAACGCAGTGGCCGCCACAACAATCTGACCCGCGTAAGGCCGACACATGACCGCACCGTCCCAATGTGTAAAAATCGATTACAGCTCTTGCCACTGAGCGTCGGAGGGGAGCCTATATGACTCTACACATTATGAATTGAGGCCCAGAACCGCCCTCCGCTTTCACATTGCCAGTTTCGACAAAGCCGGCAAGTTCATATAGCCTCTTGGCGGCAGCATTTTTACAATTGACGGTCAGGCAAACGCCGGTCCACGTCGGATACGCGCTTTTCAGGAATTCGGGCAGGGCCTCCGCAAATCGGCGACCATATCCCTTGCCTTGATGGGAACGACCAATCATGAACTCGTGTAGTTCCAAACAGTTGTCAACGGATTGAGTACCTGAGGTCGAATCAATTTGGAAGAATCCGACAACTCGCCCTTCCTCGTCCATGACATAGTTCTCACGCTGGCTGACTGTTGTTGCTAAAGTTTCACTGATCGGTTCAACAAAAGCGGATTGGAATTCGTTCACACTGAGCGATTCCACGACAGGTCTATCAGCGGGGACCATTTTTCTAAATCGCATTGTACATCCTTTGCTGACCGAATCAGCTTCTGATCCGCGTTAGGGAATTTTGCTCCGGAAAATGGGCACAACGCTAATTCATAGGATCATGTATGTCTCGTAAACGGTGCATTCGCCCTTCCAGTCTGTGGAAAGAAGACTGCGGTTTTGGCACGATCTCGATCGCTTCTCCGCTTTCGTGCACACCTCATCGCGAGCGACGTGGCATTTTTCCGGGTGCAGACTCAAACCAATTCGCCTGGTGGTACGAAGCCAAATTCCTGACCTGCGTGACAAAGAGGTTAACTAATACCGCCATCTGGCGCGATCAGGTGAATGCTGGCTTGCAGAAGCGACCCGGGACCATTTGGTAGCACGATTGCCTGCCCGACGGTGACCTGTAACGAAAGAGTCACTCGAGCAAGGAATCTGGCATCGTGACCAGCGTATGTGCCTACCAGACATCGTCGCCGGCTTGCCCATCGTTCGGCAACCGGGCAGAGGCGATAAAGACGGAAACGACGATGCATGGACGCTGCTTGAAGAGCACTGCCTTCAAATGCCCGGTGCGGCCGGCGCCGCAGGTCGTCACCTTCATGCTGCGCATGCCTTTGCGGCCAGCCACGCATCCAACTGCGCGGTGATTGCTGGATCGAGCAAGCCGCGCTTTGCCATCCAATCACCGTCGAAAACCGAACCGAGATATTTTTCGCCGCCGTCGGCTACCGGCGTGACGACCGTGCCGAACAACTTGCCTGCGGCAATGAACTCCAGCGCCTTGTAGATGGTGCCGCCGCTGGAACCACCCACCAGCAGACCCTTGCGCCGGGCGATATAGCGCGCTGTCTCGAAGGCTTGGGTGTCGGTGACCTGTACCCCCTCATCGATGCAACCATAATCGAGCACCTTGCCGACTTTATCACCTGCCGGCGTTCCGGTTCCCGACTGGTAATAGGGATGTCCGGGCTTGCCGAAGACGATCGAACCGGCCGGCTCGACCGCGATTGTGCGCACGGCAGGGTTGTGGCGCTTGAGGCGCTGAGCGATCCCCGTCATCGAACCGCCGGTGCCGACACAGCCGACAAAGGCGTCGATGCCGTTCGGGAGCTGCGCCATAAGCTCGTCGACGAACCCGGCATAACCTTCCGGGTTCGCCGGATTGTCGGATTGATTCATGAACAGCGCCCCGGGGAGCTGCGCGCCAAGCTGCGCGGCAAGACGTTGCCGCTCGACAACCGCAACTTCGTCCTCTCGGAAATCGCCTTCGACATAGCGGATCTCGGCGCCGAGCGCGCGCATCATGCGGATCTTGTCCGGCGCGGCGTGATGATCGACCACGGCGATGAAGCGCAGGCCGAACTCCAATGCGGACAGCGCCAGCCCAATACCGGTGTTACCGGACGACGATTCGACAATCGTGCCGCCCGGGGAAAGGCGCCCGTCCTCGAGCGCGGCAAGCACCATGCTGCGCGCCATGCGATCCTTCATCGATCCGCCGGGATTGTTCTTCTCGATCTTCAGCACCAGCGTGGTGTCGCGGTCGGGCACGGCGATCGACATGACCGGTGTCTGGCCGATCAACTGGGTTGTGGTCGTGCAGAGCATTTATGCCTCTCCAATTGTGTCGGGGACGAGTGCTGGCTGCCCATTCGCATCCTGAACCACGCACAGGCGGCTCGGCATCGGGTGGCGATGGAATTCGTTTTCAAGAAGGTCCATCTGGTAACCGCCTGTGTTGGCGTAGACCAGAAGATCTCCCGCTCGCGGGGCCATGGGAAATGTGAGCCATCGATTGCAGAGCACATCCTCGTCCAGGCAGCTATGGCCGGCCAGATAGCCTCGCATGGGTTTTGACATGGCGGACGGCGGTGTGGCGGGCACCAGGATGGGGTCGACCAGGAATTCGGATGCGAACCAGGTTTCGCAGGCGCCAAAACTGCTGCCTTCGACAAAAATGACGCAAGTGTCAGAACTGAGGGCCTTCACTCTTGAGACCCGGAAGATGGAAATGGCCGTCTGATCTGCCAATGCACGCCCCGGCTCAATTCCCAACACCAATCCCTCATCCGCAAAATACCCGGCGATGCTGCAGCCCTTGGGCATCGACGCATGCAAGAACTGGCGCAGCCAGTCGGCCGCCGAAAGCGCTCCGCCATAGGGGTAGAAGGAGCCCGGGACTTTTCCGGTCCGGTAGTCCTCGGGGACCTGTGCCTTCAGATGCGCCTGATAGGCCAGATGATCGACATACTGAACTGGCAGCCCGCCGCCGATGTCGATCATGCGTGGAGCAAATCCCCTTGCCCGGCTTTCGGCAATCAAGCTGGCAGCTTCCCTCAACGCTGCCGCGCGGGAATCCCAGCGATAGCCGCTTACGTGGAAATGCAACCCGTCGAAGCGCAGCCTGCCTTCGCCGGCAATGCGCGACAGACAATGCCTGATCGCCTCCGCCGGCATGCCGAAGCGACTCATGGCTTGTCCCGTTGGCAGCAACCGAAGCAGGAGCGGCTGGACCACCCCGTTCGCCGGCAAGCAGTTAACGAGGTCGTCCAACTCTTCCGGCGAATCCACCGATATCAGAGCGTTGCAGCCAACGAGCTCGCTATGGAATCCCGCCGTCTTTGCCGGGCCTGTCGCCACAAGCCGTGCGCCATCGGCGCCAAGCCGCCTGGCGTCGCGCAACTCGTAAAGGCTCGAGACGTCAATACCGGCGCCGGCGCGGAGCGCCGTCTCAATCAGTCCCGGCGACTTGTTGACTTTCGCTCCGTAATAAACCGCATGCGCCACACCGCTTTCTGTGAATACGCCAATCAGTGCCGCGAGATTTTTTTTCAGCTCATCAGGCCAGATCAGATTGAGCGGCGAGCCATATCGCGCGACCCATTCTGCAAGAAGCCACCCCCTGTCGGCCAAGAGTTCAACCGTCATCGGCCGCAGAATCGGAAGCAGGCCCGCGCCGACCTTGTGGCAATGCAGCATCATGACCGTGCCCTTGGCGCGACCATGCTCAGGGCAAATGCCCGGATGCGCGAAACCAATCCAGCATGGATCATCGGCTGCCCCCGGGAAACTTGTCGACACGCGTTATAGTAGCAAATCATGACGCTGCGGCCGCCATAGTGGATGTGCCATTCAGCCATGAGAACATTTCCTTTCATTGCATCGCAGTAAATGTCCGGCACGTTAACTATAATCCCCGGCGACTATTTTGCAACTCTATTCCTGTTAAAGATTATGAAGGCTATATTAAATTATTACTGTTACATTTTTCTGAATCGCCGCGGCACAAACTCCCATATGACGCAATTCAGGCGGAGATAACCGCGAACTGATCTTTTAACGATAGGAGGGATTGAAGGCGGAGGGTCCGTGCCGCTTCCGCATCAAGGACGGACGGTGCCTGGCAGATCTCGCCGCGGTCCGGAGGGAGATCTACAGCCGACTGGACCATTTGTGTAATCCGTCTGCGAACCTACCGGAGTGGCGACGACAAAATCGACGCTGTCGTATTTACTTGCGTGGGCGTGAGCGACGGGCGGCACGTCGAAGAGGCGCTTTGGGCAAGCCAGCAGGAACTTCGGCAGCAGAAGGCGCTTGTCGAACTGTCTCGTGCACCATCTTCGTCTGGATCTGTCGGGCGGGATCGGCCAGCGCCGTACTTCAACTGGAGAAGAAATACGACGGAGTGCCGCCGACCGAGATGACGCGGCTGAAGCAGCTTGAGGACGAGAACGGCAAGCTCAGGAAGCTGGTGGCCGATCTCTGCTTGGACAAGGAGATGCTGCAGGACGTCATTCGCCGAGAACTGTGAGGCGTGGTCGCAAACACGAGTTGCTGGCGGAGATGTGTGATGAGTGGACCGTGTCGATTCGGCGGGCGTGCCAGATTCCGGAGTCGGTCGACTTATCACTATAAGTCCCGCGGCATCGAAGCTCGGATCAAGGACATCTGCGCCACACGGGTCTCCGGAAATCCAGTACGCCGGCTCGAGACACAAAGTTGATGGAGCGAACCTGCTTTTTACAATAAATTTACACAAACTAAATGAACGCAAATCGCTGACAATGGTACTTTCACGGCGAAGTCTGAGGTCACGCACGGCTAACAAAAACTGATGCCGATTTACGTTTTGACCGCCGCACAGTACACAATGTCGGAGTTTACAGTTTATGGCAAGAAGAGCGCTCATCATAGTTGAAGGCCATCGTACTTTCTGTCTCCTATACGTCCAAGCGGCCCAGCGTCTTGGTCTTCATCCAATTGTCCTGGCGGCTGATCCAGCTCAGTACGACTACCTTGCGGCGGAAGGAATTGAGGCAATCCGTGTCGATACAGACGATCTCGATGCACTGATCCACGAATGTTGCCGGTTACGTCCGACCTATGACATTGGTGGTATTACGTCCGCCAGGGGGGCATTCTATGCGACAGTAGGCAAGCTCTGCCGACATTTCGATCTACCGGGACCGAACCCCGGATCAATTGAACGATGTTGCGACAAATTCATTCAACGTCAGCTCCTCGCAGAGGCCAACGTTCCAATTCCTGCTTATCGTTTGGCCGCGAGTGCAGCGGAGGTGGAACGCTCAGCTGCGGAGATCGGCCTTCCGGTGGTTCTTAAGCCAGTTGTAGGCAGTGGCAGCATGGGGGTCCGGTTGTGCCGCAACGTCGATGAGGTTGCCGAACACACAACCTATCTGTTGGGCGGGAAGCATATTTGGCAGTCTTCGCCTAGGATACTGGTTGAAGAATTCGAAAAGGGCCCATATTTTGCCGTTCACATCATGGGAAGGGATGTAATTGCAATTCAATCCGCTGAGTTAAATCCTCCACCCCATTTCGTCTTTCGTGAGTGCACCTTTCCGGCCCTGCTGACTGATGACGAGAATAGGCGGATGATCAATGTGTCGCTGAGCTGTTTGCAAGCTCTCCGCCTTGGCTGGGGCCCAACGAACATAGAACTGCGGTGGACTAAGCGTGGCCCGGTCGTCATTGAAGTCAATCCACGTCTTGCTGGCGCGCCCGATCCCCAACTAATTCAGCTGGCTTACGGACTGGATTTGATTACCCAGCACATCAAGCTTGCCATCGGCGATGAATGTGATTTGCACAAAAAGCGTTCGTACACCGCAGCCGCGCGGATCCTAGTTCCTGACCGCGATGGCATCCTCGATTGGATCGGCGGCACTAGCCGAGCGGCTGCCGTGCCAGGTATCGCGGAAGTCAAATTTTACGTCAAACCGAAAACGTCGATCGTCAGGAAAGGCGATTCCCGAGACTGTATTGGACACGTCATCGCTGCTTCGTCCAGTCATGGTCAGACCAAGGCGATACTCAAACGTGCCGTCGACCTAGTCAGCTGGTCAATCAGTGATACTAGCGAATAGGCACATTCTGCGGCCCTGCGGCGCGGCGGGGCTGCTCCATGCGGCCGGCTCTGCAGCCGAATCTACCGGAGTACAAGACGCTGATCGCAAAGCGGGTGGAGCGCATCAACAGGATCAAGAGGCTGCTGTTCGCCCAAGCTAGTGACTATGAGCGCTGCGTCACGACTGACGCGCCAAGTTTGAAGACCTCCCGAGTTGGTGGTCGCACTGTTCTGATGGTTCGGGATTGGCGGTCACGGGGACCGAAGCGGCGCACGGACGCCACAAACGAGGAACGACCATAACGGCGGCGCGGCGGCACTCTCATCCCCTCGCACCACTCTTGCCGCGTGGTCGTCTGTGCGGGACAAATATAGCACAAGGAATGTTGGCGGCACGACCGACGCCTCGGTCCGCTCCAGACTGGCGCCGTGCTCGACGCCGTCAAGACGTGGTCTGGATACCTCGCAGCCGGCCGTGGCGCCATCGCACCGGCCAGCCTTGACAGCGTCTCGACACGCTCGCAAGGGAAATCCGTAAGCCGAAGAAACAGCTCACCTGCGCCGAACAAAGAGACGAACAAGAGTCGAAAAACCTAATCACCCTTGTCGATGTCATCCGTCGAGTGGAGCTTGGCGCGCTGCTCCTTCGGGAAAGGCATGTAGGCCAGCACGTCGGGCTCGGCGTCGTCCAAGATTGTCGCCAGCTTCGGCACCTTCGGGCGGATCTGCTCGGCGACGGCGCGTTATTGTACGGACGCGGGCTCGGACGCCTCCTGGGCGAAAGCGGTGGCGATGAAGGCTAAGACGACCCTGCGCCCACTCTTGCCGGCATGGGCCAGCACGTTCCTCATTGAAGTGGACGCGGCAGCCCTGCCATGTTGCCGACAGAACTTTGGTGACGGCGCTATTGAAGACTTTCGTGCGCGTTCGAGACGACGAGCTTGACGCCGCGCAGGCCGCGACGTCTCAGCTTGCGCAGGAACTCCGTCCAGATCGGCTCAGCCTCCGAGGTGCCAATTTCCATGCCCAGCACCTCGCGCCGACCGTCCCCATTAAGCTTGAGATCGACGGCAGCGCGATGCGCGTCAGCCGGGGCGCTTCGCTGCGGCCCCGCCACAATCGCCGGCACGAAGGTAGAAGAATCCTGCTGCGCCGAAGCGGCGCTTCACGACGCCGGGCGAACACCTGCTGCGGCCTCAAGCCATAACGGCGGGCACCCTCGGAAATGCAATGCGTTCGGCTCCAGCGTCTCCGCGATGATCCGCGCTTTGTCATCCACCGACCACTCACGCCGGCCGTCAGCACCGTTGATTACCTCGAAACGTTGAGGCGCTCCGGATCAAGCCTAAGGTCGAGTCCAGAAACAAGTCGATCTCCGATCCCATTACAGAAACGGCAACCTCACAGATCGAGACCACT
>NZ_CAUM01000166.1 GCF_000350085.1 Mesorhizobium metallidurans STM 2683
CCGTATGGACTCGTGCCCTTCATCGGGAACCCACACCGCGGTCAGCTCGCCGGCGCGCAATAGCCGGGCAAGGGAAATGGCGTCTCGACGGTTCGTCTTCACCCGATCGCCGGGCTTCCTTGGTATCAATGATGGTGCAACCACGGTGCACTCGTGCCCGAGCGACCGGATCAGGCGATAAAGGCCGTACCCGGTCGGCCCAGCCTCATAGCAGAAATGCACGTAATCAAAGCGGCTGGCGATCCGGCCTATGACCCGCCGCATGCTGGTCGCCGACGCGTCGACCTCACCGAAGAACCGAACCTCTCCTTCCCGGCCTGCCTCCGCAATCGCAATAGCGTTCTTAAGCTTCGCAACATCGATTCCGACAAATGCTTCTCTATAATCCGCCACGGCTCGTCCTCCTGTGGTGAGGATCGGCTCGGCCCGTCCGAGCAACCCTCGGACGCGCAGTGTAGGGCGAGCCACCTCATCGGCAGAGGCGGACATACGGTCTTACCTGGAATCTCGGTCACATTCTCAATCAGCGTCATCTGACTCCTGAGGTTGAAACTCTGAAAGATCCATTCCCGATCGAGATCGCACGCGCTCAATTTGGTTACGGTCGGCTGGGACCGAGCCGCCGTGCCATCGGACTTTAATTTAATCTCTTCGCCGTTGACGCAAAAACTCCACTGGTCGGGTTTTCAAGACAGTTGATGCAGCGCAGTATGGTCACTTTACTCGATCCGCCGCCGCCAATAACGGCTACAACTTCCCCCTCGCGCGCCAAAAAACGAAATCCCTTTCAGAACGTCTAGAGAGCCAAATTCTTGGTAAAGGTTTTCAACATGTATTGCGTCGCTGGCAATATCTGAGGCGCCGAGAAAGACCACTCGGATATATTGTAGTCGTATTAGGCAAATTCCTAGGGCTGGCGTTCCTTGGAGAATCTTTTCGGAGAAAAACGGCTGAGATTGTGGCCGGCTGGGTTCCCCTGGATCAGGTCGGCCATGATCCGCCCAATTACCGGTCCCATACCAAAGCCTGCGCCAGAAAATCCTGCCGCCACAAAAAGCCCTCGGCAACTTGAGGTCTCTCCAAGCACCGGAAGTTCGTCCGGCATGAAGTCCATGAACCCCGCCCACCCCCGTTCCAAATTAAAGGGACCTGCTTCCGGATATTCCTGGGCAAACAAACGAGCCGTATTCTCCAAGCGCCTCCAGTCCGGACGAGGATCAAGTGTTCGATGAGTGGTGAAATCAGCGAAGTCTCCCATCAAGTCGCGCACCGCGTGCGAACCGAGACTTAGGCGTAGGTTTCGCCAGTTTCGCGTCGCTGCTGGAAGAAATTTCATGCCATTCAAAAGGCTTTCGCCCGTTAGATCGTGAAAGGCCGCTCGTGCCACAGCGATGTTTACGCGTCCGTCTGAACGTTGCCGGTAAGCCGTTTTTCCCCAAGCCACCAGTTTGCGGATTTCGATCGGCAGAACACCGGTTCTGCCTACGGAGCCTCGAACCCAGAGGGAAGGGTGTCGAATTCCCAATGGTCTAAGCAGCCTGTTGGTCCACGCGCCGGCGGCAACAAGGATGGAATCTGCTTTAACACATCCCTGCTCGGTCCAAAGCGCACAAACTTGGCCATTTTGGGCTTCTATCGAAGAGACACTTGTGAGCTCGAATACTTCAGCCCCTTTTTCACTAGCTGCGCGGGCAAAGGCAATGGTTACTTTCTCCGGTTCTGCACAGCCGTCTGAAGAGGTAAACAGGCCCCCTCTACAATCTCTATCACGATAATGGGGAAGCAAGTGATGGACCTCCTTTGACGTGAGCATCCTGGTGTCCAGGCCATGTTCACGACCTAGGGGAATCCACTTTTCGAAGACCTCTGATGTTATTTCATCATAGACGAGGGAAAGATGGCCCTGCTGATGCCAATCCAAACTAACGCCGAGCTCTGCTTCTAACCCCATCCATAAACGGACCGACTCGATCATCAGCGGTAACTCGGCAGCGTCACGCTCTTGTTGGCGAACGGCCCCCCAGTTTCGACTAGATTGCTCGCCGCCAATGCGCCCCTTTTCGAATAGGCCGACCTTTATACCAGCCCTTGCCAAGTTATACGCCGTCGCCGCTCCCATGATTCCACCGCCTACGATGGCGACATCGTATGCTTGTGCCGCTGCGGATGCTGTTATCATTACAGCCTGATCCACGTGGTTTTTGTTTCGGGGTATTTTTCGAAGGCATGAAGGAAAAGGTCCCGACCATTACCAGACTGCTTGAAACCTCCAAACGGAGTACGGACGTCGACTTGTTCCACCATGTCACATCGTGACCAAGTCCCATTCTCAAATGCGCCCCGCGCAGCCTTAACCGCGCGGTCCACATCGTCCGCGTCACATGCTGCGACTTCGCATAGAATTCTGCCGTTTGCAGGGTTATACTTTCGAAAGGTTTCCCCCGCGAATGAAGAGACATGTTGCTCCCATATAAATGCATCTGTGGGCAAGCTTACAGCCGTTGCACGCGGATCATCCGCGGCGATTTCATGTCCAGACATTGACGTCCTCCCGGGGCTCCGAGAAGGACGACACTATTGTCGTAATGCCTATCAGTCAAGTAATATTCCTAATAGGAGTATCTTGTGCTGTGTCCGCAGAATCCGGTATTGTGGTGACGCATCTGGTTGCAGTAAGCGCAGCCTTAATCCAGTTTTGGCTCTCCTGCCGAGGGGACTGCGTGAGGACCAGCCAGGATCGAATTAGGCGCCTTCATGTTGCACAAAAACAGAGCTATCGCTTTGACCTAACGTGTTGACGTAACGCCTTAATCCTATAGGGAATTTGATATTTCTGCTGGATTTTTTTGAGAGAGTGTCCAGTTCTAGTGACACCCATTTGCCCAACTCTCAAGCAGTCCGGATGAGCGTCATGGCAAACAAAGGGAGATAGAATGAACGTGAAGCGAGAAGCACCTTTATCTGCCCTCCGAATTGGCGCTAAGCTAAGACATGCACGCCTTCTCTTGGGGCTCAGCCTCACGCAACTTGGTGCGAAAATTGGAGTGACAGAAGGCTATCTATCTAAACTGGAAAACGACCGATCTCAGGCCTCAATGGCAACCCTGCACAAACTGACCCAAGCGCTGGGCACTAATATCAGTGAACTTTTCGCTACTTCGAGGGACGATGCAAGCCCTGTTTTCGTAATACGCGCCGAAAAACGTCCTAAGCTCGTTACAGGTCACCGTCGGGCAGGCAATCGTGTCACGTTGGAGACTTTAATACCAAATGGTCCCGGGTCACTTCTGCAAGCCAGCATTCACGTGATCGCGCCAGATGGCGGCAATAGCGAACCTCTTAGTCACGCAGGTCAGGAATTTGGCTTCGTACTACGAGGCGAATTGGAATTGCATGTCGATGGTCAGTCCGTCAATGTGAAAGAGGGGGACTCGTTTTACTTCGAGTCGCCCCTTCCACATTGGTACGACAACGTTAGCAGTGGTGAAACACGAGTTCTCTGGGTGAACACGCCTCCAACGTTTTAAGGACGGCTGTTCTGGCTCGCTGGCTGATTGAGCAAGGCCAAGGTATATCGCTGCTGGTGACCTGCCACGGGTAATTTCCTCCATCTGAGATTAGATAGAGTCCGGCCTCGATTGGACGGACTGATGAAGAATAAGCGGTTTACGGAAGAGCAGATCATCGCGGTTCTGCGTGAGCATGAGGCGGGAGCAAAGGCGGGCGACCTGGCGCGCAAGCATGGGATCTCCGAGGCGACGCTGTATAACTGGAGGCGAAGTATGGCGGGATGGACGTCTCCGATACCAACGGCTGAAAGCCTTGGAATACGAGAACGTGAAGCTGAAGAAGCTGGTCGCCGACCAGATGCTCGAAGCGTCGGCACTGCGCGAGCTTCTTTCAAAAAAATAGTAGGGCCCGCCGCCAAGCGCGAAGCCGTCGCGCATCTGCAGGCCGTCATAGGCGTGTCGGAGCGTCGGGCCTGTTCCTTCGTCGGTGCCGATCGCAAGATGGCCCGCTATCGGTCCCGGCGTCCGCCGGAGACGGAGCTGCGCACAAGGTTACGCGACCTCGCCAACGAGCGCCGCCGCTTCGGCTATCGATGCCTGTTCATTCTGCTCCAGCGAGAGGGCAAGCCATCAGCGGTCAATCGCATCTAACCGCGAGGAGGGCCCGACGGTGCGCAAGCGCCGGGCACGGCGACGAGCGGTCGGCACGCGGGCGCCGATCCTGGTTGAGGCGAAGCCGAACGCGCGCTGGTCGCTGGACTTCGTCCATGACCAGTTCGCCTGCGGCCGGCGGTTCCGGGTGCTGAACATCGTCGACGACGTGACGCGAATGCCTGGCCGCGATTGCGGACACCTCAACCTTCGGCCGTCGGGTTGCTCGCGAGCTGACGGAACTGATCGCCCAGCGCGGCAAGCCGGGCATGATCGTGTCGGACCACGGCACCGAGTTCACCTCGAACGCCATCCTCGCCTGGTCGAAGGATCATTGGGTGGAATGGCACTACATCGCGCCGGGCAAGCCGATGCAGAACGGCTATGTCGGTTCCCTCAACGGACGGATGCGCGATGAACTCCTGAGCCTGTTCTTCGGCCTTCGACCACGCTCGCAGCGCCATCGCCGAATGGAGGGAGAATTTAAATCCTGTTTCATAACACCCATCTGTCTATGCCGTTGAAGTGAATAGGTTTTGCTGATCTGGATGCGATCCCATGGGGTATTTTGGGTTTTGCCGCGCGCGATGAACGATGCGCTGAGCCGCCGGTTCGTCAAGCGTTGATCGGCTGAAGACCCATGGACCGTCCGGCAGAGGATGAACGCTTCGATCTCGCCCGCCGCGGCGGCGAGCCTGAGGGTCTTCGGTGCAACGCCGAGAAGGGCGCCGCCTTCTTCAGGTTAAACATGGCTCTTTGCCGTCCGCCGCTGGCCGGAAGACAGGGATCTTATGATGCGACCTGTGCGCGGTGACCCGCTCGCGTGTCCATCGATTGCCGTGGCCGGTCACCAGTCCATTGCGGTTGAGGATGCCGGCAATCAGATCATCATTGGCGATGAGCACCAGTTGGCGGACGGCCGCGATGATATCGCCGGACGTGCTGTTGCGCTGTCCACGGCGCCGCTTCGGCAGGCGCAGTTCAGTATGGACGCCGCCAACCCAATGGATCAGGAGAACGATCTCGGAGGCTTCGTCATCGATATCGGCGACCACCTCCCGGATGACGATACGAACGATGCGCTTCTTGAGCCTTGCATCCGTCGTCGGCGCCGCCCACACAGCCTTGAGATCGGCGGCGAGCGCGGTGACGTGTATTGGCGACAGAAGTGATGGCTCCGATGTCGAGGCATCATGCGCGGCAATCCTGCTCTCGATCTCGCCGACACGCGTAAGGGCCCGGTTCCATCGCAACTCCAGTTCCGCCGCGACCAGCCGGTTCTGCGGATCGATGGCGTCGTATTGCCTGAACGCCCGATCGGCGCTGTAGCGTGCCGCCTCGCGATCGCGCATTAGAGCATCGCGGACCTGATCGCGGCGACTGGCCGCTTGCGCTTCGGCCTCGACGGCCGCGGCTATCGCTCCCGGCTCGACAACCCGCTTCCTCGATGACGTCGTCGACGCGTAGTCCACCGAAGGCGATGCAACGCGGCTCGCCATTGTCAAGCAGACCACGCCAGCAGGAATAGCGCGGAATGTTGTGCTTGGTTCCGTGTAGCGGACCGTCAGCTTGCGGCCGCAGCGCCGGCAGCGCACAAGGCCGGCGAGCAGAGCGTCGCCATGCTTGGGCGCCCCGTGATGCCGGCTCGTGGGCACGTTGTCGCTCACCATCTTGCGGATCGCTTCCGCCCTTTCCCGCCGACGTAACCTTCGTGTGCACCCGCCTTACGGCGGCTGCGCGAGCGAATGGCTGTTGCATCATATCCCGACGCAGCACGAGTCTTACCATAGGCGTAGGCGCCGCCGTAGATCGGGTTCTCGATCATTCGGTGGATGGTCGCATAGCTTGGCCTGCGCCAGACCACATCGCCATTGTTGCGCTTGGCAGGCAAATCCAGCCCATGTTCGAGGAACCAGAGCAGGGCCTGGCGGGCACTGCCGAGTTCCGCCACCTTGTCAAACACAAGGGTGATGGCCTCCTGCATGCGACGATCGGGATCCTTCTCCAGCCGGTCGCCGACCTTCACAAAGCCGACCGGGGCAGCGACAACGAGTTCACCGCGCCGGGCCTTCTCATAGCGGGCCGACAGGGAGCGCTGACGCAGAGGATCGAGCTCATACTCGTTGAGACTGCCCTTCAATCCCAGCAGCAGCCGGTCATTGCCCTGGCGCGGTGCGTAGACCGTCTCCTGGTCGATCAGCACGGTATCGACGACTCGGCACATCTCGATGAGCTGCTGCCAGTCGCGGCTGTTGCGGGCGAAGCGCGATACCTCCCGCGCCGCAACCGCGCCAACCTTGCCGAGACAGACTGCGGCGACCATCCGGTCGAAGCCCGCTCGCGCGACACCGCCAGCAGCAGAGCGGCCGAGATCGTCATCGACCGTCTCGATGCAAGACCAGCCGAGTGCCACCAGGCGATCGCGCATCGCATACTGCAGGGCGCGGCTCTCACGATTGTGCAGAACCTGATGGGCCGAGGACTGCTGCACATAAAGGATAGCCTTGCGCTCCAGATGGTGGGGCCGGATCTTCTCATGCATCATGTCGCGCCTCCTCCAGTGGAACGATGCGATCGCCGTCAACGTGGTCGAGGATCAGGCGCACCATCAGCTTTGTCAGTGTCAGGCGCGTCTCTTCCGGCAGCGCCTGCCATGGTGGCATCTGCGCTGTCGGCGCGTCGTGCGGGTTGGAGAACAGATCGAACTGATATGTCGTAGGCTGGCGCGGCATGGACCTCTCCCCGATTCGCGTCGTGAGGACCCGATTCTGCGCCCGAATCCTCCAATTGCGATGGCGTGTGGGAATTGGCCGTCGCGTCCTGCAGCAGTGTCACCAAGACGCCAAGCGTTCTGGGATCGACATGTGGGGCAGCGGCAATGCGCCACGCGGTGCAGACCGCGCGATCAAACATCCAGGCCGGAACCTCCAGCCACCGATCGGAGGCGTGGCCGGAGAGACTGCAGCGGAAAACCTCCCGGTCTGCCTTCTCGATCACCTCATGAACGTGAACACAACGCCCGGCCCAAGGATGCCATGGATAAAGAAACTTGCGTTCCTCGGTCCTGTGGGCGTTCTTTCGTCGTGTTGTTCAACACCGCGAGGCCGCATTCCTCGCTCGGCTACCAGACCCCGGCGGCCCATGCCGAGGTCATCACCGCAACCGCTTCCGACGCTGCGCGGATCGAAGGCTTCGCATCTTCGCCGGTTGCTCAACCCGCGCCTTACGGCGTAGCAGAAACGGCCGAGGCTCTAATCGCAACTGGATGAAAGTTCAGTGGCATGTATGGACGGCCTCCGCATGGCAAGGGCTTTTTCACGTTGATGACAGATTGGTCGGGTGCAGGCATGTATTCGGCCTTTGAGTGC
>NZ_CAUM01000165.1 GCF_000350085.1 Mesorhizobium metallidurans STM 2683
GAGTAAGCCGCCGAAAAGACGGGATCGAAGTCGGTGAAGTTACCCAACACCATCCGGACCGTCCGCGCAGCGGTTGGCGCCGTTTGTGCCCGCAGGACTGAGGGGATCGATGCCACTGTTCCGGCCGCCAAGCCTACCTTAATGAGGTCGCGTCGAGAAATTGTCATGCGTCAGTTCCCCTTACTTGGTGGTGCGGGTTCCCCGCGTTTTTTGGCTTTGTTTCATCGAATTTCAATCTACCGCGGAGCTTACGTCAAATTCAGTCTGTGTATCGCGGTCATCTGGTTTTGAGATGGGCTCAGATGCGGCGAATACCCTTACCCATCTCGCTTCAAGATAGGTGGCGAATCAAAAGTTGAAACACTCAGCGGTTTCCGGATCTCGCCCCGCCATCCGACGACTTGTACATGCGCAGCCAAACGCCGATCGGGGCAGCGTAGGTCCAAATGTAGGCATTATCGGGTTCGGCAAGCTCTTCGGCAAGAATAGGTATTTCACACCTTTTGAAATAGCCTCAACGGCATTAGGAAAAATTGCTGCTTGGGCGATAGGCAAAGCTTGGTTGAATGACAGGCTTCTGGCGCACGCCGCCCCATATCGAAGTCCGGCACATAAAAACGGATCGGCACCCATCTGTTCACGCACCAGCGACAGCGACGGGCATTAGAATCCCGCTCCGCCCAACGTTCATCACAGCATCGAAGCTTGCGCGCGACTGAAAACCTGCTAAGCGGCCACCGAAAACATAACAGTCAATTCCATACGCCATTTTCTTGATTGAGCGGCTTGGCGGGTGCAGAGTCGTCACCTCTCCGGGCCTGACGTACTCTTGTACGACGTATGGGTTGCCGGCGGCACGGTCAATGTGTTCCTCCCACACTTCTGAGGGTGTGAGATGCCCAACCAAGACATGCTCGCCACGCGTCGCATTAGAGGGCTTCAGAACAAGATTGGCCTTGTTCTCCCGAATGTAACCGATGAGCTCGATCCGACGTCGTTCGGGGTCGGTTGTTACTCCTGCTCTAACAAGACGGGTCCATGGAATGTGGCGTGCAATAAGCTCGACCTGCTCGGCGTTGAAGTTAGAGACGAATCGATCGTCGCTGAGTACAGCAAGGATCGCCTTGTCAGATAATATCCACTGGGAGATCCAGGGGTTTATCGAAACCACCTCTTGAGCTGCACACGCATCTAAGTAATCTCTGGATTCACTATATTTAAAGATGTCTCTGACATCGAGTTTATTGTACACGAGCTCAATTATTTCGCCGTCCGGCCCGACTAGCCCACGAGGTGTCCGCTTCATCGCGGTAATGTCTAGCAACGCTGCTTCGACGCCCGCGTCTCTTAGGCCTCTCACAATCCATTCTACTTCGTTTGTATAACGGCCGCGAAAGTTGACTACGGCCGCGGTTCTGAGCTCGCTGCCAGTTGCAGCGTGATAGGCAGACACCAGCTCCCGAACAAAACAGTCCGGATCTTTAGCGAAAGGCTGGCTGCTCACGTCAAGTGCCACGCCCTGTGCCAATGGATTGGGAATACAGCTCCAGACTTTTGCGGCGACGCCGTTCTGAATAACGCCGCCCGGCCCTTCGGCATTCGTTTCAAGTATCTTGTAATAGCCATCGCTCCCGAACAAGCCATCCAGTCGGCATATTCTTACAATCGGTCGATGTTTTGGGAGACCATTGATCCAATTCCCCAAATGTTTATAGGCTGGAAACAGGTTTTGCACTTCTTCATTGCAGCAATACAGCTCGGCGGCGACATCAAGGAGCTTAACCACGCCCTCAGCGGTAGCGCTGAGGTGATTTGCCAGATCGCGGTTTATCGCAAGGGGCCGGAGACATACGGGATATGCCCGCCCCTCAAAGTGCAGGCCCGCCTTTCCAATTGCGCTGGACAGTTCGTCTTGAGCCTCCCAGATCGAGGCTGAATCGCTGGTTGCGAGCTCGCAGAGACGGCGCTCAATTCGTGCATCCGCCTCGCTGATTGCAGGCACTGTCGCAATCTCCTCGGGTCCCGACCCTGTCTGAGTTTTCATGGGCAGCTCCTATCTAGTGGTCTTGCTGGTATTGGAGTTTGGACGACCCGACAGATTCTTAGGACAGCGCGAGTTTAGCTCTGGGATCGATCCGTGAGGCAGTCAACAGGCCGCCCAGAGCGCGGCAAATCTCGTCTTCGATAGCGTCGCGTGGCCGGGCTATGTGCCCGTTGGTCGTTGACATGACTTGAGGATAGGTGTGTTGATAATTTTCAGGAACTGCCAAATCTGATGGCTTGACGCTGCCATTTTGCCGCGGCTTCGCGCCGTTCGGCTGTTCATCTTTGCGGAGGCTAACGTTGCGTAGCTCTCGACGTAGATACCGAGAAAAATCTGCCTCTTTTCTCTGAGTCGAGCCACGTGGGCCCGCCTCCACGCGGAAAGTTACCGCCACGTAACGGTGCGGGTGCAGAACGCCTCGAAAAATCTCGCATCAGGAACGCGTTTTGATTCACTTGACCTGGTGATTTGCTCGGAGGCGTTGGACACGTACACGAGGACAGGCGGGACTCTGGGACCATTGAGCGTTATATGCGGCTGAGCGAGACCGGCGATTCACTGGAGAAGCTGAACGTGGTGGTGCCTTGGGAGGTTGTTCGCAAGCCTTTGGCCAAGGCGCTGAAGCGCTCCGATGGCGCCATGCCACGATGGTGGCAGAGACGAGAGCGCAGACCTGCCGGATCTGGTCCGCGACATCTGCAGCGCTCTACTTAACCAGATCGACCAGTTGAGCAGCCGGCTCGCGGCATTGAAGAAGACGATCGACACGCTGTCCAAGCAAGCTGCAACATCTCGGCGCTTGCAAACCATGCCCGGTGTCGGCCCTATCGCTGCCCTTGCCATTGAAACCTTTGCGCCGCCGATGGAGGCCTTCAAGTGCGGTCGCGATTTCGCCGCTGGCTCGGGCTGGTCCCTC
The DNA here is from genome assembly GCF_000350085.1 of Mesorhizobium metallidurans STM 2683. Taxonomy (GTDB): domain Bacteria; phylum Pseudomonadota; class Alphaproteobacteria; order Rhizobiales; family Rhizobiaceae; genus Mesorhizobium; species Mesorhizobium metallidurans. Next base: position 2,961 of record NZ_CAUM01000165.1, read on the forward strand.
GGCAGAAGTCGAGCGGCGGCAAGCAACGACTAGGGAAGGTATCGAAGATGGGCCAGCGCGATATTCGGCGGTTGCTCATCATCGGCGCCATAGCTGTGGTTCGATGGGCGTCTCGGAGGCGCGCGCCTGACGGTTCCTGGCTTGCCCGCTTGATGTTGAAGAAACCGCGCATGCTGGTGGCAATCGCGCTGGCCAACAAGATGGCGCGTGGCATCTGGGCCATGCTGACGAAACAGGAGGACTACCGGAATCCGGCGACGGTGCCTGTGTAATTTCCAACAACGCGCCGAGACCGGGACGTCTGGGATGTGAGGAAGGCATGAACTGCATGGGCAAATGATCGATCAGATCGGGTTCAGGAAAACCAGAGTCAAGTTGTGAGCCCACGCAAGCTCGCTTTGCTGATTTGGACCTGATCCGCGCATCACCATACCGGCCCGCGGCATATGAGACGGCCGCAAATCAAGGCCTGACACATGACCGCACTCGATCACATGTCCAATGCTTCAGAAGACTCCGGATTCCGATCTCTTGCGTGAGATGATTGGCGTTGCCGCCGCGCGGCGCGATGACCACCGCAAAGCCGCTCGCTCGCTTGTATGGGCTAAACTTTGTCAACGTGATCTTTCAGTCGTTCCGTCTCCTTGCTCAGCCGTGGCGCCCATTTTGTTCTTGCTTGGCTCCGGGGTTCATTGGGGCGCCGCGCGCAGTGACGGTCAAGGGTGGGCCTCTGGCCATCGCGAAGCGACTTGCCCTTGATGGTCACGAGCACGGCGGCAGCGTTACATTGAGGCCGGCAGGTGCCTGTTCGTTTGCAAACCCAGGGGAGCTCGCCATCAGGCGCCCGTAAACGCGCCGCAAGCTTGTATGCGGTTGATCCTCTCGGATCGAAAACCATGATGCAGCCATACGCATCGGCGGCGAAGCTCCGGGCGGTGGGCCCATTCTACAGCGCGGCGTCGTAAGCCATGTGAGCGACCGGGATCACAACCACCTCGGATCATTATCGGCAGACGCTATTGCAGCTGCCAAACTTCAATGCTCGTCTTGTCGAACGCTCCTCCAAGCCTTATGCCGGACGCAGGGCTACTCCCTTCGGGACCTCGCCGGTCGTGACAAGTCGCCAGAATGCAATCAGCAGCTTGCGCGCCAAAGCCACGATCATTGTCTTGCGCGTTCCGCCACGGCCATCGGCCGTCCTCGCCCAAAACCAGTGCGCCAGCGCGCTGTCCTTTTGGTATTGGAGGAACCGCCAAGCCAACAGGATCATGCCATAGCGGACGCGAGCATTGCCGGCCCGCGCAAGACCTTTCTCGCGCCTGCGTTGGCCGCTCTCATCCGGCGCCCCGGTAAGTCCGACATAGCGGGCGACGGCTCTCCGATCACGCAGGCCGCGTGAGAGAATCTCATTCACCAGCATGTCCGCAGTCTCGATACCGACACCGATGATCCGCGCAAGAAGGCGAACCATCGCGAGCGGACCCTTCTCCGTGTCCGGAACGACCGAGAGCTGCCGCAACCGCTCCTGTTCGATCTCATGGATTTGTTCACGCAACAGGTGAAGCCGTCCGAGATTACGGCGCAACTCGGCTCGGCTTCGTTCCGGTAGGGGCATACCTTCCGCGGTATGCAGAGCCTCCAGTTTCTCGGCAGCTTTGCGCAGATTAGGTTTGAAGGCGCGAATGCCGAAGCGAGCGAGGATTGCCTTGATGCGGTTGATGATCCGTGTACGTTCGCGGACGAAATTGTCTCGTTCACGGTTCGGACGGCGGGCCTCCTCCTCATTGATGGTTGGGATGGCTGCCATGCTGCAGTGGCGCTTCTCGCCCCGCAGCCAGCCAAGAAAGGCGCGCATCAACAGTTCGGTATCGAGGCGATCGGTCTTGGCACGCCGATGTTCGCGGGAAACCGCGACGCTCGATGGATGTATGGCATAAGCCTCGACAGCGCGCGCCTGGAGCCAGCGCGCCAACCAAAAGCCGTCGCGTCCAGCCTCATAGGCGACAACGATGCGCCGGACTTCACGCCCGGCTTGGATGGCTTCGCTGCGCCAGCGGCGCAACAGCCTGAGCACCGAATCCGGGTCGGCATCGAGCTTCTTGAGAGGGTTACGTTCAAAGCGAGGGACCGTCGCAGCAATGAGCCACTTTGTCTGGCTCATCTCAATCACTGCGACCAACGTGCTGTCTTGATCAAGGGTGGTAAGGGATTTGCTTGCATCAAAGGATGGTGACATGGGGGCGCTCCTTGGGTAGCTGCTCAACAGAGCCGAGGGTGCCACACGCTCGCCGCCGCCCATAGCATCTACAGCGCTATCGAGGGCGCGCTCGCGAGCGGCTTCGCTACCGCCGAGCTACACCACCTGTGGGGTCGCGACCGAGGAGGGTGGAAATCTGCGGCTCTGGAGCCACAAGCCGACTGTCACCGACCGAAAGTCGCAGGGTGTGGAGACTACGGGTTATCCCTATTCGGCAGCTTATCTTGAAACCGTCCCTTGTCGCGACTTCCAGCTTAAGGCTGGGGACATTGCCCTGATTGACGGCGGCTTCATTCACGGGGTCCGACACTCAGGCAACGGAAAGCCTCGCCTTGTGCTGAACAGCTTTTTCGGATTTGCGAGGCCGGATCTTGTTCTCTGGTGGACCTGAAGTCGCGTTCTCCTCCTACAAGGCCCTAAGCCGCTTAGTGTTGAGAGGTCCATCCCCATACTCGCTTTCCAGTTTATACAGCGTCGCCTCCGAGATCCCGCGCTTGCGGGCCAGTGGCCC
>NZ_CAUM01000164.1 GCF_000350085.1 Mesorhizobium metallidurans STM 2683
AGGCCCGAAATTCCGTCGGAGTATCGCCGGGCTGTAAGCCGCGAATGTGCTTTCAGGACTCTATACGTTGCACATCGTGCACCGGCTCCGGCTCACCGGTGAGGACGATCTATGCGAGGCTCCAAATCGAAAAGGACCTTCCGCATGCGTGCTGCCCCTTCGAGAACGCTATAGCTGCCCATTCGGATGAAGCCCCCGCTTGGCCTGAACCGTTAGATCGGAGTTCGACGCTCCGAGAAATGAGCAGTGTGGCGGGTGCAAATACAGATTCATTTTCGCCGGGGCGTTTGCGACGCTCAAAAATCGAACCTTTCGTTCGATCTGGCTCGTAACGCAGGTTTCCAGTCTCGGCTAGCTGATGCAGACCGTTGCCATCAGTTGGCAGATGGCGACGATCTCAACCTCCGATCTGATGGTCGCGCTGGCGCAGACTTCATCGAACCTGCCAGCGTTGATTTTATCTGTCTTGGTCGGGCCCATCGCCGATAACTTTAGCCGTCGTAGAGTCATGTTCGCCCTGATGGCGGTAGCATGTGCGATGCTGACCGCTTCCGTGGCGCTCGGCCTTTTGGAACCGTGGATGATCCTCGGCTTCAGCTTCTTGGTCGCAGGAGGCGCTGCTCTCAACGATCCCGCTTGGCAAGCCTCGGTTGGCGATATCGTGGACCGACGCAATGTTCCTGCGGCCTTTGCCAACCTTGACCTCTCGCAATGCAAGGATGCACAATATCATAACTGACCACGTTAGCCGGTAGCTAAGATCTGTTGGCACGAGCACTGGCCTTTGCAGCAAACCGTTGACCACCATGAGTGCGCGCGCCGTAGTCAGCTCAGTTGAACCCAGCAGCGTCGCACGGTTTTCCGACAGTATTCGACCGGCCTATCACAACAACATCTTGCCTGCGAGATTCTCACCCACAGCAGCTTCTAGTTAGCAGTTCGCCTGGATATGCTCGAAAACGGCGTTCAATGGATCAGAAGAGGTCATATCCTTACTTGCAAGAGAAGGAGGAGACAAATGTACAGGGTTGTTCTCGGCTAACAGGGCGCTGGTGCGAGCATGCAGCGATCATTCAGATGACACGCCCTCATTCGCCCAGGTTCAACTTCCTTCAGCGATGGCTCGGTCTTGCAACGAGCAAAGGCGCGCGGGCTCCGCGGATCTACGGCTGGCCGGAGCGCCTTCAAGGCCGCCGCATCTCGAAAGGCCCGCGACAACCCCACCGGCCCCGCAGGAGCGCGTGACGGGCGATCCGGACGCCCGCGGCGCCACATCTGTACCTCATGCTTTCTGGTATCGCCAACCGACCGCTCCGAAGCTGCTTCCGCCAGTCATAGAGGTGCCAGCGCTCACCTCGTATTTGCGCGCAACCTCCGTAACGCGGATGCTTGGCGTAAGGCTCTCGGCGACGATTCGCGCCTTCTTCAAGTTTACGGCGAGTTGGGCCGCAGTCTAATGACTCCAACGTCGTTCTCGACGGCGATCTCCGTCCCAAATGGCTTCGAGAGCTTCTGTAGCCGCTCCAGAATGGATTTTGCTTGCGGCGGAGGGGCGAGCCGCGGGACACCCCTGTTGGCAAACCGCTTTAAGTACCCGAGCTCGACGGGATATAGTCGCAACTCAGCAAGCTGGTTCTGCTGAAAGCGGCTGACGGTAATAACGCTCTCATAGAACACCGGGTCGTCAAATCCTTTTGCCTCCTCCGCGACGGTCACCTCGGCATCCGTGTCGACCCGTGGGTCCTTTCCATAAGCGACAAACATGTCAGCCCCAACAGGCGTCCGGTGGTCATCATAAAAGAAATTGGCCAGGCTATAAAAGATAGGCCGACCGCTATAGATCTCGATGCCGCGCAACTTGTGCGGTCCATGTCCGACGTATGCGTCCGCTCCCGCATCAATCACTCGATGAGCAAACGATTGTTCGTAATCAGGCGTCTCCTCGCTCCAGTTCCCGGGCTGGTGACAGTGGTTGGTGACGATGCAGAAGTCGGAGAACTGCTTGCCCCGACGAACATTGCGAAGAATGTCGGCGACGTCGCCAGGATCGGCTTCGTAGCTGTAACCGGCCTTGTCGCCCGCTTTGAACGCCGTTCCAGCGACCACGACGCGCTCTGGATCGTTAGGGTCCTCGGGCCGGTCCGCCGTGGCCCCTGAGACTGCCGGCGGAGCCGATCGAGCGCCCGGGCGGGAGTCGGGTAACGCATCGCGTATCTGCCTCAAGCTCTCGAGCTTCTCGGGCGGGATCACAATGCTTTTCGCCAAACGAAGGGCGTTGAGTCCGGGTCTGCCTGGCGCCTCGCCAGCGGGATCGCCAGCCCGAGACATCGGCGTGAATGATGTAGCAAGCGACACCAACGCCACGCGACCGCGCGCGGTTTCCAAAAAGCGAGCAGCGCCGGCTTGTGCGAGATTTTCACCCGCCCCTGCATGGATGATCCCGCTCTGATCGAGCACTTGGCTCGTCTCGCGCATGCCTTCAAGGCCCCAGTCAAGCGTATGGTTGTTTGCGCGACTCATTAGATTGAACCCCATCGACTTCAGATCAGGTCCGACCTCAGGAAGGCTAACGTGAAATGCACCGCCGTACTCAGCCTGAGGACTTCCCTTGAAGGACCGGATATCGAAGATGTTCATTTCCATGTTGCCAAACGTCACATCCGCGTCTTGGAGGACTTTGACGATGTCGCCGAAGCCGGGATGTCGTCCTTTGGTCACCGGCCGCGACACGATGAGGTCGCCAACGGCTACCATAGTGAAGCCGTCCGCAACGTTAGTTGCAATCGAGCCGACCGTATCATAGTTGTCACCCTTATCGTCCAGATGAGAACCGATCTGCTGTGGATGTTCTTCCATAGTCCCTTGTCCCTTGTCCCTTCTTTTCATTGTAGCTGGGTGAGGTTCGGTGCCCGTCTCACCGGCTTCGATATGCTCGATCAGCTGAAAGAGCTTCTGATATAACCGTCGCGTTGCCGACGACCTATTGCGCTAAAAGAATCGAACGATCGCCGGCCAGAGCCGGATTGCCCGAGATTTCTGTCGCCGGAGCGCGCACATGGCAGGCCACGACGCGCCCGTCTGCCATTGGCACCAAAGGTGGCACTTCGATGCGGCAGCGCTCGACGGCGAGCGGGCATCGCGGGTGGAACGCGCACCCGCTCGGCGGATAGACGGGGCTTGGCACCTCGCCCTCAACGGGCGCCTCTAGCCGAAGGCGTGTGGGATCCGGGACAGGGGCCGCCGCGATCAGCGCCTCGGTGTAGGGATGGATGGGCTTGGCAAAGAGCGCTTCGCACGGCGCAAGCTCCACGATCCGCCCGAGATACATGACCGCCACGCGATGGCCGATATGCTCCACGACGCCGAGGTCATGCGAGATGAAGACGAAGGCGATGCCCATCTGCTGCTGCAGATCCAAAAGCAGATTCAGAATCTGAGCCTGCACGGATACATCAAGAGCTGATACCGCCTCATCGGCTATGATGAGAGAGGGGTTGAGCGACAGAGCGCGTGCAATGCCGAGCCGCTGCCGCTGACCGCCCGACAATTCGGACGGGAGCCTGTGCATCATCTCAGGCGACATTCCGACCTTTCGCAGAAGGTCCGCGGCAAGCGCCTGGTGCCGCCTTCGGCCGAGGCACTCGAAGTTCTCGACAGGTTCGGTGATGATCTGTCCGGCGGTGAGGCGCGGGTTCAGTGACGAGTAAGGATCCTGAAAGACCATCTGCATGCGACGGCGCCAGGCGCGAAGCGCGTCCTTCTTGAGGCCAGCAATGTCAGTTCCGTCGATCAGCACGCGTCCGCCGGTCGGCTCCACGAGTCGCATCAGGAGCCGCGCGATGGTAGACTTGCCACAGCCGGATTCGCCGACGATGCAGAATGTCTCGCCCGTCTCGACGGTGAACGATACATCCTCCACCGCCCGGATCACCGGAATGGTTTTCTTGAAGAGACCCGAGCCAAGCGGATAGTGCTTGGTCAGATTCTGGACTTTCAGCAAAGGACCGTTCATGCGCCCATCACCTCTTCGGCGCGCCAGCAAGCTGCCGCGTGGCTCGACCCCACATCACGCAGGGCGGGCGTCTTGTCGCGGCAAATGTCGATAGCGAACGGGCAGCGAGGCGCAAAGCTGCAGCCGACGATGGGCTCGCGCAGGCTTGGCACAATGCCGGGAATTTCTGGAAGGCGGCGCTGCCGACCGCGCCGCCGGTCAGGCACCGATCGCATGAGGCCCTGAGTGTAGGGATGCGCGGGATGCGCAAACAAATCGATTACGCTCGCTTGCTCCACGATCCGGCCGGCATACATGACAATGACGCGTTGGCACGTCTCGGCTACGACGCCCAAATCATGCGTAATGAACATCACGGCAGTTCCCGTGCGCTCTTTCAGATCGACGATCAGACGCAGGATCTGCGCCTGGATAGTGACGTCTAGCGCAGTCGTTGGCTCGTCGGCGATCAAAAGTTCCGGCGAGCAGGCAAGAGCCATGGCGATCATGGCGCGCTGGCGCATGCCGCCCGACATTTCGTAAGGATAGTTGTTGACGCGAAGCTGGGGATCCGCGATGCGGACCAGACAGAGCATCTCTTCGGCCTTTGCCATGGCCAGCGAGCGCGACGCTTTTGTGTGGATCTGCACCGCCTCGGCGATCTGTCGGCCGACCGTGTAGACCGGGTTCAGGCTCGTCATCGGCTCCTGGAAGATCATGGCGATACGGTCGCCCCGGATCTGTCGCATCTCCCGATCGGACAGCGCAAGGATATCGCGTCCGTGAAAGCGGACCTCGCCACCGACAGTCCTGGCGGTCAGCTTCGGCAGCAGGCGAAGAATGGAGAGAGCGGTGACGCTCTTTCCGCATCCCGATTCGCCGACGACGCCGAGCGTTTCCCCTTTGTTGACTTGAAAGCTGATTCCGCCAAGGGCGCGTGTGACGCTTTCATCGCCGTAAAAGTGCGTTTCAAGGTCTCGGACGTCGAGAAGCACGTCGTCTTCTGCGGATTCTCGCATAGTGTCATCGCCCACGCTTCGCACGGGGATCGAAAAGGTCGCGCAAGCCATCCCCGAGCAGGTTGACGGCAAGGACCATGACGGCAAGGCAGATGCCCGGGGCGAAGATCGTCAATGGGGCAATCGAGAGATACAAGCGAGAACTCGAAATCATGTTGCCCCAGCTGGGAATCTCGGGCGGTACGCCCACGCCGAGGAAGCTCAGTCCGGCCTCTGTCAGAATCGCATCTGCGCAGACTATGGCGCTCTGCACCATAAGCGGCGCGATGGTACTGGGCAGGATATGCCTCCACAGCACCTTGGGTAATCGCGCGCCGCCGCTGACCGCGGCCTCCACGTAAGGACGTTCCCGAACACTCAGAACTGCCGAACGAACCATCCGCGTGACGCTCGGCAGCTGAGGAATGGTAATGGCAACGATGAGGATGCCGACCCCGGAGCCTGTCAGAGAAATAAGGGCAATGGCGAGCAGAATCGTCGGAATTGACATCAAGCCGTCCATGACCCGCATCACGATATTATCGAAGGCGCGGACATAACCGGCGATGACACCGATCAGTAGCCCGCCGAGGGCCGCGCCCACTGCTGACAGCAATCCGACCATGAGTGAGATGCGGGCGCCGAAGATCGTTCTTGCAAACACGTCACGGCCCAGATTATCGCTCCCGAACCACATCTCCGCGGACGGTGGCTGGAGGCGCTTGAATGGATCCATGCTCAATGGATCGCCGGCGTAAAGCGGGGCAGCGAGTGCCAGAACAATCAACAGCGCCAAGAAGCCGCCGCCTACCACGACCAGCGGATGCCGCCTTGCCAGACGGGGAAGGTCAGATATTCGTAGGCGACCCGTCGGGACGTATTCTACTGGTAGGGAGAGGAGCGTCATAATCAGTACCGGATTCGGGGGTCGACTAGGGTGTAGGAAAGATCGACCGCAAGATTGATAAGGACGTACAGAGCTGAAACCAGGATGAGCACACCTTGAATGATCGGGTAATCGCGGTTGTTGATCGCATCCACCACCAAACGACCGACACCAGGTATGTTGAACACCGTTTCCGTAATGACGACACCGCCAACCAGACTTGCGAAACTTAAGCCGATCACGGTCAGAATTGGAACACCGGCATTTTTCAACGCATGGTGGAAAAGCATGGCATACGACGACGCGCCTTTGGCGGCGGCAGTCCGCATATAGTCTTCCGACAACACCTCGAGCATGCTCCCCCGCGCGATCCGCGCGATAAAAGCGATATAACCAAGACTTAACGCCACGGTGGGCAGGATCAGGTGCACAAGCCATGGCCCGAAGCCATGGTCAATCGGCCGGTATCCCTGGACCGGTAGCCAATGTGATATGATGGCAAACAAATATATGAGAAAGAAACCGACAACAAACACCGGGACAGAAAAACCAAGTGTCGCGAATACCGTCAGGATACGATCAATAAGGCCGCCAGATTGCCACGCGGCCATGATACCGAAGGAAACCCCCATGGTCACCGAAAGGATCATCGTCAGGATCGAAAGAGAGACTGTTGGTTCCAGCCGCTGCGAGATCAGTTCAAGAACGGGTAGCCCCGTGAAAATTGAGGTCCCGAAGTCGCCGCTGAGGATGCTGAGAGCCCAATGTACGAACTGGACGGGCAGCGGCTCGTTGAGCCCCAACTGTTCGCGGATGCCGGCGATCATCTCTGGCGTGCCCTTATCGCCTGCGATGATAGCGGCCGGATCACCCGGCGCCAG
>NZ_CAUM01000163.1 GCF_000350085.1 Mesorhizobium metallidurans STM 2683
GGGCCCGAAATTCCGTCGGAGTATCGCCGGGCTGTAAGCCGCGAATGTGCTCGTCATGTGGTTACTCACATGGATTACTGGAGGCAGCTCACATGACCGGGACGCTCAGGAGTTGCGAAATTCAGCCAGCTTTCTCAAGACTTTGGGTCGTTTAGCTGTGTCAGGTGTTTCCCTCGCCTCGTAGGATCGCCTCGGCCGCATCAGTCAGCACCTGGCAGCCGAGCACCAAGTCGGCATCGTCTGTGTTTTCGGTCCAATGATGGCTGATACCGCCAATGCTTGGGATGAAAAGCATAGCGGACCTCAGTCTGCGCGCCACGACCTGTGCGTCGTGACCAGCCCCACTTGGCATCCTCACATAGGCGTTGGGAATATGGCGCGCGGCCGCGTTCTCTATCGCGTCCTGAAAGGCCGGATCCATATGGCATGGTTTGCCGGTCTCAGTCTGCTCGATCTCAGCGCGGCAGTCCGTTTTCATGGCGGTCTCTTTAACCAGCTCCCTTAGCACAGCATCGAGACGCTCAAGCACCGGCATTTTTGAATCGCGGAACTGGAACAGCATCTCCGCTTTGCCCGGAATTACGCTGGGAGCGCCCGGCTCCAGGCTAATGCGGCCTGTGGTCCACACGGAGCACGGGCCGGCGACTTCGGGAAAGCGCTTGGCAATGGCCATGGCCAGCGTCGCTGCAGCAACGCCGGCATCCTTACGGATCCCCATGCGCGTCGTCCCGGCGTGATTCTGGATCCCGTAAAAGACGATTGAGTACTGCCAGATCCCAACGATGCTCGTAACAACACCGATCCGGTTGCCCGAGGCTTCCAGCGCGTCGCCCTGCTCTATATGTGCTTCCAGGTAGCCGACGTGGCGTTTCGGCTCCACCAGAGATCGGGGAACGCCTGCTAGGCCGGCCTCACGGAGCGCGTCCCTGAGCGGCAGCCCGTCATCGACATTCACCGCGCGATCGATCTCCGCTTCGTCGATGTCACCAACGAACGAACGACTTCCGAGCATTGATACGTAGTGACCTTCTTCATCCGCCCACGCCACTGGTGCGATGGGGAGGCCTGCGCAGCCCAGCGTTTCCGCAAACGTCCGGGCAATCTCAAGACCGTAAATCACACCAAGTGCCCCGTCGAGCCATCCGGCATAATCCTGGGACTCTGCGTGCGACCCGATCAACAGCGATCGCCGGCCCGATCTCGGCATGCCGAACACGTTGCCGACCCCGTCTATATGCGCCTGAAGCCCTACGGCTTCGTATTGCTGCGCAAGCCAACGGCGGCTGTCCATGTCCTCTCGTGAATAGGTCGGACGATGTACACCCGTCTTGTACGCGCCGAACTGCGCGAAACGTCTGAGATCCGATAGCAACCGGCCGGCGTTGATCGTTGGCATCTGCTGCACTGTCCTTTAGTTGGCACGGACGCAGCTGAGTGCAGCAGTCCGTTCTGATGGGCATGCCCTGGAGAGCTGGGCAGGTTTCATGGCGGCGTGCCCAATCTGGAGAGTCATCGGGACCATTTTCCGATCCAGCATTCAGCCAGGGGCCTCTTACTGAGGTGAGGGAAGTCTGGCATCTGCGCACTATACGGCCAGCACACGCATAGAGATGAAGTAGTCCGGGATAAGAACCGGTCAACCCTACGCGCACGATCATCGGATCTAGCTACTCGACTCTTACTAGTTGGCCATCTGAGTTAGGGGCGGATTGCACTCCACCGGCCTTTCGCGCAAGAAGTTGTAACCGGCCAAGCTCGTACAATAGCGCAGCGCCTGTGCGAATCCCGCTGTAGAAGCAACTTAGTGTTAGATTCTCATTGGGAGCATGGTTTGCCTCGTCGTGGTTCGCGTAAGGTGTGTCGAAGGCGGGAATGCCTAGGATCTTGGTGAAAACATAGTTGGGGAGAGAGCCGAAGCCTGCGGGCACCAGCAAAGGATCTTCCCCTTGCGCAGCGACGAAAGCACGGCGAAGCGGCGCGGTGAAAGGGGAGGTAATGGGTGTTTTCGAGGGATCGATGCTTCCCTGCGCTATGAACTCTACTTCGGGCGCGTGTTTTTCCACATGGGCGGCGACCTTGCGCAGGATGTCCGCTGGGTCCTGTGCTGCCACGAGCCGTATGTCGCATTTTACGAAGGCCTCGTTGGGCAGGACGCTCTTGCTACCAAGACCGCCATAGCCGCCATGGAAGCCGTTAATCGTCAGCGTCGGGCGGAAGCACAGGCGGTCGTAAAAGGGCCGTTCCGCCGGCGCGTCAAGTCGCACAAGATCGAGACTACGCTTCACAGCCTCGACATCGAGAGGTAAACGCTCGACCGCGGCCAGTTCCTCTTTTGACGGTGGCTCGATTTCATCGTCGAAACCGTCAATGGTGATTTCACCATCGGCATTTTTCATGGTGCCGAGCAGATGCACCAACGTCCAGATCGGATTGGGCACAACGCCGCCAAAGTTACCCGAATGCAAGTCGCCGTTAGCGTGGCGGCAGCGTAGTTCAAAAGACACCTCGCCGCGCGATCCGAACTTGATCACAGGTGCGCCGCTCGCATGACGCGGACCATCGGCGGTGACAGCAAGATCAGCTTCTAGCATACCGATATTGGCATGGACGAAATCGGCGATGTGCGGACTGCCGATCTCCTCTTCGCCTTCCAGCAGCAGGATCACGTTGCAGGGCAGCGCGCCATGCACCTTGAGGTGGGACTCGATTGCCAAAATCTGTGCGAAATGCTGGCCCTTGTTGTCTCCCACACCGCGTGCGTATAGGCGCCCGTCACGAATAGTCGGCTCGAAGGGCGGCGAGAGCCATTTGTCGATCGGGTCAGCCGGCTGCACGTCGTAATGGCCGTAGAGCAGCACGGTCGGCTTGCCCGGCGCCTTCTCCCAGCGCGCGACCACCATCGGGTGTCCTTCTGTCGACACCAGGCCTGTCTCGAGCCCGATCCCGGTGAGCATCTCGACCAGTAGCGCGCCGACTTCGGCGATGCCAACATTTTCGGCGCTGATGCTCGGGTGCCGAACGTAATCGATCAGGCGATCGAGGAAGGGGGTGCGGTTCGCCTCGATATGCTCGAAAACGGCGTTCAACGGATCAGAAGAGGTCATATCCTTGCCTGTAAGAAAGAGGAAGAAGTCGGAGATACAGGGTGTCTCGGTTGGTAGGCCGAACAAAGGCGCGCGGACGCCGTGGATCGACGGGCCGGCCGAGGCGCGCCTCCAAGGCGGCCACATCTCGAAATGCCAGCGACGACTCCCAGCTGCGAAAGGGAACAGCCTGATCCAGCCCCCCGGCTTGGTTGCGATTGGATTGAGATAGAGGCGCGGATCGCAGACCTTGTCGCCGGCCTCGCAGGAGCGCGAGCCCGGCGATCTGGATACCTTCGGCGCCAGATCTGTACCTCATGCTTTCCGGTTTCACCAACCCGCCGCTCCGAAGCTGCTTCCGCCAGTCACAGATCTGCCAGCGCGTCACGCGCAACCTCCGCGACGCCATGCCCGCATAAGGCTCTCGGCCACGATCGCGCTTTCTTCAAGCCGCCGAGCCGCGTCATTGCGGGGAAAAACGGGGTGGAAAAAGCATGGCATACGACGAGGCGCCTTTGGCGGCGGCTGTTCGCGCGATCCGCGCGATGAAAGCGATATAACCAAGACTTAACGCCACGGTGGGCAGGATCAGGTGCACAAGCCATGGCCCGAAGCCATGGTCAATCGGCCGGTATCCCTGGACCGGTAGCCAATGTGATATGATGGCAAACAAATATATGAGAAAGAAACCGACAACAAACACCGGGACAGAAAAACCAAGTGTCGCGAATACCGTCAGGATACGATCAATAACGCCGCCAGATTGCCACGCGGCCACGGCCGGGTCACCAGGCGTCAA
>NZ_CAUM01000162.1 GCF_000350085.1 Mesorhizobium metallidurans STM 2683
TAGCCTCAGTCTTATGACGCAAGCCGGTCCCGCCGAGTTGCACCGCTTGTTTGAGCGGCTCGACCTTCTGCGTGCGCAGATCCGCACCATCGAAGGCGACCGCCTGCGTAGGCTCGCCGCGGCCGGCTGCACTAGAAGGCCCCATGCGGTGGTGCGCCTCATCGCACGGGTCATCGGCGTCGGTGTCGAGACGGCGGACATGCTGGTCCACGAGATCCCGTCGCGCGAATTGCATGATCGCCGCGCCGGTGGCGCGCTATGCCGGGCTCACGGGTTCGCCCGACGAGAGCGGCAAATGCCGGCGCGAGAAGGGGCTGGCACGCGCCGGCAGTGCCCGCGTGCGGCATGGCATTATGCAGGCCTGGCACGTTCTGCTCTTCCAGTGCGCTAGGCCCGATGGTTCCAGGGGCGAGGCGCCACGGGGCGTCAGCTTGCGTGCGGCGTGATGGTGGCACGTGGGAAGAGGAGAGCAACGCACACCCAATTGGCTAGCCGGTAAGACCGTATGTCCGCCTCTGCCGATGAGGTCGCTCGCCCTACACTGCGCGTCCGAGGGTTGCTCGGACGGGCCGAGCCGATCCTCACCACAGGAGGACGAGCCGTGGCGGCAACAAAGCCACACATGGTCCTCAGACCGCAGACGTAGAATCGGCCCGCCGCACGGAGCTTGGCCCACCGATGTGCATGCTGCATCATGGTTCAGATCCCCTGAGACCGACCGGGCAAGTCGCTGCGCGATCGGGCCTGCGGCCCAGCCTTGACCGTCACTGCGCGCGGCGGCCAGAGCGAAGTTAGCTCGGGACGAGGAGATAGTCGCCAATCGGCCGAACTTGCAGATGGAGAAATGCAGGAGCAGACTTCGCCCCATACAAGTGTAGCTGACGGCATTCGTCGCTGTGCTCTCCGGGAGGGCCGGGCTCAGCGTGCCACGGCTGGGCAGGCTGAAGAGAGGATCATCGCTCATTTGGCTGATGGTTTCCAGCGTCATCTATCTGGCGCGCTGCACGGCGCATTCGTCGTTCTGTTCGAGCAGGATCGCGCCAACCAGGCGGACGATGACGTCATCATTTGGGAAGATGCCGATGACCTCGGTGCGCCGCTTGATCTCGCCGTTGAGGCGCTCGATCGGGTTGGGCGAGTGCAGCTTGGCGCGGTGCTCCTTGAGGAAAGTCATGTAGACCAGCACGTCGGGCTCGGCGTCGTCCATGATTGTCGCCAGCTTCGGCACCCTCGGCCGGATCTAGAGCACGTCCTGTTTAATCCGGTTCATATCCTGCAGCTTTGAAGTAGTTGGCACATTCGGCTGGGGTGAAGAGGTCGACGACCGCGCCGACCGCGTCCCACAGAGCCTTGATGGTTCTCTCGGCCTTTGCTCGCAGCAGCGCCTTGAGTTTGGCGAAGGCGTTCTCAATCGGATTGAAGTCGGGACTGTAGGGCGGCCAGGTAGAGCAGGCTCGCGCCGCGGCCTCAATCGCGTCGCGCACGCCGGCGGCCTTGTGGGCGGGCAGGTTGTCCATGACGACTACGTCGCCCTCCGACAATGTCGGGACCAGCACCTGCTCGACATAGGCCAGGAACACGTTGCCGTTCATAGCGCCGTCGTAGACGAAGGGCGCAGTCATGCCCGTCAGCCGCAGCGCTGCGGTGAAGGTCGTGGTCTTCCAGTGGCCATGCGGCACGCCGGCCCGGCAGCGCTCGCCGCGCGGCGCTCTTCCACGCAGGCGAGCCATCTTTGTGGAGAGGCCGGTCTCGTCGATGAACACGAGCTTCGTCGATCGAGATCGAGCTGGCCGTCGAACCACTCTCGGCGCCGCTTCAGGACGTCGGGCGATCCTGCTCCAGTGCGTGCGCGGACTTTTTTTGAATGTCCAGCCGTGGCCGCGAAGCCAGGCGCTCAAGGCGCTGCGGCTGATCCGCACCGACTGCTCGGCGACGAGCCGCTCCACCATCTCGTTCAGCGTGATGTCCTTGCGCTCCCCGATCAGCCCGGCGATGAAGGCTTCATGCGCATCCAGGCTGGAGGCGCGGCGGCGGCCCTGCGGGCGTGGCCCCAGTTCACCGATCTTCGCCCGCGCAATCCAGCGGATCGCGCTGGACACTCCCACGCCGAACCGCGCCGCCGTTTGCCGCGCCGACATGCCCTCGTCCGAAGCCTTCAAGACCCGCAACCGAAGATCCACGCTCAATGCTCTTCCCATCGTCCACCTCCATCGAGGGATGTTGAATCAGCACAAAACGCAGCCGTCACATCACAATTGATTCATCGATCACAGGATGTGCTCTAGTCGGCAACGGCGCGCCATTGGGTGCTTGCGGCCTCGGGCTTTCCTGGGCGAAGGCGGCAGCGATGAAAGCGGAGACGACACGGCGCGCGCTCTTGCCGGCATGCGCCAGCCTGGATTCTCATCTTGGCGAGGCCGCGCCCAATTGCCCGGGCGAGGCCATGCCAGGTCTTGACCTCGCCATGGTGGCCTTCCGAGCGCCATCGATGATGATGGTAGAACTGCTTGTCCTCTTCCGACCATCGCTCACGACGCCTGCGCGCCCTCAGCAATGCCGGATAATCATCCCACAACGACCGCCTTGTTGACGCGCCCTTTGGACAGGCAAATGGAAGCAAAGGTCACAGCCTGCGCAATCTCTGGCGCGCGAATAAAAGAAACGTCCATACTTCAAGGGTCGCTTAGGTGTAGGATCTTGCCTCGAAGGCCCTTTAGGATGTCGTGCTTAGCATCGTAACGGAAGCGACGTAACGGGACCGGGCTGCGGATCGGCTCCGTCTTGGCGGGGATCAAGGCATCGATGCCGCGGTGCTCGAAAGCGAACGCTTTTGCATAGGCATAGCCGGCATCGGCAGTGACAGTTTGTTGACAGCGGCGTCAATCCGCTTCACGTTCGCCGGTGCACCGCCACGTCGAGAACCCACGCCAGATCATCGACCACGGCATGCTGCTTGTAGACCGGCTCAAGTCGTCGATTGTGGGCCCTTGTCGCCATGGTGGCATCAGGCTCGGTTACGCAAATCTTCTTGAACTTGCCGGTCTTTGCGGCTCTTCTTTGCCGGCGCTTCCGCTTCCTCGTCGCAGCGTTCACCGCCTCGACATGGCGAACCGCCAAGCTGTCCCAGCTTACGTCGGCTCGGATCAGCGAAGCATCGACGTGGACGATCTCGCCCTTGGCGATCTTGGACTCGATGCAGGCCTGCACTGCGCGCTCAAAGATCCGGCGAGAGCGTGCCTCGCGCCAGCGCTGGCGGATGCGTGTCAGGGAAGAGCGATCGGGAAGTGCTTCGTGGAGACCGTAGCCGACAAACCACGGATCGCGATGTTGACCTGCGCCTCTCGCATCAGCGGCGGTCAAGGGGAC
>NZ_CAUM01000161.1 GCF_000350085.1 Mesorhizobium metallidurans STM 2683
ATGAGGTCGGCTTTGGCGAGATCTCGCATCAGATGGCTGGCGCCGTAGGTCCAGTGCGGGCAGTCAGGCGACAGCCGCACGCGATTGACCAGGGCGCCGAATTTCTCCGACGAGATGGTAACGATGTCGCCGACCTTGTGCGTAAAGCCCTTGCCCTTTTCGCCGCGATCCTTCGACGGCACGAACATGGTGCCGAGATAGAGCGCCAGACCATCGGGGTATTGGTGATGCGGCCCCATGGCCGCCGCGACCAGCTCTTCCGGCGAGCGGCTGATCTCCGCCATCGAACTCGCGCCCTCCAGCGAAAACCCGTCCTCGCCTTCGACCTTCAGGCGCACGATGGCCTGTTTCACGTCGTCGATGGAAAATGTCGCGTCGAACAGCCGGATGAACGGGCCAAGCGAGGCTGAGGCGTTGTTGTCCTTGGCCTTGCCGAGCAGCAGCGCCGAGCGCCCTTCGACATCGCGCAGATTGACGTCGTTGCCGATCGTGGCGCCGACGATCCTGCCTTGGCTGTCGGCGATCATCGCGATTTCCGGCTCCGGATTGTTCCAAGTCGACACCGGATGCAGGCCGACATCGGCGCCGAAGCCAACCGAGGCCATCGGCTGGCACTTGGTGAAGATCTCGGCATCCGGGCCGATGCCCACCTCCAGATATTGCGACCAGGCGCCGCGCGCAATCAGCTTGGCCTTGATCTCCATCGCCTCCGGCGAACCGGGCTTGAGCTTCGACAAATCATGGCCGATCAGCCCGGCGATGTCGGCGCGAATGGCGTCGGCCTTCTCGGCCGAGCCGCGCGCCTGCTCCTCGATGACGCGTTCGAGCAGGGATACGACGAAGGTGACGCCCGACGCCTTCACCGCCTGCAGGTCGACCGGGGACAGCAGGTACGGCTGTGCAGGATCGCGTGCGGCCTGGAAACTGTTGGCGGCGATCGCATCAAGCGAGCCGACCGCTCTGCCCTCGGCCGAGCGCACATGTGCGGCAGGATCCGGCATCTCGCAGACATCGCGCACGGTCGGCGCGGCGCTCGACGTGATGTCGACGACCGTGCCATCGCGCACCGTGACGACCAGCGGGTGGGACGCATCGCTCGTTCTGGCGCGGCCGATGAAGAGGCCCTCGGTGGGCAGGTGCGTCGGGTTGGTCATGCCTTGAAATCCTCCATTGTCTCGTCCCGCCACGACAGTCGCCTTGCAGATGATCGATCGACAAACCGGCTTGGCCGGAGCGGCGCGGCACTTTCAACAAATTCCAGCCAAAGGTCTATCCCGTCCCTGGGGCGAGCTTGGTTCTCGAGCGATCTTTGCCCGATTGGACCTCAATTGATTTTGACGTGCGCCAATGGCGAGGCGGAGACGTGCGTTCAAAATCATTGATGCGCAGCTGTAGCCCGGCTACTCGGCGGCTTCGCGAACAGGTATCAGGCGCCGCTCGACCTGTTGCAGATGCAGGCGCATCGCCGCCGCCGCGCCGCCGAGGTCGCGATCGGCGATCGCTTCGACGATCCGTTCATGGTCGGCGAAGCTGTGATGGTCTGCCGGGGGACGGGCGCCCTCTGCACGAAGCCGCCCCCAGACCACGGTCCGGCGCACGGCGTTCAGCACATCGAACAGGCCGAGCAGCACATTGTTACGGCTCGCCTGCGCGATCTGCCGGTGCAGCAGATTGTCGATGTTCTCATATTGCCGCCATGTCACCGCCTCCCGCGTCTGCACCAGCGATTGCCGCATCGCCGCGATGTCGGAAAGCGTGGCGTGCAGCGCCGCTTCGCGCGCGATCTCGGGTTCGATGATCAGGCGCGCGCGCATCACATCGGCCGGATTTGTGCGGCCCGCGATTTCGGAAATTCCGATCGTCTCCTCGACCGGCCCCCTGCCGACGAAGGTTCCCCTGCCGACGTGGCGCCAGATGCGGCCGTCCTTCTCGAGCACCGCCAGCGCCTTGCGCAGATCGCCGCGCGACACGCCAAGGCTCTCGCACAGTTCCCGCTCCGCGGGCAGCCGCGTTTCACCGGAATGGTCCATCTGGGCCAGATAGGCCTGAAGCTGAACCAGGGCGGCTTGGCCGCCATTACCGGCATCGTCCATCAATTTAACCAATTCGCATATTGATTCGTCTTCTCGGTGTTAAAACGATTGGTGGAAACCGTCAACTACCAAGTTTTCCCGGGGCGGCGCCTCCGGAACGGTGCGATTTGTCCTTGACCAATCAGCATCATAGGCTTAACCAATTGGGGAAATGGTTACAAGAAACGGGAGGAATGACAATGACCAGCATGTCCAGACGTACCATCCTTGCCGCCGCTTTCGCTGCGGTTATGGCAAGTGCGCCGCTCATGTCGGCCGCAAATGCGGGCGACATGCGCATCGCATTCGGCGACCTTCCCGGCATCGAATCCATCCAGACGCTCGCCGCGATAGAGCGCGCCAAGGAGCGCGGCGTGAATGTCGAACTCATCGTTCTCAATGACGAGGATCTGGCTGCCCAGGCGATTGTCGGCGGCCAGGCCGATGTCGGCATCGGCGCGCCCTATACATTGATCCAGAAGGCAGGCGTGCCGATCCGCGTCTTTGCGCAGATATCGACGCTGCGCTTCTTTCCTGTCGTCAACAGCGAATTCTACAAGGAATGGAAGGATCTGGACGGGCAGGACGTCGCCGTACAGGCGCGCGGTTCCGGCACCGAGGCGGTCATGCTGCTGATGGCGAAAAACCAAGGCATCAAGCTCGGCAACATCAGCTATGTCCCGGGCTCCGAGGTTCGCCGCAACGCGCTGCTCCAGGGGACGCTGAAGGCGTCGATCGTCGATGCCGCCAACCGGCGCGCGCTCGAGGCCGAAGCCCCCGGCAAGTTCATCGTTCTGCCGGTCGAGGATCTCGGCGCCTCCGACGAAGCGCTTTTCGCCACGGCGGATTATCTGAAGAACAACGCCGCCGACGTCGATATCCTGGTCGAGGAATTGATGAAGACGGCGCGCGAGATCACCGAGAACCCGGCTGTCGCGGTCGAATTCCGCAACAAGTATAAACTGCTGCCCGATCTCGGCGCGGAAGCCGATGGCGAGATCACCGAATACTACAAGGAAACCGCCGCAGCCGGCAGCCTTGCGCTGAATGGCGGCGGAGCGGACGCAGCCGCCGACGACTTTGCCTTCTTCAGCCTTGCCGGCCAGATCGAGGGCGACCCCGCCAGCCTCAAGGTCGCGGACTTCTGGGATGTCGCCGCAATAGACCGCGCCGTCGCCAAGCTCGGCAAGAAATAGGCGGCCTGGCGAATGGCCCCGAGCATTAGAACCGACGGCGAGGCCGCCGGCCTCGCTCCCGCTTCCAGCCGCGGCACGACGGGCGCCTGGTGGGAAGAGCCGGTCGTGCTCAGGCTCGTCTCGATCGCTGCCTTCGCGGCGATATGGGAAGTGGCCGGCCGCATCCCCGTCAGCTTCGCCTTCCCGACCTTTTCCGACACCATGGTCGCGTTTTTCGAACTGCTTGCCGACGGCAGCCTGGCCAGCGCCTATCTCTCGACACTGCAGCCGCTGGTGCTCGGCGTCGTCCTGTCAGCGTTCCTGGGTGTCGGCCTCGGCACGATCTGTGGCCTCTGGCGCACCGGCGAATGGCTGCTGATTCCCGTGTTCATCGTGCTTCAGGCAGCCCCCGTCGCCGCCTTCATTCCGATGGTCACCTTCGTCTACGGGATAGGCATGACCGCCAAGACGCTCGCTGTCATTATCCTTGCGCTGCCGGTCATAGTGCTCAACACCTACAAGGCCGTGCGCAACGTCAACCAATCGCTGCTCGTCATGTGCCGGTCGTTCCTCGGCACGCCGTGGCAGACCGTTGCCAAGATCATTCTCCCGGACGCCAGCCCGGTGATCTTTGCCGGTCTGCGCCTCGGCGTCGCCGCCGGGTTCGTCGGCGTGGTGCTCGCCGAACTGCTGATCACCCCGACCGGCATCGGCGACCTCATCACGTTCCACCGCTCGCGCGCGGACTACGCCGAGATGTATGCAACAATCGCCTCGATCATTGCCCTTTCCACCCTGACGCTGGTCTTTCTGCAATGGGTGGAAGCTCGTGTGTTCAGGCCCGAGAAGAGAGGTGCCTGATATGCGCGCCACCGCATTGCGAAATGGGCCGTCGCCAGTGCCGGCACGGATCGATTCAATCGTCGAGGTGAGGGGGATTTCCAAGACCTATGGCAATGTCGAGGCGCTGCGCGGCATCGACCTCGACTTTCCCCGGGGCAAGCTGACCAGCCTTCTCGGCCCCAGCGGTTGCGGAAAGACAACGCTGTTGAAGATCATCGCGGGCCTGATAAAGGCCGATGGTGGAACCGTCGCCATCAATGGCAAGCGCGTCAGCGCACCGGGCCCCGAACGCGCTTTCGTGTTCCAGGACTTTGCGCTGATGCCTTGGGCGACCGTGTTGCGCAACGTCGCCTTCGGCCTGGAATTGCGTGGCACCAGCAGGGCCGAACGCGAGGAGATCGCCCGCCGCTACATCGCCGAAGTGGGTCTCGCCGGCTTCGAGGACAAATATCCCCATGAGCTGTCGGGCGGCATGCGCCAGCGCGTCGGCCTGGCGCGCGCCTTGTCGGTCGATGCCGACGTCCTGCTCCTCGATGAACCGTTTTCGGCGGTCGACGAGCAGAACCGGCGCAAATTCCAGGAGGACCTGATCCGGCTGCGCACCAACCGGAACAAGACCTTCATCTTCGTGACGCACTCGATCGAGGAGGCTGTCTACATCTCCGATCGCATCGTGTTGTTGTCGCCGCGGCCCGGCCGGGTTTCGCGGATCATCGAACCGGAAATCGACCGCTCCGGCGACCCTGAGCGCATTCACCGCGACCGGCACTATCTCGATACCGTCGATGAGATATGGCAGGGACTGAAGCAATATGTGGAATGATCGGCAATGACCCTGTTCGGCTATCGCATACCAATGATGGCGTCCCTGCTTGTCTGGTGCGTCATGTGGGAGATTGTCGGCCGGCTGAACCTTGTCTTCCTGCTGCCGCCCTTCAGCGAGGTGCTGGCGGCAGCGGTTGATCTCGTGCAGACCCCGTCCTGGCAGAAGGCCACGGTCACCACGCTTCGCGCCTTCGCCATGGGCATGGCGCTCTCGATCGTCATCGGCGTGCCGCTGGGCATCCTGATGGGACGCATCAAGATCGCCGACGACCTGCTTGGCATGTGGGTCAACATCTTTTCCAGCGCGCCGCTCTCGGCGATCGTTCCGGTACTGATGATCCTGTTCGGCTTCGGCGAGAAGACGATCGTCGCGGCTGTGTTCCTGTTTGCCATCTGGATCATCGTTCTCGACACACGCGCCGGCGTCCGCCATATCTCGCCGTCGCTGATCGAAATGGCGCGTTCCTATGGCGCTTCGCGCCCGGCGCTTTACACCAAGATCATCCTTTGGGCGGCCCTGCCGGAAATCCTTGCCGGCATCCGCCTCGGCCTCATTCGCGGCGTCAAGGGTGTCGTCATCGGCCAGTTGCTCGTCGCCATCGTCGGTTACGGTGCGCTGTTCGAGACCTTCTCTCGCAATTTCCGCATGGCCGAATTCTGGGCCTTGACCATCATCCTTTTCGCCTTCGCCCTGGTGATCGCCGAGCTGATCGAACGGGCCGAAGCCAAAGTCGAATATTATGCAGGAGCAAGACAGTGAACATGCACGGCACGACCTATGTCATCGAACCGCAGGCAATCCCGAGCCTGCCCGTGGCGGGAACCGACAAGAGGTTTCCGGTGCACCGGGTCTATTGCGTCGGGCGCAATTATGCCGCCCATGCGGTCGAGATGGGGCACGACCCCAACAAGGAGCCGCCGTTCTTCTTCCAGAAGAACCCCGACAACCTTGATACGTCGGGAGAATTTCCCTACCCTCCGGCCTCCAATGATGTTCATCACGAAATCGAAATGGTCGTGGCGCTGAAAAGCGGGGGTACCGATATCCCGGTCGAAAAGGCCCTGGACTGCGTGTTCGGCTATGGCGTGGCTCTCGATATGACCCGGCGCGACTTGCAAGGGAAGGCGAAGGACATGGGCCGCCCATGGGAAGTCGGCAAGGCTTTCGAGGCATCAGGGCCATGCACGCCGCTGGTTCCGGCAAGCACAATCGGCCATCGCGACAAGGGAGCGATCTGGCTGGACGTCAATGGCCAGAGAAAGCAGACTGGCGACCTCAACCAGATGATCTGGAAAGTTCCCGAAATGATCAGCTATCTCTCAGGTCTGTTCACGCTGATGCCGGGGGACATCATTCTTTCCGGCACGCCGGCGGGCGTTGGGGCAGTCATTCGCGGCGACGTTCTGCGCGGCCATGTCGAGGGCGTCGGCGACCTAGAGGTTCGCGTTGTCTGAAGCAGCATCGATTGTTGAACGGCTGGCTGCCGGAGCCGACGATGCGCCGGCGATTGCAGCCCCGGACAGGATCACGCTCACCCATGGCGGGCTGCGCCGCCTGATCGCCGAAACGGCGGCGCGGCTCAATGCGCTCGGCCTCGGCCGTGGCGACCGGGTGGCCATCGTGCTGCCGAACGGCCCGGAGATGGCGACGGCCTTTGTCGCCGTGGCGGCCGCCGCCGCGACGGCGCCGCTCAATCCGGCCTACCGGGCCGACGAGCTCGATTTTTATCTCAGCGATATCGGCGCCAAGGCAATCCTGGTCGCCGAGGACGAGAGTGGCCCGGCGGTGGCGGTTGCCGAGCGCCTCGGCATAGCCGTGCTGAGACTGGTCGCGCGGGGTGACGCGCCAGCCGGCAGTTTCGAGATCGAGAGCAAACCGGTCGGTCCGTCTGTTTCGTCCGGCCTGGCCGAGGATGGCGACATCGCGCTCTTGCTGCACACCTCCGGCACCACGTCGCGCCCCAAGCTGGTGCCGCTCAGCCAGGCCAATCTCGCCGCCTCGGCTGCCCATATCGGTGCGACGCTCGGCCTGACGGCCGAGGATCGCTGCCTCAACATCATGCCGCTCTTCCACATTCATGGGCTGATCGCGGCGGTGCTGTCCTCGCTTGCCGCCGGCGGCAGCGTTTTCTGCACGCCGGGCTTCAATGCGCTGCGTTTCTTCCATTGGCTCGGCGAGGCGCGGCCGAGCTGGTACACGGCGGTGCCGACCATGCATCAGGCGATCCTGCCGCGCGCGGCGCGCAATGCCGATCAACTGTCGGCCGCACCGCTGCGCTTCGTCCGCTCGTCCTCGGCGTCCCTGCCGGCGCAGGTGATGGCCGAGCTCGAAGCGACCTTCGGTTGCCCGGTAATCGAATCCTATGGCATGACGGAAGCCGCGCACCAGATGGCCTCGAACCGGCTGCCGCCGGGCCAGCGCAAGCCGGGCAGCGTCGGCGCCGCCGCCGGGCCTGAAGTGGCGGTAATGGCGCCGGACGGGCGGCTGCTGAAAGCCGGCGAGACCGGCGAGATCGTCATTCGCGGTCCCAATGTCATGGCCGGCTACGAGAACAATCCGGACGCCAATGCCAGCGCCTTAGCCCATGGCTGGTTCCATACCGGCGACCAGGGCGTGCTCGACGAAGATCTCTATCTGCGCGTTACCGGGCGGCTGAAGGAGATCATCAACCGCGGCGGCGAGAAGATCTCGCCGCTCGAGGTCGATGGCGTGCTGATGGATCATCCGGCGGTGGCGCAGGTCGTCACCTTCGCCATGCCGCATGACAAGCTTGGCGAGGAGGTCGCCGCCGCGATCGTGCTGCGCGAGGGCATGGCCACGACCGAGGCCGATATCCGCGGATTTGCCGCGACGCGGCTCGCCGATTTCAAGGTGCCGCGCAAGGTCCTGATCCTGGAAGAAATCCCCAAGGGCGCGACCGGCAAGCTGCAGCGCATCGGCCTCGCCGCCAAACTTGGTCTTGGCTGACCATGCGGATCACCGTCTTTGGCGCCGGCGCGATCGGCGGCTATCTCGCGGCCAAGCTTGCCATGGCCGGCCGGGTCGATCTTTCGATCGTCGCGCGCGGCGCGCATCTCGACGCGATCCGGGCGGACGGACTTCGCCTGATCGAGGACGGTCAAGAGTCTGTCGCTCCTGTCAGGGCGGCCGCGCGAGCCGAGGAGCTTGGCGTGCAGGACTATATCGTGCTGGCGCTCAAGGCCCATTCCGTTGCCCCGGCGCTTGACCAGATCGCGCCGCTGCTTGGACCGGGCACAGCCGTCGTCACCATGCAGAACGGCGTGCCGTGGTGGTATTTCCATGACGTTGGCGGGCCGCTCGAAGGCACAAAGCTGCAGGCCGTGGATCCCGGCGGCGCGATCTGGGACCGGCTTGGGCCGCAGCGCGTCATCGGCTCCGTCGTCTATCCCGCGGCCGAAGTGGATGCGCCCGGCCTGATCCGCCATGTCGAGGGTACTCGCTTTTCGCTTGGCGAACCTTCGGGCGAGAAGAGCGAGCGCGTCATGCGGCTTGCCGAGGAAATGGTTGCAGCGGGTTTGCAAGTACCCGTCCGCGACGACATCCGCAGCGAAATCTGGGTGAAGCTCTGGGGCAATCTCTCCTTCAACCCGATTTCCGCGCTGACCGGCAGCACGCTTGCCGCGATCGTTGCCGATGAGGCAACCCGCGCGCTTGCCCGAACCATGATGCTGGAGGCGCAGGCGATCGGCGAAAGCCTCGGCGTCCGCTTCCCGATATCGGTCGACCGCCGCATCAAGGGCGCCGGCGATGTCGGCGAGCACAAGACCTCGATGCTGCAGGATCTGGAGCGCGGCCGCCCGATGGAGATCGACGCGCTTGTGACGGCGGTGCAGGAGCTCGGCCGCCTGACCGGCCAGCCGACACCGACAATCGACAACGTGCTGGCGCTGGTGCGCCGCCTTGCTATCGAGCGCGGGTGCTATTCTCCCTTGTAATTTGTTCTCGTTTTGTTCTAGTCTGCTGGATAAAAATGCCGGAGGGATCAGCCGTGAACGAGCTGCCTTCATTCGGGATCGGCAAGAACGGCCAGACTTTCTTCCGCTGGGACGAGCCGGACCAGCGGCGCAACGATCGGCTGTTTTTCGCCATTCTTTTGGAAAGCACGATTGCCACGCCGCTGGCGCTGAAGGCGGCTGGCTGGCAGCGTGAGTTGGGCCTGCGCGGCAAGCTTATTGCGGCCGAACAGTTGCACATCTCGCTGGTTGGGCTCGGCGATCATGATGGATTGCCGATGTCGCTTGTGGAAGCCGCCTGCCGCGCCGGCGGGCTCGTCCAGGCGGCATCTTTCAATGTTTCCTTTGATCGCCTGTCGGCCTTCGGTGGCGGCGCATTGGTGCTGCGCGGCAGCGACGGCATCCCACCCTTGCAGACCTTTTGGCGCAGCCTCGGCGCCACGCTCGCCGACAGCCCGCTGAAGCCCTTCCTGGCGAACTCCTTCGAACCTCATGTCACCTTGCTGCGCGACAGGACGCGTGTCGCGAAGCTTGGCGAACGAACCATCGAACCGATCGGCTGGACGGTCCGCGACTTCGTGCTCATCCACAGTTTCCTGGGGCAGGGCCGGTATCAACTCTACGGGCGCTGGCGGCTGAGCGGCCAGGACGACGCGGTAGCCGCCATGTGAGAAGGCACCGTCAGATCGTCTTGACGTATTGCGCAAGCTGGTCGAGCACCGTGCCCCAGCCGTCATAAAAACCCATCTCCTCGTGGTTGTTGCGCGTCGCTTCATCGCGGTGGATGGCGGTCGCGGTATAGCGCGTCGCCTTGCCTTCCGGCTGAAAGGATACGACCGCGGTGATCAATGGATCCCCCGATGGCCGATAGCCGGGCAGCAGCGCGTCGGTCCACACCAGCCGCTCGTTCGGCACGATGTCGAGGTAGCAGCAACGCCGGTCGTTGACTTGCTTGCCATCAGGCGACTGCATGCGGGTCCGAAACAGGCCGCCGGGCCTGAGGTCGATCTCGCAATCGGTGATGATCCACGGCTTCGGCGTGAACCATTGGCGGACGTGCTCGGGCTTGGTGTAGGCGGTCCACAGCAGTTCGCGCGGCGCATCGACAACGCGTTCGAGGACGAGGTCCAGCTTGAGGTCCGGTTTGAACAGCGGGGGCTGGCTCATATGTCTTTCTCCTTGAGTGTCATGACGTAGGCGTCGAACTGGTCGAGGCGCCGCTCCCACAGCGTGCGCTGTTCGGCCAGCCAGTTTTCCGCAAGCTTCAGCGGTTCCGGCGCGAGCTGGTAGGTCCTGATACGGCCGGTCTTTTGCGAGTGCACCAGCCCGCAGCCTTCCAGCACCTTCAAGTGCTCGACGAAGGAGGGCAGGGCCATGCCGAACGGCTGCGCCAGCTCGCTGACTGACGCCGGGCTCATATTCAGCCGCTCGACCACACGGCGGCGCGTCGGATCGGAAAGCGCCCGGAAGATGCCGTCGATCGGTGGGATGCTGGAACCGGCGGTCTGCGGGTTTGTTGCCACGGTCAGGTCTTCCTCGCGCCGCTGCTTCGATGCTTCTGAAAATACTTAGGTAAATTCCTTAGTATTGGCAAGTCCCAAAATTCTGGAGATATGGGCCAGGGCGCTGGCAAAGCGGGAAGGGCGGTTTTAGGCTGAAGCGGATTCGACAGTCAGCCCGGAGAAATACGCTTTTGACAATCACAATGTACGGCATCACCAATTGCGACACGATCAAGAAGGCGCGCGTCTGGCTGGAGGGCCATGGCACTGCCTATCGGTTTCACGACTACAGGGTCGAAGGGCTGGACGCGAAGCGGCTGGATGGCTGGATCGGCAAGGTTGGTTGGGAAATCCTGCTCAACAAGGCGAGCACGACGTTCCGCGAACTGCCTGATAAGGACAAGCTGAACCTCGATGAGAAGAAGGCCAAGGCGATGATGCTGGCCAAGCCGACGATGATCAAGCGCCCGGTGCTGGAGGTGGGCGACCGCATCTTGGTTGGCTTCAAGGCGGATGTTTATGAGGAGGTAGTGAAATAGCTTGCGAGGCGGCGAAGCTGCTAATCTCCCCCCTTGCGGGGGAGATGGCCGGCAGGCCAGAGGGGGGTGCGAAGGAACGCGACGTTGGTAGATTTGTCCCAGCGCGAACCTGTTTCCAGTGCGCGGCAGTGAAATGGTTGAAGAGTTGGCGGGACAGCACCCCCCTCTGCCCTGCCGGGCATCTCCCCCGCAAGGGGGGGAGATCAGACGGG
>NZ_CAUM01000160.1 GCF_000350085.1 Mesorhizobium metallidurans STM 2683
CACGGTGCGCAAGTGGATTGAACGCTTCAAAAACCGGAGGTATGGAGGGGCTCGAGGATCCTTCCTCGCGACCGCATCGTCTCTACCGGCCTACGCGGCAGGCCATTGTCGAGCAGGTCGAAGCCTTGCGGTCGCCAACAATGAGGCCAGCAGATCGCTGCCGAAGTCGGCATCTCGCCCGCTACCGTCAGCCGCATCCTGCAGCGCCTTGGCCTCCAATCGGATCGCTTCGTTGGAGCCGGCCGAACCAGTCCGCCTTACGAGCGCGAGCATCCTGGCGAATTGATCCACATCGACATCAAGAAGCTCGGCCGCTTCGAGCGGGTGGCCACCCCATCACCGGCGATCGCAAAGGCCAAAGCACCCGGCGCAGTTCCAAGCGCGACGGTAAGGGCTGGGAGTTCGTCCATGTCTGCATCGACGATGCCTCCCGTATCGCCTTCACCCAAACAAGCCCGACGAGAGAACGCAGAGCGCTCAAGTCGTCGAAACAGCCGCCGGCAGTCTCGTCTATAGCAAACAAAGGGTGAGGCGGCCCTCACCGTCCTCAACACGAGCTTCTGATCCAGGCGGAAGACCCGAACATTATCTACAGGGTCATCGAAGCGATGCCCTCACGGCCCTAGCTGACAGAGGTTCTTCCACCTGGCACCCGCTCCTCAACGAAGGGCCGGTATTCGGAACCATCTTCGACGACGGCGTGCACGACGCGCGCCATCTTGGCGGTAATAGCGGTCATTGCCTTGCGGCGTAGATCGGGATTATCCTGCTGTGTCGACAGGTCCAGCCCACAGAACTTTAGCTTCAGCCAGGCGCCATGCTATCGGCCGGTGATAGTTCCCGGTCGCCTCAAAGGCGCAGACCACAGGGCGGCCGTACGCCTGCAGCACTTCGATCAGATGCTCGTGCTCAGCACGGGTGTTGAGGACCAAAAAGGCGACGCCGGCCGCTTCAAATAACTTCATAGAATCTTTGCAACCGCAGATCACTGACCATGCTACGTTCACCGCAACCGCAAGGTCTGAAAGTAGGCCTGCAAAATAGGCTGACGCCCGTGTACGCATAGAACGGGGCATAGCAAGCAAACATTTGAGGGTCACAGTAAATGGCAAGAAGAGCGCTCATCCTGATTGAAGGCGGTGCATTGGGTTGTTGTCTGCTATACGTCGAAGCGGCCCAGCGTCTTGGTCTTCATCCAATTAACCTGTCGGCCTACCCAGATCAGTACGACTTTCTTTCGGCGGGATGTGAGACAATCCGTGTTGATACAGGCAATCTCGATGCTCTGGTCCACGAATGCTCCCGGTTGCGTGCCACCGACGACATTGCTGGCATTATATGCGCCGAGGAGTCGAAGGGGGTCTATGCGACGGTTGGCAAGCTCTGCCAGTATTTCGATCTACCGGGACCAAATCCGGGATCGATCGAACGATGCTTCGACAAATTTGCTCAACGTCAGCTCCTCGCGGACGCTGACATTCCAATACCTGATTTTCGCTTGGCAACAAATGCGACGGACGTAAAAAGCTCTGCTGCGGAGATCGGCGTTCCAGTGATTCTTAAGCCAGCTGTGGGCGCAGGAAGCTGCGGTGTCCGATTGTGCCGCAACGCCGATGAGGTGGCCGAACATACGAGCTATCTGTTGGGCGGGAACCACATATGGCTGTCGTCGCCAAGAATACTGGTTGAAGAATTCGCGCAGGGCCCCCTTTATCTCGCTTATACAATGGGAGATGAGGTCGTCGGGATTGGCTCCTGTGACTTCGACCGACCACCGTATTTCGTCTGCCGTGAGACTAACTTTCCGGCCGTGCTGACTGATGACGAGCATAAGTGTATCGCCGATGTTTCTCTGAGCTGTTTGCGAGCTCTCGATCTTGGCTGGGGGCCAACGAACATTGAACTCCGGTGGACGAAAGTTGGCCCAGTCGTCATTGAAGTCAATCCGCGTCTTGCCAGCGCGCCCCATTCCCAACTGGTTCAGCTGGCGTACGGTATCGATCTCATCACCGAGCACATCAAGCTTGTCATCGGCGGCGAGCGGTGTTTGCGCAAGCGGCGTTCGCACACCGCAGCCGTGCGGAGCCTACTTCCTGATCGCGATGGCATCCTCGATTGGATCAGCGGCGACAGTCGGGCGGCTGCTGTATCCGGTGTGGCCGAGGTGAAACTCTTTGTTGAACCTAAGCAACCGATCGTCAGGAAAGGCGATTACCGCGACAAGATTGCATACGTCGTGGCCGCTTCACCCAGCCATGCTCGGACTGCGGCGATACTGCAGCGTGCGGTCGACTTAATAGATTGGTCGATCAGACCATTTCCGGCCCTTGGCGAACAGGAACAATCCGACTTGAACTCTTCGCGTTTGGGCAGCTAGGGCGTAGATCTCCAGTCTAAGTCCAGTTTCCGTCCATTACGGCAAACATTTGATTTTAGTTGCTAAATGTTACGATGTGCGGGCAAGGGCCCGACAGTTCAGATCGTATCTCAAGATGCTATGGGCCAGCGGCGAGGGTGTGGCATCTTTCGCGCTGTTAGACTAGAACCAACTCTTCAGAAGGAGGCGCCCTA
>NZ_CAUM01000159.1 GCF_000350085.1 Mesorhizobium metallidurans STM 2683
TATGAAAACAGGTCGCGATATACGGGAGACCTTCTTCGTGGCGTTCTGCGGCGCGGAAAAATACAGCGTCGGGCTTGTCAGCGGCAAACGTTATCGCTGCAAAATTCCCTCGGCGGTCAACAATCGGGATCGTCATGCCGCAGCAGATGCCAAACTGCGCCGCTTCCTCGAACACCTGAGCCCCTGCAGGCTCCTCGCCGCTCAGATCGGATCCCCAACGAAACGGGCATCCGCCACCGCGTGCACGCACAATGACGGGGTCGACACTCTGATATCGGTTCTCAAGATAACGTGCTGTCCAGGGCGCCGGATAATTCGAGATCAGCGTGGGTTTGCCATCAGACCGCGGGGGCAAGGAGAGGTAGGCAAAAGCGAGCAGATCGAGTCCTGAGGCGACATCGGCCAGGGCGCCGCGGAGATCAGCCTCATCGACGCTTTCTGAAAGCCGTTCCAAAAATCTTTCAAAGACAATTTGCATGTCCTTCGCCATGCCTTGATGTTTGTTGTCCCCACCATGACGCGTAGGTCCTAAGGCGGCCGCGACCTATCTCGCCGGCATTGGTCGGCATGTGACCACCGCCTCCACAGCGGCACAAGC
Source organism: Mesorhizobium metallidurans STM 2683 (assembly GCF_000350085.1). Taxonomy (GTDB): domain Bacteria; phylum Pseudomonadota; class Alphaproteobacteria; order Rhizobiales; family Rhizobiaceae; genus Mesorhizobium; species Mesorhizobium metallidurans. The sequence continues at coordinate 599 of NZ_CAUM01000159.1, forward strand.
CGTTGCCAACCGCAGTTGCCGCAGGACGACTCTATCCAATCCGCATTCGAGCGAGCGTGCGCAGGCGCAGATGGCTCAGAGTCGGCTGCTTAATGTACTTCGCCAACGGAGGCTTACAACGCTGGGCAGTAGTTTCTTGGCGGAGATGGGGAAGCTCGATTTGTCATACGGATATCTCGATGTGTCATACCGACATACGGTCACCCCTGCTCAGGCCTTTGATGACGCAATGCAGCCACTCTCATCCAGCATTTTGAACATGGCCCTGCCGATGGGGAGGTACACCGGCAGGGCGCGCCGCGCTTAGGTCGCTGCTACGTGGCGACCAGTCAGCGGCGGCAGGTTATTCGACGTTCGCGCCTCGACTCTGCAACGGGTTGTTCTTTTGTTGGGGCAAATTCCACTGCCAGCCCAGTGAGTGCACGGAAGGGCGGTCGCTTCCAAGATTTCAGCACCTTACCGGGCGCCAAGGTTCCACCAGGTCAAGCCGGCAACAATCCAACGATTTCGCCATGATCATACCGCACCCTCGGCCTTCAGCGCGCGATAGATCGTATCGACCGACTTCGCTGTCGCGTCGACAATGATGTCGATCTCTTTTCGGGTAATGATCAGAGGTGGCGCATAGCCTAGGATGTCGCCATGCGGCATGGCCCGTCCGATCACACCATTCTCAAACAGAGCAGCTGCAGTGCGCACCCCAACCTGAAGGTCGGCTTCAAATGGTATCCTTTGCTTCGGGTCCCGCATTATCTCTACTGCGGACAGAATACCCACTCCGCGAACTTCACCAACGATGGGATGTCCCGCCAGCTCGGCCTTCATCCGGTCTTGCCAATATGGTCCAACTTCGCGAACATGCTCCAAAATATTTTTTTCTTTGAGCAGTCGAATATTGGCGAGCGCGGCTGCAGCACAGAGCGTGTGCCCCGAATATGTCCAGCCATGGCCGAGTGCGCCGTGCTTTTCAGTTCCTTGTTCCAAAACCGACCAGACACGATCGCCAATGATTGACCCGGATATAGGGAGGTAGGCGGAACTCAAACCCTTGGCGATCGTCACGAAATCCGGACGCATGTCATAGAGGTGGGAACCGAACTTCTCGCCGGTCCGCGCGAAGCCGCAGACCACTTCATCGGCGATGAGAAGGATATCGTACTTGTCGAGCACCGCTTGAATAGCCGTCCAGTACCCTGTGGGGGGCGGCACAATACCTCCTGTCCCAAGTACCGGCTCTCCGACAAAAGCTGCAACCGTCTCCTGGCCTTCGGCCAGGATCAACGCTTCAAGCTCATCGGCACAGCGCCGGGAGAACGCTTCCTCGCTCTCCCCGGTATGCGCCTGGCGGTAGTAGTGCGGCGTTGTTGTATGGCGCACCAAATCCAGAGGCAAGTCGAAGAAATTGTGAAAGAAGGGAAGGCCCGTCAGGCTACCGGTGACCAACCCAGATCCGTGATAGCCGCGATTTCGTGCGACGATCTTTTTCTTTTCGGGCCGGCCGAGGATGTTATTATAGTACCAGACCAGTTTGATATTGGTTTCGTTGGCATCGGAACCGGAGAGGCCGAAATAGACCCTTCGCATGTTCTGACCGAAATACTCGACCACGGCCTCTGCCAAAAGGGCGACCGGCTCCGTACCTTGGCTGGCATAGACGTGCGCGAACGGCAGCTCATGCGCTTGCCGCGCGATAGCCTCGGCAATCTCCGTGCATCCATATCCCATGTTGACGCAGTAGAGCCCTCCGAAACCGTCGAGGCTCTTTCGGCCTTCGGTATCCCAGATGTAGACGCCTTCTGCACCGGCCATAATCCTATTTGGCGTCTCGCCCCGGCTGTGCTTGGCCAGATGGGTAGACGGATGAAAGACGAAGCTTCGATCCTTCTCCCGGAGTTGCTCGGTTCCCAGATTGCTCAAGCGCATGCCCCCCCTTCTCGCGACACAATGGCTGAGGCACTCGGCCGGCCAGCTCATTAGCGACCAGTATACCGGAAACACCTCTCGAGTTTCGCGGGAATGCACGTTTTTGGCCGATGAATTTGCGGAATCGGGATCAGATGCCGTGAAAATCAGGCCTGAAGGTGTATCTTTGCCAATCAGCGGACGCCAGGGTCTCCTCCTGAAGATCAACGCAGATCTGATCGACATAGGTGAGGAATGCGTCGGCGTAATCCACAACGAGATCTTTGCACCTACCACCGTGCCAAAACGGCCAGTCGCCCCGAAGTTCCGGATCAATCCGCGTAGACCGCTCGGTCTTTGCCGCTCTAGCCATCTCGCCCGATGTGATGTCTTTATGCTGCACCCATTAGCCATCCGATGATGAAGCCTTGTAGCATCGAACTGGGCCACGTCAGCTGACGCGGCGTCCACGCGCGGATATTCAGCGGATACGGCGTTCTAGCGTGTTCCCGTAACAATATGCGGCGATTCGGAGCGCACAAGACGCCATCCAAGGTCGCTCTTGCCATCATCCACCTAATCAAAGTGGATTGCATTATCAGCACATCAGCAGTGGCCGTCCTCACACCAGACGCGTCGTCGACTCCAGGACGTGCTCTAGAGCTTTCTTGCATATATGTCTGGTCGGGCTCGCCAAGGCTCGACACCGGTGTCCTCAAGCCAGAAATGGCTTAGGCATCCTTTGGTTCTCCAAACAGAGGGATGCAACGTTGGCCGGCCCTCCAGGCTCACCTCAATGCGCCACCTGGGGTTATGTGGCGGATGCGTTGGTAACGAAACCACATCGCCACACCCACAGGGGCACCTAAAGAGTGCCCAGTATGGTCGGCCTTTGTGCACCACGCTGATGAACTGTCCTGCCCGAACCGTGTCATTCGAAGGCGTCTTTTCAACTACTTCGCTACGAGCGAAAAATATGTCGGGGGGCGGTGCCTCAGAAGGATTTCGGTCCGCCGGTGTTTTTTGGACTGCGTGGACCGAGAATCATTTCCTCAAGCCACCGCTGGAGTCGTAGCAGCCAAGACCACATGTGAATTAACACAGCTTGCCGAGTGACGGCATGCTGAGCCGGGAGCCATTCTCCGGTGCGAGCAATAAGCCATGTGGACCGCAGCAAAAACAATCAGCGTTGTCCTTTGGCATATTGCTGTAAATCACCATATGCACGAAATCGTACCATATATTGTCACGGCGGATGTCGCTCGGAAGCCGCCGATAGGGGCGCACCAGATCAAACAATGTCGCTACGGCCATATCGGCAGTCGCACTGGTGAAGGGCCCGACTCCGGGCGCCCGCTCCCCGCCCCCGACCAGGTAGTACTCCGCCCGGAGCGTCTCTGGATCCAGGTCCGCCAGATTCGGACGCGCCTTAAGTGCACTCTCGTAACTGAGCTTTTCCTCGGTGACGACGCCTTGGCATCTTAAGCACCCACCAGATTCGGGAAGAACTGTGCTAACGCGGCCTCTATGGTCACGTAGGTACGGCTGCTGCTTCTGGTCCAGACCAATCTTGCCGGTGAGCCCGCAGTCGATAAGCCCTTGGCAGTAGTAGTACACTGCTTGATTGAGAACTTCTCTTCCAGCGACATCGTCAGTACAGCCGAACACTAGGTCGGCGCTGGAAATCGCATCGACCGCTTCTGGAGACTCGTTCACATAAGCCTCAATGGCAACGACAGTCACCATCAGGCCCAGATCTCGTATGTATCGGGCTAACGTGGCAGCTTTGCTCTCGCCTACATCGCAACGGCGATAACCGCGGACGCGGTTGAGATTGCTATCTTCGAGCAAATCGCCATCGATAATGATGAGTTCGCCTACACCCGCGCGGGCGATGAGTGTGGCGACTGAAGACCCGGTTCCGCCTCCTCCGACGATTGCTACGCGCAATGACCTGAGCTTCTCGTTGAATGGTTCGCCAAAGGCAGCCTCTTGGCGCCTTAGCACTTCCGAAGGTGCAGCATCGCCCGTCTTGGTCATGTGAACTACCAGCTTCGTCCCGAGCACACAGACATGCCGGACGTCAGTCACGCGGTGAGGGGCCGCACCCGGCCGAACTCTCGCACGCCAATGTCGGTCGGCCAAAATCATCGCAACAAGTGACACCTCAGGGCCGTTGCAGCCAGCGTATCCCCTCAGAATGCTTTGTTCGTTCTGATCATCCTTGATCGAGAAATCCAGACCGCCCCTTGGATGACTGTGGGCGAACCCCAGCTCGAGCCGCTCCTGCTCGCAACGAAAGTAGATATCCTGGAACTTGCGAAGATTGATGCGCAAGTGCGCCGGGGAGCTGTCCAGTACCCAGTCGCCATCCATCTCAATCACATCAACAGCCACGAAACGCGCTGAGGGCGGCAGACCCAGTACAGTTCTCTCCATTTTGCGGAAGAGAACCAGCGCGCCGCGCTCGTCACCGTCAGGGTGCCCGGTCAACCAGCTCTTGAGCTTATCGTCGAGCGAACCTGCAATCGAAATGCGATGTCCGTTCATGAGCGCCTCGCGTCAGGGTATTTGAACGCCCACGAAACCCGGTCAATAATGGTCTGGACGTCGTCGAGCTTTGGCCTCCAGGGATTATTGCCCCAGTGCCTGGACCACCGGCAAAACACCGTCCCTTTATGAGCCCGGGTATCCTCGTTGGGACCGGGCCCGCCGGTATTTGGTATTGGCTTGCCGTCAGCCCGAAGGAGGCGTGGATGAACCCAGAACATGTCACCCCCCGAGCTATTGTAATTCTGCGGAATGACATACAAAACATCGGCCGCATCCACCGGCTTTCCATCTGCCAGATAGATGTCTCTCGGTAGCGGAAAGTTTTTGAATATAAGAAAACGGGCAGTCTCTTCTTCTTCAAAGTCGACGCCGGCTTTCTTAAGTATCTCGTAGTCAGAATCGAGCAATAGGGACATTACCGATTCCCCGCTTCCGAACTTGCATCCTGGGCGTAAAACTTTTCGATCCCCGGCTGCCGCAGATCGATTAGTCGTCACGCCCAACCAGCCAGCCGGGCTGGCCCGGCATTTTCACATACAAGTCCATGCTATCTGGTATGCCAGGACCTACGCCTCTTACCTCAGCGCCGGTTATGGATTGGTTGTCCCATTCGTAATTTTCGTTCGCGATTTTGAATTTGAACTTCTCTTTCGGAGCCACAGGCTTCGATCCTTCTCTCGCAGTTGCTCGATTTTCAGCTTGCTCAGGCGCATCATCCCTCTTGCCGCGTTTGGTTGAGGGGACACGCGACCAGCCGCCTCTTATACGGGAGCCGTTGTTTTGTGTTTCACGGGAATGCGCGTGTTTGACCACGGAATTCGCGGAATGGAGATCCAATCCCGTGGAAAACAAGGCCTGGGGAGATTAGCGCTGCCTTAGTGAAGACAAGGGGATCGGCGCATTGGATTTCACAGGTTTGGTCACGACAAGGCTATAATATTGATCGATCCCAAGGCCTGCCTGCAGCAATCCCTCCATGAAATCCTGATAGGCAGCCATGGAAAGAGATGCGACTCGCATCAGATAATCGATCCTCCCCCCGATTGCCCAGCAATCCAAGATTTCCGGAAATTCTTGGATCGCAACCTCGAAATGTCTTTGGTCTTCGAGGCGATGACGGTCCAGCACGACCTCCACCATTACAAAGATCATGCCACTGATGAGGGCCGGACTCAGCCGCGCGTAGAATCCCTCAATAATTCCTCCAGCTTCGAGCGCACGGAGCCGATCCGAGCAAGCCGAAGCCGACAGATGAACGCGCTTTGCAAGCTCGCTTTTTGAAATTCTACCGTCTGACTGAATCGCTGAAAGAATCCGGATATCCCAGGCGTCGAGGCGCACAGGATTGAGTTTTGCCTTCATGACTTCTGCTCTAACGCCGTTGTCGACATGGAATTGATGCGAACCACCGGTACTGGCCAGGGAAGAGCTCAAACGCCAATATTTCGTGCGATGCTCTCCGCAGCCATGCGCTTACGCCATTCAAGAGGCCCAGAATTGTGAATGGAGTTTCCTTCGACATCGACAGCCATGATGACCGGCATGTCCTGCACCTCGAATTCATAGACTGCTTCCATGCCAAGGTCTTCGAAGGCAACGATCCGCGCTGACTTGATTGATTTTGATATCAGGTAGGCGGCCCCCCCCACTGCGATAAGATATGGCGTCTTGTGTCTTACAATCGACTCGATCGCCGCCCGTCGCCTCTCCGCTTTGCCCACCATTGCGAAAAGCCCGGTTGTGGCGAGCACCTTATCCGTAAAATCGTCCAAGCGGCTGGAGGTCGTTGGGCCAGCTGGTCCAACGACCTCATCCCTCACGGCGCTGACGGGGCCAACATAATAAATCACGCGCCCCCTCAGATCGACCGGAAGCGGCTTGCCGGCGTCGATCAACTCGACGATTCGCTTGTGAGCGGCATCACGGCCTGTAAGCATCTTTCCGGATAGGAGAAGCGTTTCACCGCAGCGCCACGATGCCGTCTGTTCCTTCGTCAATGCACCGAGATTGACCCTTCGAACGTCGGCTGGACTCAATTCGTCGGTTCCAATGTCGGGCCATTCGCGCAAATCGGGCGGCTCCAGCCTGACTGGTCCAGAACCATCCAAGGAAAATCTCAGGTGCCGGTTTGCGGCGCATTGCGGGATCAGTGCCACGGGCTTGGACGCGGCATGAGTAGGATAGGTGGCAACTTTGACATCAACGACTGTCGTCAGGCCCCCAAGGCCTTGGGCGCCGATGCCAAGTGCATTAATCCGCTCATAAAGCTCGATCCGAAGTGCCTCCTCCGGGCTCGAGGGCCCCTTGGCTATCAGTTCCGACATGTCGATGGGCTCGTTCATGGCCTCCTTGGCCAGCAGCATCGCCTTTTCAGCGCTACCACCGATACCAACAGAGATCAGGCCGGGCGGACACCATCCACTGCCAAGCGACGAGACTGTGTCAACCACCCAATCGGCAACTGATGCGCTGGGGTTCAAGGTGGTGAAGCGTGCCTTGTTCTCTGACCCGCCGCCTTTTGCGGCAATCGTGATCTCAATCTGGTTACCTTGCACAAGGTCGACGTGGACGACTGCCGGCGTGTTGTCACGCGTGTTCACCCGTCCGGCGAGCGGATCGGCAACGATCGATGCCCGAAGGGGATTGTCCGGGTCGAGATATGCCTGACGGACGCCCTCATTGACGAGGTCTGCGAAACTGACCGTGGATTTGATGCGAGCGTCCATTCCGACCTTGGCGAAGACCACCACAAGGCCGGTGTCCTGGCAGATTGGCCGCTGCCCGAAGGCCGCCATGCGGGAGTTCAGCAGAATCTGCCCAATGGCATTCTTCGCCGCCGGGCTCTGTTCGCGCACGTAGGCCTGCGAAAGAGACCGGATGTAATCTGGAGGATGGTAGTACGAGATATACTGAAGCGCGTCGGCCACGCTCCTTGTGATGTCCTTGCCGGCGATGGTCCGTGTTCTATTTCCCACCGGATTCATCCAAATGAGCTGAGGCCGTTGACCATTTTGAGGATTTGAAAGCTTCGGACCCCCTGCTCGCCGCCTTCATATCCGTAGCCACTCTGCTTGATACCCCCATAAGGGGCGTCCGCGGAAACCCCTTTCAGGTAATTCACACTGACAGCGCCTGCCGAAAGACTGTTGGTCAGCTTTCGCTGTGTATCGGCAGCTTCCGTGAAGAAGTAAGCGGCCAAGCCGTACTCAGTGGCATTGGCTTCCTCGATCGCCCCATCGAGCGTGTCGAACGGCGCAACGGTAAGGATGGGCCCGAACGGCTCTTCATGAAGCACTCTCGCTTGCTTCGGCACCCCCGACAGGATGGTTGGCGGCCAGTAAAAGCCCGGTCGGTCAAGGCGGGTGCCACCGGTTTCGATGCGGGCGCCCCGTTCGACCGCATCCCTGGTCAGGCGCTGCATCGCCTCGATTCGCCGCGCGTTCGCCATCGGACCCATGTCCGTTGCAGGGTCGTCTGGGAGCCCGATCCTGATCTTGCGCGCCGCATCCGTCATCCGGGACAAGAATTCCTCATACAGAGACCGAGCGACAAGAATCCTGCTGGGCGCATTGCAGCTCTGGCCCGCACACTCGAACTTATATTCCGAAATAGCCGGTATAGCCTTTGCGAGGTCGGCATCCTCGCACACAATAACCGGCGAGTGTCCACCGAGTTCAAGGATGCAGCGCTGCAAATTATTCGCGGCTAGCGTGGCCAGCTGTTTTCCAACGGCGGTTGAACCCGTGAAAGTCAGAATCTTCACAATTGACGAACTGAGCAGATGCCGCGATATATGTACCGGGACACCGAAGACCAGACTGACCACGCCGTCCGGAACACCTGCTTGGCACAACGATTCAATGATATGGACCGCTACGCTCGGGGTCTCTTCAGCCCCTTTGAGGATCACCGGGCAGCCTGCCGCCAGCGCGGGGCCGAGCTTGCGGGCGATGAGAACGGCTGGATAGTTCCACGGCGTAAAGGCAGCAACGACACCGAGCGCCTCCGGGACGATCATCCTGTTCGGGCCTAACGGAATCTGGGCCGACAACTCTTCGGCATGCCTGCCGTTCCACTCCAGCGTTTCGACGGCGCGCGCGTACTCACCTATCGCTTCGGCAACCGTCTTTCCCTGTTCGGCCGACAGGTCCCTGGCTGCTGCTTCAATCTTCGTTGCCAAGATTTTCGCGGCTGCTAACAGGATCTCGCCCCGATCTTTGGCTGCTCGTGAAGACCAAGCCTTGCGGCTCCGTTCTGCCGAAGCAAGAGCCCCATCCAGATCGGAAACGGTCGCCGAGGCGACCGAGGCAAATACCTTCTCAGTCGCGGGATTAACTACGGGCAGAGAGGCTCGGCTACCACCGGCTCGCCATTTGCCGTTTATGAAGAGCTCGTAGCTCCTGGCGTCGGACATCGCGGGCTCCACTGTGTGAATTCTGGCCATACGAGCGCCGTTTCGATATCGAAACCGCTGAAACTCGCTCGACCCAGTTTCATCGCGATGGTCGCGTCGGGTCAAATATCGATTGATGCCGAAATCCATCTGGAATCCAGATCGATCTGATCCTGATCGCGCAATAGGCATTGCCTTAAAGGTCGAAGGATTATCAGGCCGCGTCAGGGGCCGCGGCTGCCCAGCCCCGGCTCTCAATTAATTCTCTGGCGACCTTGGGGATGAGCTTGCGGAGCGCGGCGACGGCCGCAGAACGCTCATCTTTCGGATTTACGGCAAGCACGACGGAGCGAGTAATCACCGGATCGACGATTTTGACCGTTCGAACAAGCCCTTGAGAGGTTTCTTTTTGAACGGCGGAGGGGGCGAGAATAGAATGGGCTTTTCCCTCTATGACCATGTTGATGATCGTTGAGAGCGAGTCCACTTCAAACTTGACGTCCAGCGCGCAACCGTGTTGTGCGACGACGTCAGCCACCGAACGTCTGACATTGTTATTGCGCATGGGAACCGCCAGCGGGAACGCATGCAGGTCCGCCAGAGATATCGACTCTTCGAAAGGCGGTTCACCTGACGGCACTACCAGACAGAGGTCTTCGCGCGCCAGGACCGTCATTCGCCCTACACTGTCTGCGGTGCGGTAGAGAACCGCCAGATTGAAGCGCCCGGCAGCCATCCACTCCTCCAGCGGACCCGTCATACCCTCGACCATCTTGAGGGAGACCCTCGGAAGTTCGGTTCTTACCGATTCAAGAAGCGGGCCGCTCAGGACGCGAGCGGCCCCGGACGGAATGCCAATGGTCACCTCTCCGGCAGGGGAAGCGGCTGTATTGGTCAACTCCGCCTCGGTGAGTCGAATCTCCTTGAGAATAGCCCGCGCTCGCTCGAGCAGTTTGGCTCCTGACGCCGTCACGCTCACGCCGGTCCTGTCGCGTATCAGCAGCTGAGTGCCGAAGCCTTCCTCCAGTTGACGCACATGCAGGCTCAGCGCACTCTGGGCGACATTAAGGAAACCAGCGGCCTTCGTAAAACTGCCTGCTTCGACCACGCCGACGAAATATCTTAACTGCCTGATTTCCACTGGGACTCATCCGAGGGTGGACTCCGATGGATATAATCTATCTCGAAATGCGATGACGCAACAGCAATAATTGTGCCACGTTCGCGGCGGTTTCTGTTCCAGACCATCCACGACGTGGCTCTGATGCTGGATCGTGAGCCAAGCCGGGCGCGAGGCGAGCCCTTCGGCGGCGGTGATCGACAGCCAGTCGGTCAAGGCTCTGCAAGCAAGAACAAGGGATTACGACGCTGGAAAAGAGATCGTCGGACGCAACCTCGTATCGCGGTCGATACGGATGGGCGGCTGTTGATGGTCAACCTGCCGCCGGCCGACATCTCCGATAGCGCCGACGCTCCTGGATCGGCGCTGGCCCTGGGGTCAAGCATCTGTTCGCCGACGGCGCCTACGATCGGCTAAAGCTCATGGACATGGCGACGCCTCGTGCGACTACGAGCAGCGCATCGACGTCTCTCACACCATGATCCTCGTGGCCATGGGCGGCAACCTGCTTCGCCGAAATGCCCACCCGTGAATTTGAAACGGACGAAGGACACAGACGCCCAGCTAGGCCTTCGGGCCAATGGCGATGATTTCACGGGCCCTTCGAATGACCGGTGCATCGACCATCTTTCCGTCCAAGGCGAAAGCACCTCTGCCCTGCGCCGAGGCATCATTCTCCGCCGTGAGGACTCTAAGGGCCCACTCGAGTTCCTGGTTGCTTGGCGAGAAAGCCTCATTGAATATGGCCACCTGGGTCGGGTGGACCGCCAAAGCTCCGACAAAGCCAAGCCGCCGCGCGTGCGCCGCAGCTTCACGAAGTTTATCATTGTCTGAGAACTCGCCGATGCTTCCTACGAAGCCAAGCGGTAGCAACCCAGCCGCACGGGCGGCAAACAGGACGGAAAGGTTCGGCGCCAACAGAAGGTCGAACTCCGGGGAGCCACCAACAGCGGCACTGAAATCTTCAGGGCCCAGTGCCATTGCAACCATCCTGGAATCGGCCGACGCAATGGCCGAGAGATTTTGCAATGCAGCCGGGGTCTCGATCTGTGCAAGGAACCGGATTTGGCCCGGCACAAGATTTCTTTCTCGTTCAAGTTCCGTTACCGCATTCGCGACCTCTGCTACCCATTCTGCCGAATCCGTCTTGGGAAGAACAAGTCCATCAACACCCGCCATCACGGCTGCATCGAGATCTGCCGCCAAGGCACGCAAACTGCGATTCACGCGAACTAAAACGAATGCGCCCTTGCGGCCCACCTTTGCCACGGATGCAGAAAGCTGCCGTCGTGACTCATCTTTGTGATCCTGGGGTACGGAGTCCTCAAGGTCGATTATGACGCCATCTGCCCCGCGCTCATGAGCCGCCTCCACAAAACGCGGAACATGAGCGGGAACGAAGAGCAGAGATCTCCAGCGGGGAACAGACATCGTGCTATCAATAGCCGAAACAGTGTGCTTCATGAAATAGCTTCTGCTGCCGGTTTAGCGCGGGCTGCGTCAGTGAGCTGGCTGGGCGGCCGTGGGACGGGAAAAGGTAAGCAGTAGGCATGCACTCTGTACGTCGCGATCGCGCCCCATTACCGACAAGCCATGCTCATGCTGATGCGGCTCTTTCGCGCAAACGTCCCAGAACCTCCTCGCGGACAGCCTCGGTATGAGCGCCAAGAGCCGGAACTGGGCGCAGCGATAGGTGCTCAGAGTTGAAGATCGCCGCCGGCGCTATCGTCTCGATGGTTCCTTCGGGTGTTCCGACCTGCACCTTGCGAATGTGTGGATGCTTTGAAACATCCGCGACTTCGTTCAGTCGGCCGCATGCCAAACCGGCGGCCTCAAGCTCCCGCATCGCTTCATGGCAGGATAGTTCAGAAAACCGCCGTTCAATGATCTCATCGAGTTGCGCACGGTGACCGAGGCGCTCCATATTATCGGCAAAACCAGGTGCGCGCGTGAGCCCCGGCTGCTTCAGGAACTTTTCGCAGAAATTCACCCATTCACGGTCATTCTGGACGGAGAAGATGACGTATTTGCCGTCGGCACAGCGATAGGCGCCATACGGCGCGAGCGACGGGTGTTTCACGCCCGCGCGCACGGTATAATAGCCGCTGTAGTCGTTTTGGAGAACCGGCACGTTCATCCAGTCGGCGACGGCATCGAACAGTGACACCTGGATGCTTGTCCCGTCGCCGGTGACCTCACGGTGATATAGCGCCTGAAGAATGGCGCTATGCGCGGTCATGCCTGCCGAGATGTCGCAAACCGACACACCCACACGGGCGGGCCCCTGTTGCGTTCCGGTGATCGCACACAGACCAGTTTCGGCCTGGACGATGAGATCATAGGCCTTCAAATGGGAATACGGCCCTTTCTCCCCGAAACCAGAGATGTCGCAGGTGATCAGCCGCGGAAAACGTCGACGGAGATCCGCAGACGCGAAACCTAGTTTTTCGATGCTGCCCGGTTTCAAATTCTGGATATACACGTCTGCACTGGCAATGAGCGTGTCGAGAACCTCGCGGTCCGCCTCCGATCTCAGGTCCAGACAGACCGACTCCTTACCCCGGTTGAGCCAGACGAAGTAAGCGCTCTGTCCCCGCACCAACTCGTCGTAGTTTCGGGCAAAGTCCCCTTCCGGCCGTTCAATCTTGATCACTCGGGCGCCGGCATCGGCAAGGCGAGATGACGCATAAGGCGCGGCCACAGCCTGTTCCACGGCTACGACGGTGATCCCCTCAAGGCTATTCTGCATGCGACACCGTGCTTCTCATCCAAACGTTTTCGGCTCGAGCTCGACGACGGTTCAGCACCGCGAACAACCGGTTCTGTTCGTTTCCGACGATGGAAAATGCCTCGTCGACACCCATTCCGGGCTTTGCGAGCATCATGTCGGCCTGAGTCGCCACAGATACTTGGACAGAAGCTTGGGCGGAGAGATCTGTCTCGGTACAGCTTCCCCCGACATACGCCCCTACCTCGTTCTCTTTGCAGAGGAGCACGGCACGTGCCGTGTCAACTAATGAGCCGACATCGGGCGTCTTGATTTGGACCAGATGCGCGGCCTTGGCTTCGGCAAAGAGCCGAATGTCCTCAAGCGTATTGCATCTCTCATCCACGACGATGCGAGCGTTGGATCCCCGGTTGTCCAAAATCGATACGATTTTGGCGTAGTTCTCAATTTGAGCTTGGGTCGAACCAAAGTCCCCCGGCGACTCGATGTTGAGCGTGAAATCCGGGACGATATCTGCAACCGTGCAGATGAAGTCCGCCATGCTTTGCGGCTCCAGACCCATTTCCAGGCCGATCCAGCCATACACATCGAAATGCAGCACCGGATGATATCCCGGACGGCCGATTTGGCGCGTACGGGCTGCAACCCACTTCACGAACTCCACGAAGGTCTGGCCGTCGGCGCCGAACTTCTGCCGCGAGTTAATCAGGCCGTGGGGAAGCACATCCACGGCCTTCAAAATCATTTTGTCAACATTGATTTCGCGAGCATCGCCGCTCTGGCAGTAGATCGGGACCCTGCGCGTTGGCAGCGGCAGGTCAAATTCACTGCATACGACCTCTGCCATCGTTCTGCGGTGGAGATGGGCGGCTGCGCGAAGAAGAGCTTGGCTGACGCCATACTCAATTGCGAGAGGTAACCGCTTGTGCTCGAAGGGCTGGAAGACCTTCGCACAGGCATCGAGGTAGCAAGATGCATCGACGTCCAGAAGCCGCGGCACCACAACCCGCGACGTCAAGTCCGAGATTTGAGCAGTTTCGAACAAAGAATCGCGTCCGCCGGCACCAGAGTATTGAACGCCCACCATGTCGCCCCAAACAACGGTGTCGTCGGTGAGAGCAAGCCCGACGCTGAGCGAAGAAGCCGGAGCGCGGATGGACGTGAACCCGGGCGTTATCGGTTCGCCGGGATACATGAAACCATCCTGGGTTGCGCCGGCTCTGATAGCAGCTTGGTCGTCATAGAAAAATGCGCCACTCCCGGGCGCGAGAAGGATGTCTTTGATCTGCACTTTCATCTTTCCGGACTGCTTGACAGGCGGATGCAGTTCGATCCACAACCTACTAAGTATGCGCACGCGGCTTTTGCGTTGGCCAATATAATATCCGGGACCAGGCCATCGCGTTTTCAGATGGCTGGCGAGCGGAGTTCGACCGCCGATCTGCCCACCGGCCCCAGGGAGCCGAGATCGACGGTTCTGTCTGCCGAGGAAGAGGCCGTTTTGTCGCTTTCCGCCGCTACACGCTGCCGCCGCTCGACGACTGCCTCTATGCGCTTCAAGCGACCATCCCGCTCCTGACGCGGTCTTCATTGCATCGCTGTCTGCAACGCCATGGCATCGGCCGGCTCCGGGATGTCGAGGGCGACAGGCCGGCTAAGAAGAAGTTCAAGGCCCATCCGATCGGCTTCTTCCACATTGATATCGCGGAGGTCCGAACCGAACAGGGCAAGCTACACATGTTCGTCGCCATCGACCGAACCTCGAAGTTCGCCTTCGTCGAACTGCACGAGAAGGCTCCGACAGCCATTTCCAAAGAGTTTCTGCTACGCCTGATCGCGGCCGTCACCGCCTGCTAGGTGCCCATCCATAAAGGGCAAGCTACTGATTTGTTGAAAGAACCGCGATGTTTCCGCAGGTAAAGCCCGGCGGTTTCAGGTGCACTTTAGGTCAATCGACTGATTCTAACGACACATCCGCAACCGCCGGAGCCAACAATGCGTCAAGAACGCGCACCGTCCAGAGCAGTATATTCGATCTTTTCTCCGGACACGACTCGGCTGTGAACTGAAAGCGATGTCGCAATGGCTGGACGCCCATCGCGACCTGCTCGAGTTAGTGGCTGGGGACTTGCAGGCATGGGGTCAAGCGAAACCTGCCGGCGGAGGCCGTGCTGCGCTGCGCTTTGCTCAAGCAGCACAGCCAACTGAGCTATCAAGAGCTGGCCTTCCATCCGGAAGACTCCGCCTCGTTCCGAGCTTTTGCCCGGCTGCCGTGGGGTGGAGCCCGAAGAAGTCAGTCTTGCACAAGACGATCAGCGTGCTTCGGCCGAGACCTAGGAAGAATCAATCGGACGCTGCTTTTGAGCGCCCGGCAGGACAAGATGGAAGCGGCAAGGTGGTGCGTGTCGACAGCACCGTCACCGCAGCGCTAATGCACGAGCCGAGCGACAGTAGTCTTTTGTGGGACTGCGTGCGGGTGATGGTGCGGCTTCTCGATGCGCCGATGCCTTGGGCAGCACCATCCCATGGCACGATCACTGCCGCGCGGCAAAGAAGCGGGCCGGCTGATCCAGTTTGTCCGCGGTCGCCCGAAACGGACCAAGCGCTACCGCGAGCTGCTCACAATCACCCACAAAACCCTGGAGTATCTGAACCAGGCGGCGGCGCAATTGCCCTTGGCGTCGGGCCCGGCCGGCGAACTCTGGCAGGCCGTTGTCTGCCACTACCGGCTGCTGATCGAGCGAAGCATCGCCCAGACCGAGCGGCGGGTGCTGGCCGGCGAGGCGGTGCCGGCCGGCGAGAAGCTGGTGAGCTTGTTCGAGCTGCATGCCGAAATCATCGTCAAGGGCAGCCGCGACGTCCAATATGGCCATAAAATCAACCTCACCAGCGGCAGAAGCGGACTGATCCTCGATCTCGTCATCGAAGCCGGCAACCCGGCTGATAGCGAGCGTCTCTTGCCGATGCTGGAACGCCACATCGCCTTCTATGGCGAGGCGCCGCAGCAGGCGGCAGCCGACGGCGGCTATGCCAGCCGCAACAATCTGCGCCAGGCCAAGGAGCTCGGCATCAGCGACATGGCCTTCCACAAAAAGACCGGCCTCAAGATCGAAGACATGGTCAAAAGCCGCTGGGTCTACCGCAAGCTCAGAAACTTCCGCGCCGGCATCTCCTGCCTCAAACGGGCCTATGGTCTGGGACGCTGCACTTGGCGCGGGCTCGACCACTTCAAGACTTACGTCTGGTCCTCAGTGGTGGCTTACAACCTCGCCCTCTTCGCCCATCTCAGCCCAACCTGACATCCATTCGACTAGGTTGAGATGGACCGGCGCTCGCCGGTCGCTGGCTGTGCGCGTGTTCTCGCCAGAAAGCCCTCCCCCGGCTATTACACCCATGATGCCGACCACTCAGCTTCGAAGGCGCTGCCCATTGAGTCGCCAACTAAACGCAACAAAATAATAGGTTTTGGACGGACACTAGCTGAATGTGAGCTTTCAATAGGCTGTCCATCCGGTCCCCGGCGGGAAAGCTGAGGTTGCGAGACTCAGTGTTTCCTCGGAGGACCGGATGAACATGCACAAGGATGCCCGTCTGACGCCGCTCCGAGCGTATTGTGAAGCAGTGTTGAGCGGGCGAACGCCGAAGGCTGTCGCGTCAGCCGCAGGCGTATGCCCGCACACGG
>NZ_CAUM01000158.1 GCF_000350085.1 Mesorhizobium metallidurans STM 2683
AGCCGCGCCAGCCTCTGTGCTGGCGCAACGCTTGTTGCTTGCACGCATTCCTTCGTCCTCCGCTAACCACTCGCCGCGCCTTTCCCCGGAAGCGGGGTGGGCGGCGAGACGCGACCGGAAAGGCCCGCCGTGGAAGGCGGACCGCATCTGAAGGACCGGAACGCAAGAGGAGGACCCGAAGCGAAGCGAAGGGTTGCGGGATGCCGCGGCGGGCCTAGAAGGGAGTGCCGCCCACCCCGCGCCGCCGGGAAAGGCCAACAGACAAACCGCGCCGGCCGAGAGGCCGGCGACCGTCAGCAGCCGACAGGCTGCCCGCGCCAGGGGGCGAAGCCGGATGGCCGAGACCGCCTGAGCCTGTCGAAGAAAAGCGGGCTCGGTTCACGAGCACCCGGCACGCGCCGTCAGGCGCGCGGGCGCCGTCAGGCTTAGGCCAAATCGGGTTCTTCCGCATATTGGTGCAGGGACTACTTTTTTCGGGTGTCCCTTTGTCCAGTTGGGTCAAGCGGCTGGCAGAAGTCGGCTCCGGAGGAATGGATAGGCGGCGCGCCCGTACATCTGGCGCTTGATCGTCTTGAGGCGGTTGATCTGGCCTTCGACCGGGCTCGTACTCCAGGGCTGGGTGATTGCCGCCCGGACAGCCTCAATGTCACGGCTGAGACCTGCTGCGAAGGGAAGCCAGTTCGCTGTTCATGGCATCCTCGATCCATTGACCGAGGCCTGCATCGTTGTCGCCACGTATCATCGCGGCAAAGCGGCGGGCCAGGCCAGCCGCGATTGAAAGTTCCGGAGCATGTTCATGCAGCTGGTGGAGGAACCGCTCGGTCTTGCTCACCCGACGTTGCGTGCTTCGCGCTCGATCGCATCGAAAGAATCGGGCCATTTCCTCGCTGCCGTGAATGTTCGGTGCGACGCGCTCTCAGTCGACGGTGAACAACACGTCCGTTGGTACCGATCGTCCGATAAAGTTGAAGGCGGGTTCTGAGTGCGGCTCGACGTTGTTCTGGACGCCGACGATTGAAGGCTATCAGCTCACAGCTGTCGGAATGGGCCTATTCGATGGCCCAACCGGTTTGCATTTCTCAAATCACCATTTGTCGGGGACAAGGACGACTGCTGCGAGATCAGAGACGGTCTACCGCGGAACGACAGCTCGGCGAAAGAACGTCGTTCATATCGCGCCCACAGATTTCTGCGCCGTTGCGGACATCGGCTTGGCGTTCCGATCAGAACGAAGTCTTGATGCCGACCGTCGCCGTCGCCGCCGCAAAATCGCCGCCGATCGAGTCGTCGCCGTCACTCTTTGCGCCGGTCCGCATGTCATAGGTGTTGTAGTCGCCGCGAGCGGTGAACACCTTTTCGTAGGAACCGGAGACGAAGAAGCTGGTCCGCTCGTTGTACTGGTAGCCGACGCTGCCGCCGACCATCAGAACCGGCGCCGATTCGAAATCCTCCTCAAAGCGCAGGTCACGCAGCCAGTGATGATCGGTATCGCCAGCTGAGAAGGTCGTGCCGCCCTTCAGCGCAAAGCCGAAGTTCCAGCGATCCTGGACATAGGTCGCATCGATGCCGGCCAAGGCGACCGGCAATTTCTGTTGGTAGCTGATGACCTTTGCGCCTCCTGGGTAGTCGCCAACCGAATCCCGGAAGCCGACATCGCGGTCGACATAGGAGCCGCCGTAGGCAGTCCACTTGACCGAGGTGTACTTGAAGCCACCGTTGACGTTGATCAGCAGTTGCTCGCTGACCTGGAAGTCGTGGCCGAGCGCGACGATTGCCGAATAGAAGTGATCAAGATCGGTCTCGGAAAAGCGCGAACGGTCGCTCCAGTCGTTCCAGCCATCATTGGTCGAGAATGGCGGGTTCCAGTCATAGTCTTCCATGTAGCTGTCGCCGCTGAATGCGATCTGGCTGGAAAGCTTGGCGGTCCAGCCAGCCTCGCTGCGCGCCGTCATCTCGGCTGAAATGACCGGAGAGGTGCTTTCCCAGATAAGGTGGCTCAGCTTCGAGCCGCTGCCGGGAGCCTGATAGACCAGCTCGTTGGCCTCGATGTCGATGACGCCGACGCCGCCAACGAAAGAGAAATTGGGATTGTAGGGCGCCGGTTCGCTCACCACCGCGTCGCTGGCCATCGCCGGCCAGGCAGCGAGCAACGCTGCCGCTCCACCAAAGACTTTCGCGTACAATTTCATAAAACTACCCTCATAGAAATGATCCGCCATTCGGCTATACCCAGCGTAACCGGGTGCAAGTCAGGTGCGGTCGTCTAGGCAAGGCCCCTGTAGGTTGGCAAAATTGCCGCCCTCGGCTCTGTTCCTCAACACTCAAGGAAACGCCGTTAGCGTGACCCGATTGACGGCGGTTTTTGCCGATGCGTTCCGGGCGGCCGGCGTGACGGGAACCTTGCATTATCTGAGGCACACATTTGCGATGACGATGCTGGTACGATTGCAGCGGCAGGCAGCGACCACGCCGGACCTCAATCCGCTGAGATCGTGCAGGTTGCTTGAGCCAGTCCACAGCAGACACTCTGAGTCTAGATTATCCGACAGAGCCGAGGGCCGACTTCCTCGAACCCGTTCCGCAGATAGAAATCGAGCGTGCGCTTCCATTTTGGTTGCCCGGGCGCTCCAACCTCAAGTCGCTTCCAACCACGAGCACGGCTTTCCTGCGAGGCGACCTCAAGCAGATGAGGGGCAATCCCTTTGGAGCGCATGCCGGGTCGAACATACAGCTCCGAAATGTAGCCGAACCTGCCTCCTGCATAGATCGCCGTGCATTCATTCAGCACCATGATGCCGACCGGCTCGTCATCTGCACTTGCGATCACAGCGACCACGCCAGCGTCGGCAAGCACCGTCTCCGCGCTTTGTCTGACGACGTCGGGCGTGGGCGCTTTCCCGCCTGAGAGTTCATCGAGTAGCGCGTGAATGAAACGGGCGACCGTCTCTGCGTCCGTTGCGTTGGCGCTGCGAGTAGATATGGAAGGCATATTCTCTCCTGCTAGTGGTCAAAATCCTGATTCATGCTGCCATCCGCGCAGGTCCGACTCACTTTTAGATGTAATGTCTGGCTAATGAACAGCATTTTTTCATTAAATATATGCTAAAAAAATGCAAAACAAATATTACAAGCATGCAGGATTCCGGATGACTTGAGGTGAATTGCGCAGATAGGGGAGACATGCTTACGGAAAAAAACCGGTTACTTCGTAATCGCACGGTGAAGCGGCCTTGCCGAGGTAAGATGAAGTTGCAAGTCTGGAAAGAGCCTGGGACAAAAAGATACAGCCTGAACTGCCCGTGCTGCCAGAACGCTCGGATTATCAATGCAGTCGAGCAAAGAGGACACTTGACGCAGAACCTAAGCGATGCACCCGCTAGACCGGTTCCGCGCCTTCCCGGCCGCCTCAAGTACCCGAATGTGCAGATATGCCTCGATGCCTTCCGGCAATTTGACAAAGCCAAAACCCTTGCTGGTGTTGAACCAGATCACTTCGCGTCGACAGGGGGCGCGGTTACGGTCGACGAACGCTAAAAGTAGCTTGGCTCGGAAGACCGTTCCGCAAGACAAACCGCGTCATCGTCATGGCGATGCCGGCGTGGCTCGCGATGGTCTTTAGCCCATGATCGTCTCGACTTGCTTGAACAACGCACTGCGCTCCCGGCAGGAAAATCTCAATCGGGCGATGCGTTCATGTCAATTCACCAGTTGGCCGCTTACCCGCTCTATCGCATCGGGATCCCGGCCGACCTGTTGCCACACGAGGTCGACGATGGCGAGTGAGCAATATATGCGACAGGTCGAGCTGCTGATCGGAACGCTTCCCTATATCGCACGGCAGAAGGTTCGCACTGGAGGGTGACACCGCCATCAACCTTTTCGACGTGACATGCCGCGGGCTGCGTCTCACGCGGATGCGCATCCGGCATTTCGATTTACGCGCAGCTCCCCGCACAGTCTGCACAGGGGAGACGGGCAGCCTGTCGTTGAGTCGCCTGGCTAGATCAGCCCTGCCTGCTCAGCCTCGTGGCGTAAATTCTGCCGCGGCCTTGGCCCGATCTGCTGGATCACCAGCCCGGCCGCCAGCGAGCCGAGATCGCCGCAATGCTTCAGGCTGCGGCCTTGCGTGTAGCCGTAGAGGAAACCGGCGGCATAGAGGTCGCCGGCGCCGGTGGTGTCGACCAGCTCGCGGATTTTTGTCGCATTGATGGTGACGGTCTCGTCGCCGCGCACGATGACCGAGCCCTTTTCGGAGCGGGTGACGGCGGCGATCTTGCAATCCTTGCGGATCTGGGCCAGCGCCTCGTCGAAGGAGGCGGTCTGGTAGAGCGACTTGATCTCGTGGCTGTTGGCAAAGACGATATCGACGGTGCCCGAGCGCATCAGCTCCAGAAACTCCTCGCGGTAGCGGTCGACGCAGAAAGAATCCGACAATGTCATCGACACTTCGCGCCCGGCGGCATGGGCGAGCTTCGCCGTCTGCCGGAACGCTTCCTTGGCGCGCGGCGGGTCCCACAGATAGCCCTCGAAATAGGTGACGGCGGCGCCTGACGCCTTGTCCGCCTCGACATCCTCCGGACCGAGCTCGACGCAAGCGCCGAGATAGGTGTTCATCGAGCGCTCGCCGTCGGGCGTGACGAAGATCATCGAGCGCGCAGTCGGCGGTGCGCCGTTGAGCGGCCTGGTGTCGAAGGCGACGCCCTGGGCATGCATGTCATGCGCGTAGATTTCGCCGAGCGTGTCGTTCGAGACCTTGCCGAAGAAGGCGGCGCGGCCGCCGAAACTGGCGACGCCCGCCGCCGTGTTGCCGGCGCTGCCACCAGAGGCTTCGATGGCCGGGCCCATGCGGCTGTAGAGCAGCTCGGCGCGCCTCGTGTCGATCAGGTTCATCGCGCCCTTGATGATGCCGTTCGTTTCGAGAAATGCCTCGTCGCACTGAGCGATGATGTCAACGATGGCATTACCGATACAAAGCACGTCATAGTCCAGCATCAATGATGTCTCCGCACCACCGGCTTTCTGCTATGCCGGCCGGCGCGGGTCTAGCGAGTTGAAAAGGGTTGCCGCATGCGCTTGATCCAGCGCCCTCACGCAACTGCCGGTTCGTGACGATGGTCGGATTTCTGCGGCCTTTTTCCAGACCGCTGATGTACTGCTGGCTGAATCCGGAAATCTCCGCAAGCTGCTCCTGCGTCAGACGCTTTTTTTGCCTGATTTTCTGCACATTCCGTCCGACCACCTGCGCATGTCCATGCACGAAGGTCAGCGGATTGGGCAGCTTAAATTTATCAACTATAATATGTAATCCACATCGTGCTTCCAGTCCGCTGGGGAAAACCTTCGCGGCGGCCATATTCCGAAGATAGAATTAGCGATGCTACAGCCGAAATCGACTACGCCGATTGCTGACGAAGTTCCCTGGTCAGACATCATCATCGCACCATTTACCTAGGCATCCTGGATGCCTGCGCCTATAATGCCAGCGTAGAGGAAATGGTCGATCGCCATTCTCGGCATCGACCCGATCCTTGAAGCGGTCCGCGCCCGTAAAGCAGTCCGCAGCCATATCCGACCGCGCCAACTGGATGGCGACGAGCGGCAGCAAGCACCTGTTCGGCGGCTGAATACGGCGCGGATTGCCACGCCTTTTCAGACGGGAAAGTCCAGGTACGCGCATTCATCAGTGCGCGGCCACGCGAAACGGCGCGGCGGATGCGATCGCGCAGGTGATCGCGAGGATCGTTTCAGTCGGAGTGGACGCGCCATTGGCCGATCAGCGTGAGGGGAGCCCGCTGGCGCATGGCAAAGGCTCGTTCAAAAAGGGCCTTCTTGCTAGTACCTTTTCACAGTGGTTCTGACTCTTTGAGCACTTGCGGATAGGCCCGACCCATTTTGGCTCGGGCCTTGTCGGTTGTGAACATCCAATCGATACGAGCTCCGGCAGCGTTTCGCTGGCGCTCCCATGCGGCGATCTCGCTGGTGAGACGCTCGGCATTGTCGATACGTCGATCCAGGCACTGGCCGTTGAGGACGCCGATCTCGATCTCGACCATGTTGAGCCAACTGGCGTGCTTGGGCGTGTAGTGGAATTCCAGACGGCGCAGGATGCGGCGGGCTTCGGCCGGCGGGAAGGCTTCGTAGAGAGCGCCCGCCGTGTGGGTCGACAAATTGTCCTGCACGACGCGAATGCAGCTTGCCTCGGAATAATGGACATCGACGAGGTCGCGCATGCAGTGGGCATAATCTCGTGCGGTGCGCCGCGCGGTGACCTTGACCCTTCGCCAAGGCCGGTTCACGTCAAGAAAGACGAATAGATTGACGGTGCCGTTGCGGCGGTACTCATAGTCGTAGCGCTCCAACTGGCCGGGCTCGGCGGGGATGGGCTGACGAACCTCGCCGATGAGCTGCACCGGGGTCTCGTCGAAGCAGACTACCGGGCGCTTTGGATCGGGCGCTTCGGCATAGAGATCGAGCACGTCTTCCATGCGTGCCACATACTCGCCGTTGATCTGGGGAATGCACCACATGTCCCTGCGCCACGGCTTGAGGTGGTTCTCGGCCAGCCGGCGGCGCACCGTCTCGTGCGACAGACTATCGTGATCGGTCAGCTTGACCATGGCGTCGGCAAGCAGTTCCAGCGTCCAGCGGCGTCGGCCCGCAGGCGGGTTCGCGCACGCCGTCGCCACCAGCAAGGCTTCCTCCTTGCCGGTCAGCTTGCGCTCGGCCCCCGGACGCGGCAGTTCGCTCATTGCGTATTCCAGATTGCCCTCCACAAAACGGCGCTTGGTGCGATAGACGGTCGAGCCGCCCACCGCCGCCACCCGGGCAATCTCCTCGTCGCTGCTTCCGGCATCCGCGGCAAGCAGGATTTGGGCTCGCTTGAGCTTACGGGCAGCATGCCTGCCTCCCTTCAGCATGGTGTTCAACTCGTCGCGTTCGGCTTGGCTCAGTTCCACTCGATAACGTATGTTCATTGCGGCCTCCTCGTCGGAGGCACCGGACGAATCCAAAGATGAGTCAAAAATCAGACGCTGCACAGCGGCCCGCCGACAAGGGCTTCACCGAAAAGCAGGGTCAGTACCTGGCCTTCATCTACACCTATTCGCACATGTTTCGGTGCCCGCCCGCCGAAGCCGACATCCAACGCCACTTCCAGGTCAGTCCGCCGTCGGTCCATCAGATGATCGTCACCCTCGAACGCAACGGCCTCATTCGCCGTCAAACCCGCGTTCCAAGAAGCATCGAGATCCTTGTTCCTCCGCAACGCCTGCCCATTCTCGAATGGCTGGAAATCAACCAGTCAGAACCACTGTGAAAAGGTACTAGCGCGGCACAGTCGGCCGCGCAAGCTCCCGCTTGGCTGCAACCAGCACGCTGGATTCCCGCCGCTCTTTTTGCTAGCGAGATATCTCTTTTGCTAGCGAGATAGCATGAACAATCGACTCCCACCTGCCTGGTCAAAGCACATCAAGCCCGGACCCGCGCCGAAAGCGAAGGTGCCGATAGCGAAGCCTTTAGCGAGCCCGCAGAAAGGAAACGCCCAATCACGTGCGCAGGCCGACGACGCGCTGCTGAAACAGGCATATGCCTTTCAGCAGGCCAAGCGGCTCGACGAGGCTCAGGACCGATGCCTTCGGGTTCTGGAGCGCACGCCAAACCATCCGCTCGCCTTGTACATCCTGGGGACCATATATCTGGGCTACGACGATGAGAGGGCCTTGCGATATTTCGCACGGGCGGTCGGCGAGGAACCTAAAAACCCCTATTACCACCTCAGCCTGGGCGAGGCCTATGTGAAGGTCAGCGAGTATTCGCCAGCAATCATGCATATGCAGTATGCCCTGGAACTGCAGCCCGGCCTTATCGAAGCACTTTGTGCATTGGGGCGCACTTACACGGCGTTTGACAAGCCCGACATGGCTCTACCGCTTTTCGAGAAGGCGCTGAAAATCAACCGCGATCATCCCAAGGTGCGAGCCGGGCTGGCCAGCGCGCTCAGCGGCCTGGGGCGTATGGATGAAGCCGCCGTCTATCTGAAGCAAGCAATCGAACGTCGAATTGGCGTGCCGGCTGCCTACAACGACCTTGTACAGACGCGAAACTTCACCGAGGAGCCAGAGGAGCTCCAATCCATCCTTCGTGAGCTCGGTAATCCGAAACTTGGTGCGGAAGGCGCGCAGCAACTCCATCACGCCGCCGGCAAGGTGCTGAACGACCTCAAGCGTTATGATGAGGCATTCGACCAGTTCAACAAGGCGAAACAGGCCTCCGGCCAAAGGTTCGATATCGATCTGTATCGTCGGTGGATCGATTCGATGATTGAAACCTTCACGCCGGACTTTCTGGCTGCCCGCGCCGGCTATGGAAATCCTTCCGAAGCGCCTGTGTTCGTGGTTGGCATGCCACGCTCGGGGACGACGCTCACGGAGCAGATCTGCGCCAGCCATCCGGACGTTCATGGCGCAGGGGAGCTTAGCAAACTGAGGCGGGTTGCGAATGCGATCGGTCTCAGGACATCATCGGCTGGTGATTTGAGCCAGCCGATCACCTCGATCACAGAAGACCTGTCCAGAACCTTGGCCGAAGAGCACCTGTCCTACTTGCGGGAGCGGGCGCCTGCCGCGCTTCGCGTCGTGGACAAGACGCCGCACAATTTTGAACTGATCGGCCTTATCGGGCTTCTCTTCCCCAACGCGCGCATCATTCATTGCCGTCGTGACGCCATCGACAATTGTGTCTCCTGCTTCGTCCTCAACTTCAGCGAGGCACACAGCTACAACACCGACCTGAAAACACTCGGCCTGTATTATCGCGAATATGACCGCCTGATGCGGCACTGGAACGAGGTCTTTCCAGGCCTTATCTTCGAAAATCGCTACGAAACGCTGGTCGACGACCAGGAAGCCCAGTCACGCCGCCTGATTGATTATCTCGGGCTGCCCTGGGATGACGCCTGCCTGCGCTTTTTCGACAGGGATGGTTCGGTCAACACGCCCAGCCGCTGGCAGGTTCGCCAACCGATCTACAGATCGTCGGTCAAGCGCTGGAAGAACTATGAAAACGAAATTCAGCCGCTGATCCAGTCGCTGGGCGATCTTGCAGAGATTTGACTTGAGGTCGCCGGTCCGCATTGTGCGGACCGCGGGGGTCGCAAGCGCATAGATTCGCGGGCCGATTTCTAGCGTGCGGCCGGCACCGGTCAGCATCCCTCCCTTCGTCATTTCCAGGGTCTGCGCTCCGCTTCGCGTCGCTCCGCCCTGGGGATGAGGAAGGCATGGTGGCTGATGCCCATTCGCCGGCGTTCAGATTTAGAAATTGAAGGCCGATCCAGCAAAGAACGGCCATGGCTGGCATTGCCGGCGTCATGCATCGCGCTACGTGACAGCCACGCCGATACAAAAAAACCGGCGGTTGCCCGCCGGGTTCGATTTCAGTCAAACGCTACTGATTAGAACGAGCGCTGGAAGCGGAGGAGGCCGCCGAAGTTGTCGTCGTCATCGGCACCGGTCCAGTTGCTGACGGTCTCATCACCAACATGGAAGTAGCTGGCTTCGGCCGTGATCGTCAGGCTGGGGACGATATCGTAGGCGATGTTCGCCACGACGCCGAGATTCTCACCTTCGTCATACGAAATCTGGGTGTTGAACGAGGTCTTCTCGTTGACGGTGTAGGTGCCACCGCCCCAGACCGCCCAATTGCCGCTCCACAGCTTGTACATGCCGCGGCCGCCGGCGGGGATTGCGAAGCCGCCATCCGTGTAGTTGTCGTCGGTGCCGTAGCCGGCCATGATGAACAGCGACAGGTTCTCCATCGGGGTGACGTCGAGGCGAACCTTGCCGGCCACTTCTTCATAGTTGCTGTCGTAGGCAATGACGCCGGTGATCGCGCCCCAGCCCTGCGTCCACTTCACGCCGCCGACGACATGCGGGACGTAGCTGTCGATCGTGAAGTCGCCGTAACCTTGTTCGAGCGAAACCACGGCGGAGAAGCCGTTGCCGGCGTCGAAATAGTACTGGACGACGTTGGTGTCGAAGCCACCGTAAGGAACCAGCGTATCGTTCAAGACGTTGCCGGCGTAGCCGCTGAACGTATCGAAGGCGGAGTCGTCCTTACCGACGCGCAGCCCACCGAGTTGGATCCAGGCGTAGGGCAGCGTGACGGCTCTGTTGTCGGCTTCGTTGAGGATCGGAGATGTATCGCCTTGGACGTTGCGGAAGTTGAAGTGGGTCTCGGTGTAGGTCTTCAAGGTGCCGAGCTCGGTTTCCTGGCCGGTCCAGGTCCTCAGCGACAAGCGGGCACGCTTCCAGTAGGTATCCTGATCGTCGCCGTCCTCCACGTCGACGGTCCCCGCACCGGTGAATGTGCCGATGTCGCCGACGCCGATGTCGTAGCGGACATAGCCGCCGATGCGCAGGCAGGTTTCGGTGCCGGGGATGTAGAAGTAGCCGGCGCCGTAGACGTCACAGATGCGGACGTATTCAGCGGGTTCCGGCTCGGCAACGACGACGGCGTCGGCGGCGCGCGCACCGGAAACTGCGACCAGTGCCGCAGCTGAGCCGAGAAGAAGGCTCTTGATGTTCATTTTGATCTCCTTGAATGATTTGAAAAGGGCGAGGACGTCGATGGACGAACCGCTCCCTTGTCCCCACGATCGAAAAAGATGCGCATCACGAAGCATCCTTCCCGGCTCGAACGCTATTCACCGGACGGAATAGTGCAAGTGCAAACTCCGCCTCCGACCAAACCTTGCAGTATCAGTTGTATTTTTATCACTAAATTATCAGTATTACTTGCACAAATTGAACAACTATACATTTATACAAACCGCACAATTGGTACATTGACTATTTGCGTACGCATCAAATCTGCACGAAAAACCACCGACGCCTGACCAACGTCAGACATCTCCAATCAGAGAAATGGCCTGGGCGGCCGACGCAACGACTTCTGTGTTCGTATCTTCCCTGAGCAATTCGATAGGAACGCGGCCTTTGAGAAGAGGCGAGGGACTGATCAGCCACAGCCAAGCCAATCTTTGATCGGAGATCGAGGAGAGCACCTGCCGGATTCCGGGCATGGGCCTGCCGTCGATGAACTGAGCCAGGGGAAATACATGCTTGCGGGAGCCTCTTCGAAAGGCAACCACATCATTGTGCTGCTGCCACCAATGCAGCGTTGACCGCGGTATCCCAAAACGTCTCTCGAGATGCGTCGAGCCAGCAACTGGACCGGCCCACTCTGCAATGCGCGAGCCTTCTCTCGGATAATCTTTCAGTACCGAATGCCCGAGCGGATGATCGGCTGGCCGGGGTCGCGAAGCGATCTCACACGCCTGAGCGTTCAGTCGTCGCGCTGCTTCGGCCTCCAGCCAGCCAAGCAATTCGGCGGCCACGGCAGTCAAATCGGCGGAAGCAGGCGCAACAGCTGCCCTGTCAACCTGCCTCGCCTCATCACATTGGGCGAGAATTCGCTGCACCTCCCTCAGGACAAAGCTTGAAAGCTCGCTCTGGCGCTTTTCATCCGCAAGATTACTCGACCCGGACATATGTGGCTTTCCCAATAGCATTCCCTCAGCAAGCCGCTGAAAGAGCGTTGAAGACCTGAAGCTTGGAGGACGGCGACATGTTGCGTCTTCGTATGCTCGCGACCTAGCAGCCGTCTTGCGGTTTCAACTTGTGCCTCTCAATAAAAAAGGGGAGAACGTCGATGGACGACTGTCTTTGCCCCCCACGATCATGGGCGTTTGTCCCCGCCAGCCGCAAGTATGCGCGACGTGGTGTTCAGTTCGCCAATATAATATTCCGGACGATACCATCGCGTTTGCAGATGGCCGCGTCCCATAGACAACTGCCGCTGCTACGCGGGCAAGCCGATCTGGGGGTGTCCAGGGTCCCCAATCTGCGATACGTGCGTGAAATCTCCGAGAGAGTTTTGAAACACGTGCAGCCCGTTGCCGGGCGCCGTCGCCTGCGGCGACGGGCTTAAATTGATGATGGGTTTCGACCCCAAGACCGAGACGATTACTGCCGCAACGTTCCAGACCTTCGGCCGCGGCTCGGCCATAATCGCTTCCTCGACGTTTACCGAATTCATCGTCGGCAAGACCATCGATGAAGCCCTTCAGATCACCGATCAGGACATGGCGGATTTTCTCGGCGCCCTGCCCCACACGACATACTCATCGCTCGACCGCCTCATCCTGGAGCGCGGCTTGCGGCTGATGAGCGAGTTCTTCCGTGCTGTGAGGCAGGCTTTCGAGGAGACACCAGGATTCTCACGCCTCGTCCTCGTCAAGGCATCATCGCCATGAGCGACGTGATAGAGGCGTTTCTCGTGGTGATAGGCTTCGAGGAACCAGAAACCCTTCCCCGCAGCCTCCACCCGCTGAAACCTAATTCTGCGTGGAGTTCGGGCGAGTGGGTTTTCGGCATCGGGCCCCCGCGTGGGACGAGCTCCAAAACGTGCAGTGGGACATTTCCCACCTATTGCCGCGTCTCGTAAGCCAGGCGAGATGCTCCCTTGCTCACTCGAAGGCCGCTTAAGCAATGTCATATGCGGCTCTGCGGATTCTGCGACACCGATTTCGTTGGGGTAGATGGCCCCGGTGGCGGACATTTTGCCACCGCACGGGAGCTTGCGTTGGCGGTCGAACAAGCCTGGCGCGGGTCGGGAACTGGGCAGCGTCTTGTCGTGCTCACCGAGGCAGTTAACTGCCCACTGCGGTTTCCCCACGGCCTTCGGAAAAACTTGGCGCAGCGCTGTCACGGCAGACACGGCACGTCGAGATCTGTCGAGCGTCAGCCATTGCGAAAGGTGTAGCCATAACCGTTGATCGCCCGCGCGCCGCCGAGATGCGCGTAAAAGACCTTCGATCCCTCTGGAAAGAAGCCTTTTTGGACGAGGTCGATCATCCCTTGCATCGATTTGCCCTCATAGACGGGATCCGTAATCATACCCGCCTCCTTGGTTTCCTCGGAGGGAATGCCGTAACGCGGGTACGCGTAGTCCTCGAGCAACACCACGTCATCCTCGGCAAGTTCCGATCCGAGCTCGACGAGGGTCGCTGTATGTCGGGCAATGCTTAGCACCTGCGCCTTAGTCTTGGCCGGGGTAGCAGAGGCATCGATACCGATCACGTTGCGCTGTCGACCGTCCTTGGCGAATCCGACGAGCATGCCGGCATGCGTTGAACCGGTGACCGTGCAAACGACCATGTAGTCGAAGGCAAACCCTAGCTGTTCCTCCTGGGCGCGCACTTCCTCCGCGAACCCCACATAGCCGAGGCCTCCATTCGGGTGAACAGACGCCCCAGCCGGTATCGCATAGGGCCGGCCGCCCCTTGCCTAGACCTCGTAAAGCGCTTTTTCCCAGCTGCGGCGGATACCGATGTCAAAGCCCTCGTCGACCAGGCGCACCTCTGCGCCCAAGGTGCGGCTCAAAAGAATGTTGCCTACCCGGTCGTAGACGACATCCTCATGTGGAACCCAGCTCTCCTGAACCAGGAGACATTTCATGCCGATTTTGGCCGCTGCGGCGACAATGCGCGTATGGTTGGACTGCACGTCGCCCACGGTGACGAGCGTGTCGGTATCTGACGCGATCGCATCGGGGATGATGTATTCGAGCTTGCGCAGCTTGTTTCCGCCGAATGCGAGACCAGAGTTGCAGTCCTCGCGGTGAGCGGGTAACGTTCGAATTTTTCCAGCATATTCTCTCCGGCGATGATCATTCAGCTGAAATAGCGACGCAAAACTCGTTCCATAAGCGCTGCTTGATAGGGTTTGGCTGCTGCCACTGTCTGGCGCCAGGGAAGCATTCCTCGACAGCCAGGGCCGTCCTTCGCCCTGCCCCATGCACACACGGTACGGTGTCGGGCTCCAGCTCGGGCAATGATACGGCCTGTGATCTCCTGGTAGAGCCTGACACCCGAGCGCCAGCCCCTCACCTGTGTCTCCGCTAGCGGTTCGCTTCTGTCTGCATCGTTTAATCTTCGCTCGCCGATCGCGGCTTTCCCCCGGAAGCGGGGGTGGGCGGCGAGTTGCGACCGCAAGGGCCGCCCTCCAGGCTGACCGCATCCGAAGAACCGGAACGAGGAGAAGGACCGAAGCGAGAGCGAAGGGTTACGGGATGACGCGGCGGCCCTAGGAGGGAGTGCCGTCTACCCCTGCACGGCGGGAAAGGCGAAACAGAGAAGAGCTGGGCGGGTCGGACGACCCGCGCCAAGCTGGGAGCCGAATGGGTGAGACGCCTGAGCTTTCCGACGAAAAGCGGGCTGGTCCGCGGCAGCCGGTGCGCTCCGCAAGGGCGCGCCGGCGCCAGCTATGACCGTAGGCTCAACAGAATCTCGCACGGATCAGCATCAAGCACTGCAGTTACGTCGAGAAACTCAATGACATCGAGACGCCGCTCTCCACCCTCGTACTTGGCCACGAAAGATTGCGGCCGACCAAGTTTTTCAGCTACCTGCGTCTGGGTCAGGCCTTTGGCCTTGCGCAGCGATATCAGCTGGTCCAGAAACCGCTGGTGGCGGGGAGAGCGAAGAGATTTGGGCATGTAGGCGAACCGGTCAGGTAAAGACCGGCTCAGGCACTAATCCCGGTTCCGGATTATCCCATTTTGGGATATGCTGTCTTGAATCCAGCGATCAACATGCGAGGTTCGCGGCAGACATGAATCGATCAACGGGAACAGATGGGACTCAAAGCTCAACACTGCGCGACGAGGTCCCCTGGTCAGACAGCATCACGAGCTACGACAGGCAGCATTCCACCATTTACCTGCGCATCCTCGACGCCTGCGCCGACAATGCCAGCGTAGAGGAAATGGCCGAACTCATTCTCGGCATCAACCCCGTCCTTGAACCGGTGCGCGCCCGCAAGGCTGTTCGCAGCCATATCGACCGGGCGAACTGGATGGTAACGACCGGCTACAAGGAACTGTTCGGCGGCTGACGCACGGCTGGAACTGTCACGTTTTCAGGCAAGGAACTCACGATAGTCCTCATTCCTGAACGCACGGCCGGAGAGACGCCCCGAATGCGATCGCTGAGGTGATCGCCAGGATCCGCCCAGTCGGCGTGGACCCGACTTACGATCAGCACTTTAACGATCTCGCGATGTGAAGGTCCGGCGAGCGATCCGTCGATGCCCCGAAGAGCGACGTTCAATCGGGGCCCAGTTTTTCGGCGGAAAAAAGGGGCAGGCAGCACAAAGGGCATTGAGGCACTCGAGCGCCCACAGGCGACGCTTCAACGCCGCCGCGCACGTGAAGCTAACTTGTCAGTGATCCGAAAAACCCGAACGGGCCAAGCGCCCAATTGCCTGCCTGGTGGTCGTCACCCCAAGCTTCCGGCGAGCGTTGCCCAGATGAAAGGCGGCCGTGCGCTGCGTGATCCCCAGGATGCAGCCGATCTCCCAATCGGACTTGCCTTGTGCTGCCCACTGCAGGCACTCGTATTCGCGCGGCGTCAGCAAGACACCATCGATCATTCGATCGGCGGATAGTTTGCGGCGAACGAACATATGAAAA
>NZ_CAUM01000157.1 GCF_000350085.1 Mesorhizobium metallidurans STM 2683
TGACGACTGTCCTTAGTCACCCCGCCGCGCGTTCGGGCGGGACCAGATGAGGGAGAAACCCTCACCTTCCTCGTCATCGAAGAGGTTGGCGTAGATCGGGGCGTTGAAGCTCGGATCGTCGAGCTTGAGACCCAGATAGTCGCGGCCTTCGTTGGAGGTTTTCGACCAGGCGGCGCCGATCTCGGCGCGACCGACCAGCACCCGGTGGCTGGGAGCGTTCTCGCCAGTGGCGCGAGTGTCTGGGACGATGCGCACATTCTTGGCCTGGACGCTGAGGGTGACGATTTCGCCGGTGAACTCGTTCGATGAGGACTTCTTGAAGGTGCCGATGGTAGCCATTGTAAGTCTCCGTTTTCTGTTCCCGAGCCCGCACCATGCGGCCTCGATGGCGATCACTTGGACGGAGGCGACCGACGACGCATCGCGAGCGACCGGAGCAACGCGGAGGACGGCGCAGGAACGACTTTCTTGCCTCGCGAGGAATGGCGGCGCTCGGGGTCCCCGCGCGCTTGCCGCGTGGGGTGGGAGCCGGCAGGGGAAGAAAGTCGGGACGCGGCGTTGCGGCTAGGCGGTCGAGGCTTCAGCCGTCCTTCGGCCAGATCAGCCCGTTGAAGAGGCCGTTTGGAGCGCTCTTGGGACGGATTGGCATCGGAGACGTCGGCGTCCAACGTGCCGCCAGCAGATCGCTGCGGGGCGCACTGGCGTAGCGTACACATTCCAGGTATCGGATCCCGCGCACCTCCAACGACGCCGCGACCGTTCGCGCTGCCGTCCTGCCACCGGCTGGTCGGCCTGCCTTGCGGCGTCGACAGAAGTCCAAGTCCACAAACAAGGCCGCGTCGGCGTGGCCGTTGCTCGATCCTTGGCATGCGGCCGGTTGCTCCAACCACCGATGACGAGGAGGCTAGGCCTTCGTCGGTCTGGTCCGCCCGCCTCGCTCGCGCGGGTTTAAGCTTGAACCATGTCCCTACCGGATTGGTCGGCGGCGGCCATGCCCGCGACCCGCAGAAATGCCGTGACGCCGACCGCGATCGCGCCAATGACGGAAAAGACGATCTGCCAGATTTCCGAAGGCATCATGTGCTTCGCGATGCCATGAGTGGCATGGTAGCCGGCGACCATCGCGGGAGCGACGAAGACCATCGCGATCGCCAGCTTCGCCCACATGGGCCTGATAACGGCGAGGAGGATTTGGCCGACGCCGAGCGTCAACCCGGCTGCGAGGATGCCGACAAGGAGCGCGCCAGGCCAGCCGGCACCGGCGTGGAATGCCCATGCACCTGCGTTGACGCCGAGGAACAACGGCAGGGCGACGACAGCAAGCGTGAAGAGCAATCAGCACAAGATGCCGATGGCCGCGACGCACAGGAGAATGCCGAGGATGATCATGGTGGTGTCTCCGAGAGAATGACTCTGGCGATTGCGCCTTCCACCACCACCTGGCGCAGTGCACAGCACAGCATAGCAAAGGAAAAGCGCGGGTGAAACCCGCCGGTGTTCTTGCATCGCCAGGCGCGGTGTCCGCTCCGTCATGGGGCGAACGGGTCGATTTCGCCGATGATGGCGGTGTCGTCGCCGTCATACTCGTTCGCCGGCACGACCGAGAGAGTGCCGTCGCCAGCACGAAAGATGACGATAGTGACCATGAGAGTGGCGGCGAGGCTGAAGGCGAAGGCATGGGCGTCGGCGAAGGACATCGATCCGGCTCCTGTTTGAAGCGGAGGACCCTCCCCCGCTGACAGGCGCCCGATGTGTTCGGCCGATGGCCGCAATCACCGCGAAGGCGAAGCCGGAGCGGCGGCACGCTTCGCGTAGTCCGACCCCTTGCGGGTTGATGGCGTCAGGCCATCGGCTGGACCAAGGATCAGCGTCGCATTAGCAGGGGTGGTGCTTCGTTCCTGGAACTGACGGACGGACGATGCCGAGCGAGATACAAGCCATCCCCCAAGCCGCCTGTACCGCTTCTCGCGCCCCAACATCGCACTCGGCTCGATGTCTACCGAAGACCGAGTTCCTAGCTCGACGGGAAGTCGTCCGCTTTGCGCCAGAGCGGTCATCCGTCGCCGGTTCTCGAATGACCGCAGTGAGGCCGGAAGGGGGCGGTCCGGTTTAAGGGGCGGATTCAGGGATAGCTGCCATTCAACTCCCGACCTCATTGCGGTCGAAACGGTGTGGGCTTCTGTCAGCTTGATGTCATTGTCCTTGAGGGTTCCTCTGTTGGCTTGTCAACTCTCCATGTGTCGGCAACCGACGATCGCCACTGTTGTCCAGAGCGCTAACGATATCGTCAGCGAATTTCAGTTCGCGCTTCCCCTCCATGAGGACTCCTGCTCCATTATGGCAATTGACGTAGGGCCCAGCGGCTTCTCGTCTGCCGTTGCTGAGGAAGATTGCCATCTTATAAGGCAGATCTAATAACCATTGTGTTGAATGCGTTTCGCTGATTAGCTGCCTTGCATAACACCGGGACAAAATTGACAAGTGTTGTCCGGGGAGGACCGCGATGCCGGTGCTTGAGGTTCGTCACGTTTCCAAGAATTTTGGGGCCATTCAGGCCCTGACCGACATCAGCTTCCAGGTGGAGCGGGGTGAAGTCGTGGGCCTGATGGGCGACAACGGCGCCGGCAAGTCGACCATAGTCAAGACGGTGGCCGGGAATTTCCCGCCGAACGACGGCGAAATCGTCGTGGACGGCGAGGTTTGTCACTTCCACAAACCCATCCAGGCCCGCGCCAAGGGAATCGAAGTCGTCTATCAGGACCTAGCGCTCGCCGATAATCTGACGGCCGCAGAGAACGTCTTCCTTGGCCGCGAGATCAAGAAGGGCATCTGGCCCATCAGGGTGCTCGATAAACAGGCGATGATCGACCGCTCGGCAGGCCTGTTTAAGGAACTCAAATCGGAAACCCGGCCACGCGACCTCGTCAGGAAGATGTCGGGTGGGCAGCGCCAAGCGGTAGCCATCGCCCGGACCCGGCTTTCGAACGCCAAGCTGGTGTTGATGGATGAACCGACCGCCGCTATCTCGGTACGCCAGGTGGCGGAAGTACTCGAATTGATCCGACGCCTCAAAGCGCAAGGGGTTGGCGTCATGTTGATCAGCCACCGCATGCCTGACGTTTTCGCCGTCGCTGATCGTATCATCGTGCTGAGGCGAGGTTCGAAGGTTGCCGACAAGCAGGCCGACAACACCTCGCCCGAAGAAATCACCGGACTGATAACGGGGGCCATCCGTGGCGAATAGTGCTCGGGAGTTGGCTAGTGTTAGAGAGTCGGCCCCGGAAACCGGCCGACCGGCCATGTCGGACTTTGTCGCGACCAAGGAAAAGACGGCCCTACAACATATATTTTCAAGTCAGCCGTTCTGGGTGACGATCGCGCTCATTGCCCTCGTCACCTTGATGACGACCATGGAGCCGAGCTTCGGCACCTCCGAAAACGCCGCCAACGTCACGCGCAACTTCGCGCCTTTCGGCATCATGGCGTTGGGCACGACGGTGGTGATCATCACTGGCGGCATCGATCTGTCGGTCGGCTCGATCATGGGCCTGGTGGTCATCGTCGCCGGCCTGTTCCTGACCTGGCACTATCCTTGGTACATCGCATTCGCTGTCGGCCTTTTCTCGGGTATGGCGTGCGGCGCGGTCAACGGATTCTTCGTCGCCTATATTGGAATGCCGTCCTTTGTGGTCACCCTCGGCATGCTGTCCGCGGCGCGCTCGCTGGCGGTCGTATTCTCCGCCAACCAGATGCTCTACCAATTCGGGCCCGATGCCCCGATCGTAAAGGCGATCGGTCAGGCGAAATGGCCGCTGCATGGGCCGCAGGATTGGGCACCGCACTGGATACCAGAACTGTCATCGCAGTTCTGGACCATGGTGGTTCTGGCCCTGATCGTCGGTTTCGTGTTCAATTTCACTGCCTGGGCCCGACATCTCTTCGCCATCGGCGGCAATGAGGAGGCGGCACGGCTCACCGGCGTGCCGGTCGACTGGATCAAATTCGAGGCCTATGTCTTCTCGGCCTTCACCGCTTCGGTCGCCTCACTCCTGCTCCTCGGCTACAACGGCTCGGCCATCAATGCCATGGGCCAAGGCTACGAGTTGCGCGTGATCGCCGCGACGGTCATCGGTGGAGCCAGCCTTATGGGCGGAGCCGGCACGGCCTTCGGCGCGATCATCGGTTCAGCATTCCTCGAAGTGATTAGGAATGCGCTGCTGATGGCCGGCATCGATTCAAATTGGCAAGGCGCCTTCGTCGGCGCCTTCATCGTTCTCGCGGTTCTTTTAGGCATGCAAGCCGGCGGCAAATCGATTCTCGCTGCTTGGCTGGCAGTCTTGATGCCCAAAAAGAGCCGCTAGAAAACCCCGCCGGCGGGAGGCCTACGGGGCATTCCAGCTAGGAGGAGACAGTCAAAATGAAAAAAAGTCTGCTGATGGCGGCCGTGGCGTTAAGCGCAATGGTGCTCGCCGTTTCCGGTGCCCAGGCGAAATATACCTTCGCCCTGGTGCCGAAGAACATGAACAATCCTTTCTTCGACCAGGCACGCGACGGCTGCAAGAAGGCAGAAGCCGAATCGAAGGGCGCCTTGGAATGCATGTATATCGGCCCCGGCGAGCATGGCGGGGGCGACGAGCAGGTGCAGATCGTGCAGGATCTCGTGGCCAAGAAGGTGGACGGCATTGCCGTGTCGCCATCGAACGCCGCGGCGATGGCGGTTGCGCTGCAGGCCGCCAAGGAAGCCGGCATCCCGGTCCTCACCTGGGACTCCGACCTGCTGCCCGAGAACAAGGATCTTCGCGTCGCTTACATCGGCACCCACAATTATGAGATCGGTGTGAACCTTGCCAAGCTTGCCATGCAGGTCAAGCCTAAAGGCGGCACGATCTGCATCCAGTCGGGCGGCGCGGCGGCGGCCAACCACAATGAACGCATGCAGGGCATTCGCGATACGCTTTCGGGCACCAAATCGGCAGCCTCGCCCGGGGACCGGCTGACGGGCCAGAACGGCTGGACCGAAATCGAAGGCTGTCCGCTCTACACCAATGATGATTTTCCGCTTTCGGTGCAGCAATTTGAGGACATCATGGCGAAAAATCCAAATCTTGACGCATTCATCCCAACGGGTGGCTTCCCGCAATTCATTCCTGATGCCAACCGCGCCGCAGTCGTACCGTACAAGGACAAGATTGCCTCGAAAGCGCTGGCCCTTGTCGTCGCCGACACGCTTCCCGTGCAGATCGACCAGATGAAGGAAGGGCTTTCGCTTGGCCAGGTCGGTCAACGGCCGTTCGAAATGGGCTACAAGACGATGATCGCACTGAAGGACATGAAGGACGGCAAGGCGCCCCCGGCTGACCCGACCTACACAGGCCTCGACGTCTGCACGCCGCAGACGGCCGATACCTGCGTCGCCAAATAGTGCTTTAGGGCGGGAGGAAACTCCCGCCCTTTCATTGGAGTGAGGTGCGGTTAGACTGCTGCTTTATCATCTTATCTCGCTCCAGGGGGTTCAATGTCGGAAATGTTCTCGCTTAAGGGCCGGGTCGCATTGGTGACGGGTGCTTCGCGTGGCCTCGGCTTTGCCATGGCCAAGGCGCTTGCGGAAAACGGCGCAACGGTGATTGTCAACGCGCGCGACATGGACACCCTCTCCGCGGCGGCGGAAAAAATCGGTGCCGAAGCCCTGCCGTTCGATGTTGCGGACGCGGCGACCTCAAGGGCGGCGCTTGAGGGGATCGTCGAACGCCACGGCCGCCTCGATATCCTGATAAACAACGCCGGCATCCAGCATCGCAGCCCGTTAGTCGAATGGGAGGACGAGGACTTCGACCGCGTGATTGCGGTCAATCTTTCGGCCTGCTTCCGTATGATGCGCGAGGCGGTGCGCCTGATGCTGCCGAATAAATTCGGGCGCATCATAAATACTGGATCCGTTGCGGCGATCCTTGGCCGCCCCACCATTCACGCCTATGTGGCGGCGAAGGCGGGGTTGCATGGACTGACCCGCTCGACCGCCGCCGAGATGGGCCGCCACGGCATCACCATCAACGCGATCGCCCCTGGCTATTTCGCCACCGAGCTCAATACCGCGCTCATCAACGACGAGGCCTTTACCAAATGGGTCGAGGCGCGAACCCCTGCTGGCCGCTGGGCTCAACCTGAGGAACTCGGCGGAGCCGTGGTGTTTCTCGCGTCCGACGCTGCCGCCTACGTCAACGGACATGTTTTGGCGGTCGACGGGGGTCTATCGGTCTCCCTCTGACTGCGAACTGCCTTTAACGGAATGGCAGCCAGGCAACAAACGGTTGATTTCCTTGTGAAGCATTGGGAGGCGAACCCATATGCATTTCGACCCATTGTATTGCGCGACGGACCGCAGCGGAGGGCAGCTTTCAGGCAGGGCCGATCGCAATCTGAACGTCGCGAACGGGGCGCGAACCGGACATGCGCGTCACTAGGGGCATACGTCGGCTTCGGTGAGAAGAAGACATTGCGCAATAGCGCTGACCGAACCTGGACTGCGACTGTGAGTGCGAAAGGCGGCGCTCATGAGCCGCTGAGTCGATAGATCGGGATACCGAGCTTGCGGGCCTTGTCTGCGAGGTTCTCCTGAATGCCGGTGCCCGGAAAGATGATGACGCCGATCGGCATGACCGCCAACATCTGGTCGTTGCGCTTGAAGGGAGCGGCCTTGGCATGTTTGCTCCAGTCGGGCTTGAAGGCGACTTGCGGCACCCTGCGATGATCGGCCCAGCGGGCGGCGATCTTTTCGGCGCCTTTCGGTGATCCGCCGTGCATCAGCACCATGTCGGGGTGCTTGGAGCGGATTTGGTCGAGCTTTGCCCAGATCAGCTCGTGATCAGCAGTATCGCCGCCGGAGAAGGCGATCTTGGGGCCGGCGGGTAACATGATTTCGGTTTCCGCGCGCCGCCTTGCCGCGAGGAAGTCGCGGCTATCGATCATTGCGGCGGTGAGATGGTGGCGGTTGACCATCGACCCCGTGCGCGGTCGCCAGGCCGAGCCGGTGTGCTGATCGTAGTGGTCGGCGGCCTGGTCGCGCATCAGCTCGAAGGCGTCGCGCCGTTCGATCATGGTCTGGCCCTGGGCGGTGAGGTTTTCCAGTTCGACCGCCTTGATCTCGGTGCCATCCTGTTCCCGCTGCAGGCGGCGCTGGGACTGCTCGTTGTCATCCAGTTGCCGCTCGATCCGGAGAACGGCGCGGTGGAAGACATTGGTGACGCTCCACAGCAGGTCATCGAGATCGGGTTCGAGGCGCGTGTCGGCCAGGGTGGCGATGAGGGCGTCGAAGATATCGGCCACGGCGCCGGCCACATGGTCGCCATCAGGCAGTGGCCGCGGATCGGGCTCGTCGGCGAAGGGGCGCCAGCCATAGAGCTGGAGTTCGGTGAGGACGTGATCGGTTGGGGATGCGGCGTGGTGCGGTTCGGTGTCGTCGTGCTCGCTCATGGGATGCTCCCTCGGTTTGACCGCGACCCTCGCGGCCTTCATGGCGACGAAAGCCCACGGGCGGGACGGCCCGGCACCCGGAGCGAAGCAGAGGGCCGCAGCGGCAGCGGAGGATGGCGGCGGCCGGCTATTTTGGTTCGCGATGGAAAGGCGTGGCGCGCCTCTTCGGTGGCTTTCGCCAGCAATCGCCCGCCGCCGGAAAATAGTCGGCGGCCCCCATTGCCTGGCCGGCCCGTTTGTGGGCCCGATCGCCCTCTTGAAGGCCGGTTCGCGGCTCTGTACCGGCGGGGCTTCCATGCGATGCGCGCCGCCGCCATGCGCCGCTCGTTTCCCCTGCCGGCTCATGCCGCCCGCGTCAGATAGCGGAAGCGGTCGCCGCGCATGAGCTGATCCGAGATCGAGGCCCGCATGGCGTCCAGCCCGAGACAGCGGAGATCGTCATTGAAGTCCTCCATCGCCGGCGACAGCACGATCGCCTCGATTCCGGCCTCGGCGGCGCGCTCGATCAGGCTGTCGCGGGCACCGTCACCGGCCGGATCGTTGTCGCGGATGACATAGAGCCGGTGCAAAGTCGGCGGGAACAGGATGGCGGCGAGATGGGCGGCCGAGAGGGCTGCGGCCATCGCCATGTCGGGCAAGGCGCATCGTAGCGAGAGCGTCGTCTCGATGCCTTCGCCGGCGGCCATCACGCTATTGGGGACACCGAACCGGACCGCGTGTCCGAGGAGATCCCCCATGGCCCGTCTCGGCGTGTCAACGGCTGCCTTGCCGCTGCCGTCCGGTGCGAGCCAGGTGCGGTGCGCGCCGGTCAGACGGTCGTCGAGGTCGGTGACGGAAGCGATCATTGCCGGACAGGTTTCGGTCGGACCACAATCGTCTGGCCGATAGTAGCAGCGGGGATGGAAGCGCAGCGATCCGGTTCCGTGCAAAGTCGTAATCCCGCGCCCGCGCAGATAGGTTTCCACGAGCGTGCCGATGATGGGCTTCGACATGGCGACCAGTCGGCGGGCTGCCTCCGGTGATCCGACGGAAGCCGGCAGGCTTTTGGAGTGATCCGTTGTCCGGGGAAGGTTAGAAAGCGGCATTGCGAGAAAGCTGCGTGCCTCATCGGCGACGTCTTTGAAGTCGACCAGGCCGAGGGACTCGCGGATGACATCGAGCAGGTCGCCATGCTCGCCCGTCGCGGCGTCGGTCCATTTACCCGGCGGTCCCTTGGGAGACGCCTTGAGCCGGACGAACATCGAGCGGCCCGGTGCGTTGCGGGCATCGCCGACCGTCCAATAGTTGCCCTGGCGACGGCCATTGGACAGATAGTGGCGACACACCGCCTCAGCATATCCGCCGAGGCGATGCGCGAGGTCAGACGCATCGTGGCGCGGCATCATGCGGCCTCCCGCTCACTGACGCGCTCGATCGGGAAACGGTCAAGAACGCGTTCGAGCACGGTGACGCCATTGGCATCGGTCGGCACGAACATCCTGAGCTTCCATGAGATGATCTCGTGGAAGAGGCCATAGGCGGTGAGGCGCTCGCGCATCGTGTCGGTGAAGCCCGACAATTCGATGCGCCACGCACCCATGACGCGGCTGCGGCGAAGCTGGAGACCCTCGGCCAGGTCGAGGATGGTCCGGCCGTCGAGCAGCGCCGCGAAGGCGTGCTCCGGCGAAAGCGATGCGACGCCCGTGACCGAGGCGTTAGCGGCCCAAGCCGGCGACACTCGGCGACCGATGATGCGCTCGCCTTCATCGGTCTGCAGCCGATAGACGCGCGTCGACTCGTTCGGGAGCCGGCGCCAGATCGGCAGCAACAGGCCGGTGACCATGTGCAGAACTGCGTCGGCGAACTCCGGCACCTCGGCGATTTCGGCCGTCCAGGCAGCGGCGAAGGCATCACGGTCCGCCTCGATCCAGCGGGTTTCGCCCATGGCCTTGAGCGGCATATTCTGGCCTTCCATCGGACGGATCAACCGAACGCGCCGCTCGATCTCGCCGTCATCGAGCATGACGCTGGTCGTTGGGATCTGCACCGCGGCGCGGCCCGACTGCTCGTTGATGAGCAGCATGGATCGCGGATCGCGGAGATTATCGAGCGCCGCATCGAGCGTGACCGGGCGGTTACGTTTGCGCTCGGTGATGGTCAGCAGGCGGGTCTCGGCGCCGGTGCGGGGATGGGTGTAGATCACCTGCCGGTCGGTGACGGCGAAGCTCTCGGCTCGCAACGTCTCCAGCCCGGCATCATAGGTGCCAGACACGATTGCGCCCTCGATCCTCGCCGCGAGCAATTGCTCGAAGGCGCCGAACAGCACGCCCTGCAGTTCGATGGTCAAAGCAAGCAACCGGTTCAGGAACGTCGTGATCGGGGGCAACTCGTCTTTGATGCCATTGGCATCCATGAGCTTGAGCCCGGTCGCCCCCTCGAAGCGCTCGAGCGAACATCCTTCGACCTTGCCGCGCACGATCAGCAGATAGAGCTGGCGCAGCGCGTCGCGGGCATAGTGGCTTTCGAGATTGTCCTCGGGCCTGAACAAGCCTTGGCCGCCGGTCTGCCGCTGGCCGCGGGTGATGGCGCCCAGCGTGTCGAGGCGCCGCGCGATCGTCGAGAGGAAGCGCTTTTCGGCCTTCACATCGGTCGAGATTGGCCGGAACAGCGGCGGCTGCGCCTGATTGGTGCGATGTGTGCGGCCCAGGCCCTGGATGGCAGTATCGGCTTTCCAGCCGGCTTCGAGCAGATAGTGGATGCGCAGCCGGGTGTTCCGGGCTGAGAGTTCGGCATGGTAGCTGCGACCCGTCCCACCGGCATCAGAGAACACCAGGATGCGCTTCTGGTCGTCCATGAAGGCTTGCGTCTCGGCGAGGTTGGCCGAGCCGGCGCGGTTCTCGACGACAAGGCGGGCGGCCCTAGGGTCGGCACCCGACTTGCGGACGATGCGGCGGGAGCGGCCAGTGACCTCGGCCACGATGTCCGCCCCGAAGTGCTGAACGATCTGGTCGAGCGCGCCCGGCACTGGCGCCAGGCTGGCGAGCCTGGCGATCAACTCGTCACGGCGGGCGACCGCCTCACGGCTCTCGACCGGCTGGCCGTCACGATAGACCGGCCGCGACGACAGATTGCCCTCGCTGTCGGTGAACGGTTCGTAGAGCTGGACCGGAAAGGAATGGGCGAGGTAATCAAGGACGTAATATGCCGCGTCCGCGTTATGCAGAGCACGGCGGGTCAAGTCTCTGATCTGCTTTTTCATTTCCGGATCTCCACTTGGCATAATCATGATGCCTCTGCTCTCAACAGCAGAAGGACACCCTCATGGCTTCTCACCCGAACTCTCGCTCCGGCGGTGGTCCACGCGCCGCCACTCTCGATGATCGTGCTCTCGTCCAGGGCTATCTGGCGCAGCACCCCAAGCTCGCGGCAGGCGCCCTAAGCGCGGCGCGCCATTTTCTGAAGTGGGCAGGCGCCCACGATATCGCCTACAAGGATCTCGATGCGGCAGCAGTTGATCGTTTTGCGCGGCATCGCTGTCGTTGCGGGCGCTATAGCCCCCGCCAGCTGCGTGACCCGGTCTACATGACTGATGTCCGCCGGTTCCTCCGACATCTGGAGAATGCCGGGATCGTGACCGTTCCGGCCAGTGTCGACCGGCTGGACAAATACCTGCCAGAGTTCTCCGTCCGGCTTAGAGCCGTCGGCTA
Organism: Mesorhizobium metallidurans STM 2683; assembly: GCF_000350085.1. Classification (GTDB taxonomy): domain Bacteria; phylum Pseudomonadota; class Alphaproteobacteria; order Rhizobiales; family Rhizobiaceae; genus Mesorhizobium; species Mesorhizobium metallidurans. Next base: position 11,157 of record NZ_CAUM01000157.1, read on the forward strand.
CAGCAAGCCGACCTATGCCGGCCGATTAAGTCAGGCGCGGCATTTCGCCGAATGGATCTTGCAGGCGCGTATTCCTGCAAAGGAGATCACTGACGTCGCCATTGAACAGTTTGCTCTGCACGATTGTCGGTGCGGTATCCGAACCAAGCGAGGCCGACGAGTGACCGACACGGGAACCAAAGATCGCCGTCGCGGTGCTCGTCGCTTCGTCAATTTCCTGCGTGACCAAGACGTGATCAATCTCTCTGCGCCACCCGATACTCTGGAGATCGATCCGCGACTGGACGGCTTAGCCCAATGGCTGCGCCGCGAGCGTGGGGCGACGGAGGAGACGATCCGGCGCTACCAGCACGAAGCCGGACGCTGGATCGGCGTTCTCGGCAAGGACCCGGCGCATTATAATGCCGCGACCATCCGCTCTATCGTTCTGGATCAGATTCCGGAACGCTCGCGCTCTTCGATCCGCATGACGGTGACGGTGCTGCGCGCGTTTCTGCGCTTCACCGTCAGCCAGGGCCTTTGCGCTCCCTTTCTGCTGCATGCAGTGCCGCCAGCAATTCGACGGAAGCTATCAACCGTTCCGCGCGTTATCCCGACGGCAACGATTGAAGATATCATAGCATCCTCGGGTACGACGACATCGGTCGATATCCGAGATCGCGCCATCCTCCTCCTGCTCGCGCGAATGGCGCTGCGGGCGGGGGATGTGTGGCAGCTGCGCCTTTTCGATATCGACTGGCGGGCCGGTCGACTACGGTTGCTCGGCAAAAGTCGTCGCGGGACGATGCTGCCGTTGCCCCAGGATGCGGGTGATGCACTTCTCGCCTACATCGAGGATGCGCGGCCCATCGTCTCGACGGACCGGGTATTTCTGCGGACACAGGCGCCGTTTACCCCGCTGCGTTCTTCGGCCGAGATCGCCGGCATCGTCGCCCGCATCCTGAATCGCGGCGGTTTTTCCCACCTGCCGACAGGATCCCATGTGTTCCGTCATTCACTGGCGTCCGCCTGGCTGCGCGACGGTGCCGACCTAGATCAGATCGGCATCGCCCTCCGGCATGCCTCTCGGGACACGACCGCGATTTACGCGAAGGTGGATATCTCGATGCTGGCAGCCGTTGTTCAGTCTTGGCCGGGAGCAGCGTCATGATCCACCACCACGTCGATCGCTATATCCAGTTGCATCGCGCCCTCGGCAAGAAGTTCGATGCGCAGGAACAGGCCCTGAGTCAATTCGCCATACTCGCCAGCGAAAGAGCCGCCACCATCATAACTGTCGAGTTGATACTAGAATGGGTGCGTGAAGCGGCTACGCCGAACGCCGCCCGTAAACGTTTTGGCCTCGCACGCGCCTTTGCCGAGTTTCTGCACGGTGAGGACCCACGGCATGAAGTGCCGGCCGCAGGGCTGATGGGGCGCGGCAGACGGCGGCGGCCAGCTCCTTACATTCTGATGCCGGATCAGATCACAGACATCATGGCGGAGGCCCTGAAGGTGCCGGGCATGGCTCCGATCAGCCCGCTTACATATCATCATCTGTTCGGATTGCTTGCCTCGACAGGGCTCCGCATTTCGGAAGCTCTTTCCCTCCGCTGCGATGATCTGACGGATGACGGCCTCGTGGTTCGCAGCGGCAAGTTCGGCAAAAGCCGCCTCGTCCCGTTGCACGCATCAACCCGCACTGCGCTTGAGCAATACCTTGCCGTCCGACGTGAGGTCCGTGGCGCAAGTGACGATCTCTTGGTGCTGGGTCACGGTCATGCTCCGACCAAGACCAGAGCCCATGTGGTTTTCGTCCGGATTGTCAGACAGCTCGGGTACCGCAACCCAACGGGGCCGGGTCCCCGGCTGCACGATCTGCGCCACACCTTCGCAGTGCGGTCTCTGGAAGCCTGCGGGAATGATCCGCAGGCTATTCAGCGACACATGCTTGCGTTGAGCACCTATCTCGGCCATGCCGAGGTTGCCAACACCTATTGGTATCTCGAGGCGACACCTGTCCTGTTGCGCACGATCGCTTCAGCGACCGAAGGCGCTTTTGTCGGAGGTGCAGCATGACTCCGCTCGCCCCTGACCTTTCTGCGTTCCTGCAAAACCACCTTCCGAATGAACGTGGTGCAAGCCCGCATACAATCGCGAGCTACGCGCATGCGTTCACGCTCTTGCTGCGTTTCACCGCCGATCGGCTCAAACGACAGCCCTCCGACCTCATGATCGAGGATCTCGACGTCGGACTCGTGCGAGCATTTCTGCAGCATGTGGAAGAAGGGCGGGACAATACCGCCCGTTCTCGCAATGCACGGCTCTCGGCGATCAAGGCGTTCTTTCGCTTCGTCGAACATCGGCAACCGGCTTGTCTGGAGCAGGCTATGATGATCCGGGCGCTACCGGTCAAACGAACGGATACCCGGCTCATCGACTATCTGACTCGGGAAGAGATCCGAGCGCTGCTTGCGGCCCCCGATATTCGCACGCGCGGCGGCCTGCGTGACCGCGCGATGCTCCATCTCGCTTATGCCGCAGGTTTGCGGGCATCCGAACTGTTGGCGATGCGGATGGAAGACTTCCCCGACAGGTCGCTTTCCAGCGTTCGCGTCCTCGGCAAGGGACGACGAGAACGTATCCTGCCGCTCTGGAAAGAAACTCAGGCCGCATTGCGTGCATGGCTGGCCGTTCGGCCAGATGGTCACGGTCCAGAACTGTTCCTGAGCCGGGACGGCAAACGCATGAGCCGCGATGGATTCGCCTACAGGCTCAGCTTGCACGTTGCGAAAGCCGGCAAGACGGTGCCGTCGATTGCCGGCAAAAGCGTCACGCCGCACGTGCTTCGGCATAGCTGTGCCATGCACACGCTCCAGGCAACCGGAGACGTCCGTAAGGTGGCGCTCTGGCTCGGTCATGCCAGCATCCAGACCACCGAGATGTATTTGCGCGCCGACCCAACCGAGAAGCTTGCGCTTCTCGACGCGCACCATCCCCCGCTGATCAGGGCTGGCCGGTTCCGAGAGCCGTCGGACAAGCTGATGGCCGCTCTCGCGGCCGCAACCAACCCATGGCACCAGTAAATCTGGAACAGCCATCATCGAAAAACAGTACCGGGCGGCCTCCGCCCGGCATCTATGATTATGCCAAGTGGAGATCAGAAATGAAAAAGCAGATCAGAGACTTGACCCGCCGTGCTCCGCATAACGCGGACGCGGCATATTACGTTTTATCCCGAACTCGGGATAAGACGTATTCGCGCGGCGTGATGTCGATACGAACGTCGTTCCACTCCTCGGTCGGTAGCTCGGCCAGCCGCCGTTCCATCAGCGCCTCGCCGGTCGAGACGATCTGGATGACCGCCGCATGGCCGTCTTCCAGATCGCGGGCGATGGAGCGGATCAGGGTCGGTGTCTTCATGCTGGTGAGCAGGTGCCCAAAGAAGCGCTGCTTGGCCGACTCGAAGGCGCTGCGCGCGGCCGACTTGGCCTGGGCATTGAGCGCGCCGGTGCTGCCCGTAATATTGGTCGCCTGCATGGCGGCATCGAGATTGTTATGGATGATGCCGAACGCGCCGGCATAGGCATCGTAGATGCGGACCTGTTCGGGGGTCAGTTCATGCTCGAGCAACTCGTATTCGACGCAGTTGAAGGAGAGCGAGCGGGCCGTGTAGAGGCCGAGCGCCCGAAGGTCGCGCGCCAGAACCTCCATCGCCGCGACTCCGCCGGCCTCGATCGCCTCGACGAACTCGGCGCGGGTGGAGAACGGGAAATGCTCGCCACCCCAGAGGCCGAGCCGCTGGGCATAGGGCAGATTGTGCACGGTGGTGGCGCCAGTCGCCGACACATAGACGATGCGGGCATTCGGCAGGGCGTGTTGGAGCCGCAGGCCGGCACGGCCCTGCTGCGAGGGAGAGGCGTCGCCCCGCTCGCCCTTGCCGCCGACGGCGTTCTGCATGGCATGCGCCTCGTCGAAGATGATCACTCCATTGAAATCAGAGCCCAACCATTCGACGATCTGCTTGACCCGCGAAACCTTCACGCCGCGGTCGTCGCTGCGTAGCGTGGCATAGGTGGTGAATAGGATGCCTTCCGGCAGCGTCACCGGCTTGCCCTGCGGGAAACGCGACAGCGGGGTGACCAGCAGGCGCTCCATGCCGAGCGAAGACCAGTCACGCTGCGCATCCTCGATCAGCTTATCGGATTTGCTGATCCACACCGCCTTGCGACGGCCCTGAATCCAGTTGTCGAGGATCACGGCCGAGGATTCCCGACCCTTGCCGACGCCGGTGCCGTCGCCGATCATGAAGCCTTGGCGGAAGCGGACGGCGCCGGCGGCGTCATCGGCGGCGGCGTTGACGACGTCGAACGTGTCGTCGATGGTCCAAGCCCCGGCGAGATGTTCGGCATGGGCCTCGCCGGCATAGATGACGGTTTCGAGTTGCGCATCCGACAGCAGGTCGAGAACGTTGCGTGGCAGGCGCGGCCGATAGCTCGGCTTGGGCGGAGCGACCGAGGCCATCGCCGCCGACTGAACAAGTTGGGTCGGGTGCGCCTGCGCGCCGGGAATACGGATCGCCTGAAGCCCGTAATCTTCATAGATCGCATCGCTTATGCGGCCGCCCTCGGCGGGCTGCCAATCCACGGCCTCATAGGCGAGTTCGACGGCCTCGGGATCGGCTATCGACGGCCGCGGTGTTGCCCGCGCGGAGCGCGCAAGATAGCCGCGCACGGTGCGGCGTTCGGGCGGTGACGATGTGGGCGTCGCACCCGCGGGCATGGTGACCGGCAGCCGTGCCGGCACATGCTCGCTGACCCATTCGAGGAGCGTGGCGGCATCGGGGGCGACGCCGGGAGCGGCAGGGAAGACGCCTGGATCGTCGGCGGGCGCACGGTCGAAGACGGTGAGGCGCGTCGAAAAGGTCGTGCCATGCTTGGCATAGACGGCACCGTCGATGGCAGCGGAGAAGACGACCCGGCCGCGTTCCTGCAGGCGGGTGAATGCGGCGGTCCAGGCCGGATTGTCGGGCGCGAAACTTGCCCCGGTGATGGTCACGAGCCGACCGCCGGGCGCCAGGCGCGCCAGCGCCGAGGCGATATGCCGCCAGGCCGCGTCCGCGACACGGCCCTCGACATTGGCCATGACTGAGAATGGCGGGTTCATCAGCACCACGCTCGGGACGGCGCCGGCGTCGAGGTGGTCATCGATCTGGGCGGCGTCGAAGCGGGTGACGGGGATGGCCGGGAAGAGGGAGGAGAGAAGTACCGCGCGCGTCTCGGCGAGTTCGTTGAGGACGAGCGAGGCGCCAGCGATCTCCGCAAGGATGGCGAGCAGCCCGGTTCCGGCCGAAGGCTCCAACACACGGTCGGCTGGTGTGATGGCGGCGGCGGTTGCCGCGACCAGACCGAGCGGGATCGGCGTCGAGAACTGCTGGAAGGTTTGGGTTTCTTCGGATCGGCGGGTATGCGTTGGCATAAGCCCGACGATCTTCGACAAGGCGGAAAGCCGTGCATCCGCGGATGCGGCTTTGCGGAACAGTGCCTTTCCGTATTTACGGAGGAAGATGACGGTCGCGGCCTCGCAGGCATCGTAGGCCTGTTTCCAGTCCCAGGCACCGGCCGCATCGGAGGCGCCGAAGGCGGTTTCCATCGCCGAGCGCAGCTTTGGTGCATCGATGCGCTCGCCGCGTTCGAGATGGGTAAGCAACAGGACGGCGGCGGCGAAGATGACGCTGGCGGCATCGCTTTCGGCGAGCGGGAGCGGCGCGGCAGCGGGCGCCGCGGAAGCGGAGATGGGGATCATGACGGGAACCTCGGAGAGTGGAATGGGAGCGAGCCGCACGGCGCTCTCTTTCTCCACCGCGCCGGCTCAAACCCGTCCCGGTCCTCCTCTCCCTCTTCTCAGGGGAGGCCGAGATCGTCCGCCAGGTTCAGTGCCTTCAGCCGTTCGACATCGGCCGCGCGCACGATCTCGTAGTCATCAGACATCCAGCCAAAGTCACCGGCCCAGACTTCCCCGAGCGTCGCCCAGGTGCCGTCCGACCAAACCACAATGTCATCCGGGTGATAAGGCTGCTCAGTGCTTGCCATGGGTTTATCCTCCAATCCTTGCGCGGAAACCGTCCCGCCGACGCCAGCAGGAAGGGGCCGGCCGCTGCCGTCACCGAGGGACCGAGGGGAACCCCTTGCGGGTTGACGGCATGAGGCGGGCGAGCCCTTAGCGGGCGTCAAACAGAGCGGGCGTTTTCTGCGCCGGGAGGATCTTGGGATCGGGCAACGCGCGATGCGGCCGTAGGGCAGGCTGTCTTGACGGAAGGCGATGGGCAGTGGGCAGGACGTTTACAGCGGGCCGGTGGCTCGGCCGGCGGTAGCACGACGATCACGCGGCCTTGCGCCACCATGCGATGCGTTCCTCGCGCGTCGCGTTGGCGAGTCGCAGCAAGAGATCGCCGTGGCACGGACGCGGCGCGCAGAAGCAGACGAGATCGCGTCCGTGCAACTCGTCGAGGGCGCGCAAGAGATGGTGCTGATCTGCGAGCCAGCGCTCGTATTTCGCGATGACGGCGTCGCGATCGTCATCGGGGCAGATCCGGAAGGGATTGCCCCACTTCGATCCGCGGCCGATATAGACTGCGCCCGCCGGCACGCCCGCGTGATGCTTGTTGAGAACCCTGCACATGGCCATCGACTCCCTGACCCGTTGCGATGGCGCGCGGGTGGATGCAGGCGAAGACCCGATGTCACCCATTGCCTGCGCTGGGGGAACGGCTTGCCCGTTGACAGCGGGGACGCCGCGTCCAGACCTGCGGACGCAACGCATCAGGGCAGCGATCGGCCAGGCAGGGGGGAGCGCTTCAAGCATCGATCGCGCGGCGCGAATCGGAACCTAGCCGAAGCGGCGGCCGTTCGCGGTGAAGGTGTATTCGTTGGCGAGGATCGCCTCGTCCAGGACCGGGTCCGAGGTCAGATATTCGTGTTCGCGCTCGAGCTGCCGATAGAGCCAGCGCGCCAGGTCGCGCAGCGCCTCCGTGACGGCCTCCTCCGCATCGGGGGTCATGTCCTGACAGGTCGGACTGTCGCGCTCGACCGCGACCGCCATGGTGTGTTCGTGATAGTAGCGGTCGCGATGGGAGATGGCGGCGTGGAGCTGGTAGAAGTTGCGGCGCTGGATCGCCTGCAGCGCGTCGGCAAGCCTGTGCAGCTCGCCGTCCTTTGGAGCGTGTTCGCGAATGCTGGCCGGCGCTCCCTTGGCGTGACCGTAGCGCCCCTCGAAGCAGGCACCGTCGCCTTGGCTCCAGAATCCTGAAAACCAGATGCATGGCTTCTGCCTTGTGCCACCGCCCATAAGGCGGACGGCTCTGGTCTTCAGCGCGACGCCGAGGATTTCGCAGATGCGCTCGAAATCGTCATAGACGAATTCGAACCAGTCGTGGTCGAAGGCGGCCTCCCGATACCAGGCGCGCGCCTTCTCCTTGGCCGCCTTGGACAACTCGTCGAGGCGGTAGACGGTGGTTTCGATGATCTCAGGCATCGGGATCGCCTCCGTCTGCGGCGGGTTCGTCTGGACCGCGAGAGCCGTCGAGGATGGCCTCACCCAGTGCGATCGCCCATTCAGACTTGGCGAGCCATTCCGGGGCGGTCGCGCGGCCCGCCTTCGCGTCGCCGGCGATGATCTTGAGCAAGCCAAGCATTAATTCGAAATGCGCGGCCTTGCGCTGCAGTGCCTCCCCGAAATGACGAGGGACCCGGATGGGCTGTCCGCGATAGGCGGCATCGGCAGCTTCCCAGATGCCGGTCACATAGGTTTCGCCGGAGGACTCGTAGTCCTCCCTTTGACCAGACCAGTCCTTGTCCTCAATGGCCAACCGGCAGGCGGCTTCGGGCGTGTCGGCCGAATAGGTTGCGTGCCGGAACACCGGCAGGTGGTAGGTGGTTTCGATAGTGAATTCGGGCATCGTGTTGCTCCTAAAAAAACAAGCGGCCCGGCGCTCCTGTCGGAGCCCGGGCCTTGGTTGATGGATTGATGGTCTGTGCGCGCCGGCGTGCGGGTGCGCGGCTCACGCCGCCGCGCGGCCCTCGACGACGTCGGCGCCGATCTCGTCGGCTGTCACCTCCTCGATTCGCGCATGGCCGTGCCGGTGCTTGGCCAGCCACAGTTCGGCCGCTTCGCGACTGTCAGCGAGATGGAGGAGTTCGAGATTGTCGCCGACCGGCAGCAGCACGCGGACCATGCCGATCGTGGGCCTCTCGACGATCTCGTAGCGGAGATCGCCGTCGAGGCTGTGCTCGCGCATGACGGTGACGAGGATGACGCTGCCGGAGGCGAAATTGCCCTCGTTGAGAATGATCGACGCCGGCGCGCAATAGGCCGGCCGGTCACGCGGCGGCTCCTTGCGGACGAGACGGCCGAGGCCGTTGCGCCGTTCCCAGGCGGCAAGCTTTTTGGCGAAGCGGGCCGGCGGCCGGGGGGCGCCGTCCGAATAGCGGATCAACGCGCCCAGCGGCGCGGTGTCATAGACGATATGGGCGGACATTGGTGGTCTCCTGAAACGAAAAAGGCCCGGCAGGACGCCGGGCCGTGAGGTGAGGAGTGAACGGGGCGACCGAAGCCGCCCGCCGATGGGACTATTCGGCAGCGACCGCGTGAGCGATGACCTCATCGGCTGCCGCCGAGTCGTCTTCGTCATCGCCGGCGAGGAATTCGGGCAGGTCAGGTTCCTCGCCCTCGCCCGGCTGCGCGGGCGGTGCGTCCTGATCGATCAGACGGAGCGGTTCGGGTAGCCAGCCACTATCGGCAAGGATGCGTTCGGCCTCCTTGGCCATGTCGCCCTTCTTGAGGTGGTCGATGAGTTGAGCTGCCTGCTCGCCGACGCCCTCACGCACGGCTTCGAGGATGCGGGCCTTGGTAACGCGACCGAGATAGTTCTCGACCGTCGGACGCCAACCCGCATCCACCATGTCGAGCCCGGTAACGTGGGAGAGCCTGTCGGCTTCGCGCAAGCGTTGCTCCAGCCCGTGCTGGGAAACGCCGCTGCCATAGGGGTTAGGCCGCTCGAACAGCGCGTTGATCCCATAGCTGACGCAATGCGCCAGCAGTGTGTGCTGACTGGCTTCATCGAGACTATCGAGCCAGGCCCACAGAGTCTGGTCGTCACCGAGCGGGATGTCCCTCTTCCACGCCTCATGGCGTTCGTCGATCGCCTTGGCCGCGGGGCTGTCTTTCAGCTCGGCGTCTTGCGTCGGCAAGTGGACATGTCGGACGAACGCCTCGAGGCAGCCGGTCGCGGAGCGATGACCGAAGGTGTCGAGGACGAGCCGATGCAACAGCGCCGTGATCGCCACATGCTGGTTCTCGGCCACGGCATTGCGCAGCGCCAACGTGCGATGCGCGGTGAGCTCGATCACCAGGCGTTCGGGCAGCGGCTTGATGGCGTCGCCGTCATCCTCATCGGGCTCGGACGTTTGCGCGCCGATGGTGATGGTGGCGCGGCGAACCGAAGGATCGTCCCTGCCCTCTTCGCTCTCGATCGCACCGTCGGGCTCGGCGGCGTCGTCGTCGACCGCTTGCATCGCTTCGTCCTCGGGGCGCACATATCCGCGATCGACGACCAGGTCCCCGGCACGGTCGATGCTGATGAAGGCACCGGCGCGGCCGATATCGGCGGGATCGTAGTTCATCGGCCGGCTCTCGAAGGCCTCAAGCGCAGACTCGATCTCGCCGAGTCGCTGATCGACCTCGTCGGGGAGTTCGTCAGATTCGCCATACTCGGCTTGCAGCCGATCGTACTCCGCGCGCAGGGCTTCGCGTTCCGCCCGCTCCGCGTCGGTCAGATCGATGGGGGTGCCGGCCAGTGCCCGCAAGCCGTGATTGTGGCCATAGGGCAGATCGACATCGACGACGATCCATTTCCAACCCTCTTCCGCGATCTCGTCGGCGGCGGACTTGAGCGTGTCGCAGATCAAGCGGTCGAGCAGAGCGGGGTCCTGCAGCCAGCCGCCATTGTCAGACTCGAACAGGTCCCGCAGCACCACGCCGCCGGCGGCGACATACGCCTCGACACCAACGAACAGCGCCCGGCGATCGGTCGCGCGCACCGTGGTCTCCGTCAAAAGGCGCCGGATCTGCTGCGGTTCCCTCGACCAGGAGTTTTCGAGAGCCTCCCAGACCTGCTCCTGGCGGGCGTGGTCGTCGGTCACGGTAAAGGCCATGAGCTGGTCGAGCCGCATGCCCTCCTGCTCGTAGACCTCGTGCAGCTTGGGCGAAACTTTTGCCAGTCGCAGGCGCTGCTGGACAAAGGTAGCGGACACGAAGAAGCGTGCCGCAATCTCCTCGTGGCTGGCGCCCTGGTCGTGCAGGGTCAGGAAGGCGCGAAACATGTCCAACGGATGTAAATCTTCGCGCTGAAAATTCTCGGCAAGTGAATCCTCCTCGATCGGGACCTCACTGTCGGCGTTGGTGACGACGCAGGGAACTGGCTCGGTCTTGATCATGCGCTTCTGCTTGACCAGCAGTTCCAGCGCGCGATAGCGGCGCCCGCCAGCCGGCACCTCAAACATGCCGGTCTCGTTGCCCTCGCCATCCAACACTGGCCGGACGTTGAGGCTCTGGAGCAGACCCCGCCTCCCGATCGAGGCGGCTAGGTCCTCGATCGTTTCCCCGCGCTTGATGCGCCGGACATTGGATTGGCTCAGCATCAGCTTGTTGAAGGGGATATCACGCGAGGCGTTGAGGGTGATCTTCTGCTTGGGCGTAACCATGTGGACTATCTCCGCGACGGGCGGCTGAGACTCTCTCGACCTCCAAACCCGTCACAAAGGAAGGCGCAGCCCTCTCACTCTGAGGACTGCGCCGCACGCGGAGCTGAAGGGACACAAGGCCGCAGACACGCTTTGCGCATCTGAGGCCTTGCGGATTTCGAGCCGAGATCTCACGCGCCCTCCCGAGCAGACTGGGCGGCCAGATAGAGGACGCGTTCGGCGTCGCGAATGCTTCCGGCCCGGCGGGCCGCCTCTGCCCAGGCCGAAATCAGCAGGTCGGTGGCAAATAGAATGTCGCGCTCGATGCCCATGCCGAAGGGCAGCCGGACCGACGTCATCTCGAGGAGTGAGAAACTGCCCAACTCGGGATAGCCGAGATCGGCGAGACCGAACATGGCGTCGCCATCGGCACCCAGCTCCGTCGCGAGCCAGGTTCCTTCGCCGAGCGGATTGAAGAACTTCACGACCGGTGCGTGATCGGCGTTGCGCTCGCGAGCAGCCGCTCGCGCAGTTCGTCGGTGAGGAGGATCATGCCGCCCTCCTGTCGATCTCGGCCTCATCAACGTCGACCGGGCCAGCCTCGGCCGCACCGTCAGGTTGCGGCAGGAAGGCAAGCAGCCAGTCGGCCGCCTTGCTGGCCTGGGAGGCGGCACGAACGATGGCGCGGTTGTCTTCGCGCAGGACCTCTAGCCAGGAGGCCAGGTAGTCGGCGTGGCGCACGGTCGGCACGATGCCAAGCGAGGCGCAGCAGAAGGCTGCGTTCAA
>NZ_CAUM01000156.1 GCF_000350085.1 Mesorhizobium metallidurans STM 2683
ACGAGACCGTTGGCAATGCCCGGTCCAAAGATGCCAAGGCCGAGCAGCGACAGCGCGGCCAGCACGATCGCCATGGCATCGTCGATCGACGGCGTGTTGCCGCCAAAGCCTGCGGTGAACTCTGAGAAGAGGGTCGAGCCGATGCCGATGATGACGGCGAGCACGAGCACCTTGATGCCTGACGAGATGACGTTGCCGAGCACCCGCTCGGCCATGAAGGCGGACTTGCCGAACAGACCGAAGGGGATGAGCACGAAGCCGGCAAGTGTCGTCAGCTTGAACTCGATGAGGGTGACAAAAAGCTGAATTGCGAGGATGAAGAAGGCCAGCAGCACCAGCGCCCAGGCGAAAAACATGCAGGCGATCTGAATGAAGTTCTCGAAGAAGGACCAATAGCCCATGAGGTTCGAGATCGAGTCCAGCAACGGCCGGCCGGCGTCGAGCCCGGTCTGCGCCACCTTGCCCGGGCGCATGAGATCGTTGACGGTAAAACCCGTCCCCGAGGCCTTCAAGCCAAGCCCAGCGAAGCTTTCGAAGACAATGCGGGCGAGATTGTTCCAGTTGGAGATGAGATAGGCGAAGACGCCGACGAACAGCGTCTTCTTGACGAGGCGCGCCATGATGTCGTCGTCCGCCCCCCAGGACCAGAAGAGCGCGGCCAATGTCACGTCTATGACGATCAGGGTCGTGGCGATGAAGCCGACCTCGCCGCCGAGCAGGCCGAAGCCGCTGTCGATGTAGCGCGTGAAGACTTCGAGGAAATGGTCGATGACGCCCATGCCGCCCATGTCAGCGAGCCTCCGGCCAGGACGGCTCGGCCTGGATCGCGGGAGCGGTCACATCCGTCCCCTGCCCTTCTTTCCGGCCGGCCGGCGCCGCCACATTTGGAAACAGCGTTGTCGGCGGAGCAGGCGCGGTTGCCGCGTCACGTCGACCGAGAAAGCGGCGCCGGCTTTCTGCCCATGCCTTCAAGCAACCGGGATCGCGGGGGCCGGCCTCGCCGATCCCGGAACAGCGTCGCAGTTCGGACGCGAGCGGGTCTTGTGACGCGATGGAACGGTCCCGCATCGCCGGGTCATCAGGCTCATCATCCTTGCTGCTCATCTCGATCGCGGTCACTGTCAAAGCGACCGCGATGAAGACGACCGCGCCGATGCGCGCGAGGATCTTGCCATTCATCGTGCGGTCTCAGTTCTTGCCATAGAACATCTGCGCACTGCCGGGCTGGTAGCCCGAGCCCTGGGTCAGGAAGCGGCGGCGCTGCTCCCTGCCCTGGTCGGCGGCGGTGGCCTGTTCGGCCGATTGCAATGCCTGCGCCCGACCGTTCGCGGCAACGACAGCGGTGAGATCGGCGAGTTGCTGCGCCTGAAGTGCGAGGAGCTGGTTGCCGGCCTGCGTTGCCTGAAGCGCGCCGGTCGCACCCTGGCTCTGGCCGACCAGCGCCGACATCTCGTTGCGATTGGAATCGATGTTGCCAACGACGCCCGCCTGCACACGCATGGCATCCTGAAGGCCACCAACCGTGTTGCCCCAGCGCGAGCGCGCGTCGGTGACGAGTTGCTGATCCGAAGCCGACAGCGGGACGCTGCCGTATTTCTGCTGGAAGGCCTGATCGATCTGCTGGACGTCATAGGCAATATTCTGCGCCTGCCCGAGCAACTGCTGGGTCCGCTGCAAGGATTGCTGGAGCTGCTGCAGCGAGGAGAATGGCAGGCCTGCGAGATTGCGGGCCTGGTTGATGAGCATCTGCGCTTCATTCTGAAGCGAGGTGATCTGGTTGGTGATCTGCTCGAGCGAGCGCGCCGCCGTCAGGACGTTTTGCGTATAGTTCGTGGGATCGAATACGATGAAGGCGTGCGCCGGCGTCGCCAGCATCGGCGAGAGCGCGGCGGGAGCGGCAAACAGGGCGGCAGCGAACCGCATGGCAAGTGAAGGGCGCATTTTCATGGGGATTTCTCCAGGTTGGTGACGGCGCGGTTGGTGAGGGCGGGGCTGGTTGGTGCGGGAACGAGTTCCGCAGCCCAGCCGACGCCACGGTGGTTGAGCCAGGCAGCGAGGAAACCGTCGCGGCCATGCTCGGCGACGATGCGGGCGATCGCGGCCTGGTCGGTCTTCGCGGATACGGCGCAAAGCGCGAGCGCCACATCCGACAGACCGAGCTCGATCAGCCGATTGCCGCGACGGGACTGGCAGTAATAGTCGCGCTTCGGCATCGCCCGAGCGATGATCTCGATTTGCCGGTCATTGAGGCCGAAGCGGCGATAGATCGACGTGATCTGCGGCTCGATGGCGCGCTCGTTCGGCAGGAGGAGCCGGGTCTGGCAGCTCTCGATGATCGCCGGCGCGATTGCCGAACCATCGATGTCGCTGAGCGACTGCGTGGCGAAGATGACACTGGCGTTCTTCTTGCGCAGCGTCTTCAGCCATTCGCGGAGCTGGCCGGCAAAACCCTCATCGTCCAGCGCAAGCCAGCCCTCGTCGATGATGAGGAGGGTTGGCGAGCCATCGAGGCGATCCTCGATGCGATGGAAGAGATAGGACAGGACCGCGGGCGCAGCACCTGTTCCGATCAGCCCTTCGGTTTCGAATGCCTGGACCGACGCCGATCCGAGATGCTCGCGCTCGGCATCGAGCAATCGGCCGCAGGGGCCCCCGACGCAATAGGGGCGCAGTGCCTGCTTGAGATCATTTGATTGCAACAGCACGACCAGACCGGTGATGGTGCGCTCCTCGACGGGCGCGGAGGCCAGGGAACTCAACGCCGTCCAGATATGCTCCTTGACCTCAGGCGTGATCGTCACATTCTCGCGCGTCAGGATCGCCACGATCCAGTCGGCGGCCCAGGCGCGCTCGGGGACATCATGAATGCGGGCGAACGGCTGAAGGCTGACGCTGTCGATCGCGCCATCGCTGAGATCACCGCCGAGATCGTGCCAGTCGCCGCCCATGGCGAGCGCCGCGGCGCGGATCGAGCCGCCGAAATCGAAGGCGAAAACCTGCGACCCGGGATAGCGACGGAACTGCAGCGCCATCAGCGCCAGAAGCACGGACTTGCCGGCTCCCGTCGGGCCGACGACCAGCGTGTGGCCGACGTCGCCGACGTGAAGCGAAAGCCGGAACGGGGTCGAGCCTTCGGTCTTGCCGAAGAGCAGAGGGGGCGCTGCAAAATGCTCGTCCCGTTCCGGCCCCGCCCACACCGCGGAAAGCGGGATGATGTGGGCGAGATTAATCGTGGAGACGGGAGGTTGACGGACGTTGGCGTAAACATGACCCGGCAGGCTGCCGAGCCATGCGTCGACGGCGTTGATGGTTTCGACCATTGCCGTGAAATCGCGGCCCTGGATGACCTTTTCGACCCGGCGCAGTTTTTCGTCGGCGATGCCGGGATCATCGTCCCACACCGTCACCGTCGCGGTGACATAGGCCATGCCGGCATAGTCGGCGCCGAGCTCCTGCAGCGCCATGTCGGCGTCGGCGGCCTTGTTCGCGGCGTCGGTGTCTACGAGCACTGACGCCTCGTTGGTCATCACCTCCTTGAGGATCGCCGCAACCGATTTGCGCTTGGCGAACCATTGACGCCGGATCTTTGTCAGCAGCCTGGTCGCATCGGTCTTGTCGAGCAGGATCGCGCGCGTCGACCAGCGATACGGGAAGGCCAGCCGGTTCAGTTCGTCGAGCAGGCCCGGCGTGGTCGCGGTCGGGAACCCCGTGACGGTCAGAATGCGCAGGTGCGAGGCGCCCAGCCGCGGCTCGAGCCCGCCGGTCAGCGGCTGGTCGGCCAGCATGGCATCGAGATACATCGGCGTTTCGGGAACGCGGACACGGTGGCGATTGGTCGAGACGCAGCCATGCAGGTAGGTCAGTGTCTCGGCGTCATCGAGCCAGCTGCACTCCGGCATGAAGGCTTCGACAAGGCGCAGGACGCGGTCGCTGTGGTCAGTGAACCCGGTCAGCACCGCGTTGGGGTCGAGGCCCTTCTTCTCGCGCCCTTCATAGAGCCAGCTTTCCGCTCGCGCGGTGTCTTCGGCGGGCGCAAGATAGGTGAGCGTCAGGAAGTAGCTGGACTCGAAATGCGCGCCGGCCTCCTCGAAGCCCGCCTTTCGCTCCGCATCGACCAGCGTCGAGGCCGCATCCGGAAAATGGCTGTCGGGATAGCGGGTCGAGGCATGGCGCTGCGCCTCGACGAAGATCGCCCAGCCGGACCCGAGACGGCGCAACGCATTGTTGATCCGGCCGGCGACTGCGACCAGTTCGGCCGGAACGGCGCTGTCGAGATCGGGACCGCGAAAGCGCGCGGTGCGCTGGAAGCTGCCGTCCTTGTTTAGGACCACGCCGGCGCCGACCAATGCCACCCAGGGCAGGAAGTCAGCGAGCCGGTTGCTACGGTTGCGATATTCGGCAAGATTCATCATCCAATGGCTCCCCTCAGACCGTGAGATGCGCCGGGATGCGCAGGTGCCGGCGAACGACGTCGACGAAAAGCGGATCGCGCTTGGCGGCCCAGACAGCGGCAACATGCCCGATCGCCCAGATTGCGAGGCCGACGAGCCACAGACGCAGGCCCAACCCCACGGCGCCGGCGAGCGTCCCGTTCATGATGGCAATGGCGCGCGGGGCGCCGCCGAGCAGGATCGGCTCGGTCAGCGCGCGGTGCACGAGGACCGCATAACCCGGCACTGGGTAGTCCGGCATTGACCCGCTCTGTTCGACCAAACCCGCCATCAGATCAGCGCTCCGCCGCCGAACGAAAAGAACGACAGGAAGAAGCTCGACGCAGCGAAAGCGATGGACAGGCCGAACACGATCTGGATAAGCCGGCGGAAGCCGCCCGACGTGTCGCCGAAGGCGAGCGTCAGGCCGGTGACGATGATGATGATCACCGCCATGATCTTGGCGACCGGCCCCTCGATCGACTGGAGGATCTGTTGCAGCGGCTGTTCCCACGGCATCGACGAGCCGGAGGCAAAAGCGGGCGCGGCCATCGCCAGCGAAATCGTGGCAACGGAAACGGTCATGGCGAGACGATGGCGCGCGAGGCGCATGCGTTTGATCACGGATTTTCTCCTTCAGGGCTTTGGATGAGCAAGGTCGGGCTGTCGTCGCCATCAAGGACGGCCGGCTCGACCCGGTAATCGCCGTCCGGGCGAAGGCCATCGACCCGGGCGAGTTCGGACAGCCGGCGTGCGGAGCCGCGGCCGGAAAGGACGGCAACCAGGTCGATCGTTTCGGCGATCAGAGCGCGTGGAACCGTGACGACGGCTTCCTGGATGAGCTGTTCCATGCGGCGGAGCGCGCCAATGGCGCTGCCGGCGTGGATCGTGCCGAGGCCGCCGGGGTGGCCGGTGCCCCAGGCCTTGAGCAGTTCGAGCGCCTCGGCCCCGCGCACCTCGCCGACCGGAATGCGGTCGGGGCGCAGGCGCAGCGATGAGCGAACAAGATCGGATAGAGACGCGACGCCGTCTTTCGTGCGCATTGCCACGAGGTTTGGCGCGGCGCATTGCAGCTCGCGCGTATCCTCGATGATGACGACGCGATCGTCGGTCTTGGCCACTTCGGCGAGCAGCGCGTTGATCAGCGTGGTCTTGCCCGTGGATGTGCCGCCAGCGACCAAGGTGTTCGCACGGGTGGCAACGCCCTGGCGCAATGCGTCTGCCTGGCGCACCGACATGATCCCGGCCGCGACATAGTCTTCAAGGGTGAAGATGGCGACGGCAGGCTTGCGGATCGCGAAGACGGGCGCCGCGACGACGGGAGGAAGAAGCCCCTCGAACCGCTCCCCCGTCTCGGGCAGCTCGGCCGAGACGCGCGGGGCGCCGGCATGGACTTCAGCACCGACATGATGAGCAACGAGGCGAACGATGCGCTCGCCGTCCGCCGCCGACAAACGTTCACCGGTATCGGAGAGTCCCTCGGCCAGGCGGTCGACCCACAAACGCCCATCGGGGTTGAGCATCACCTCGACGATACCCGCGTCGTCGAGATAGCTCGCGATCGCGGGTCCAAGTGCTGTGCGCAGCATGCGTGCGCCGCGCGCCAGACCTTCTGAATTGTGAGGCGAAGCTGCCATCGTGTCCCCGTTTCGATCCGGGGAACATGGGCGGCCCCTGGACGGGGACGATTAAGAGAACCGCGTCTCGAGTGGTTTCAACACCTATATCGAGGCGTAGTGGCGTAGCGTGCAAATACAGGAGATTGGCGGTGCCGACCTGTAATCAAGGCTGATGATCTTCAGGCAAGGGCGGCGCTCGCCGTCAATTGTGCGCGCGTCGGCAAAGCCGTCTGATCAAGCGGCTTCAGCACGAGTTGACCGTCGAGGCTTGTGGCGAACCACCACGTCGACCTTGTAGTCGAGCCGGTCCAGACAGCGAACCAGCCTGTCTATTGAAAACTTGCCCGTGCGCCCGGTGGCGATCGCGGAGACGTCGGGCTGTTTCATTCCGAGCAGTTCAGCCGACTTCGCCTGGGTCAGGCGCCGGCGCTTGATGATGGCGCGGATCTCGCGGGCCAGTTTGGCCTTGAGCAATTCCTCTTCGGGATTGTCAAAGCCGAGGTCCGCAAACACGTTGCCGCTGCTCACTTCGGCGGTGATGTCTTCCGTCATGACTTTGTTCCTTTCCCGTAGTTCTCACGGTAGTGCGCCTCGGCTGCCTTCAATCGCACTGTCACGACATCGATTTCGTGCCTGGGTGTCTCCCTGCCCTTCTTCGACTTCTTCTGGAAGCAATGAAGCACGTAGATCACCCCGGCAAAGCGCACCGCATAGACGGCCCGGTAGGTATCTCCGTCGAAGTCGTCGACCACCTCGAGGATGCTGCGGCCCCCAAAGCCTTTTAGGGCTTTGACAGCCGGGTGCTCCTCGCCATTCTGGGCGTCGTTGATTGCGACACCCATCAGCCGGCGAACATCGACCGGAAACTCGCGCAGGTCCGCCTTCGACGACCCCATCCATACAGCGGGCTTTTGGTTCTTCATTCTCCCCGGCCTTATAGCATGCAGACTATAATTTTCAACGACGAATCCTGACACCGCCTAGCCGCCGAAAATGGTGGTCCGGGTGAAAACCGCTGTTTTCTCCAAGTGATCATGAAAGCTCCTGAAGGCATGGCCCTTCATGTCGACGGGATCTTAAAGTGCGGATTTCGCGCCAGGTCCGTCCCGTGGTGGCCGCAGCGATGACTCAACGTGCTTCCCGTGAAGCGACCTCACCCTGCGGCTGCAAACTCGGCAGGTCGGAAAAGCGTGATCTATGACAACAACATGCCATTCCAAGGCCTTGATACTTATGTCATATCGGTGCGGGCAAGATCTCATTCTGCCCGTCCGTTTAGCCCACTGGCCTGCCGGGCTGGAGTGTGTCCGGGCCGCCATCGATGTCCTCGGAGATCTCCTGTCGAAGCTTTGGACCTTTCGCCAGGCGCCGACCGAGCGCGGTGACGAAGGCATCATAGCGCTCGCCCGCCTTGGCATGGGCGGCCTGCGCCGCGGGCTCGGGCAAGGCCGGTGTTGTCGCCAGCCAGAAGCGGACGAAAACAGCGAGCGTCTCCACCGCAATTCCAACATCGCGCTCCTGGCGTGTGATACGCCGATCGAGCTGGTCGAGCCGCTTGGTGATCGCCGCCTCCTGTCGCTCGGCGCCATCGGGTGAGAGGAAAGACTCGATGGCAGCTTCCGCGACGAGCGACCGCGAAAGATCTCGGCGCGCCGCGTGTTCGGCCAGCCTGCTCATGACCTTCGGATCGAGATAGACGGACAGGCGTTGTTTGCGGGGTGGCTTTGCCATCGGAGCCTCACATATCCACACCGTCGCCGGGGTCGAGCGACGCCTGCCGCGCAATGCCTTGCATGAGGTGCGTCAATCGACGATTGCGGGTAGCATCGTCCTCGACGTCGTCGAGATGATCGATCTCGAATTCGTTCTCGGTCGAAGACTTCACGACCGGCTCGACGCGACTGAGCTCAGGTTGCCGACGACGTTCGGAATCTGTTTGGTCCTCATCCGCGGCCGACGGCGCCGACGTGGCTTCGGCAATCCGGGGACGGGAAGGCAGAGGCAGTCTGGTCCAGTCGTCCGGCCTCCCCTCCACTGCCGCCACCAACGCCGGAGGCGGCAAGATACGCTCCCTGAAGCGAGCATCCTCATGATAGCGCGCCTTTTTGGCGCGGATCGGCGGCGCACCCGAGACCATGACGATCTCGTCGGTGGCCGGCAGCTGCATCACTTCACCCGGCGTGAGCAGCGGACGAGCCGTCTCGGAGCGGGAGACCATGAGATGACCGAGCCAAGGCGACAGCCGGTGGCCGGCATAGTTCCTCATGGCCCTCATCTCCGTCGCTGTTCCAAGCGCGTCGGACACCCGCTTGGCGGTGCGCTCATCATTGGTGGCAAAGCTTACCCGGACGTGGCAGTTGTCGAGGATTGAGTTGTTGGCGCCGTACGCCCGCTCGATCTGATTGAGGGATTGAGCGATCAAGAAGCTCTTCAGCCCGTAGCCGGCCATGAAGGCGAGCGCCGACTCGAAGAAGTCGAGACGGCCAAGCGCCGGGAACTCGTCGAGCATCAGGAGCAGCCGGTGGCTTTTCGCCCTCACCTGCAGATCTTCGGTCAAGCGGCGACCGATCTGATTGAGGATCAGGCGAATGAGCGGCTTGGTCCGGTTGATGTCGGACGGCGGCACGACGAGGTAGAGCGTCGTCGGATGCTTGTCGTCGACAAGGTCGGTGATGCGCCAGTCGCAGCGGCGCGTGACCTCGGCCACGACAGGATCGCGATAGAGACCAAGGAAAGACATCGCGGTGGAGAGCACGCCAGAGCGCTCGTTGTCGGATTTGTTCAAGAGCTCCCGCGCGGCGCTGGCGATGACCGGGTGTGGACCTGCTTCACCCAGATGCGCCGTTTTCATCATCGCCGACAGCGTCGATTCGATCGGACGCCTTGGATCGGAGAGGAAGCTGGCAACGCCGGCAAGCGTCTTGTCCTGCTCGGCATAGAGGACATGCAAGATCGCACCGACCAGAAGGGCATGGCTTGTTTTCTCCCAATGGTTCCGCCTCTCGAGCGATCCTTCTGGGTCGACCAGGATGTCAGCGATATTCTGAACGTCACGGACTTCCCATTCGCCGCGGCGCACCTCGAGCAGCGGGTTGTAGGATGAGGATTTCGGATTGGTCGGATCGAACAACAGGACACGGCCATGCCTGGCGCGGAAGCCCGCGGTGAGTTGCCAGTTTTCGCCCTTGATGTCATGGACGACGGCTGAACTCGGCCAGGTGAGCAGCGACGGGACGACAAGGCCGACGCCCTTGCCCGAACGTGTGGGCGCAAAGCACAGCACATGCTCCGGCCCGTCGTGGCGCAGATAGGCGCTGTCATATCGCCCAAGTACCACACCATCGGAGCCGAGAAGGCCAGTTGCCTTGACCTCCTGCTTGTCGGCCCAGCGGGCGGAGCCGTAGGTCTCGACCTTCTTGGCCTCGCGAGCCCGCCAGACCGACATGCCGATGGCGACGGCGACGCAAGCGAAACCGCCAGAAGCCGCGATAAAGGCTCCCTCCACGAAGATCGAAGGCGCGTAAGCATCGAAGCCATACCACCACCAGAAGAAGGACGGCGGAAGGTAAAACGGAAAGCCGAGGACATGAAACCATGGCCTGCCGAGCTCGGGCTGAAACGCCAGGCGCCAGGCCACCCACTCCGTCGCGCTCCAGGTGGTGATCAGCACGATCATCAAGACCGCGAGGATCTGGCCCCAGAGTATCTTGGTGGCGGACATAGAAGCGGTCCTTTCTTGACAATGAGGTTAGAGACCGAGGGTACGCTTGCGGGCGAAGCTCCAGTCGATGCCGCCGTCATCGCGAGCGATGCCCGAGATGTGGCGGCCAAGATGTTTTTCCAGGGACGGCGTCCAGGGCACCAGTTGGAAACCGAGGCCGTCATCGATCATGGCGAAGCGGCCGGAGGCGAGCAGGAAACGTTGCCGGTAGGAACCGGCGACGAACTCGCCGCTGCGGGTGCGGTTGAAGGGCTGGCCGGTTTCGGCCGAGAGCTTTTGGCCGAGCGCCTCGAGTTCGCGGCGACGCAGCGTGTCGATCAGGTTGGGCATGAAGCTGATGCGTTGGCCATGCCGCGCGCAGAGACCCTGTTCGACGAGATGGTCGGCCCGGCGCTGCAGCGCCTGCCGCACCTCGGCGCCGAAACCGCTTTCTGAAAGCGCAATCGGTTCGCGGGCGATATTCTGGCGGTCAAGCCAGGTCGCGCCGGCGGCGGTCGTTTGCCGCTCAATGTCCAGATCGGAGCGGACAGCGAGTGCGGCGCGCGGATGTCCCTGCGCATCATGGAACTTGCGCAGTTCGACGATCGAGCCCGGAGGGCTGTCGCCCGCGGCGTCGAGATCGGACAGCTTGATGTGATGGGTGCGGCCGTCGGTGCCATCGACCACGGCGTAGGCGCTGCCCTTCAGCTCATCATCGAGACCGCGGTCGACCAGACGACCGACGATCGGCGTGTCGAGGCGCTCCGCCGCCAGCACATAGTTCGCCGCGCCGCGCTCGATGCCCTGTTCTGTCAGGGCGCGGTGCATCCGCTTGATGATGTCGCCGCGTTCGCCAAGCTGGCGCAGCGTCGCCTCGGCCTTGTCGTCGATCATCCATTGGCCCGGGCCGACCTGTTCGGCAAGGCCAAGGGTTTCAAGCTTGCGCATCCGCCCGACCTTCAGCACGTGATATTCATCAGGCTGGCCGTTCGCGGCGGTGGCAAGGTCGATGACACCTCGGTCGCGCCCGTCGCGAACAAGCTGCCGGTCAAGCTGGGTCCAGCGTTCGGCATCGACCTGGCGCTGCAGATTGCGATGGATGTCGAGATCGGTGCGCGGTCCGAGCTCCTGGGTAACGAGATCGGCCGCGCGGGCGCGCATCCCCTCCTTGATGTAATCGCGCGAGATCACGAGATCCTGCCCGTCATCAGTGCGGCCGCGCAAAATGATGTGAAGGTGCGGGTTGTCGGTGTTCCAGTGATCGACGCCGGCCCAATCGAGCTTCGTGCCGAGGTCCTTTTCCATCCGGCCCATCAGATCGCGGGCGAAGGATTTGAGATCCGCCATGTCGACGGCATCTTCCGGCGAGACGATGAAGCGGAAGTGGTGCCGGTCATCGCCGCACCGCGCGGCGAAAGCATCGCCATCCACCGCATCAGCCTGCGGCCCGAACAGCCTCGCCTTCTCCCCGTCACGGGTGACGCCCTCGCGGCGCAGATAAGTGAGATGGGCGGCAAGCGGGGCGCCGCGCGCGAGATGGCGCACCAGCCGTGTCTTGATGATCACGGTTCGCGAGCGACCGGTGAGGAGACGATTGGCGCGCACGCTCGCCGAGCGGCCACGCCCGAAGGTCGAGCGATTGCCCGGACTGATTTGGCCGGAGCGCGAGACGCGGGCACCGGCCTTCTGGGCGGCGGCAAGCGCCTGCGCAATGAACGGCCTGGCGCGCTGGGCGCTGGGCGAGCGGATGCGGCCGGGCCGGATCCGGAAGCCATCCTCACCGTTCATGGCGAATATCCGCACATCGTATCAAGACTTTGAAATCACAGGCAAACCAGCGCTCCGGCGAGGTGCACCAAATCCTCGCACCTCGCGGAAATCCTGCATAAGCTATTGAAACAACACGACCGATCGACGCCGCACCTCGCGGCCTTTTATCTCGCCATCTTCCGGTTGTTCTGCCCACCTTGCCGCTCCATCCACGCCAGGGTGCGCTGGAGCTTGCGGCTGCGCGAAAACGGCCATACGCGCTCATGGCTGGATCCCTTTGCCCGCTCGCGCCACGAAGAGGCCTTCGGACAGCGGCACGATGGCAGAGACATCGCGCACGGTGGGTGCGGAGCTTGCGTCATTTGGCGGTCGCTCGGTCAGCACGAGAGCGACAGCTTGTCTGCGATCCGACAGACCTGCGAAGAGCGAGCCGTGCTTCCAGGGAATGGCCTCGACAGACGTGACTGCGAAAGGGCGCATACCCTCGCTTCCACCGATAAGAGGGGCGAGCGTCTCGACATAGGCGCGGGTCTCGGCCGGCAA
Organism: Mesorhizobium metallidurans STM 2683; assembly: GCF_000350085.1. Taxonomy (GTDB): domain Bacteria; phylum Pseudomonadota; class Alphaproteobacteria; order Rhizobiales; family Rhizobiaceae; genus Mesorhizobium; species Mesorhizobium metallidurans. Next base: position 12,063 of record NZ_CAUM01000156.1, read on the forward strand.
CGGACGCCCGGCGAGGTAGGATTCGTAGCGTGCAGGTCCCGCGTTGTAGGCGGCCAGAAACCCCGGCGAGCCATAGCGATCGTGCAGTTCGCGCAGATACGCCGTTCCTGCCATGATATTGTCACGGGGATCGAACGGATCGCGGCCAAGCGACCAGCGGGCGCGCAGATCATCCCATGTGCCCGGCATGATCTGCATCAAGCCGCGGGCACCAGCGCTGGAGACGGCGCGCGCGTCGCCCGCACTCTCCTTGCGCATGATCGCGCGTATCCACGCGGTCGGAACGCCGAAGCGGTGCGAGGCTTCGCTGATGTGAGCGCCGAATGGATCGCGCTGCGACGATCGCGCGGCGGCCAGGTCCTGTGCCACTGTCGCCACGGGAATGAGAGACGCGACGGACAGGCCGCAAAGGAAGAGCAGAGCCATGCGCCGGGCAGCGAAAAGTCGCCCGGGCGCACCGGGATGGCTCGTCGACGGACGGCGAGCGCGCATCGTTCAATCCTTCTCGCTGCGGTCGCGCGGACGCGCCCAGTGCATTGACCAGGACGTCTTGTCGTCGCCATTGCGAAAGAGGTTCGCGCGTATCGGCTGCGCGAAGGTCGGGTCGTCGAGCTGGATCGAGACATAATCTCCGGCCTTCTCGCTGGAGCGTTTCCAGCCGGCGCCAATCTCGGGGCCGTCCTCGCTTCCGGCGTGAACGCGGTAGTCAGGCGCATTCTCCGTTTCGCTCGCCTCTGCCGCCACGATGGCGAGATCGAGGTTGAGGCTGAGTGTGTGGATGCGCCCGCTGTAGCCAGTCTTCTGGCGCGTGAATTCCCCGATCTGTTGCATGTCTGACTCCTGTTTTCAGTGGTGCGGTGATTAAGGCTGGCGGCACGACGCGCGCCGCCGGTCGCGCGCTCACCGCGTTGACGCGCCATTCGAAGCGGCCATCGCCGTTCTCGTCCGTCCACAGCGGGACGGCGCGGCCGACGATCTGGCTGGTGGAGAGGAGGCCGAAGTAACGGCCGTCGAGGCTGTCGCGGACCTGCCAATTCATCAGGAAGACTTCGCCGGCCGGGATGCGGCGGCAGCCCTGCCAGACAGGCAGGTCGCGGCCGGCCCGATCACGCTCGAGCGCCATGCCCGCCTCGACGCCATCGACAGTGATGGTGAGGTTCGAGCGACAGACAATTTGCCCGGATACGCCAAGGATGCGCTTCAAGAGTGGCACGCCCCTCGGCAGGTAGCCGCGATCAGCGAGGAACGCCGCGAGTGGCTCGGGCGCGTCGACGGCGACAAGATCGGTGACCTCGAAGCGCCCGTCGAAATCAATCGTGTAGAAGCCGATCGGCGCGCTAGCCGACGCATTCCAGATGAGCTTCGTGGCCATCGGCGTGAGGCAGGGATAGCCGACGCCCATGGTTGCGAGAACGCTAGCGAGAATGATCCCGGCGCGGCTCACGGCTCGGTCCTCTTGCGCAGCAGGAAGGCGCGATGTTGGTCGAGGGTGTAGGCGCGGAGCTCCTGACCGGCGGTTATCCGGTTATGGATGTGCCGCCAATGATCGGGCGACACCGACTCAGGCTCGATGTCGAGGCCCTGGATGGCGTCGATCGCCTGCAGCACGCGTTCGACCTTGGGCCAGCTCTGGACCTTCAGAAGGATGTCGCCGCCGGGGCGCACGAAGGGCAGCGTCTGATAGGCATCGCCACGTGCGACCGCACGCACGATATCGATGCGTGAGATGATCGTTCCAAAGTCGTTCGCGGCCCAGCGCACGAAGGCGAAGACTGCTCCGGGATGATAGGACAGGATGCGCCGGCGACGATCGACGATCTGTTCATGGGCGTGGGTGCCGAAGCGTATCCAGTTCTCTTGTCTCTTCTCCAACCAGGTCAGTTCGACCTGGACGAGTTCGTCGCGAGCGTGGTGCGTGGCGGCCATCATCGGATGGCTCCCGAGCGCGGATCAAGAGGCGGATTGAGGGGCTCGGAGATGCTGGTTGCAGTGCTGCTGCCGTCAGAAACCGATGGCGCATTCGAGGTCGTGTCGGTGTCTATGCTGAGTCCGTCGCTGGTTCGTCGGATGAGCCTGTCGGTGCGACGAGTTTCGTGAATCGGCGCGGAGCGGAAACTGAGTCCGCGCAAAGGCTTGGCGACATAGATATTGTCCCATGTTTGTGAACTGACCCCAAAATGTGCGATGTTTGCGTACTGAGTCGTTTGAAGGTGGAGGCCGATGCGGCGGCGCATTCCCCTCAGCCGGCGGTCGCATGTGACCGGGTTCCAGGCCCTTGCGACGGGGGTGGCGGAGCACGAAAGCGCCCTCGAACGAGACTTCGTGACGCTTGTGAGCTGGACGGATGCGGGCGCGGTGGTGACCGAGCAGCCGGTCACGATCCGGTTCCGGCAGGGGCAGCGGTCGCGGCGATACACGCCTGACTTCCGCGTCGACTGGAGCGCCGGGGGCTCCGATATCGTCGAGATCAAATATCGCGCCGACCTTAGATCGGACTGGCACCGGCTGAGGCCGGCGTTCGCCGCCGCCCGGGCCTGGGCCGGCGAGCATGGCGCCCGCTTCAGGATCGCCACGGAGCGCGGCATCCGCGGTCCGCGCCTCGATGCGGCGAAGAGGTTGCTGCCGCTCAGGAACGTGCCGATCGACACGGCGCTGGCGGAGTTGGCCGTGGTGCGGGCGCGCGCCGACGCCATCGACTTCATCGGGCTGGTCGACGCCTTGCCAACGACGCGCGAAGCCGGACTGGCCGTGGTCTGGCGCCTGATTGCGCGCGGCGCCCTTGTCGTCGATCTGTCGGCGCCAATCGTGCCGAGCACGCGCGTGGGTGCGGCGTGAGCGTGCCCGACATCGCGACCGTGAGCCCTACCGCTTGGGATGAAGCCCGCCGCTTCCTGCCGATCGTCCGGCGCCTGGCGGACGATCCGACCCGAACCCGAGCGGACGTGGAAGCTGGCGCGGCGGAACTGGGCTGTGGGCCGACCCACGTCTATGCCCTGATCCGCCGCTACATCGCTGATCCACGACTGACGAGCTTGCTGCCGCGCAAGCGAGGGCCGAGCGCCGGCTTCTCCCGGCTCCAAAACGAGGTGGACGTGCTGGTCGAGGAGGCGATCGACGGCGTCTATCTCACGCGCCAGAAGCCCAAGATCATGCACCTGGTCGAGGAGGTGCTGCGCCAGTGCGCGGCGCGCGGCCTCACTGCGCCGAGCCGGCGAACCATCACAGCCCGGCTTCGCGCCCGCCCGGGTCGGGAGGTGATCGCCAAGCGCCAAGGCGCCAAGGCGGCGCGCGACCGTTACGCTCCTGTCGTCGGTTCGCTGGAGGCTCACTGGCCGTTGTCGTTGATCCAGATCGACCACACGCTGGTCGACGTGGTCGTGGTCGACAGCGAGACGCGCGCACCGATCCAGCGCCCCTGGCTGACCCTGGCGATCGACGTCTGCACGCGCTGCGTCGCCGGCTTCCACCTGTCGCTGGAGCCGCCCTCGGCGACGTCCGTCGCGCTCTGCCTGACCCACGCAGCACTCGCCAAGGAGAGCTGGCTCGCCGAGCGCGCCATCGACGCAGAGTGGCCGGTTCGCGGCATCCCGGAACGCCTGCACCTCGACAACGCCAAGGAGTTCCGGTCCGAGGCGCTGAAGCGCGGGTGCGAGCAGTATGGGATCGCGATCGACCATCGGCCGGTGCGCACGCCTCACTATGGCGGCCATATCGAGCGGCTGATCGGCACCATGATGGGCAAGGTCCACCTGCTGCCCGGCACGACGTTCTCCAGCGTCCAGGAGAAGGGCGACCTGAATCCCGAGAAGAGCGCCGCCATGACGATCGACGAGGTCGAGCGCTGGCTCGGCCATGCGATCGCCGGCGTCTATCACCGCGATCTGCATCGGGGCATCGGCATGACGCCCTTGGCGGCCTGGCAGCGGGGCATCGCCGGCGACGGCGCCACGCTCGGCCGTGGCGCGCCGGTCGCCGTGCCCGACCCTCGCCGCTTCCTGATCGACTTCCTGCCGATCGAGCGTCGCAGGGTCCGGCGTGATGGCGTGGCGCTGCACTCGATCGCCTACTGGGCTGACGTGCTCAGCACCTGGATCGGCCATCCCGAGCGGATGATCGTCCGCTACGACCCGCGCGATCTCAGCCGCATCTATCTGCTTGGGCCCGATGGCACCTATTACGACCTTGCCTATCGCGACCTGCGGCGGCCGCCGATCAGCCTGTGGGAGCATCGCCTGGCATTGAAGCGCTTGCGGGAGGAGGGGCGCGCGCATGTCGACGAAGCCGCGATCTTCCGGGCGGTCGAGACCATGCGCGCCATCGCCGATGACGCGGTCCACACCACCAAGACCGCACGCCGCCAGCGAGAACGCCGGCTCCGGGTCGTGTCGAGCAGCGCGTCCGAGCCGGCGGTGAGTCCCGAGCTGGGCAAGCCCGCTCGGCGCGCCGACGCCGACGTGCCGCTGGAGGATCGCATCTTCCCGTTCGAGGAATGGTCGTGAGCGGGGACTATCCACACCTCCACCCTGCGGTCCGGCCGTTCGTGGACGAGGCGACAGAGGTGCGCGTCCGGCGCATCCGCACGGATCGTTGGATCGCCTATGCACGGGCGAACGCCGCCCTGGCGGCTATGGAGGACCTGCTGACGTTCCCGAAGCGGATGCGGATGCCGAATCTGCTGCTTGTCGGCCCGACGAACAACGGCAAGACCATGATCGTGGAGAAGTTCCGGCGTGCGCATCCGGCGCTCACTGCCGTCGAGGCGGCGGACGGCGTTGCAGTCCTGCCGGTGTTGAGGGTGCAGATGCCGCCCGGACCGGACGAAGGGCGGCTGTTCGGCGCAATCCTCGACGGGCTTGGGGTGCCGTTCGGCCCCCGCGACCGCATTGCCGCCAAGCAGGATATCGCGGTGCGCATGATGCGCGCGACGGACACCCGCCTGCTGGTGATCGACGAGCTGCATAATCTGCTGTCGGGCACCTCGATGCAGCAGCGTCGGCTGCTCAACCTGCTGCGCTGGCTGGGCAACGAACTGCAAATACCGCTGGTCGGCGTCGGCACGGCCGAGGCGTTGCGCGCGATCCGCAGCGACGACCAGCTCGTCAATCGGTTCGAACCGTTCGCCTTGCCCGTGTGGGAAGATGACGAGGAATATCGGCGGCTTCTCGCGACACTCGAAGCGGCCTTGCCTCTGCGCAAGCCGTCGCACCTCAACGACCCGGTCATGGCCGGCCGCATTCTTGCGGCGGCGGAGGGCGTGCTGGGCGAGATTATCGCCGTCGTCGTGCGGGCGGCTGTGCTGGCGGTCGAGACCGGGACGGAGACCATCTCGGCACGCATGATCGAGGATGCGGGCTTCATCCGGCCCTCCGAGCGTCGGCGTGTTGCGGTCTGATCTGTTCGCCGTCTCGGCCATGCCCGAGGCGTTCCCGGCACGGGCGATGCTGCCCGTTCACATCGAGCCGGGGGCGGATGAGGCGCTCGTGTCGTGGCTCGTCCAACTGAGCTGGGCGCTCCGACAGTCTCCGCTCATGTTCAGCCGGCACGGCTTCAAGGTGGATGCCGCGGGTGATCCCGAGTGGTGGCGTCGTCCGTCGGCAGGCCAGCTCGCAACGATCGCCGAACGGACCGGAGTCGAGCAGGCCCGGCTGAAAGCCATGACGCTCCTGGGCTGGTCGATCGCACGTGATGATGAGGGCGCGCAGCGCTTCACAAGCCGGCGCTGGACAAACCCGAAGCTGGGCCGCCGGAAAGGCCGGCGTGTCGATGTCTGCGGGCAATGTCTGGCGGAAGACGAGCGACCCTATCTGAGGCGGCTCTGGCTGCTGGGCTGGATCGGTGTCTGCCCGCGGCACCGGACCCAGCTGATCGGGCAATGCCCGGGATGCCGGTGTCCGATCCGGTTCAAAGGGCTGAACGCGAAGGCGCCAGTCGACCTGCTTGCGTGCCAGAAGTGCGGCCGAGGGTTGGCCTGCTTGCAGGGGCAACGGGCGAATGATCGGTCGGTCGATCTGCAATCGCTGCTTGTTGCGGGGAAGAAGACCGGCGTCGTACTCCTGCCAAGCGTGGGCGAGGTCGAGTGGGCCACGATGATGGCGGTTGCAGACATGCTGCTCGGCATGATCTGGACCGGTGTCGCCACCCAGCACCGCGAGCAGCTGTTCAACCGGATCGCCCGCGAACTTGATCTGGGCTGGGAAGACCGGCTCTCGCTCTCGCTTGGCTCGAACTATGGAAGCCTGCTGATACTCGACTGGCTGGTGGCGGACCTGCCGCACCGCCTGCCTGCGGCGATCGGCATCCTGAAATCTGTCCGCTTCGAAGGTCTCCTGGGCCGCCACAACGACATCGACGACGATATAGCCGCACACCTGCGCACGATCCTGGCGGCGGCAATAGCCACGCCGGCGGTCGGACGAGGTGCGTGGCATCCCTGGATCGAAAGCTTGCCCGATAGCGCCTCCGAACTGCGGGAGCGAGCCGCCCGCGAACGCTACAAGCACCGGCGCCAGCGGCTGACGGCCTTTGCCGCGCTCAAGGCGGGGGCGACCGTCGGGGAGGCGGCAGCGATAGCCCGTGTCCAGCCGATGAGCGTTTATCGCTGGCTCGACCGCGGGATCGAACATGGGCTCGAAGCGGCGCTCGAACGCCCGACCGGGAGGCCCGCTCTGACGTCGGCTCAATCCGAAGCGCTCGCGCAATGGGTCTGCGCCGACCGCGCCAACCAGAATCGCCACGCCATCGTTGCTCAGGCGCAGGCGCGGTTCGGGATCGAGCTTAGCCTCGACATCGCGTCGAACCTCCTGAGGAAGCATCGCGACCGAAAGCCAGGCAGCGTCCGCCGTCGCCGGCGTCTGTGGGGGCCGATGAAGCCAAGGGGACCGCGCGCCAAGCCTACTCATGACCTGGCTCCCGGTTCGTGAATCGAGTCCGCGAACCTTCGCCCCGGGACACGAAACTCTGCGCGGGTTCGCGAAACTCGTCGCACCGACAGAGCCTTTGCACATCACGCGCGCGCGCTTCAAACTTAGACTCTGGGTTAGAGTCTAAGTTAAGGGCGCGATTTCGGCTTTGCTTTCTGGAGGTTAGAGCCTGTTTGGGTTCCTGATAGCACGTGCCTGCGGTTCCCGATGGCACGACAGGTCCGGTTCCCGATAGCAGGAGGCCGTCCACAGGCCTTCCACAGGAGGCGATCGGCTCGAAGGCGAGCAGCATCCGGCCGCCCATCTCCACTTCGAGGAAGAGCGAGTAGCCGGGCAGCGGCTGGCGGCGGATGATGTCGCGCAACTCGAAGGCAAAGCGCTTGTAGGGCGACAGGCTGGCGGATTTCAGGTGAAGGTGACGGAAGTCGAACCGCCAGCCGTCGCGCTGGCGTCCGCCGTGCTTGCGCACCAGCCGATAGAGCCAGCGCTCCATCCCGCCAGTCAGGTCGAAATAGGCGCGATCGATCGTCAGCACGAGCGCGTCATCGAGGACTGCCTGGTAGAACCAGTCGGGGACGATCAACTCGATCCCCGCGGGTTTGCCATGGCGATCGATGCGCTCCTGCCACTCATTGATCCATGAGAAGCGGTGACGCCGGCCTTCGGCGGGCTGACGGATTGTCGTCGAGACGGTGGTCGACTGCAGCCGGTCAAGCGCCGCCTTCAGGCGTTGATAGTCGCGCAGGCTTTTGCCGCGGCCGACGAAGGTGAGAATCTCATAGGGCGTGGCGGCCATCAGGCGCGAGGTGCGAAGCCCGGTGTCGCGCGCCTCGACGATCTGGCTTGCGGCCCAGATCAGGATGTCGGCGTCCCAGATGGTCGCCATCCCATGATCGGGTACGGCTTCGACCCGGATCGTGACGTTGCCCGCGGCAAAATCGATCGGGGTGATGCGATGGGTCTTGGAAAGGGAGAAGAACGGATAGGCCATGAGATCCTGCGCGTCTCGTGGGGCGAAGTCGCCAGGCAGCGCCCGGAACATGTCGAGCTGCCCGCGCTCCGAAAGGGATTGGTTTCGCGCCACCATTTGAAATCCGCGCGCGGTCAGCGTGCGTATCGTCCGCCATGCGCCGGCGGCGTCGATGTGTGACGCTTGGCCGGCAGGACCGATCCCCGCGGGTCGGATGTAGAGGTGACAGCGCCGCGCTCGGCCCAAGCCTGAAGATCGTCGACGGCATAGACGACACGGCCGCCGAGCTTGCGATAGGAAGGGCCAGTGCCATAGGTACGGTGCTTTTCGAGCGTGCGGGCGGACAGGCTGAGGAAATCCGCGGCTTCCTTGGTGCGCAGGAAGCGCGGCGGCAAAACGGCGATATCGGGTCGCATCGGTCGGACCTCCGTGGGGTTTTGGGCAGCCGCTGGCGTTCAGCGGTGGACGGCGACCACGGTGGCGGAGAATGGGCTTCGCACGGGATGGGGAAGTTGAGGGAGGCTAAAATCCCACCCCCACGTCCGGGGCTAGAACCGCTACGGTCGACGGCGATGACGCAGGATCTGCAGATAGCCGCCGCCGATCAGGGCGGTGGCGCCTTCGACCAGGCCGATCACCGCATCGCGCAACGCCGAGGTCTTCCAGGGATCGGCGGCGATGCGCTTGTGTCCGTAGAACGCAACCGCAATGTCGCGGTAGCTCGCGCCGTTCGCACGGCCGTCAGCGGCCCGCATCATCAGACGAAACCGGCGGCGCTGCTGTGGGGTCATACGCGTGTCCGAAGCCGTTGGGCGCCCATGCAAGGAACGCCAGAAACGGGTGAGTGCTTCGATCCGTCCCAACGTTTCTGCATCCAACAGGATCAGCGCCGCCAGGTGGCCGTGCGGATCACTGCCGGGCAGAAGGAGAAGTTGGGTCGCGACACCTGCACTATGGACAATGTGACGTCCTTCCGGGCTGTCGTGGACCTCCCCCAGGCCGGGCAAAGGCACCGATCGCAAGGACGACAGGAATTCCGGCGCCGGCACGAGAGAAACCACGGCTGGATCGACGTCAGGCGACCACAGAACGTCTTGCGCCAAGGCGGACAAATCCGGCCTGGCCGGGAAATCGCAACCCCCACAGCCGCTGTGTCTCAGGGTGGAAGGGTGCTTTCTCGGCCCTGGTGGTCAGGAGCGCCTGGTAGTGCCGTTGATAGGGTTCGTGGCGCCGCAGACACTCCCAGGCGAGCCCCTCGATTGGCAAAGTGTCGAAATAATCATAGCTGGCATTGTCTCGCCAATGCGACGTATCCGGCCTCATCCAAGAGCTCCTCGCAAGAAACGCGTAGACCCCGCCTCCAAACGATTCCGGGTTGTAGTGATTGGCGGAAGACCCTTGCCGGGCATCGGGTGATGCCGTTTTGGCATCACCCGCGAACCAGAGGCGCTGTGGTGCTAGCTGCCGGGTTGACGCAAAAGATGACGGTAGCCTGCACGCGCCATCCAGCGCGCTCGCGCCAGATGGCTGTCGTGAATGCGCCGGGCGCGTTGTGGCTCCTTCGTCAGGTCAATGCCGAAGAGAATTTCGACCACCTCGCGCCAGTCAGCGCCGTCGTCGGCGGCGTCAAGCAGGCGCATATAGAGCTTGACGTGTTCCCGATCGTATTCGGTGAGTTCGTCACTGGTCGGCGCGGTTTCGTCAAACGGCTCGATCATCGCTTGCCTCGTTCTCACAGAGTGAAAGCCTGCATTTTATAGAAACAACAGCGCTGACGGAGGATGGTTGTTCGGCATCAGGCGATGCGGTTTCAGCATCGCTCTCGGCTTGGGTGAACCCGAACCGGGACATCGGCGCAAGAAGGCCCCGGCCTTCCGGCCGGGGCATGCGCGGGTCCTT
>NZ_CAUM01000155.1 GCF_000350085.1 Mesorhizobium metallidurans STM 2683
CTTTGCCCTGGAGAAGCCTCGATCCGTCGCAATGAACCGCTCCAACATCGCGACGATGAGGCGCGGCGCTTCGGCGGGCCGCTGCCCCGCGTCTCGGCCGAGTATCTCGGCATAAGCGGTCAAATCGCGATGCAGTGAGGCGGGGAGTTCCACCATGACCTTGACAGGTTTGTCGTCGGCGATTGGCCCCAGTTTCAACGTGGCCATTTTCATCCTCCATAAGGTTCGAGCACGAGATCGCGCGTGACGATGACGCGTACCGGGAATCCCGGCCGGATGGTGAGCGTCGGCGCTATGTTGAGCTGCCGCTGGACGATCTGCTGGCCTGTTTGGCTGATGCTGTCGGAAGCACCCTGGCGCAGAGCGCGGATGATGTCGCTCTCCTGGCCCGATGAGCCTGCCTGCGCACCGATGCTCAGAACCGTGGAAAGTGCTGCAGCCTTGAACAGCTCGCCCCAGTGATAGTCGACGCCATCCTCGAGGCCAGCATAGCCCTCGGCGTCCGCGCCGGGCTCACGTTCCAGAACGATGGAGCGCCCGTCAGGAAAAATCAGCCTGGTCCAGACCAGCAACACGCGACGCTGGCCGAAGCCGACACCATTGTCATACTGGCCGACGAGGCGCGCGCCCTGCGGAACGAGAAGGATGTGGCCGGTGGGGCTGTCATAGACATTCTCCGTAACCTGCGCGGTAATCTGGCCCGGCAGATCGGAACGAATGCCGGTGATGAGGGCGGCAGCGATGACGGCGCCCGCCTGCAGGACATTCTTCGACGCCGGCGGCGCGACGCGGTCAGGCGAGACGGTACGCTTGTCCGGCGGCTGATCGAGGAACGCGCGCTGCCGGTCCTGCCCCGAGGGCGCCGCTGGCTGAGGCGCGAGGCCAAGGCTGGCGAGGTCGGTCTGGGGCATGGCGTCTGTCGCGGCTCGAGCGGCAGTCGCGTCACTGGCGGGCCGTGTTTGCGTGGACGCGAACAGACGCGCGGTCCTCGCCGCTTCCAGCTCCTGCTCCCGGCGCTGCTGCTCAGGGTCCGGTCCGACGAGGCCGGTCGATGGCGCGGGGCCGCCATTTTGCGCGGCGAGGATTGGGCGGCCGAGATCGCCGGGAAGCGGTGGGCCAAGCTTCGGAACGCCGGCATAGTCCTTCGGCAGGCCGGCAAGCCCATCGGGTGTCGAACGATTATCGGTTGAATACAGCTCCTGCCCCTGGTCTTGCTGACGGTTTTGCAGCGCATAAATCAGCGCACCGCCGACAGCGAGGCTTGCGGCAAGCCCCAATGCGGCCAGCGCCTTGCGAGACAGACGCGTCACGCGCGGCGGCTCGGCGCGTAGCCGCATGGCCGCGGCCGGCTCGCCTGTCAACGGCCGGGCGTCATCCTCGGCCGGTGTCTCCGGCCGGGCGTCATTCGCCGGGCCCCGGCCTTCTTCCTTCCTGGGATCCAGTCGGTTGCTCACGATGGCGACCCTCCCCTGTCTGTTCGGAGGTTCGTCGCTTTTGGTGTCTCACCAGGGCCACGCATCCATGAAAATCGACTGCTGTTCACCCCATCGGTGCGGGAGACGCGGACGCGCTTCTGGTTCTTGCCGGCGCCGAAGCGCAACTCGGCGGCGGCAAACAGCCGATCGACGATCATGTAGTTGCCGCGCACGCGATAGTTCACCAGCTCCGACGTGTCGCCTTCCGGCCCGACCACGAAGAGTGGCGGCATCTCGCCCTGGCCGATGCCTCGCGGGAACTCGATGAACACCTGCTTGCCATCGTCGAAGGCGCGCAATGGCCGCCACGGTGCGCGATCGCCTGTCACCTGATAGCGGAAATTCACACGTGCGAGATCGATACCCGTCGAGACCGGCTGTGCAGCCTCGGCCTCCTGGTTCTGACGGCGCAAGGCAATGAGTTGGTCCTGCGGGTATTGCCAGGAGACCGATGCCATATAGGTCGACGCCGTCGAGCGCAGTTCCACGTGATAGGTGCGCCGATCGGTATTGATGACGAGATTGGTTATGAGTTCGGCCCGCGTCGGCTTGACGAGGATGTGGACCTGCTTGGCTCCGCCCGCACCGCTCTCGGTGTCGCCGATGATCCAGCGCACGGTGTCGCCGGCGGCGACGGGGCCGGAGCCAACGAGCTGCTCGCCGGGCTGGAGTGCAATGTCGGTGATCTGCCCCGGCGAGGCATAGACCTGATAGAGCGCGCCATCGACGAAGGGATAGACCTGCATCGAGTTGATGAAGCCGTTGCGCACAGGCTGGACGCGCGCTGCTGCGTTGGCCAGGTTCACGCGCGCGGTGGGATCGGTCGGTTCCGGCTCGGGCTTTGCGTCCTTGCCGACCGGCTTCAACTGGCCGGGAAGCGGCAGCGGTTTGGACAGCTCCACCACCTTGACGGGCGGGGGCGGATCGACGGCCTGCACGGCCGGGATCGGATCGTCATAGGAGATCTCCGGCGGCTTTTGCCTAATGGCACAGCCCGCAAGCGCCGAGGTCAAAAGCAGAAGTGCTGGAAAGGCTGTCCTCCGGAACGCCGGGATTGCGCGAATGACGAAAGCCGGACACCCCCTTGGGGCGGATTTGCAGGATGCGGGCGTCATTGTCCAAGCTCCTTCGACCAGTTGATGGCGTTGATGTAGATGCCAAGCGGGTTCTTCCTCAGCGCGTCGGCGTCGCGCGGGGGCTGCACGACAATGGTGAGAATGGCGGACCAGCGTTCCGTGGCAGCGAGTGAACCATCCTGATAGCGGCGTTCGACCCAGGCGATGCGGAAGCTCGCCGGCGATGCGCGGATGACCGACGACACGTCGACGGCGACCTGTTGTTTGCCGACCTTGGTGAACGGGTCATTGGCGGCCGCATAGTCGTTGAGAGCCAGCGCCCCGCCCTGCGTCGCGAAGTCATAGGCGCGCAGCCAGTTCTGCCGCACGATGACCGGATCGGCGGGGATCGACCTCACCTGTTCGATGAAGTGCGCCAGGTAGAAGGCGATCTGTGGATCGTTCGGCTGATAGCCGCCGACCGCAGGCCCAACAGCCTGCGCTTGGCCGAGACGATCGACCTGCACCACCCAGGGCACGATCGAGCCGTTGGCGGATTGCCAGACGAGCGCGGCTGAGAACCCGGCGGCGAGCGCCAGGCAACCGAAGGCCATGTAACGCCAGTTGCGCGCCTGCACGCGAGCGGAACCGATGCGCTCGTCCCAGACCTGGGCAGCACGTTGGTAGGGCGTCTCGGGTTGCGGGGATTTGCCATAGTGCGTGGACGGTCGTTTGAACATGCCTAGTCTCTTTCAGAGAGGTTGATCGAGGAGCCGCCGCCATGGCTGTCACCACTGCGAACAGCGTGGGCGGCGGCCTGGACGCCATGGGTCATCTGTTGCGAGCGCTTCATGCGCTTCGCCCAGGCGGGCTGGTTCTCGGTGGCGGAGGACGCGGCGGGAGCGGAGGCGGCTTCGGCGGCGTTAGCGCCGATTGTGCCAGCGGTGGATGACCCGCCCGTCGTGTCGAAGGCAGCGCGAGCGCCCGACTGGTAGCTGTGCTTCATGCTGCCTGCCGCATTATTGGCGGCGCGCTTCAGTGGTGAGATGGCGCCCTGGGCGCCAGCGTTCATGATACCGCCGAGCCCGGATGCGATACCGGAAAAGCCAGACTCTCCGGCCGCGCCGAGGTTGTAGGCGGTGGATGCCCGGCCCGCGGTCGCGGCACCGCCACGGGCCGCCGCTGCTGCACCGCCGCTG
>NZ_CAUM01000154.1 GCF_000350085.1 Mesorhizobium metallidurans STM 2683
AAGGAGGGGCGACTGCGGGCTGCGGCGTTCACAATACGCGGTGCGTGACGATCAGCGTCACCTGCTGACAGTCCAAAAGTTTCTATCAAGCAAGCCGCGGCCGCTGCCCGATCTATGCGCCCACTTCGAGCGAGCGTTCGGGCAATGACAATGCCTATGGGGGCGAGGGCAAGGAACGCAGCTTCGTCGGCTTCATATTCCATGACTTCCGCGGCGGCTGTCAGTGGGATACCGTCGTCCCGCTCCATGACGTCTGCGAACGCGCCGAGCGGGCATCCGGACAAAATGCCCGCTAGCCGTTCCGGTGCCGTCGGCGCTCGAAGGCCATCGAGCACGTCGATGATCGCCGGGCCAAGGCGAGCGATCGCGAGTTCGCGCCGTGTTAAATAATGACCCGCAAAATGGGCCAGTTCATGCGCGAGAGCGAACCGTAGGAGCGCTGCATCATCTTCGTCGAGAAAAATAATTCCGAAGCCTCGGTGGGCAACCAAGCAGCCGCGCAGTCGTCGTTTCCGTAGGGAAGCGGTTGCGCGACCGGTCGCGGCAGACAGCGTTTGCGCGACGTCCGCAGTGGTAAGGTCAGCGCGGACAATGATCGACACAGGCAAAGTCAGCGGTGCGCTTGCGGCGAGATCACGCGGAAAGCCGGAGCCGACTTTGTCGGCTCCGGCAGTAATTCGCGCTGCAACTGCGGCGGCGTCAAACGCCATCAATCGGCATCCTGTTTTCCCTCGTCCACGTCGAGCGCGGCCATCAGCATTTCGCCGTCGTCATTGGCATTCGCAAAGGCCTTCGCGCTTTCAGCAAAACGTAAGATATTGACGAGGGCTAGTGGATTTACGCCCAACGAGTTGGCTAACTCCATTGCAGCCTTGGGCATTGCAGCGCCTTCCGGCCGCGGTGTTACTGCGAGCCGCCACAGCTGGTTCTCATCACAACGCAACTCGGCGGCGGCCGAGCGCCCTGGATTGGCACGTTCCCAAATCGCCAAAGCGCTACCGACGAAATCGGATCGATCACGCGCCGCTTGGGCCATCGCACGACCCAGACGTTCAGTCTCTGGTGAATTTCGCTCCATTGTAATCTCCATATTAATCAAGCCTTCGCCCCTCCCCAATGCGGCGAGCTCTGCCGCGGATACGCTCCAAACGTCTTCCCGCTTCCTCTAGTCCAGCTTCGTCGGCAGCTAAGCCGAGAGCTTGAGCGACCACGGGCACCGAACTCGCACCCATCTTCATGAGGTTCACGATAACTGCGTCCCCAGGATCCTTTACCAATTGGTCGCCAAATCGCTCCCAGTCGATCTGCTGGATCATTGAATCCTCATCATCGACGGCTGCTGACGGATCAACCAAGGAATTGTCACTCGCCGCGAACGTGCCTTCATACTTTGTACGGCGAGCCTGCGAGCGGCGAAGGGTCATAGCCTTGCCCTTGGCTATGGCGGCGATGTACGTCGAAAATTCAGCGCGCTGCGGATTATAATCCATTGGAGCCGCCAGATATTTGAACAACGCGTCGAAGCAGGCCTCTTCGGCATCCTGATGGTCGTGGAGCCCAACTATGTCGCGCTTGACGATGGCGACCAGCGGAGCAATGACCAGCTCAACGATCTTCGAGGCGGCGCGGGAATCACCTGCCAAAAGCTGGCCGTGTAGCGTTAACAGTTCATTCTGTTTCGACATCCTCGTCCTCTTGCCGTGCGGGCGACGTTACCTGCAGAGTCAACGCCAATCTTGTTCGACGTTATATATCTGCCGTTCAACGACATATTTGGACGAAGAAAGACAAATTTTTTCTGTGCCGCTTCCGCTTATTGCGCGGACGTCAGATCAAGAACCGGTAGACTGGAGGCAAATCGCGGCTGGGCGAACAACCCAATCGATGCCAGGACACCGCGAAGCTGCTGAATTCAGGGCGAGCGAAGGCCATTTTCGCTGACATTGATGTCGCGCAGGACAAAGCCGAGAGGTTTTCGCCTTGATCGGCCACCAAGATCCTCTGTCGCGACGCACGCCCGGAATCGCGCGTGCCAAGCACGTACGATCGAAGCGCGTTGCGCGATGTGCTTTCTGAGAAGATAGTCCTTCTCGCGCTGCCCTTTTTGGCGAGTCGCCGCACCATTTTATCCGACTCGAAACGGTGCCTTCGACATGAGCCGAATGGTGGTTGCGATGGCAAAATGTGCATCTTGGGCAAGAACATCTTCGGCGAGTTCTCCAACAACGACGGAACGTCTCACCAAACTGGCGGGGTCGTTTACGTTCCGGAAGTGAGACAGCGGGTTGCGGAGATCCGCCAATCTCTTGAGATCGGTAATCTCTCCCGACGAGAGAAAACGCATCGCTGAGCATCGCTTCAGCGTTTCATGAAATCCCACCTTCGGTGGTAGGTCTTCTCCTGCCACATGCAGAAACCCAGCCAGAGTATTTTCCGCAAGCGATTGGCAAAGTAAAATGGTCGCGGCAAAATTGCCATGGACGAATGACGACCGGGCCTCGATCAACGCCGTATGAGCTACGGTTCCTCCAAATAGAAGCGTTCCGCCACTCCCCAATGTGCGTCCGTGATCGATCAAATAGTGATACCGGCCGAGTCGGCCTGCGAGGTCATCGTGCAGGTCGGCCAGTAGTAGTTGGAGAAGTGCGACATCTGACGGAGTCGAAAAGAGATCAGCCGCGTCATCGTCTGGATCGACTTCGTTCATGTTCGCCCGTGGGGACCGCACACGACCCGGGATGAAGCAATTCGTCGCAGAATTTGCAACCCGCCGATCGCTTCAAAATGGTGCCGGTCAAGTCGTTCCAATGCCATCGCTTGTGTCGGTACCATAGCCTGTTTCTGACGGCTTTCAACAAGGTGGATCTTTAGTCGTGGTGGTTGAACCTTTGCGGGACATCCCGCTGCCCGTCATCTCGCGTGGCCTATCTCGTCAACGAGGTCGATTTCTGCTGTTTTCCTTCTCAGCCTGTCCTGGCTCAGCGGACTTGAGTTCGGGTCTGGATTGACTTTAAGGCGAGTCAGTCGTGAAGCAGCCATTCGCAATCCGGCGTACCCATGCCAGTTGCTGGAAGCGCATAACACATTTCAGGAAAGGGTCCATTCCGCATCGGCCGGCGTGACCAACCCCTGCCGCAGACGGCTGTGAAGTTCATGCCACGACGGGTCCGACACGAAGCCTTTCATGCTTCCACATGCCTCGGCGAAGGAAATGTCGCCCAAACGGTCGACAAGATCACTCATCCCGCCGTTCCTGCCATTTAGGAACAGCTCGAGCGGATCATCATCACACTCAATTACCCGATGTCCCCAAGCACCCGGTACGTCGTCGGTTGCGAGAGCCTGCCGAAGATCTCCATCAACGCCTGCGGTCTCAAGCGCCCGGCAGACGACATAGCGCATCAGGGGATAGTAGATCGGCTGATAGCTGCCTCCAAGCGCGCGCACGCCGGGCAGGATCGACAAAACCAGAAACATCAGCAGGAGATTCGGGACAAGGCTGCGGTTTGCTAGCCGCTCGAGGATGTCGGGGGCTGTGAAGCACGCCACCTTCATACCGGTCGCAGGATCGATGAGTTCTCCGGCGATCAGACGCAGCGGAAGGCGTTTGCCATTTTCATAGAACCAGAAGAAATCAGTACCGCGCGCGAGCCAGCCACTCCAGGGGCCGGACGCCAGCCTGTCGAGGCCGGCAAGGATGTTGGGAGCGAACTTCGGGTCTTCCAGCAGTCTCCGGCGTAGCCAGGAATTTTCGTCCGACAGATGGTCGGCCACCAGGTCGGCAACATCCTCGTCGTCGATCTGCAGGAAGGCAAAGCGGCCTCCGAACATTTTTGGCCAAAGAATGAGATTGGCTGCCTTGATGGCGTGCGCCGGCCGTTCGAATTGCGTCTGGGGCAGAAGGCTACGGAGCAGCGTGAGCGCGTCTCCGCCAGTGCTTGGCTCCGTCGGTAACAACTCGAACCTATAGGGTCCCGGCCCGGCTAGCAGGCTGTATCCGATCATCCGGCTTCGGCTTAGGCCAAAGACGTTGACCGGCTTCCCGTCAACGGTGAGCCAGCCTGGTCCCTTGCGCGGCTTTTCAACGAGATTCACCGTCGAAACGGCGTAGGAAACATAGGTCGAACAGCCATGCGCCGAGAGACCAAGGAGGCTGAAGATGTGCGTGTAATAGGCTTCCGGCTCCATGAGGAGAAACAAGTGAGGGCCTGTCTGCATCACACGGTGCTTTTCGAAATCCCTGCAGATTTCTGAGGCGGTATCGGCAGACAACCCGTTTCGTGTCGCTGCCTTCCTGATGATGTCGAGTAGTTTGGTGAAGGCTCGGAGCCGGATTTCTGTCATGGGACCCGAAGCCGGCGCCGTAAACAGGCGAAACGCATAATCGCGGATCGGCCGGGAATGATAAGGTTTCATCCAGGGGTAGAGCGCCTCCAGCGACCCCAGGACTGCCTGTTTCGCATCGGCACCTGCTGCTAGCTCTTCCACCTCACGATTCACCTTTTTCTTGTGGCTGACCGGCACCGACGCTCAAACACAAAATACTGATGAGGAGCACCACTCCGAAGCTGAAGAAAATCATCGAAGGAAATGCTCGATCTCCTACAGCGGCGGCGATGCCGAAGACGAGTAACCCGAGCACCACGGCCACACTATGCATTATGCCTTTTGCCCGGCCCAATAGATAAACGGATACATGCGACTGCAATGTGACTTCAACGCTGACACGTCCAAGATTGTATAGAAATCCGAGCGCGGCAAAAAGGTTCACTGTCCAGGGCATGCGCAGATATGCCAGCGCCATGAGTACCAGCGCCGTTAAGCCCAAAAGCATGAGATGCAGCGCATGAGTGCTCATCGTTCTTTCAATCCGGCATAGAGAGACCGCGCCGATCAGTGAGCCCGCCGACCATGCAGCCTCGAGGTAGCCGAAATCCACGGCAGTACCCTTCTGCTCCTGCAAGACGAAGCTCGATCCCATGACGCTGACAAGCACAGCGCTTGTATAGAGAAGCGCGTAGACGACGATGAGACGACGCAGGCTCAGATCAATTTGTGCCGCAGATATTTTGGCGATGGGGACATCGCGCGAAACCGGTTCCAGCCGCATCAAGGCAAGACAGCCCGCTGAAAACAGGAAGAAGGCAGCAAGAACGGTGAATGGCAGGACTGGGGAGCGCTCATGCAGCAAAGGCCCTGCAAGCAGAGCTGCGCCGAGGTTGCCGAACTGCATGACGAAGAAGACGGCGGAATTCGAGGCTACAAGATCGCGGCCGTCAGCTATCTCGGGGATCATTGATTGAGAGCTCGTAAGCGCGACACGGTCGCAAAACGAAAAGAGGGCTGCTGACAGACAGATAATCAGAAACACGTCCATGTAGAGGAGCGCGCAAGCGGTAGCCAGCATAACGACGAAGCGGCTGAGGTCCGCCGCAACGTTCAAGCGTCGCCTGTCAAATCGATCGGCCGCCACGCCGGCCAGAGGGCTCGCGATGAATTCGACAATGCTTGCGATCGCAAGGAACGTCGCCACGCCGGCAGTTCCGTACCCTCGCTCGACGAGAATCCAGGCGGATGCGATGTAGTAGCCGTTTCGGGCAACAGCCGCCGAAAGCGTGCTGGCCAGGAATCCGAGGCAGGGATTGGACCGGTTGGCCCGTCCTTTGCCATGATGAATTCGAACCAGGTTTGACATGAGCGGCGTATCCGGGCTGACCGCCGATGGATACCTTCTTCCGCCAAGCCTGCTTTACTGTGATGCTGGGGTTTTCCGATACTTGCTGAGAACCGACAAGCGGCGGCCTAGATTCTGCACTTACGACGAAATTCCGTGGGGGCCGCGCCGAAGGCCCGCTTGAAGGCGGTCGTGAAATGGCTCGAGCTGCCGAAACCACATTCCATCGCGATCTCCGTCGCCGACAAATTTGTCGAACGCAGCATATCCGCGGAGTGCTCCAATCGGCGCTGCGCAATGAATGCGTGCGGTGTCATGCCTGTCGACTGCTTGAAGGCCCTCCAGAAATGGAACCGGCTAACTCCAATCTCTTTTGCCAAATCGGCGAGCGTAGGCCTGCCCTCCGACAAGGCCTCGATCATTCCCACCGCTCGCTTGAGATCGAACGATGACAAACCGCCTTTTGCCGGTTCCTGATGGACGCCGTTCAACCTGAACATTTGCCCGAGCAATTGCGTGGCCTGGCACTCCACCATCGTTGCGCTGATGGGGTCAGGCTGCTTGAGCTCCAAGACAATCCTCTGCAACGCCGACTCTACAGTGGTGTCCCGAAATCCGATTGAAGGCGGCAGCACTGCCGCGCGATTGCGACTTCCCGCAAACACGTCGTCGGCGAACCCTTTTTCAATCGAGACCAGTAGGTAGGAAGCGGTAGCGTCCCCCTCGTCCCACCCATTCCAATCACTGCCGGCGGGCACGAAGATTATCGAGCCGGCCCGGCGCGGCAAAAAGGCAATCCGGCGCCCGTCCACAATGTCTTCTCCGCGGCTCGCCGTGCCCTTCAGGTTCATCAAGAACACATGGTTTGGCTGGAGGATTCTTGTCTCCTGGCGCTCAAGCCCGGTTCTTTTGACTATGTCCGCCCGCACGCTCCCCCAATTCTCATATTTGTGGGCAAGCGATTGGTGGCGTGAACGGCGGTTCTCGGTCGGGTCGAGGGCAAGAGTATTCACGTATCCACAGTCTCCTTACTGGCGAGTGGCCAGTCGTTGCGTGATGTGGCGAACCAATGGTTGCTGAACAACACGCAAATAACTCTGGATTGCTAGAAGATGTGACTTTAGCGAAAAAATGGCAAGCGAGTGAAAGCCGTCTGTATCCGGCGGCCCTACCAATTGGCTCAGCCAATACTTGAGCCGGGCGAAATATTAGACCACTCTTATCTTAGTGGAATTTCCCGCCATCGACGTATCGGCATCTCACCAATGGAACGGTGCTGGAGGCATACTGCGATGCGTGGACTCGACGACTTTCTGGCTGAGTGCGACCATGGCCCACGGATCAACGGGCTAGCCGGCTTTTTCGCGGCGACCGCGGCCGGAAAGAGCGGGATGCCAATGCGCAAGCCCGTCGCCGATGCCCGCCTTCTGCCGAGCGATGAATTGCTGCGCGGCCTGGTCAGCCTGCATGCGGCAAGACAAGGTTTTTTCGACCAGCACTACCACGGCAGCATTCCCTACAGACTGGAGGAAGAGTGCCGGATGGCCTACGCGGTGCTGAAATATGCCCATCATCGTGACGCTCCGCTTTCGCTATACAGCCTTGGAACGGCGGAAGGCACGATGGCGAGAACGTTGTCGGAACTGTCCGAGGGACAGATACGCACACTGTCGTGCAGTCCAAACGCGGAGAATTACACGAGCTTCATGGCCTATGGCGAACCGCCGCACGCCGACTTCTTCATCGGTCCCTTCCATAAGTTGACCAAGGACGTCCTGGGTTCGGATCCGCGACTGGCAAATTTCGCCCACGGCTTCGATATCATTCTGGAAGATACGACCTTCCAGATGTACTCGCCAAACAGAGCAAGCCAGATCGAGTTCGTGATCCAGCACCTCAAGCAGGACGGAATCTTCGTCTTCGTCGAGAAGTTCCGGGCTGCCGAGGAGCCGGACTATAGGCGTCGCGAATACCAGAAGGATTTCGGCTTTAAGGCGCGCTATTTTCCCCCAGACGAAATCGAGAAGAAGCAATCGCTCGTTCTGGATACGATGTTTGGCAATGAGGTGACTTTGGCGCAGATGGCTGACGCGATACGCGCGCATTTCAGCTACTGCTCCCTGACGTGGAACAGCGGAAATTTCTGTAGCCTCGCTGCGAGCAATAGCGAGGAAAACCTGAACCGGTATCTCTCCCAGATGGCCACGCCAGCCATTCCGCACGAGTACGTCTACGAAGCCAGCCTGTATCCGACCCTGCCGGTGAGCCGCGCCGCCGCGCAGGAATAGGCGCTTAAGCCTTGGGACAGGTCAACAACACGCTCCGCCGTTTGGACCATGTCTTCGCAGCCGTCGACCATGGCAGCCTCAGGCAGGCTGCAAGAGTTCTCAGAGTGAGGGAATCCTGTGTCAGCCGCAACATTGTTGCTCTTGAGCAATTGCTGGACATGCAGTTGTTTGACCGGGACGTCCATGGCGTTCGGCTGACCGAGGCGGGCCGGGCCTGGGTCGATCTTGTCCGCGCCCATTATGAAGGCTTGCGCGATGCCCTGGCCGGAAGTAGTCGCGGTCATCAGGATGCCAGAACGGTCAGGATAGGACTATGCGCCCAGAGGGGGGGCACGTTCGTGGCACGTCTAATCGATCGTTTTGGCCGTTTGCATCCGGACATATGCGTCGCGATCGAAGACGTTCCAGTCGAACAGTGCCTGGCGGCTATACGCCGCCGGCGCCTCGACATCGTCTTCACGCATGGGCTTGAGAACGCCGCCCTATGCCGTAGCGAGATATTTGCGCACGAGCGCTTGTTCGTTCTCCTGCCCTGTTCCCATCCGCTTGCGGAAAGGCCTGCGGTCACATGGGTAGATCTTGCAGATACGCGCCTGCTGGTTTCAGGCGCATCGCCGCAGGATCTGGGTTTGCTGGAGCATATCGCTGCGAATGGTGGCCCCACTGTCCAGATATGCCGCGCCAGCGAAGCGACTGTCATCCTTAAGGTGCAACTCGGCCAAGGCGTGACTCTTGCAGGCGAGGGTTTTGCCAGGACAGTCGCCATTGACGCTACAGTTTGGAAACCCATCGACGATAGGAACGGCATCCGTTCGATCAAGGCGGTGTGGCTGGAATCGAACCCAAAGCGTGCGCTTTTGCGGCTGGTTGGGACCGCGAGAAACATGGTGACTGCAACGCGACCCGGCCCTACCCCCGTCAAGGCAGGACGTATGGAACGCCGCGGCGCCATTTCTGAAATCACGCCATGACTGCGAGTCGCCACGGACCCGGTTCGCCTCGGTGGTCAGGCCTTCAACCACCCTCCGAGCGCTTTGC
>NZ_CAUM01000153.1 GCF_000350085.1 Mesorhizobium metallidurans STM 2683
ATGGCGCAAGAAAAACCCGGCCAACATCACGATCATCCTGGCCACAAGCCAGGGGATGTCGATCAGCACGGCCACCGCGACAAGCCCGGCCAAAAAGAGGTACCCGGCGAGCACCATGACCATCCCGACCACAAGCCGGGAGATGTTGATCAACACGGCCACCGCGACAAGGGTGGCGCGCGCAAGAAGTGATACACTTCACATTCTTATGACATCGGCGGCTCTCGCGCTGAGCCGCCGATGGAGTTAGGGCTTGCGAACGAGCGTGAAGTAAGGATCCGTCAATGATCGGGGAGCGGGGCGGGGGACGTGCGCGTGCGTCGCCCCATGACCCGGCTTATCCTCTTCGTGCGAATGGACGTGATGGTGGTCGTGGCTCATCTGACGAAGCTGCGCTCACTTGTCCGTGCCGGCAAGGTAGCGGCAGCCGGGCCTCGTAGCCAATTAGATATTGTGAGTGTTGCCATATTGGGCGAGTGGAAGCCGCATGACGAACATAAAACCGGACAGGCGGGCGCTCTTCATCGTCAATCCTAACGCCCGTAACGGACGGAAGGTGGCAGATGATGTCCGAAAGACGTTGGAAGGCGGAGGTCTTACCCTATTGGAAGATCAGATCGGGAAGGGAGAAACCGTTTCCGACATCATTCTTCGCCGTCGCAGCGATTGCGATTTGATAGTCCTCGGCGGTGGAGATGGAACATTGAACTCATCGGCGAAAGGGCTGTTGGAGACGGGCCTGCCACTTGGGGTTTTGCCTCTGGGCACCGCCAACGACTTCGCCAGGACGGTCGGCATCCCACCCGATCCCCTCAAGGCGGCAGCGCTGATCGTCTCGGGGCAACCGAGGCCGATGGATCTGGGCGAGGTGAACGGACAACTCTTCTTCAATGTCGCCAGCATTGGCTTCAGCGCGGAACTCGCCGCTCAGCTTACCGAGAAGGCCAAGAAGCGTTTCGGTAAACTCGGATATGCCTTGGTGGCGGCGCGCCTGCTGGCTCGTTCGCGGCTTTTCACTGCTTATCTCGAGCACGACGGTTCGACCGAAAAAATCCGAACGCTTCAGGTTTCCGTAGGCAATGGCAAATACTACGGTGGCGGTATGAGCGTGGAGGAGACGGCGACCGCCGACGATGGACAACTCGATTTCTACAGCCTTGAGGTCGATCATTGGTGGAGGCTGTTGACCCTGTTGCCCAGCCTACGCAAGGGGACGCAGGGCAAATGGGATGACGTGCGCGCCTTTGCGACGACCGAACTTGTGGTGAAGACGAGTCGTCCCAGGCCCGTGAACACCGACGGCGAACTTACCACCTGGACGCCAGCGCATTTCAAGATCGTTAGACGGGCGATAAATGTCCATGCACCGCCCGCGACCACGCGTTGACGAAGGCTCGTGAACGGGAAGGGCGACGCCGTCGATCCCGCGACTTTCCTCGTCACCCCAACGATAGGGCTCCTCGTCTCAGTCCGCCTTCAATCGTACCATCAAAGTCGAACAGAACAGGGCCCAACCGGCGCCAATCGACCAGCCGGCGATCACGTCGGTCGGCCAGTGGACACCAAGATAGAGTCGGCTTGCCCCAACCGCGAATGTGACCAGCATCGAGATGGCCATTATGAAGACGCGCAGCCGTAGGGGTTCAAACTTGCGCGCCAGCATGATGCCTAAGGTAAAGTAGACGGTGGCCGCCATGAAGGCGTGCCCACTCGGAAAGCTGGAGGTGTATATACGCGTGCCGTAGGCAACCAGATCCGGACGAGGGCGATCGAAGCCGTATTTCAGCAAGGAGCTCAGGATCACACCACTCCCCACAGCCAGGATGACCGCGATGGCATTGCGAAGCGAGCCGCTGAGCGCCAGAAATCCAGCGACGGTGAGCGTGACGAATGTGAGCAACCCTAAGCCCCCGAGGCCGGTGACGTCCCGCATCAGTTCTTCAAACCAGGTCGGACCGATCGGGTCGGCGAGATCCGTCGGATTGCGCATAATCAAGAGGATGGCCCTATCGAAATCCGCCGTCCAGTTGCGGATGACGAGACTTGCGAGAGCCAGAAAGACCAATACAGAACTGGTAAGAAGCACGATAGTTATCAGCGTCGCCCGCTCGGGAAGCTGACGGTTTGCCGGTTGCTGAATGCCTGCAATAGCCGATTTGCCTGACTTAGCTTGGTTCATGCGATTGTGTGCTCGGCTTGCGTAATTTGATTTGGGGGCTGGCGTTGTTCGCGCAGGTACACTGGGCCCCCTGCCGGTGGATTTAACGCGCTTCAGTCTGCGTGGGACGGCGCTCATCAATTCGATTGATCGCTCTACACCCTCTAGTGGCTATAGAAGCAAGCACAATCTCCACGCTGCTCATTCGGCGGTCTCGAGCCCAGAAGAATGTAGTCGAAGGCCTTGCCGCAGCCTCCAAGATTCCTTTGAGACGCATCTGATGACCGAGTCTCCATACGTCAGAGCGGGTTTCCACTTGGTCTCTTCTGATGACGGTCGGTCGAGATGCAAACGGCAACGGACGCGTGCGCGACAAGTCGATGTCTCCGTCGGCAGCGTTATCGAACCTCAACAAGCTGCCGCCTACGGCTTGGACGCTCGATGCGCACCGACCACTCAAAGGCAAACTTGGCAACATTGTACAGCGGTTCACGACCCATCGTCGCGGCAGCACCTCAAAGCCTTTGGCCGTGTCGGAGCGCTTGATGATTTCGATGGTCCACGTGCCGAGATCGGCTACAGCCTGCGTCAGTTTTTCTCCGGATGGCGCCGACGGCGAACAGATGGCGCAATCACGGGTAAAGCTGTCGAATGGAGGCGATGACGCCGACTGCCCCATCCCTGTCCTGGATGTCGGCCGTATGCACCGTCAGCCCGACCAGGTGCCCCCTCGGTATCAGTGATGATATGGCGCTTGCGGCCTTTGATCTTCCTGCCGGCTTCGTAGCCACGCAAACCGGCACATCCGTGGCCTTTGCCGATTGGCTGTCGATGACGCTGGCGCTCGGGCTCGCCTCGCGACCAAGGGTCAGGCGTGCCTCGGCCACCAGATGGAAGTTGATGGTCTTCAACAGCCCATTGTCCCGCCAGGCATAGAAACAGCGTTGAACCGTCGAAACCGGCGGGAAGCGATCCGGCAACGCCCGCCACTGGGCAGCCGGTCCAGGCGATATAGAGGAGAGCATCCACCACCGACCGCAGTTCGGTCGTCCGCGGTCGTCCCGTCGGCTTCGCTCCCGGCAGGAACGGCTCGATCACCGCCCATTCGCTGTCCGTCAGCGCATTTGCATTCCGCTGTCCCGTCGGCAATATTGCCGACGGGTGGCATCCGTCCCATCCCATCTCGTGATCCCACTCTTTGCGACTTCTTGTCTTGCGCACCCGGTGCGCTTTGCTGTAGCGAGGCTGCTGACGTAGATCGGGCTACGGCGACTGAAGAGCAAATAAAGGGTTGGCCAAATGCCTGAAGATCTTATCAAGTCCGACGCGGAATTGCTCGAGATGACCGCCGACATCGTTTCCGCCTATGTCAGCAACAATCCGGTTCCAGTTGCGGAACTCGCTCGTATAATTGCCGATACCTATGAAGCGATCAGCAAGCTGCGCGAAGCACCCGCACCCAAAGCGGAAGAGAAGCCTACACCCGCTGTCCTGATCACGAAATCGGTGACGCCCGATTTCATCGTCTGCCTGGAGGACGGCAAGAAGTTCAAATCGCTCAAACGGCACTTAGGCACTCACTACGATCTGTCGCCGGATGCGTACCGCGCGAAATGGGCCCTGCCCTCCGATTACCCAATGGTTGCGCCGAACTATGCCGCCGCGCGATCGATGATGGCGAAGGCGATCGGCCTGGGACGGAAGGCCGTAGCGCCTGAACCATTAGCGTCGCCGGCGCCGGCGAAGCGCCGCAAGGTCAGCATCAAGACGACCTGACATCGGGGCTATTTTGTTCAAAAAAAGCCCGCGGACTGACTGTTTTTTGCTAAAATGAACCCGTTGCCCTTGTTCAAGTGCAGCGGCTGTCGAGGACATCTCTCCTCAAGGGACGATCACCCTCTCGCAGGCGGCGTCTCGGAAAACGCAGCGATGATCGCCTCGAGCGAGACATTCAATGCGTTGGAAAAGGTCCTGCCCTTCTGCCAAATCGCAACGTAGTGATAGAGCGCGGACGGTTCCACCGGTTTTGCTTCGAGGTGAAACGCCGCGTATTCACGCGCGATGATTTCATTGGTTATCGAAATGCCTAGGCCAGCCGAGACGTATCCGGCTTCGTGACCGTTGCAGTCGAATTCCACCAGTATGTCTGGCTCAACGCCGGCGAAACGCAAGGCATTGAAGTTCATTTGGTGGGCGGCGAACTGGGGATCTATATCGACGATCGTTTCGCCTGCCAGGTCTTGAGCCTCAATGCAGGTCTGTTTTGAAAAGCGGTGGTCGGGATGAAAGATGCAAACATTGCGCGCCGACCCAAGCGGCGCCCACTCGAACAGCCGTGGATCCAGCGGCAACCTCGAGATGCCGAGATCGGCACGCCCGGCCAGGATGTGTTCGCCGATCTGATCGTAGCTTCCCGAAATCGACCGGACATTCGAAGCGGTCCTTGAGTGGATGATCGCGACCACCTTGGGCAAGGTCACGAAACCGAAAACAGAAGGCGCGGCAATCGCAATCCGTTGCTTTTCGTCGTTCTTCATCGCGAAGATCGACGCTCCCAGCCGATCCAGGGATGTCAGGGCAAGTTCTACGTTTCGCAGGAGTTCCCAGGCTTCCTGCAAGGGGACGATGCGGTTGGCTGATCTCTTGAAGAGTGTGATGCCGAGCGTGGTCTCGAGTTGCTTCACGTGTTGACTGACGGCCGGCTGGCTTATCCCGAGCGATACCGCCGCTCGCCTTGTCGAACCGGCTCGCAACACTTCTCGGAAGACCTTCAGTTGACGGAGCTTCAGGTCGCTCTGCAGCAACTCCATTCCCTGCGCTCCTTTCCCTGATGGCGCCACCCGGGAAGCAGACAACGCCAACGCGGGGAGCAATGAACCGCCTCAGTATATAACGGTTAGTTATAGATAAAATAATAAAAATTATAGATTGAGTGTGTAATTTCAGGCGATACAATTAGCGAATATGTCAAATTAACTCCAAATTACAAATATAACAATTCGCAACTTTGGGTTATGTGACTTTGTCTGAGCGACAAGAGCCGACGTATCCTGCGGTATTACGGGTCGAGGAATGCGCCCCATGGGTGGTTTTACTACTCAGTTTGCTGTCGCACTCACCGTGACCATAAGCCTGGCTTTTGTCAGCGGCTGCTTGGGTACGGCATTTGGGTTGTTTCTGGCGATTTCGAAGGGCACGGCACAGCCGCGCCTCAACAGTGTCGTGACGGCCTACACCACGGTTGTGCGGGGCGTACCAGAACTTCTGATTATCCTGCTCATCTACTTCGGCGGAACCACCCTCGCCAGCAAGATCGCCGGCCGGTATGTGGAGGTGAACGCATTCACCGCAGGGGTTATCGCACTCTCGGTGGTCTTCAGCGGTTATGCGACCGAAGTGTTTCGCGGCGCGATCGCGGCTGTGCCAGCGGGTCAGACCGAAGCGGCAAAGTCGCTTGGGCTGAACGCCTGGCAGCGCTGGGTGTTCATCATCGGACCGCAGATGCTGCGGCTGGCGCTGCCGGCCTACGGCAATCTCTGGATTTCGCTCTTCAAGGATACCGCGCTGGTTTCGATCGTCGGCCTGACCGACATCATGCGCGTTGCGTATGTGGGGGCCGGATCCTTGCGCGCACCATTGACCTTCTACCTTGCCGCCGCCGCTCTCTACCTCTCGCTGACCACGGTCACGCTGCTGTCGATCCAACTGGCTGAGCGGCGCTATCCCGCACTCGGCCGGTAGGAGGGAGCGACCCATGAACCTCGGCTTGATGTTTGACGCACTGGTTGTCCTGCCTTCGGGCGTTGGTCTCACATTGATCCTGACGGTCTTGTCGCTGACGGCCGGATTTCTTCTGTCCGTGCCGCTGGCCTTCATCCGCGCATTCGGACGTCCGGGCCTCTCCCTCGCGGTGCTCGCATACACCTATGTCATTCGCGGCACGCCGATGCTGGTTCAGCTCTTCCTGCTCTACTACGGCCTCGCTCAGATCGAGGCGGTGCGAGCCAGCATCTTCTGGGTCATTCTGCGCGACCCTTTATGGTGCGCCCTTCTGACGTTTTCGCTGAACAGCGCGGCACACACCACCGAGATCCTGTGCCGCGGGCTTCAGTCCGTACCGAAGGGTGTCACCGAGGCGGCCACGTCTCTCGGCTTGAAACGCTTCCAGATCGCTCGCCTGGTCACCTTCCCGATCGCTTTCAGGATATCGCTTCCGGCCTACGGCAACGAGGTCGTGGGCATGATCAAGGGGTCGTCCCTGGCGAGCACCGTAACGCTGCTCGAGATCACGGGCATGGCGAGACAGATGGTGTCGACCACGTTCGCACCCTACGAGATCTTCATCGTCGCCGGAGCGATCTATCTATCGCTGACGTCGATTGCCGTAAAAGCCATGCAGTTCCTGGAGCGGCGACTGTCGACTGGCGACCGTCCGACGCGTCGACGAAAAGCGCGATTGCGCCCTGCCCTACCTGATCACGAGATCACGACGACGCCCCTGCCCTGACGCCGCGGCTGTTGAGCTTTCCTTTCCATCCAACCATCCAAACCAACGAAGAGGTGCATCATGCGCATACCCCTGGCTATTGCTGTTTCTATCGCATCCCTGATGTCGGCATTTCCGGCCAGCGCCGAAAGCAAGAGCGTCATATCGATTGCCACTGAAGGCGCCTCGCCGCCCTGGGACGGCACCGACGCGAACGGTCAGCTCTACGGTTACGATATCGATGTCGGACTGGAGCTTTGCCGTCGCATCGAGAACAAATGCACCTTCGTCCCGCAGGATTGGGACGGGATCATCCCGGCACTGCTTGTCGGCAAGTTCGACGTGATCATGTCCGGCATGGCGATTACAGAAAAACGCAAGCAGTCAATCGCGTTCTCGATCCCCTACGCCGCCGGCTTCAACCAGTTCGTGGTGCGCAAGGACCTGGGTCTCGACGCCGGCGACACCAAGCAAAAGGTCAACCTTTCGACCCTCGGCGACAAGGAGAAGGCGACCATTGAACGGCTCCGATCGACACTCGCCGGCAAGGCGATCGGGGCCCTGCGCTCGTCGAATTCGGAAGCCGTCGTGAAGGAAATCCTGGGCGATGTCGTGACCATTCGCAGTTATGACAGCCTGGACAACCTGAAGCTCGATCTTGCCGCGGGTCGCATCGACGGCGGCCTTGCCGACTATTTCACCTGGCGGGATTTTCTGGAGACGCCTGCCGGTTCGGACGCGGTGTTTTTCGGGCCGGAACTGAAGGGCGGGCTCTGGGGGCCAGGCGTCGGCGCCGGCATGCGCAAGGACGATACCGAGTTGCTCGCCAAGTTCAACGCGGCCATCGACGCGGCCACCAAGGACGGGACGATCAAGGCGCTGAGCCTGAAATGGTTCAAAAGCGATATCTCACCGGCCCTCTCCCAATAGGCCCGGCACCCGACTTCGACATTGACGTGGCGCTGGCCGAAAGCCAGCGCCCTCCCCTCCTTCAAGGCGAGCTTCCATGAAAGACCAGTTCTGCGCGGTCGTTACCGGCCAATCCCTGATCAAGCACGACATCCGTGACGTCAATGACGAACGCTTCATCGCGGTTACGGACTTCCTGGGCCAAGGTGACGTCGTCTTCACCAACTTCGAGTCGACGATCCTGGGCAAGCACGGCGGGTGGCCGACCAAGGGCAAATACTTTGGATATTCCAGGGCTGAGGTACTCGACGCATTGCAGGCCATTGGTTTCAATGCGCTTGCGCTTGCAAACAACCATGCCTTCGATCTCGGAGCTGGCGGCATCCTCTCGACACTGGAGGAGGTGGAAGCGCGTGGCTTCCTGCATGCCGGCATCGGGGCCAACGAGACTGACGCGAGGAAACCGGGCCGCCGCCGGCTGGGCGCGCGCGAGGTCGCGCTTCTTGCCATGGATGCAGGCCCCGGCCCGACCAACATGTATGCCGAAGATCGCACGGCCTTCCGGCCGGCTCGGCCCGGCGTCACTCGTCTGAACACCGTGCGCAAGATGGGGGTGCCGGACGGACATTTCCGCAGACTGGCAAGGCTGGGCGCTCATTTGCAAAGCTCCCCCTTTGAACTGGCCAACTATGCACAACCGGAGGACCCAGTGGCGGTGGCGGCCGGCAAGGAGATCAATTTCTACGGCACCGTGTTCACGCATGCCGAAGACTTCGGCCGTCTGATCGAAGTCGAACAGCGGAGCGCGAGTGCCCATCTGTCCGCCATCCGGCACGCCGCGGCACAAGGCGATTTCGTCATTGCCTATCTGCACCACCATCATTGGGAACCAGGTTGGCAGGACGTACCGCGCTGGGTGCAGACCTTTGCGCGGATGTGCATCGACGCCGGCGCCAACCTCTTCGTCAGCCACGGCGCTCCGGTTCTACAGGCCGTGGAAATCTACAATGGCTCGCCGATCTTCTACGGCCTCGGAAATTTCCTCTTCCACGTCCACGCCGACGAAACCGAATGGGATCCACCGGAAGTCTGGCAAAGCATTGTCGCCGCGTGCCGCTATGATGCAAGCGGAAACTTAGCAGGGATAGACCTCCTGCCCGTCGTGATCGGGGCGGAAGCCCATTCTCTCGGATCGGCAACGGGCAGACTGGTGCCCGTAGCCGTGACGGGAAGCGCGGCGCGAGAGGTCCTCGGGGGATTCGCGACCCGATCGCGGGCGTTCGGCGTCGAAATCGAAGTGTCCTCGGCTTGCGGCCGCATCGCCCTGCCCGCTGCCCGAAAATTCGGCTGACGGCCCCGACCGGCCGTCAGACCGTCTTGCATTCGGCCGGCGCCGATACGCCGGTCGTTTCGCTATCCGCCTCTGTATCTGGCAGGACCAGCTCTTCTCCTAACGCTGCGATCAGGGACGAGACGCGACCGCGCACTCGCGGTGGGAGGTTCACCAGTCCCTCGATCAGGCGCCGCCCTTCCGCGCTGGCGATGAAACCCAGGCGCTCATCGACCGGCAGGGGCCTCCCCTCGACGCGGGTCTCATCGTTTCCCGGCAGGCCTTCGAAGAAGCGGCTGACCGGAACGCCGAGCGAGCTGGCGATCTCGTAGAGCATCGACGCGCTCACACGATTCCGCGCGTTTTCGTACTTCTGGAGCTGCTGGAAGCTGATGCCTATCGAACGGGCAAGCTGGGCCTGCGAGACGTCTGATTGGACGCGGACGGTCGCAATCTGCCTGCCGACATGCTGATCGGCGGGATGAGGGTCACTGTCGATCTTTGGCTTCGGCTCCATCCGAAGTAGGACGGAACGTTGCGGTTTCAACAAGGCCGTTCGATGCTCCACTGGTCAGCCAGATCGAGAGTCTGTCGCGTACGCGCCGGGTACTTCGCGTCGAGGTTGCCTGAAAGCCGACTCGCCATTTTATATACCTTACAGGGTGTAAAATAACCCTATAGGTGGCAAAGAAAATCCGCCTGCCGATTGTGGACTCATGGTCAGTCCACGACAGATTCGAGCCGCACGAGCTTTGCTTGGTTGGTCGCAGCAGGAGCTTGCTGACAAGGCAATTGTATCGCTGAATGCGCTGACCCGGTTGGAAAACGGCAAGGTGGATTCCCGGATCAGCACTTTGCAGGCCATTGAGGCGGCCTTGACAAAAGCGGGTGTCGAATTCTTGTCGGCCGGCCAAAAGGGTGAAGGTGTACGGCTCTTAGATCCTCGGGCTTGATAGTAAATTTGGCGATGTCGTCTCTGTTTGATGCGGTTGCTCGATTTGCAGCCTCGCATTTCGTTCGGCAATGTTGCGGAGTTAGACATTCGGTATCTGCGCGATCCACCCTCCTAGCTGCGGGATCCTAGCTTGCCTGATGGGTTGCCAGATCGTTATGGCCGCATCAGCACACAACTGCTTGCAGACGGATATCCAATCGTTCCGGCGGGTCCGCTCCAGGCGCTGCTGCTGGCAGCACACCCATTCAGTCTTTTCGTGAGCCTGCCGACATCCGCACGACGCGCTACTGCAGGACCAATTGATCGGCTCGCGCCCAGATCACTGTACGCAAACGCGGTTAGGCTTGGTCTCGCAGCTGGAATTGTCGTTCCTACAATTGCTCTCCTGCGGGTGACGAGAGACAAAGACGTGGTATTGTCGGAATCAATCATGATCCGAGCTCCATACAGCTTGGGTTGCGGCTAGGCCGAACGATGTGTTGGAGCACGACGTTCGGCCACCAAGTGCGAACCACATTACGTACATACCGTACATTACGGACACGCCATTGTCAAACGTTCCTGATCCTCTCGACAACAAAACTGAACGCTTCGAGTTGCGGCTCTCGGCCGACTTACTTGCGCGCGTAGATGAATGGCGTCGCACGCAGCCAGATCTTCCCACCAGATCGGAAGCGTTTCGGCGATTGGTGGAGGCTGGGCTAGCTTCAAGATAGGTTGCGGCTTGGTAGAAAGATCTCGCGCGCGCTTGGCGAAAATAATACAAATCGTCTGGACATTGCTAAGCGAGCTGATGCCGGGCGCAAAAAAATTACTAAGCTGGAGCCAAGCTGAGCCGGCCGAAACTCCAGGAGTCTCGCGGGCTACGGTTGTGGATTTCGAAGGAGGGTTGCGTAGCCCTCATCGCATCAATCGAATGCTTTTTTAAGGCAATCCATTGCCGGCATCGATTTTATTCCAGAGAACGGAGGCGGTGCGGGTGTGGGTTGGCCAATCAATGCCTAGCGACGCCAAACACTCAGCTTCGAGCGATCGTCCAAATGTGAGACTGACTTCCGGCCCGTTTGCGCTAGGTGCCTATTGTGACGTTGAAGGACAAACGGAGCCGCATGCAGTCGGACGGCTTTTGGTGGGTCAGCGCTCACCAACGCGCGACAGTTCCACACTGCCAATCATGCGATTTTTTCAGCACAAATAGTGATCCGTGATGTCGCTCGATACGGGCACGACGATAGAATAAAGTGAGGAGCATTGCTGCTATAAGCTTGATGGACATTATAGTTTGTTGTGGGAATCATGCTCAGGGCTTGCATCAACCGCGTGCAGTCACGGGCCACTAATACGCGTGCGAATGCAAGGTTCGTCATGAGGTCTTCATCGAAGCTCTGTTGTTGGGTTTTCTTCGGGTTTCTGCCAAATTATCGGACCCTTCGGTTTTTTCGATCGACCGCAAGCTTTGGCGCTTAACGCGAGGAAACTTGGTCGAAACTGTGTGTCTCATCGCCCTTCCAAGAGGGAGTTCAGGAGACGGATCGGCGTCCTGCAACACCTCCCGGAGATAGGATTGCATCCATATTGGCAAGGTGGGTAGGCCCTCGCGGAGATCGTCGCGGACCGGTTGTCCTCTTGCCTGATCACCGAGTAAGTTCCGAAGCCGTGCCGTGCTGTCCGCTTCATTCCCTGATGTTATAACGTCTTGAAGCCAGTATAAGGCTTGGACGACTCGCATCGCAGGCCGTCCGGCCCAGAAAAGCCGGCTTGGCGCAGCCTGCCTAAACTTGATAGTTTGGTTGCCCAGTTTTATTGGACGCAGACGCGCATCGCTGAGTACAACTACCTGTGAGGGAACGGCAGTTGTGAGACCTAGATCATTCGCCGCAGTGAGGCCGTCGACGACAAGGCGGGCCTGGTCGCGTCGACTTACAGCGTCAATTACGGCGTGTGTCTCCGGGGCGCTCGAACGGCCCGTCAGGCTATTTTTGCGCGGCATGTAGTACAAGCCCCGATCAAGACGCTGCAGCTCTTTGGTTTTCACGAGGCGTTGGAGTGCCTTGTCTGTGGCGGCGCGAGGTCCGATGTCGAGAAAGTCCACAGGTGTCCAGACAGCACTTGGAGCCGCTGCAATGCGGTCGAGAATCTGTGGCTTGAGATCGAGCGAAGGGCCGCGCATGACTCACCTCTTTGTCCGAAAGATGCGGTAAGTTTCGGACAAAAGCAACTCTGAGCTTTACGTTGTCCGAAGGATGCGGTAAGTTTCGGACAAAGATATACCGGGAGGTCGAACGTGATCCGCTCCATTCATCCCTTCCCGGCACGTATGGCACCGGAACTGGCTCTCGAAAAACTAAACGAGCTATCCTCCGCAGGCCTAGTGCTCGACCCGATGGCAGGTTCTGGAACCGTTCTTCGTCAGGCGACCGATCTCGGTCACCAGGCGATTGGCTTCGATATGGACCCTCTCGCAGTGCTCATGACCCGCGTGTTGACGGCCGCAGTCGACGATAGGTTGGTCCTCGATCTCGCTGAGCGCGTAAATAAACGAATCGATGCGATATCTGTAAAAGAAGCCATCCTACCCTGGATGGACAATGATCCCGAGACAGCGGCGTTTGCCGACTTCTGGTTCGCTGATCCGCAGAAAGCCGAGTTGCGCCGAATCGCTTGTGCCTTGGATCAGCTTAGCGGGGAACTCTCCAGCCCGGACGAGTACTTGGCGATCGATCTATTGAAGATCGCGCTCAGCCGCCTCATCATCACCAAGGACAAAGGAGCTTCGCTGGCCCGCGACGTCTCGCACAGTCGACCGCACAAGGTCGCGGACGTCAACGACTTCGAGGTCAGACCAATGTTCGATCGCTCAATTAACGCTGTAAGGAAGCGTCTGATCGAAGCCCCACCTGCCGGCGGCGCCGCCATTACGCTCGGCGATGCGAGAACGCTGACGTCCGTCGCGGACGCCAGCGTCGACGTGGTCCTGACGTCGCCACCCTATCTTAATGCTATTGACTACATGCGCGGACATCGTCTGTCTCTTATCTGGCTTGGCCATCGTCTTAGAGACCTTCGTGCGATCCGCTCCAACAGCATTGGTGCCGAGCGGGCGCCCGATAAGGTTGATGAAGCCATCGAGTTAGCAACCATGCGAGCTGCCATGGGCGAGATCGATCAGCTTCCCACGAAATTCGCGTCGATGATCGCCCGCTATGTCCAGGACATCCGTCTTATGGTCAGCGAAATCGCGCGCGTGCTAAAGACCGGAGCGCGCGCGACATTCGTCGTAGGAAATTCCTGTCTGCGCGACGTGTTCATCAGGAATTCTGATGCGGTCGCTACCGCCGCCCGCCTCGCTGGGCTGACATTGGTTAGCGAAACCGAGCGGCCTTTACCATTGCGCAGCCGCTATCTGCCAATGACGAGCGAACCGCTCGGCAAGCGAATGCGCACCGAGACGATCCTCACATTCGCTCGCACCTGACGTCATGCGAGATTCTGGATGAACTGCAAGCTACCCTTGTACTTGTAGAACAGCTTTGCTCGTCCATTCGCATTGTAGAAAATC
The DNA here is from genome assembly GCF_000350085.1 of Mesorhizobium metallidurans STM 2683. GTDB lineage: Bacteria > Pseudomonadota > Alphaproteobacteria > Rhizobiales > Rhizobiaceae > Mesorhizobium > Mesorhizobium metallidurans. The sequence continues at coordinate 13,398 of NZ_CAUM01000153.1, forward strand.
TTCACGTGATGGACGGCTGTTGGAAATTTCTTGGGCTCAAGCTGACTTTTACCCATGAATCCCTTGTCGCGTGAGATCGCTGCGTGATTGGCCGTACTGCCGTAATTGGCGATCGTCGAGGCTGTATGAATGGCGAGCGTGCCGCCCCCTCCGGCCATCACTGCCTTGATGTAGTCGATCAGAAATTGCGGCAGCGCGTCGTTGCCGAGTTTGGCGCGAAGCGCATCTAGCGTGACGATGCTCGACGGGTCACCAAGCACGATCTGATCTAGCTCTACCGCATAATCGAACATGCCGAACGACATCTCGCCCTTGTCGAGCGCGACGGTTGCCTTATCAATGCTGGGGTCCGACGCCACAGACACGCGACTATCTCCAATCCAGACTGGCGATCCCAACTCGCTTCGAACGGTCGCGAGCGCCAGCCGATGAAACACGAAGCAACGATGCCAATCGGCATAGAGTTGGGTTGGGATTGTTAGTTCGAAATGTTCAAGATATGCACCGCGGGCGCCGAACATGCGTGCCCGCTGGATGTAAGTATCCTGCTGCAACTTGTGCTGCACATTACGCGTGAAAAACATCGACAGCAGATTTGGGAAGGTGACGCCGCGCGAAACTATATTCCCGCCGATGATAATGGTGAACGGAGAGGAAGGCTCGGTGGCGCTATCCCCTGCTGCTATTCGATCTCGTTCGCTGTTCAGCACAACGAGGCTCGTGCGCGAAGCGTTTTCCACGACATAGCCGGTGAGTTCATCGGGATCAGCCGCTGGATATAGCTGCTGCGCCGTCGCATAGACGTTGGTGACCAGCGTATCGAAGTCCGTGCTGTCGGCCTCCGTCAACGCATGCACTGCCTCTTCGATAGTGGTCCGGTCTGCCTCATGGTCGAGCTTCTTGCCGCTCGTGTGCACGAGCATCGTGTAGTTTTTCTCTTCGTCGTTCACAACCTTATTGAGGTAGGCGACCGTAACAAGAAACCGAACGAGCGCGTCCCGCGCTTCCTGCGAATTGCCGCCCTGCTGGAGATAGGTCAGGCGATAAGACACTTTCTTATCAAGCGGAAAGAACACGTCCTGGCCCGTGTATTTGGCGTGTGGTGGGAAGCTCACCCACTTTTCAGTGTCATTCTTGAAGGTGTTGTTGAGGTCGAGTCGTGCGGGTGTCGCGGTAACGCCGACATAGAAGCCGTCGCTGCCAATCAGCTGCCCAACGAGGTCGTTAATGGTCGTCTTCGTACCTTTGTTAATCTTGGAGTTTGGCGTGGCATAATCCGCCTCGTCATCGATCACGACAATCTTTCCTGTGCCATTGAGTCGATCAATCAGCTTCTCGAGATCTCGCGCGTTCTTTTTACAGAAAACAACCAACTCGGCAGGCTTCTGGCCGTTCGACGTCTGAAGCAACTCGGAGGAATTGCGAGGACCTGGGGCCAGGCCGGATGTCTTAAACCGACGCAAATTCTGCGTGAGCAAATCGACACTGTCGTTCATGAGATGAACTATGATCTTGTGCCCCTGATCGAGGAGCTTCGCCGTTAGACAGATCATCATCTCGGTCTTGCCACTCTGAGGCTCACCATAGATCACGAGCGCCGATGTGCTGGCCTTTGCAAGGTTGGAGACTGCGCCGTTGACCGCCACCTCGATGCTCGTCGTAGGAATGTCGGCCGCCTGCAATCGCTTTAGTTGTTTTGCATACCGATCATTGAGTTTTGCTTTTGCCTTGAATTTCGCGAGATCGATTACGGCTGTCACTAAGAATCACCCTCATTGGTCGGTTGCGTCAATATTTAGAGAATCAATTTTACTTTACTTCTTCGCTATTATTTAATTAGCAAAAATGTGTATCCGGCTTCTACAACAGGCGGCCCTTTCCCACCCTATGCCTCCTAACGCAGACATCTATTGCAAGCGAATCGACACCAGTCTGACAGTTCAAACATCTGTCAGCTTTCCAGTCTCAGCTTCGCGGTCGAGGGATGGATCTGTGTCATGATCGGGCGACGCATGTGCGCAAGACTAACGACGGCCTGCCCCGGCTGCAGCGACGCAAGCGAGCGCCACATGCTCTGATCAATAGCAGGAATAGTCCGCCGCAACCGGCCGACGACGCTTTCGTCCTGAATCTTGTGCAGAATCCAGTTGTTGATCAAGGCCAACACCTCATCGGGCAGATTCTGCGGCAGCTGCGTGACGAAGGTTAAGCCCAGCCAACGCTTACGCCCGCGCTTTGCAATGCGGGCAACCTGCTCATACAACGTCGGCATCTGTCGGATTCGTGCCGTCGACAGAAATTCGTGTGCCTCCTCGATAATGAGATTAACTGGCGTCGGCGTCTGCCCCTTGACGCTTGCCAACTCGTACGCCCGCTCCTGCTCGGTCTGCAGCTGCCGCAAAACCTGCGCGATCGCTAAGTTTCGCAGCACCGGGCTGTCGAGATCTGAAAGGTCGATGATGTTGACCCGACCTGGTTTGAGCATCGCCGGGACATCTAAGCGGGCGGCGTCGGCACGATCGAAGATTTTCAACCGGTGCATGCGCCAGAGGAGGCCGGAAACCTTCATCCAGCTCGACGGAACTTTCTCGAGCTCAGTCTGATCAACGATTTCTTTGAGCTTGACCTGCGCGTCCGTCCGCTTGCGCATCAGGTCGCTGGCCCAAAATGTGACTTCACCTTTCTTGAGGTGCGCGATGCATGCAGAGACGACGTCGATTAGCAGCGCCAGGGTCAGGTGTGGATAGCCCGACTCCATTTCATCCCAATCCAAGGCCTGGCGTTCTGACTCGACGTCCTTTTTGACCGGAAAAACGTTGATTTCGCCCAGCAGACGTCGACCGATGTCATAGGCAGCGAGGAAACGACCTTGTTGTGCATCGTTCATCCCGAGTATTTCTATCGCGGTCCATGGCGACAACACGCTGAACTCGAGCGTGAACTCGGTATGTGACGGGTGGTCAGGATTGCTGGGCTCACGGCCGACGAGCGTCAGAACATGTGTGTTGGGTACGCCCTTAATGGGGAGACCCTGCGCCCTAGCAAGCGCCAGCATGTCGGCATCCGCGGTCACCTCGTGCATGGTAGTGTACTCGCCTTCGGTATCGAGCAGAATGACCGCCGCCCCCTCTGCCGCGATGCCGGCGGCGTAGTTGGTGATCGTCGTAGATTTGCCGCCGCCCGTTGTGCCCAGAACTCCCGTATGCCGGTAGAGTACAGACTTCTTGTGAACCGGTACCGGTACGTCGACTGTTTCGTGGCCCATTACCCGGCCGATGGCAAAATCGCCCTCCAAGCCCAGAATAGAAGACATCTCTGCATCATCGACTAGGAAGACGGGCGAATTCGGAATCGGTCGCCGATTGGCAGGCCCGATGCGACCCCCTCTCTCCTCGCCGAGCAGCTGAAGCTGAAGACGACCGTGGTGCCCGGGCATTCCGATTGCGCCATTGACCGCCGAGATCACCATGGCGGTCGAATCAGCGCTAATACCATCCGGATCATAGAACGGGCCGGCCGACACGGTTCCGACATAGCGGCGGCCGTCGGGATGGCTTTCGATACGAAGAAGCGCCTGCGAGGTTACGCTTAGAATTTTGTCCGGCGGCATCACGACCGTCACCGATCCATCGGACGAGCCGGAGGTGTCGTACAGGGTTCGTCCGAAAGATCCATCGTAAACAGCCGGCAGCTTCTTCTGACCGCCGGCCCTTTCTGATGTCTCGATCAAATTCTGCACGGCCGCACGGCTCTTTGACGCGCGGTCAGTCACCTCCGATGCATCGCTGGCCGTTTCGTCGTCTCGGTTCGCTTTGGGCATTTCACTCTCCTGAATGGGCGAGGCGCTTTACGCGCCATATTGGGTCATGACCGCCGCTGCCGGCTTGAAGATCGCGTCTGATGGGAACATCTCGCGGCAAATACCGCCGGCGAGATCGAGCAGCATCGGGTAGCCTCGCGCTTCAACAAGCACGGCATCCGCCATCGCGACGATAGCGGCTTCGCTGGCGTGTTCGGCATGGGCATAGAACACCTGACTTGACGAGTGCGGCGAGACGCGAAAGACGCCGGCGACGAGCTTCCCACTGGCGTCCGCCTGAAAGCTCTCAAGCATCCGAAGCGCTTTCTGGAATCGGCCCGTTCCATAGTGACCTTGAGTGATAACGCCGTGCATGTAGGAGTTCAGATCGTCGACGATCGCATACTCAAGGGGGAGTAACGCATCGCCGATGGTTCGCAGTAGGCGGTCGTTCGATCCGCGCGGAACATAGACGAAGCGCTTGTGGTCGAGCAGCAACTCACGAAAAAGCGGAACAGACAACTCGATCAGTTCGGGCATCCCTGCCCCCGTGAGCAATTCCTTCGGCAGGGGGTGGCCATGGCCCATCCGCCATGGCGCTTCTGCCTTGCGCGCCATCACCGCCAACTCGGCATTGGCCATCAATCCGCGTCGCAGCATGTCCGATACGCCCGCTTCCTCCGCATCCTCGGCTGCTTTGCGTTGGGCAAGTAAGGCGAGCGTTCGATCAAGCGCAGTGCGTCCGGAGACCTTGACGTCCTTCTGAAACACTCGGTGGCCCCAGGTCCCATGGTCGCCCAGATAGGTCGCAAGTGCTATTGCCGTCTGAAAGATCGTCATCGGAAGCGTCTGATGAACGACCGATGCCCCATCAACAGCTTGGACATGCCCGCTGAACAACAAGTGCTTCTGAACTGTCCGCAACTCGCCAAGTTCGACTTCGTGAACTCCAGCATCACGGGGAGCACCTTCGCGTCGGGCGATCAAAGGGAAGGCCTGCTCGCGAATGTCGCGGCGGGTTTCCATTTCCCGGACTTGCGCAGCAATAATCTCCCTCTGCAGACGATCAAACTGCTCCGCCATCCGGTGGGCGGGGTCCCAATTGTCGATGTCGAGCGTGTCCTCAATGCGCTCGCCAGTAGCGTCCTCGTAGCTCCGCCCAGCTGCCGATCCCGCTGCGCGTGGCGCCGATTTAGCTTCATCTTCGTCGACAGCAGAATTAGCCATGCGCCGTTCCTTTTATCCTACATATGCCGCTCGCGCTCTATTTCGGACGCCGCCTTGCGAAGTTGTTCCACTAAGGACAGTCGTCA
>NZ_CAUM01000152.1 GCF_000350085.1 Mesorhizobium metallidurans STM 2683
CCTTAATGCATGTCGCACAAAAGTGCGCAGCGGTTTTGCGATAACGACATGCATAACAAGAACCTAAGGCGCGTTCATACACAACGGCCTTAGGCGGTCGAAACCCCGGCAGGAGCAAGATGAACCCGGACGGGATCGTCTTGCTCCAATCCTTAACGCCATTAACCACCGGGGGATTATCCGGTGGGGTACGCGATCGCATAATGGATGCATGCTTGTGTGGCAGTGTAGGCGCTATATGATTGCGCACATAACCTGTGCCGACTTCGAAAGGATCGACACTTGCAGCATGCCACGCCTGCCGCCCCCGCAGTGCGCGAGACGTTGGAGCGATTGCTAGCCAGCGAGACGTTCGGGCGATCCGAGCGCGCGCGTAAATTGCTTCGCTACCTGGTCGAGCGCGAGCAGGCAGGCGAAGCCGACAGGCTCAAGGGCTTTTCCATCGCGATGGATGTTTTCGGCAAGGACGGCGATTTCGATCCGTCGACCGATGCCGTGGTGCGGGTCCAGGCGGGCAGGCTGCGCGAGCTTCTGCAGCACTACTTCGCCAATGAGGGCATCGCCGAACCGATCCGCATCGCCATTCCGCGTGGCGGCTATGTCCCATCCTACGAACTCAACGCGATCCGCCTCCCGGTCGAGCCCGAACCGGCGGAACATGTCGAGACGGCCGCCACCGTGCCGGGGCCGCTCGAAGGCGCCGGCATAGGCGCGCCTCCTCTATCGTTCATGTCCTCTCTCGCCCCCGAGCCGGGACACGCGCTGCGGCGCCATCTCCAGTTCTTCTGGGCGGCGATCGCTCTGGTCATCGTCATGCTGGGCGTGTTGATTCTTCGTCAGGGAAGCGGCGCATTGCTGGCCGGAGGCGATGCCGCGTCGACGGTCGAGAATGCGGTGGCGACCGGCAGCATCGCGCCATTGCCTCCGATCGAAACCCTTCCGCTCGTCTATATCGCCGTGAAGGCGAACAGCGCCCAGGCTACACGCGTTGCCGCGTCGCTGCGCGTCGGCCTTAGCGGCTTCGATACGGTCAACCTCATCGGTCGCGACGCAGACAGCCCACCCGATCCGGTCGCGGACGCAACCAGTTTCATATTCGATGTCCTGCCGGGACCGACGACGGGCGATGTCACTCTCGAGTTGCAAAGCGTGGCGACCGGACGGGTTCTGCTGTCGCGCAACCTTCCGGCCGCCGCCAGCACGCCCTCCGCCGTCGAGGACAGTGTCGCCGACATTTTGAGTTCGGCCATTCCCGCCTCGGGCACGATCTACAATTATATCGAAGAGAGCGGCACTCAGAACGGCCTGACGGAATGTCTGCGGCTCAACGACAAATACTACCTCGACCAGAGCGCCAAGACCCATGAGGCTGCGTATCGCTGTCTCGAAAACCTGGTCAATCTGGGTGCGAAGTCGTCGCTCGTCTATTCCGAACTTGCCTCCTTGCATCTCGAGGCGGTCACCAAAAACTACGCCTATCCCCCCGGCGCAACAATCGAACAGGCGATGGCGCTTGCCCATCGCGCCGCGCAGATGGGGCCGACCAGCCCCTATGCGCATCGCGCCTATGGCTACCTCTACTCGCGCCTCGGCAATTCGGAGGAATCGATCCGCTGGATGCGCAAGGCATATGAGCTCAACCCTTATGACCTCAGCATGGCTGCCGCCTATGGCAACGGACTGATCTTTGCCGGCAGGTACAGCCAGGGCACGCCAATTCTTGCTCACGCCGTCGAAATATCCAGCGCTCATCCGACCTGGTGGGACTACGGGCTTTTCGTCGGTGCATTCATGCTGGGCGACATGAACAGGGCCACGATCGCCAGCGATGCGCTGCGGACGACGGCGACGAAATCGCACTATCTGGCCGCGCGGCTGATCGGTGCGAAGGCCGCCGGCCGCGATCAACTGGCGCTAGAGCTCGCCGACGAACTGACCGCCAAGTTCCCGAAATTCGCAGCCGATCCACGCACGACATTCGTCGACAGACGATATCCGGCGGATCTGACCGACCGGCTGGTTGGGGCCCTGCATGCCGCCGGAATCGGCAGCGGTAGCTGACCATTCCAAGCTGGCGCCCTGATCGCGAAAATTTTACTGGCCATGGATCTGGACAAAGAGCAATCCAGCCACGATTTCAAATCGTTGTCCCGCCCGTCTTGCAAAAACACCATAAATTTTCATGATTCCACCCCTTTACGCTGTCGAACGGGGCGCCGGCCCGAAGACGATCGTCTTCCTGCATGGCTTCGGCGGTTGCCGCGATGACTGGCGCGAGGTGACTTCGACACTGGCATCTGGAGCACGGACGCTGGCCTATGATCTTCCGGGGCACGGACTGTCGCTCGATTTCCCCGAGGGCGGTACGGCCAAGACGGCCGCTCGCGCCGTTCTTGCCGATCTCGCCGCGCGCAAAATCGGGAGAGTGCATCTCGTCGGCCATTCGATGGGCGGGGCGGCAGCGGTGCTGATGGCGTTGGCCGAACCCGAAAAGACAGCGTCGCTGACGCTTCTGGCCCCAGGCGGCTTTGGGACGGAGATCAACGGGCCGCTGTTGCGCCGCCATGCCGCTGCTGTCGACAGAAACGAAATTCGTGCCTGCCTCGCCGCCATGTCCGGACCGCAAAACCCGCCGTCGGAACGTATCGTGGATGTCCACGGTGACATGCGTGCGCGTCCTGGCCAGTTGCAGAAACTGATCGAGATCGCGGCTGCCATGACCAGGGACGATCGGCAAGGTGTCATCCCGCGAGAACGGCTCGAGACGCTGACCATGCCGGTGATGGTGGTCTGGGGGTCCGACGATGCGGTGCTGCCCTTCACCCAGGCCGATGGCCTGCCGACGCATTTCCACCTGCACCACGTGATGGAGGCCGGCCATATGCTGGTCGAGGAGGCGCCCGGCCTGGTCGCCGAGATCGTCCGCCACAACATGAAACGCCGCAGCAGCCCTCTTCGGCCAAAATTTGCCGCCGCGGCGAATTGATCCCTTCGCTGCGAAGGCGAGCGCCTCCTGGACGCACCAGCCAACCTCTCTGTCACCCACTCGAAGGTCGGTCCAGCGTGCATTTTGCCGGCGACTGTGTTAACTGGCTGTTAACCAAACCGCGAGGCGAACGCCGATGAAGGACGCAGGCGAGAACATCACCCAGATCGATCAGTCGCGAAAATTGTCCGACGCCATTCGCGACGTGAAAAACGCCTTCGCCGACCGCGATGACGTCGTGGTCGACATGCGCGAGGCGCATCGCATGCGGCTCGACTTGCTTGCCGCCGAACTGGCACCCGTCTTCGCCGACGTGCCGGCGGACATGGACAATTTCGACTTCGCCGTATCGTCCGGGCTGCAGCCGCGCCTGTGGATCGATGCCGTCAGCCATGTCGCCATGGGGCGCGACCGCCGCACCTACCGCTTTCTCAAGGACACGCGCATCGGCCGTGTCGTGCTCGCCGAATCGACCGACATGAAACCCGTTGCCGGTCAGGTGACGCGCTATGTGGCGGAGCGTGTCGTTGAACGCCAGAGAATGTTGGAAGGTGGCGTCGAGCAGGCCATCGCGGGCCTGAAGCGCGCTGCCGTGGCGGAAGCCGAGCCACCCTTGCAGGCCGCCCCGCGCAGCAAGGGCTGGTCGGCTTTCCTCTCCGGCCTTGGATTGATCGTCGCGGGCGCCCTGGTCGGGCTGGTTGTCTCGGTCGTATTGTTCTGGGACCGCATCGTTGCGATGGGGTGGGGTTTCAAACCATAGCTTCGGCGTTCGCGCCGAGTTCCAGCGTCTCCAGGTCGGACGGCGCGATGGCCGGCCCGGTCAGGCCGCGCCGCGTCAGCTTGATGCGCCAATTGCCCTCTTCGCCATCGATATCGAGCAGATTATACTGTGCTGCCGGGCGCCTGCCGCCGGGCGACTGTCCTGCGGCAGCCACGCCGACCACGGGTATCCTGCGGCCTCGCCCGCCAATGAAAAACAGCGTCGGCTCATGCGAATGACCGTGCAGGATGAGTTCGGCGCCATGCCGATGAACGACCTTGTTGAAGCGGGCGATGCCGAACAGCCGCTTGGGCTGCGAAACCGCGCCGCGCACCGGCGGGTGATGGATCATGATAACGCGGAACAGCCCGCGCTTGGCGGTCGCATCGAGCACACCGCGCAGCCTTTCGGCCTGACCTTCCAGAAAGAAGCCGTTGGCCATGAACGGAGCCGTGGCACGCGCCGTGGTCACACCGATCAGCGCGATGTCGCCGCGCACGCGCAGATAGGGAAAGGCGTTGCGGTCCACCGGAGTATTGACGCCGTCGCCGGTCATCCACGCTGCCCATGACCGGCAGGCCTTGTCGAAGGCGCCCGGCACATAGGCGTCGTGATTGCCGGGTACGACCGACACATCATGCGGCGAGCCCAGCGTCTCCAGCCAATGCTTGGCCATCTCGATCTCACCGTCGAGCGCCAGATTGACCAGATCGCCAGTGACGGCGAGGTGATCCGCCCCGCTGGCCTGCATGTCGGTGACGATCGTGTCGATGACGGCGTCGCGCATGTGGCGGCGGCGGTTGCGCTGCCAGTTGACGTAGCCGACCACGCGCTTGGAGGCGAGATCGCGATAGGTTACATCGGGGAGCGGTCCCAGATGGATATCGGAAATATGCGCGAGCCTGAACATCCTTCCTTCATATGCGACGCGCGCGCCGCTTTCCACCCACGGTTTCGTGGTTGATGAAGCGGTCCGATCCGCAACAGGCCTTTCGCCAGACCGGTTGGCCGGGTTTCAGGGCAAGGCTGTTCCACCTGTACTTCGTGCTGCGGCGGCCAATGACGCTCGGCGTGCGCGGCCTGGTCCACGATCGCGCCTCCAATTCCGTCTTTCTCATCCGCCACACCTATGTCCCGGGCTGGCAGCTTCCGGGCGGCGGCGTGGAGCTCGGCGAGACGCTGGTTGAAGCGCTTGTGCGCGAACTCGCCGAGGAGGGCAACATTGCGCTCAGCGCGCCGCCGCTGCTGAAGTCGATGCATTTCAACCGCCGGGCCAGCCGCCGCGATCACGTCGGCCTGTACCTGATCGAAGGGTTCAGCCAGACCGCGCCGAAGCTGCCGGACCACGAGATCGCCGAAGCCGGTTTCTTTCCGCTCGACCGTCTGCCCGAGGGAACCACACCAGCCACGTTGCGGCGGATCGCCGAGATTTTTGGCGGCGAACAGCCCTCGCCCTACTGGTAGGTCACGCCGCCTTCCTGAACCGCGCGCGATCATGCGGCGCGCCATGGTCGAGCTCCGGTCCGACCGGCACGATGCGCGTCGGATTGATGGTTTCATGGCTGCCGTAATAGTGCGCCTTGATGTGGTGCAGGTTCACCGTGCCCGAGACGCCCGGCACCTGATAGAGATCGCGCAAATAGTTCGACAGGTTCGGATAGTCGGCGATGCGGCGCAGATTGCACTTGAAATGACCGACATAGACCGATCGAAGCGGACCAGCGTGGTGAACAGCCGCCAGTCGGCCTCGGTGATGCGGTTACCGACGAGATAACGCTGTTGCGACAGGCGGTCCTCCAGCGTGTCGAGTGCGGAGAACAGATCGTCAAAGGCTTCCTCATATGCCGCTTGCGTGGTGGCGAAGCCGGCGCGATAGACGCCATTGTTGACGGAGGGATAGACCAGCGCATTGACCCTGTCGATCTCGCCGCGCAACGTCTGCGGATAGAAATCGAGGCTGGCGTCGCCCCATTGGTCGAAGGCGGAATTGAGCATCCGGATGATTTCGGAGGATTCGTTGGAGACGATGGTCTGCTCTTTTTTGTCCCACAGCACCGGCACCGTCACCCGGCCGGAATAGACAGCGTCGGCCCTGGTATAGATCTGATGCAGGAAATCGAGGCCGTAGAGCCTATCGCCGGTGGCGCCGTCCTCGGCCAGGAACGTCCAGCCGTCGGCGCCCATGAAGTGGTGGACGACCGAGACGGAAATCACGTCCTTGAGCCTCTTCAGCGCGCGAAAGATCAGCGTCCGGTGCGCCCAGGGACAGGCAAGCGAGACATAGAGATGGTAGCGACCGGGCTCGGCCTTGAAACCACGCTTGCGGCCCTCGGCCGGCGCGCCGTCGCGAGTGACCCAATCGCGCCATTGCGACTGCGCCCGCACGAACCTGCCGCCACTGTCCGCGGTCTCATACCCGCGATCATGCCACCTGCCTTCGACCAGCAATCCCATGCGAAATCTCCTTGCGTCCTCAACAACCATTTAGGTGCAAGGCGGCGGCACCGAAGTCGTCATGTGCTGAACAGACCGTCACCTGGGTGAAGCGGTGGACGAAAACGGCCGATTGCAGCGGCTGAAAATTGATGCTAGCGGACAATCCGCATGTTCGACTTTGCTTTGATCCGGTTTGACCGACGACGAAAGGGCGCCCGCGCTTGATGTAGCGCTGACTGGCGAACGCTGCCGTTTGCAGCAAACCTTTCCCCGTATCGGAACGCAAAGACCATGAGCCTTGCCGACGTAAGATACCTGCCGGAAACTCCGGCGCATGACCCCGAAATCGAAGCCATCAACGACGAGGCCTTCGGGCCTGGCCGTTTCGTGCTGGCCGCCTACAAGATCCGTGAGGGCGGTCCGCACGAACGCTCCCTCTCCTTCGTCGCTGTCGATGGCGATACCGTCATTGCCTCGGTGCGCATGACGCGCATCGCGGCCGGCGCCGGCCGCGCGCTGATGCTCGGACCGCTCGCGGTACAGCCGGCCTTCAAGAATCTCGGCATCGGCCGCCGTCTTGTGGCGATCGCATTGGAGGCCTCAGCCAAGGCCGGCGTGTCAGCCGTGGTGCTTGTCGGGGATGAGCCATATTACGGCCCGCTCGGCTTCAAGAGAATCCCGCGCGGGCAAATCTCCATGCCGCGTCCAGTCGATCTTGACCGGCTTTTGGCGCATGAGATCACGCCGGGCGCGGTGACAAGGCTGGCGGGAGAAGTCCGCCACGCCGATCAGGCGAAGATTACCGAGCATGTCGCCGTGATGGCATGACTATGACGCGCTTTAGGTGGAGGACACCGAGATGAACCCGAACGGCCAGATTGCGATCGTCACCGGTGGCGGTTCCGGCCTCGGCGAGGCAACGGCGCGCGCGCTGGCTGCAAAGGGCGCTCGCGTTGCCATCCTCGACCTCGGAATCGAACGGGCGGCGAAGGTGGCAGCCGACATCGGCGGCATCGCCATCCAATGCGATGTGAGCAATGCCGAGAGCGGTGCCGCTTCCGTGGCGGAAGTGGCGGAAAAGCTCGGCGGACCGCGCATCCTAGTCAACTGCGCCGGCATCGCCATCGGCATCAAGACGATCGGCAAGGAAGGTCCGCATCCGCTCGACCAGTACCGCAAGGTGATCGATGTCAATTTGATCGGCACGTTCAACATGATCCGCCTTGTCGCCGACCGGACCGCCAAACTCGAGCCGTTGCCAGGCGGCGAGCGCGGCGTCATCGTCAACACGGCATCGGTCGCCGCCTATGATGGTCAGATCGGCCAGGCAGCCTATTCCGCTTCCAAGGGCGGTGTCGTCGGCATGACGCTGCCTGTGGCGCGCGACCTTGCCCGCTCAGGCATCCGCGTCTGCACCATCGCGCCCGGCATCTTCAAGACGCCGATGATGGCCGGCATGCCGCAGGAAGTGCAGGATTCGCTGGGCGCCGCGGTGCCCTTCCCATCCCGCCTGGGCGAGCCTTCCGAATATGCGGCACTTGCGCTGCACATCGTCGAAAACCAGATGCTGAACGGCGAGACCATCCGTCTCGACGGCGCCATCCGCATGGCCCCGAAATAGCCAGAGCATTTTGCGGCCAAGTGGCATCATTTGGTGTCGCACAAATGCGGCTAAAACAAACAGATAGAGCGGGATGCCCTTTCAATCCAAATGCATCCCGCTCTATTGCCATATTGGGCTCGTCGTCTGATAAGTGGATGACAAAAATCAACTTGCCGCGGTGAGCGTTTTGACCGAGCAAAAGAAGGACGTGATCCGCGAGACGGACGCCGAGGCGATCAGGCTGGCCAAGACGCTGATCCGCAGTGCCCGTTTCGGCGCACTTGCGGTGATCGAGCCGGGGACCGGTTCGCCGCTGGCCAGCAGGGTTGGCGTGGCGACCGATATCGACGGCACGCCGCTGATCCTCGTCTCGACGCTGTCCGCCCATGCCGGCGCGATCCTGGCCGACCCGCGCTGTTCTCTGCTAGTGGGCGAACCCGGCAAGGGCGATCCGTTGGCGCACCCGCGAATCACCCTGGTCTGCCGGGCGGTGCGGCTCGAGCGCGGATCTGGTGAGCACGCCCGCGCGCAGCGGCGCTATCTCAATCGCAACCCCAAGGCGAAACTCTATGCCGGGCTTGGCGACTTCTCTATCTTCCGCCTCGAGCCCGAGCGAGCCAGCCTGAATGGCGGCTTCGGCAAGGCTTATTTGCTCGACCGCGCCGATCTTGTCACCACCGCACCGATCGTCGAGGAACTCGCCGCTGGCGAACAATCCGCCCTTGACCATATGAACGCCGACCATCGCGATGCAATTGCCATCTATGCCGACCATTTCGCCAAGGCCGCCGGCGGCGATTGGGTCGTCACCGGCTTCGATGCCGACGGCATGGATATGGCATCGGGCGACGATGTCTGCCGGGTCTTTTTTCCCGAGCCATTGCAGGCTGCGCGGGAGTTGCGCCAGGTCTTGGTCGACATGGCAAAGACCGGCCGGGCGGCGAATTAGACACAGCTTCACAGTTAATCGCGTCGGACCGAAAGCAAGCCTTGAGATTTGAGCGAAATGTTCTACCCTTCCCGCTAGCGTTGAATCGCCAGCGCATATTCGGTGAGTCTATGGAATCAGACGCTATTGCCCCCATAGTGTCGGATGAGCAGGAAGGCATGGGGGATCGATGGTCTCGACAAAGCTAATCGCCAACGCCGAATCGGCGGCCATTTTTCTGACGCTGATGGGCAACGAGAAACGGCTGTTGATCATGAGCTATCTCGCCGACGGTGAAATGTCGGTCGGCGCCATTGCCGAAAAGGTCCTGCTCAGCCAGTCCGCCCTGTCGCAGCATCTGGCCAAATTGCGGGCCCTCGATCTGGTCGAGACCCGCCGCGACCGGCAGATGATCTACTACTCCTGCAAATCAGAGGCCGTACGCGAGCTTCTCACCATGCTGGACGGGATTTTCGGCGAAGGCGAGCTGTCGCAGATGGCCTTTCGGCTGCGCCGCGCCGGGACTTGACCGGAAAGTCCAATCGTTCCTACGTCGCTGATGCTTTTTAGAGCGACGTGCGTCTACTTGGACGCACAAAGTACGTTCTAAGACTTTGAGTCCTCGCATCGTGCTTTCCGAACCGAAGGTCAGCGCAACAAAAATCGATTCCGATTTTCGGGCCGATGCGAATCTGACGAGGTGCGCATGGACCCTATCCGTATCGACGATCCAGGGGATCCGCGCGTCGCTGCCTATCTGGACATACGCGAGCGCGATCTTGCGGGCCGGCAAGGCCGATTCGTTGCCGAAGGCAAGGTCGTGCTGGACATGCTGCTCTCCACCGGGCGCTTTTCTGCCGAATCGGTGCTGGTACTCGAAAACCGGTTGGCCGGCCTCGGCGAAATCCTGCGCAAGGCGCCCGTGGACCTGCCGGTCTACGTCACGGCCGGCGGGATCATGGACAGGATTGCCGGCTTCCACATGCATCGCGGCATATTGGCGATCGGCCGCAAGGCCGCGGTACAATCTGCAGAGGCCTTGCTCGGCGGCCTGCCCGCGCGCTCGTTGATCGTCGTGCTGGTCGGCATCGCCAATCATGACAATATGGGCGCCGTCTTTCGCAACGCCGCCGCTTTCGGTGCCGATGCCGTGTTTCTGGACACGACCTGCTGCGATCCGCTGTACCGTAAGGCGATCCGTGTCTCGGTCGGCGCCGCGCTGAAAGTGCCCTTCACCTCCTTCGCAGACACCGGCGGCTTCATTGCCGCGCTCGACCGCCAGGGCTTCGACCAGCTTGCTCTGTCGCCGCGCGGGCAAACCGAAATCCGTGCTGCAAAAAGGGCAGAGCGGCTGGCGCTCTATCTCGGCACCGAGGGTGAAGGCCTGCCCGAAAGCCTGCTTGCCCGCCTGCGGACTGTACGGATCGACATGGCCGAGGGGTTCGACAGCCTGAATGTCGCCGCGGCGTCAGCCATCGCGCTGCATCATTTTTCCGCAAGCAGGAGATGAGCAGCAGACGATGGCTTCCATCGTCCGGGTTTCAATTCGTCAAAGCAGCCTTCTGCAGCGCCCGCACCCGGTCGGCAAGGCTGCGTTCGCCATTTCCCGACCGCGCTTTCTCAGGCGCCGCAAGCACCTTGGCAATCGGCGACTCCGGCCCGTCGAGCTTTGCCGTCAGGGCGACGACTTGCGCCGCCAGGTCGCTCATCTGATCGCGCAGCGCCGCGCCGTTGCGGCGCGCATCGCCGCCTTCGGATTTGGCTCCTTCGACGGCGGCAAGATCCGTCTTCAGCCGCCTGTTCTCGCGGGCCAGCGCCGTCAGCCTGGCTTCCAGCCGCTCGCGGTCGGCATCGAGCTTGGCGATTGCCTTTTCGATCTCGTCACCCTTGCCGGCCGCACCAGCGGGATCGCCTGCCGGACTGACAAGACGCAGCGGGGACGTGTTGCCTTCGCCTTTCTTTTCGCGAAGCCGCGCAATCTCCTTTTCGCGGCGGTCAAGCTTGTCCTCGCGATCGGCAAGCGTGGCGAGCAGGCGCTCGACCTTCTTGTCCAGTTCGCCGGTCCTTTTCTTCTCGGTTCTCAACGCGTCTCGCACGGCCTTGCTTTCGGCCACGATTTCCTGGTGGCGCCGGTCTGCTTCCTTGCGCTGGCCGCGCAGCAACGAAATGTCACTCGCCAGCTTCTGCAACTCGGATTCGCGCGCCACCAGTTCGATCTGGCGGTTGCTGGAGGAAAAACTGGCGTCATCATACATATGCTCCAGCTTTTCCAGCTCGAGCGCGCGCTTTTCCAACACACGCTCGGTTTGGGCAAGCCGATCCGTCAGAACCTGCAACTGGTCTTCGCGCTGCCGCAGTTCCTCACTCTTGGCTTCGAGCTCCAAAAGGGCCTGTTTCTTGTCCTTCCGCTCGATTTCCAGGCCCTTCAGGGTCTCGCGGCCACGGCCGATTTCGACAAGCTGTTCGGCTGATTTCTCGCGCAACGACTTCACGCTCATTTCGAGCCGGCGCGTCGACATGGCGAACTCGGCCCGGACGCGGTCCTTGTCCGCCTGGATCTCGGCCAGCGTCAGCGGCATCGAACCCTCGACGCGTTTACGCGTCAGCGCCACGGCCCGCCGCCAGACCGCCGGGGCAATCATCAGCGCCAGAAAGCCGGCGCAGAGAAAGCCGAGGACAAAGAACAGGATCGACTGAACCAAGGTGACTATCCGTTATGGATGGCAAACAACCGCAGGCAATTGTGCCACGTTCGCATGACGGAATTCCAGTGCCGCGGCAAGGTCTGCCGCGGCACTGTTCGGATCGCGGACCCAAGGTCCGATCGAGATGATGCAAGCGCCTGCTCAGAACGGATTCCAGGTCGCCCGCTGGGTAAGCTTGAGGTAACCGAGATTGACACCGAGCCGAGCGCCAACGCCGGTACGGATCGGCACCAGCAGCATATTGTTGTTCTTCATGACGTTGAAGCCGACGCCGGCCACGACATAGGCCGAGCCAGCAACGCCGCCGAAACGATTGTAGAGGCTGTTCACATCATCGAGGTTATAGACCAGCATCATCACCCGCGAGCCCTCGCCGCCGAAATCCCAGCCAAGCGACGGCCCTTGCCAGAACACTTTGTGATCGCCGGCATTCTTGGTGTAGAGCGTGCCTTCGCCATAGGTCAGGCCGCCGATCAGCGCGCCGGACCCCTCCTCGCCGAGCAGATAGCCGTTAGGCAAGCCGTAGGAGGCAAAGATCTTCTCGACGACGGTGGCGAGCCCGCCCGATGTCGCCCCGAAGAATTTGTGACCGGAATCAACGATCTCCTGAGCGGTGTATTCCTGGGCTCGCGAAGCCGAGGGGGAAAGAACGACAAGGCCCATGAGAGCGATCGTCATTGCGAGGACACGGAAAAAGTTCCGGTCGTAGAATCGGGAAAACATGCTTCCAATCTCCGTCAGGGAGCACTTTTGCCGACGCCTCGCATCCGTGCGGCTCTTTGGCGGCCGTTAAGGATGACTGTTACGGACAAACTATGCCGTAATTCTTTTTCAACCATTAAGCTTTCACATGAAGATGGCGGTTCGAAGGCTGGTTTCGGGCTGGTTTGGCGCGCCCGCGCATCCACTTGCGTGAACACACCATTTTCTATCACGGCAATTCTGGATTTGTTGATGCACGCACAAGCGCTGTGTATTCAGAAAGCCTGTGAGCGAGCGTGATTCGTGTGGACAGGCGTGATCGTCGATCGCCCGGCCATTGGTTGTGAAATTTTGCAGGGACTTTCGCTGATGGCCGAGCTTTTCACCCTTTCCGCACCCGATCTCGCGGCGCTTTTGTGCAGCCGGGTTTGCCACGACATCATTTCGCCGGTCGGCGCCATAAACAACGGGCTCGAACTGCTCGATGAAGGCGGCGCCGACGAAGATGCCATGAAGCTGATTCGCCAGAGCGCCAGGAATGCTTCGGCCCGCTTGCAATTCGCCCGTATCGCCTTCGGCGCGGCCGGTTCTGCCGGCATGATGATCGACACTGGGGACGCGGAAGCCGTTGCCATCGCCTTCCTCAAGAACGAGAAGCCGGAACTGGTCTGGAACGGAAGCCGTGCACTGTTGCCCAAGAACAAGGTCAAGCTGCTGCTCAATCTCATTCTCGTCGCCAACGGCGCCATCCCGCGAGGCGGCAAGCTTGTGGTTACGCTTGAGAACCTCGACGCCGAGCCGCGCTTTGCTCTGGCCGCGAGCGGTCCGATGCTGCGCGTGCCGCCGAAGTTCCTCGAACTCCATTCCGGCCACAGGCCCGAGGAACCGATCGACGCGCATTCGGTGCAGCCCTATTACACGCTGCTCCTGGCGCGCGAGGCCAACATGACGATATCGATCCACGCAACTGCGGAAGAAATCGTGCTCTCGGCAGCCTGAAACTTCCTGCACCACAGCCCTCGGATGCATGATCCTCTTCCGAACCTGTGATTGGGGGTCATTGGCCAGCGGAAAGCACAGATAATGAAATTTCCCAACAATACCTGATGTCGTCGCGGAAAGATTTCGCCATCTTACAAAGTTGAAGTATCGACGAAGAAGATCATGTAAATAGCGCCTTTACAAAAATTTTACCCAATGGCTTTTCGGCTTCTTTACCGGATTGACCTATGGTGCCTCTCAGCCCCCCGCGACGCCGCCGGCAAAGAAGGCCCGGAAATGAAACGCTGCATGTTCATCGACGATTCGAGCGTCATCAGGAAGGTTGCAAAGCGCATCCTGGGTGGTCCCGACATGCTGGTCATTGAAGCCGCCAGCGGGTTTGACGCGATCGAAATGTGCGCAGCCGATATGCCGGATATCATCATCGTCGATGGCGCCTTGCCGGATATGCAGGCGGTGGACGTCATCCGCCGCGTGCGTGCCATGGCAAGCCCGGTACAGCCCCAGATCCTGATTTCGCTGGTTGAGGTCGAGGTCGCGGCGATCATGAAGGCAAAGCGCGCCGGCGCTCAAGGCTATCTGCTGAAGCCGTTCAATCGACCGCAACTGCTCGAATGCTTCCGCAACTTGAAAATCGCCGCCTGACACCAACTCACGAATGGCTCGTCCAAAGAAAAACCCGGCAGAGGCCGGGTTTTGTCGGAAGCCAATCGAAAGAGACCCTCAGGCGCTGACGCGGATATCCTCGGGTTCGCGCAACACATAGCCACGGCCCCAGACCGTCTCGATGTAATTCTGGCCGCCCGAAGCGGCGTCGAGCTTCTTGCGCAGCTTGCAGATAAAGACGTCGATGATCTTCAGTTCCGGTTCGTCCATGCCGCCGTAAAGGTGGTTGAGGAACATTTCCTTCGTCAGCGTGGTGCCCTTGCGCAGCGAGAGCAGTTCCAGCATCTGGTATTCCTTGCCGGTCAGATGCACGCGCTGGCCGCCGACCTCGACGGTCTTGGCGTCGAGGTTGACCACCAGGTCGCCGGTGGTGATGACCGACTGGGCATGGCCCTTGGAACGCCGCACGATGGCGTGAATGCGGGCAACCAGTTCATCCTTGTGGAACGGCTTGGTCATGTAGTCGTCGGCGCCGAAGCCGAGGCCGCGCACCTTGTCCTCGATGCCGGCCATGCCGGAGAGGATCAGGATCGGCGTCTTCACCTTGGAAAGACGAAGTGTTCTCAAGACTTCATATCCAGACATGTCGGGAAGATTGAGGTCGAGAAGGATGATGTCGTAGTCGTAGAGCTTGCCTAGATCGACACCTTCTTCGCCAAGGTCGGTCGTATAGACATTGAAACTTTCCGATTTCAGCATCAGCTCGATGCTTTGTGCGGTTGCACTGTCATCTTCAATCAGCAGAACACGCATTTCATTCCCCTTTTCTGCTGCCGGACCATTTCACGACCCGTCCAGGACCGGAGCAGTGATTGCCTAGAGCAGAGGCTGCCATCGAATGGTTAACAAAACCTAATTCCGTGCTGATGACGGTATCAGATTTTTTAACCCCTTTCTACACCTTGTTGAATCTAATGATGAATCACAGAACCAAACCGCTAATGCAACACATTAATAAGCCAGACTAAGTGACTCCAGGGACTCGCTGGCCACGCTTCCCAGCCGAGGACCGGAATTTTTACCCGGCCTTAAGTCCTGACCCGTATGATTAACAATGCCCGTAAACGAATGGTTACCGCCGGCAAAAAACTTTAGGGGTTTGTTTCCCATAGTGCCGGGAAAGCCGGTGGAAACGGGTGAAGCCTCGGCGTGCCGAAGCGGATTCGACGATATGTGCAGGTGTGCGTTTCCAGGAGTACCGAATCATGAAGTCACGTGAAAACCTCGTTCGACTGAAGCAGTTTCAGGTGAACGAGAAGCGGCGGCAGCTGCTGCAACTCGACATGATGATCGCCGAATTCGAGCGCATGGCTGTCGAACTGGAACTTCAGATCACTGCCGAGGAAAAGAAGGCTGGCATCACCGACATCAACCATTTTGCCTATCCGACCTTCGCCAAGGCGGCGCGCTTGCGTCGCGACAATCTCAGAAATTCGCAAAGCGATCTCGCCCAGCAGCGAAGCATCGCCGAATCACTGCTCGGCGAAGCCGAAGCGGAGCTCTCCAAGGCGGAAATGCTCGAATCGCGCGACACCAAGATCCGCGAGGCCGAGACCGGCACCCGCAGCGCCATGATCGGCTGAAAACAAGGCTCCAGACCCGATCGACACGCGGCATTGACCATCGGACACCGCCACCCGCCAGGGAGGTGTCAGTTTCAGGCCACCAAATCCTGTCTCGCGACCGTCCGCGCGCGGGCATCCTTGATGTCAGGGGCATGCTGCTCCGACCAGGCCCTTATCTGACTGAGCAGCCCCGCCAGGTTTTGGCCGAGCTCGGTCAGTTCATATTCGACCCGCGGCGGGATGACTGGGAAGATCTCACGTCGCACCAGGCCGTCGCGCTCAAGGACGCGCAGCGTCTGCGTCAGCATTTTCGGCGTGATGCCTTCGAGCTTGCGCGCCAACTCGCCGTTGCGCAGCCGGCCGCGGCGCAAGGCGCAAACCATCCTGGAAACGGTGGGTGGCGACCATGCCCAGCGCTCGCTGAAGGTGCTCAAGCCCGGCGGCGTGCTGGTGTCGCTGCTCAATGTCAGCGATGCCGCCAGGGAGGAGGCCAAGACACGAGGTATCCGGGCCGAACGCATGTCTGTCGTGCCCGATCGCGACGGCCTTGTCGAGCTTGCCAAACTGGTTGACGCGAAAAAGCTTGCCGTTCACGTGGCGAAGGTCTTTCCGCTCGAAGAGGCCGGCGCCGCGCATGCCTTTCTCGGCACCAGGCCGATCGGCAAGGTGGCACTAGCGGCCTGATGCGGGAGAATCATTCCGGCAAAACAAAAAGGGCGCGGATTGCCGCGCCTTTCATCGCTCTCGAATCAATTTAATGGCGATATTGCTGGATGCGCGTCGTGCGCAGCCCGGCAAGGCCGTATTCATCGATCGATGCCTGCCAGGACAGGAATTCCTCGGTGGTCAGCTTGTAGCGCTGGCAGGCTTCTTCAAGGCTCAAAAGTCCGCCGCGCACCGCGGCGACCACTTCCGCCTTGCGCCGGATAACCCAGCGGCGTGTGTTCGTCGGCGGCAGATCGGCGATCGTAAGAGGGCTGCCGTCTGGCCCGATAACATATTTGACTCGCGGTCTAACTAGATCGGTCATCGTACTCTCTACTAAAAACTCAAAGACCCAATCCCCACCACATTACCGCCACAGCTTTAAAAATTGCCTAAGCGAACCCTAATAGCTAGGTAAGGATCATGAACGCCGCGTTAGTCTTTTCCTCGGCATTTGAGATATCCGCCGGCAAGCACGGAATTTGCTCGCAAAAAATCGGCACCGCCGCAAAGCTGGCGCACCCGAACTGCTTGACCTATATTCCGGCCATTGGCATTCAAGCGCCGTCAATCGGGCGCCGCGCAGAACGAAAGAACCATGAACAGCCTCGACCTTCCCGAAAGCCCGCAAAACACCCGCGTCGTCGTTGCCATGTCGGGCGGCGTCGATTCGTCTGTTGTCGCCGGTCTTTTGAAGCGCGAAGGCTATGATGTCGTCGGCGTTACGCTGCAGCTCTACGATCATGGCGCGGCAACGCACCGGGCCGGCTCCTGCTGCGCCGGTCAGGATATCGACGATGCCCGCCGCGTTTCCGAGACGCTCGGCATTCCGCATTATGTGCTCAATTACGAGGAGCGCTTTCGCAAGGCGGTGATCGACCCGTTCGCCGAGAGCTATGTGGCCGGCGAAACGCCGATCCCTTGCGTCTCCTGCAACCAGACGGTGAAGTTCGCCGATCTTCTAGCGACCGCAAAGGAGCTCGGCGCCGACGCGCTGGCCACAGGCCACTATATCCGCTCCGGCGCCAACGGCGCACATCGCGCTTTGTACCGGCCGGTCGACGCGGATCGCGACCAGAGCTATTTCCTGTTCGCCACCACCCAGGCGCAGATCGACTATCTGCGCTTTCCGCTCGGCGGCCTGTCAAAGCCGCAGGTGCGCGCCATTGCCGAGGAAATGGGGCTTAACGTCGCCGCCAAGCAGGACAGCCAGGACATCTGCTTCGTGCCGCAGGGCAAATATTCCGACATCATCGCCAAGCTGAAGCCGGCCGCAGCCAATCCGGGCGACATCGTCCATATCGACGGCCGCGTGCTCGGCCGCCATGAGGGCATTTTGCGTTATACGATCGGCCAGCGCCGCGGCATCGGCATTGCTTCGGGCGAGCCGCTCTACGTCGTCCATCTCGATGCCGATCGCGCCCGCGTCGTCGTTGGTCCGCGCGAGGCGCTGGAGACGCACAAGATCTATCTTCGCAACATGAACTGGCTGGGCGACGGGCAGCTCGCTGACATTCCGGCGGCCGGGCTGGAGCTGTTTGCCAAGGTCCGCTCGACGCGTCCACCGCGCCCGGCCGTGCTGCATCATCGCGCCGGCAGCACCTTTGTCGAGCTGGCCGACGGTGAGTCCGGCATCGCGCCGGGCCAGGCCTGCGTGCTCTATTCCGACGACGGCAACGAGGCCCGCGTGTTCGGCGGCGGCTTCATCGAGCGTTCCGAGCGCGGCGCCGAGGCCGAGGCGATGCTGAACCGGCTTGCCGCCCGGCCAGCGCAGGTTCCCGCCGAATAGGGCAACGACAGCAATTTTCTCTCAGGAAGGCGAGCCGGTATGGGCGACCGTGCCGGCGGTCAGGATGCGCAGCACCCTGATGGCTTCCTCGCCGCTGGTGCGGGGTTCCGCCCGAGTCTCGATACACTGGATGAAATGCTCCAGCTCGCGCGTCAACGGCATGCCCTCGCCGACCGCCACATAGGACGGCTCATTGGCGGTGAAGGCCCATTGCCCGCTGTCCTGCCACACCGCGTGGCGGTAGACGGCGAGCTTGCGCTCCCACGGCTCGACATCGTCGAACACCGCCATCGCCTTGGTGCCGACCACGGTCAGCCGCCGCTCGCGGTAGGGATTGAGCCGCGAGGTGAAGAGATGGCTGCGCAAGCCGTTGGGAAAGCGCATGTGCAGATGTGCGAAGTCGCTGAGCCTGTCGAGCAGGGCGGCCCCCTCGCCGCGCACCTCGACCGGTTCCGAGCCGGTGATGGCCAGGATCATCGACAGATCGTGCGGCGCCAGATCCCACAGCGCGTCGTTCTCGGTATGGAACTTGCCGAGCCCGAGCCGGTGCGAGTGGATGTAGCGCACCTCGCCGAGCTCGCCATTGTCGATCAGCGCCTTAAGCGTCTCGAAAGCGGGATGAAAGCGCAGCACATGGCCAACCATGAAGACACGGCCATTGTCGGCCGCTGCCTTTACCGAGCGCTCGGCATCGGCCACCGTCAGCGCGATCGGCTTTTCCACCAGCACATCCTTGCCGCCCCTGACGGCCCGCACCGCCATGTCGGCGTGGAATTGCGGCGGCAGCGCCATGACGATGGCATCGACGTCTTTGCGGGCAAACAGCGCCTCGGGCTCGATCGCCAGGCAATCCTGCTCGCTGGCGAACCCTTCGGCACGGGCAGGGTTGACGTCCGAAACTGCATGCAGCGCGCCGAGCGCCTTGAGGGTGCGGATGTGGTTGCTGCCCCAGTATCCGCAACCGAGGACTGCAATGCGCGGTTTCATCAATTTCAGACCATGACTTTCGTGGCCGAGACATAGCGACGTGCCTCGTCGAACTCAACCCCGATAGCTCAGCTCAAATGCCTGCCCGGCAAAGCATTTCGGCCGTTAGGGCGACGTGCGTCCATTTGGACGCACGAAGTACGCGTCTCAAGGCTTTGAATCCTCGCATCGCCGATGCGATTGGATATGTCGGCATGCCGGCTGCATCGATGCTTGACAGGCTTGGTGTCCCAACCTTATATCCGCGCGACCTTGGCGAACGCCTCGACATGCCTTTCGATTTAAGGCGGATTTCGGGCCTTTCGCCGCCCTGGCGGGGTAGCTCAGTTGGTTAGAGCACGGGAATCATAATCCTGGGGTCGGGGGTTCAAGTCCCTCTCCCGCTACCACCATTCCCCCCACTCCTTTGACGCCGTGGGGGAAGGCACCCTCGCCCAAGAGTGCCGTTAGCCGCCCAGTGATTTCGACTTCGATCCCGCCGATCCTCGATGGATCCCGAAACACCGTGACGGTTTCGATCAAGTCCCGCATCGCTTCTGCACATTCGGAATCGCCAGAAGCAATGCCCTTGGCAAGCCCTGTCTGAAGCTGGTTCAGCTGTTCCTCGTAGCGCGCCAGCACCGCAGGATGCAGCGCGATCACTCCGGTCGCGGCGGGCACCCGATCCAACTCTGCCAAAATGCACTTACGCTCTTCATTCAGTGTTGTTGATTGCGGTCCCAGTACGGCTGGGTCACCGTGGCCCTTGGCAATGGCGTTAACCAGCCGCTCAATCTCCCGAGATAGTTCTTCAAGCCGTCGCTCCAAACGAGTGCGCCTGGCATCGGTGTCGGCTGCCAAGCGCTTCCGTTCTTCGTGGTAGGTCTGGACGTACTGGGCAATCACTTCAGGATGACGCAACTCGGCGGTAAGCCCGTTCAGAACGGCAGTTTCGACCGTATCCAAATAAAAGGTCTTAGGATCAGCGCATGTTCCGCTTTCTGTCGCGGCGGAACAGCGGATGCGAATGCGCTTGGACTTGTCCATGCCTTTTGACGACATTCCCGCACCACAGGCGCCGCACCTCAGAAGCCCCGCCAACATATGCCGTGGTCGGCGCTGATGGCTTGGATGGGTGGTTGCGCGCGCCTTCTTCCGCGCGTGTGCTGCGTCGAACAGGTCGGACGAAACAATCGCAAGATCGGGTACTTCGACTATTCGCCATTCACCCTTGGGATTCGGACGCGAGACACGTTTCCCCGTATCAGGATCCTTGATCATTCTGACCCTGTTCCAGACCAAGCGGCCAGCATAAAGCTCATTATGAAGCAGCCCCGTTCCTCTCTGCGCATTTCCATTGATGGTTGAGGCATTCCACGCTCGACCACGTGGGGCCGGTATGCTTTCGCTATTGAGATTGTGGGCGATGTCGCGTGGGGTCTGTCCATCGACATACTCCCTGAAGATGCGACGCACGATCTCCGCTTCGTCCTCAGCGATTAGCCGCTTTCCAGGGTCGCCAAGCACATACGAGTAGCCATAGGTTAATCCACCGGCATGGAGCCCCTTATTGACTCGGCCGGCCTGCCCCCGACGGACTTTGTGGGCAATGTCCTCCCGATAGAGTTGCCCAACAAGACCGCGAAGTCCGACCAAGACCGTGTTCACCACGCCCTCGTGGACGGCACGAATTTCGATACCGAGAAATGAAAGGCGCTTGTGAATGCCAGCAAGGTCTTCCATGTCGCGGGAGAGCCGATCAAGGGCCTCCACAACGAGCACATCGAATTCGTGCTCACGAGCTTTATCCATCAGGTGGAGCAAACCATCGCGTCCCATCACGGAACCGCCGGAGCGAGCTCGATCGTCAAACGTTGCAACAACGTCCAAACCCTGACGCTCAGCGTAAGTTCGGCAGAGCGTTAGTTGATCGTCTATTGATCGTTCATTCTGAAGATCGGTTGAGAAACGTGCGTATATCGCGGCTCGATTCATGATGTGGTTTCTCGGCCTGTTGACGCGCGTGGTCCTCGCGGGCGGCTTGGCGCGCGAGAGCGCTTGCAAGGCGCAGAATCGCTCTATCGGGCACACGGCGCAAGGCCCGTTTGTGGGATTTCACAACCATTGCGGGCAGTGCTCGGTACGGGAGGAGAATGGCGGTGGACTTGCTGAACACGCGGACAGCTTTCCGCAGGATGCGTGAGCTCCTTCAAGCCGACCGAAATCGCGATTTTTCTCCATACCTAGCAAGATGTATTCATTCGGGAGCTGACAGAAGCAGGCAAACCGGCCCGTCGCAGAAACGGATAGCATGGCGTGCTATTCGGAAATCTGCCCGTCTGACCGGTTGCTCTCGCTGAACCTGTCACGAAGGAAAAGAGAGCGTCCAATCATGGACGGCCCTGGGCCGGCACCTGGGCGGTGGCGCCTCGCTTGGCTGCTGGGAGCGGCAAGAGCGGCGACTTTAGGCCTTGATCGGATTTAAGTCAGTCGTGCCCGCGTCGTACGCGGGGTCGCCAGGAGCAGGCTGGTTTCGCTGCCCGTTATGCCTGCTATCAGTCGGATGCGGCGCAGCACAGCATCGAAATCGGGCAGTGAGGCGGTCCCGAGCTCGACCACCAGATCCCAGCGGCCATTGGTGGTATGGATGGTCGAGACTTCGGGGAAGCCGCCCAGTGCCCGGACCACGCGGTCGGCGGCATGGCCCTCAATCTCGACCAGCATGATACCGCGGATGCGCTGATCGACGGCGTCGGCGCGCAGCACCACCGTGTAGCCGATGATCTCGCCGGATCGTTGCAGCCGCTCCATACGCGCCCTGACCGTGGCGCGCGAGACGCTGAGATCGACGGCAAGGTCCGACACGCTGCGACGCGCATCATGCCGCAGCAAGGTCACGAGCCGTTCGTCCAGCGCATCCATCGGGTTACCATTTTGATCAGTTTCGCCGCCGCTACGATAAACAATGCTTTCCGGATTGCCAATTCTACCTGTTCATATCGCCGGCTCGCCATGATCTCCTCCCGGCCATTCGAACTTGGGCATCAGGAAAAACAATGCGTTGCAGAATCGTCGGGGCGCCGGTGCAGGACGGCGCTGGCAGAATGGGATGCGAGATGGGGCCGAGTGCGCTGAGGACCGCTGGACTTGTTGAGGTGTTGTCCGGTCTCGGTCACACTGTTGAGGACCTGGGCGCCGTCCAGGCCACTCCGGCAAGGCGCGTCGTGCATGGCAACCTGGCGCTGAAGGCCCTGCCTGAGATATCGGCCTGGACATCCGCTATTGCCGCGGCCGCCTATGCAGCGAGCGAGGACGCGATGCCGATCTTTCTCGGCGGCGACCATTCGATCTCGGCCGGGACCGTGTCGGGCCTCGCCCGCCGCGCCGCCGAGAGCGGGCGACCGCTGTTCGTGCTGTGGCTCGACGCGCATCCGGACTTCCACACGCTCGACACCACCGCCAGCGGCAATCTGCACGGTGTTCCGCTCGCTTATGCCAGCGGCCAGCCGGGTTTCCGTGGCTATTTTCCGGATCTGCCGGCAGCGGTCGATCCGACGCGTATCTGCACCATGGGCCTGCGCAGTGTCGACCCGGCCGAGCGCAGCGCGCTCAACCAGGCGGGCGTGACCGTTCACGACATGCGCGCCATCGACGAGCACGGCATCGCGCCGCCGCTGCGTGCCTTCCTTGCGCGCGTGTCTGATGAAGACGGGCTGCTGCATGTCAGCCTCGACGTCGACTTCCTCGACCCCTCGATTGCGCCGGCAGTCGGTACTACGGTTCCCGGTGGCGCGACGTTCCGCGAGGCGCATCTGGTGATGGAGATGCTGTCCGACAGCGGCCTCGTTTCCAGTCTGGATCTGGTCGAGTTGAACCCGTTCCTCGACGAGCGCGGCCGAACCGCAACGCTGATGGTCGACCTGACGGCGAGCCTGATGGGCCGCCGCATCATGGACCGCCCGACTCGCAGCCATTCCGGGAGCCTTTGATCATGACCACGGCTAAGCTGAACATCGTCCCCTTCGTCAGCGTCGACCGCATGATGAAGCTGGTGATTGCCATCGGTGTCGAGCGCTTCCTGACCGAGCTCGCCGGCTACATCGAGGAAGACTTCCGTCGCTGGGAGCTTTTCGACAAAACGCCACGCATCGCCTCGCACAGCCATGACGGCGTCATCGAGTTGATGCCGACCAGCGATGGGCACCTCTATGGCTTCAAATATGTCAACGGCCATCCAAAGAACATGCGCCAGGGCCTGCAGACGGTCACCGCCTTCGGCGTACTCGCCGATGTCGGCAGCGGCTACCCGATGCTGCTCACCGAAATGACCATCCTGACCGCGCTGCGCACAGCCGCTACGTCGGCTGTCGCGGCCAAGTATCTGGCACCACGCGGCGCGCGCACCATGGCCATCATCGGCAATGGCGCCCAATCGGAATTCCAGGCAATCGCCTTCAAGGCGCTGACCGGAATCGATCGGCTCAGGCTCTACGACATCGACCGATCCGCCTCGCGGAAATGCGCGAAGAACCTGGCTGGTATGGGGTTCGACATCACCATCTGCGAAACCGGGCAGGAAGCGGTTGAAGGTGCCGGGGTCATCACGACGGTTACCGCCGACAAGCAGTGCGCCACCATTCTCACCGACAACATGGTCGGTTCCGGCGTCCACATCAATGCCGTCGGCGGCGATTGCCCCGGCAAGACCGAACTGCACAAGGACATTCTGCTGCGCTCCGACATCTTCGTCGAGTTCCCGCCACAGACACGCATCGAAGGCGAGATCCAGCAGCTGGATCCCAACCATCAGGTGACCGAGCTCTGGCAAGTGATCGCCGCCAAGGCCCAAGGTCGCAGAGACGCCAAGCAGATCACGCTGTTCGATTCGGTCGGCTTCGCCATCGAGGATTTTTCAGCGCTACGCTATGTGCGTGACCAACTGCAAGCGACTGGCCTCTATGAGGAACTCGACTTGCTCGCCGATCCGGATGAGCCACGAGATTTGTTCGGCATGCTGCTGAGGGCGGCGATGCAGCCGGCAGCATAACAAGGCTCGCCCAAAAACAGCATCCGCCGTCCTGCCGAGGGTGATCGCATTTCAAAATAGGGCCAGGAGCTGAGCGAGGTAGGTGTCGTCCCAAGCGGCGCGCTTGAACTTACCGTGCAAGGAGCCTTTGGTGGGGTCTTTCTGCATCACGTTGATGGCCATGTGGCGCAAAACGGCGAGGTTGTTTGGACCGTTGCCCAATCGGCTCCTGTCCTGATCCTCGTTCATGACGACATCGAGGCGCCAGTGCACACGGTTCTCGACGCCCCAGTGGG
>NZ_CAUM01000151.1 GCF_000350085.1 Mesorhizobium metallidurans STM 2683
TTGTGGGAGAAGGTGTCGCCGAAGGCGACGGATGAGGGGTGTTCCAGCTTGGCACCGATGGCATTCCGTCCAGCACCCCTCAACCGTCTCGGCGCTGCGCGCCGATCCACCTTCTCCCACAAGGGGAGAAGGGATAGGTGACCCAACCCGCCAAGAAACCCGACCTTTTGCGCGACAACGAGCTGATCTACGGCCGGCTGCTGACGGTCGACGAGCCGCATCTCATCCAGCGCTACAACAAGGCGCTTGCCGCCTTCGGGCTTAAGCCGACGAAGCTCCAGAGCTTCGAAATAGACCGCACTGGCTTTTCGCCTGAAGTGGCCGAGGAATGCGGCGATTACGGTTATCTCGATCCCAATGAGGTCAACCGCCGCTTCATCATCCTGACGCCGTCGCAGATCGACCTGCCGGTGGTGCACACGGCCTTTTCCAACACCTCGCAACTGATGTTCGAGTTCATGTCGAAGAACCAGCGCGCCATCGACGCGCTGACCATCAAGGATGTCATCTATGGCGAGATCGAGGACTCGGTCCCCAGGGTCAACGACATCGAGGACCTGCTGTCGATCAACCAGGTCGAGTTCAAGGTGCTGTCGGCGGAGGACGTTCTGGGCAAGGCAGCCGAGCTCGGCAAGCTCGTCGACCGGCTGAAGCAGGAGCCCGACGCCTGGCGCGACAATGCCATGCTAACCCGCATGGTTGAGCTGGCCAAGATCTGCGGCGACATCCGCGAGAACGCGCTGGTGCCCGACCAGGTGATCTTCCGCCACAACGCCTATTGGACCAGTCATTTCGGCGGGCTCTACGTGTTCGTCGATCCCGACATGACGACTGTCATCAGCGACCCGGCCGCACCCGGTTTCCGCCGCTCGCGGCCTTGGCAGGTGAGCTATCTCTCGATCAGCGATGCCGACAAGGTGTTCAAATTCCTGGCCGCGACCGGCCGCATCGAACTGCCGCGCGCCTCATGGATCGAGACTTCGGGCTATCTGGAACACCGCGCCGAAATGGTGGTGCGCGCGCTGATCCGCAATGCCGAGCCCGACCGCAACCTGACCGACGTCGACAAGGTCTGGCTGCAGACCTGGATCCACGGCAATACCGACCTGATCGCCAGGGACGGCAATTTTCCCTTCCTCAACGCCGCCAAGCGCGAGATCGCCCAGCTCGGCCACCTCAAGATCGAAGACGTGTTCCCGCAGCAGCGTTTCCTGGTGATCCGGGCCAAGCCCGACCATCCCGATGCCTGGCTGACCAACCAGCTGATCTCCGATTTCGTGCCGCAAGACTTCGTCTCGCGCTACGTCTTCAACAAGCCGGGCTTCTACAAGGACTTTGACGGCTACACCGACGCCTGGCGATCGCATGTTGTGGACGTTTTGAAAACCACATATCTGAAAGACAAGGCGGCGTTTCGCACACGCCTCTACGGCCTGACTGATTGAACGCCTGACTGAACGCTTGCCAGACTGAGGGGTGACATCGCCATGCTTGATCCGATCGTGAACTTCTTCACCCGGATTTTCCAGTGGATCGGCCGCGGCATCGGCTTTGTCATCGGCGTGGTTCTGTGGCCTTTCATGTGGGCCGGCCGCTGGTACACGCAGCGCGGCTGGATCCTGAAGGCGGTGCTCGGCCTTGCTCTGCTGGTGCTGGTTGGCCTCTATGCCAATTTCTTCTATGCTACCCAGTGGTGGAACAATTTCGACCCCGACTATCCCACCAAGATATTGGCGGCGTCGAACAGCCCGCAGATGGCGAACGCCCTAGCCGGCGACGCCGTCGCGCCGGCGGCGACGCAGGGCGCCGCCGGGGCCTCGGACACGGCCGGCCAGGCACCTGCCACGCCGCCGAGCTGCAAGCGCTCCGAGATCGCCGCCGTCACGGCCGATCTCATCGACTTCAATGTCAACCGGAATGCCTGGATCTCCTCGATGCTGGTGTCGAAGCTCGGCTTCTTCGGCGTCCCCTGGCGCAACACGCCCTTCTTCGACAACAAGGCCGCATTCCAGCTCGGTATTAACCAGGTGCTGCGCCGCACCACCACCGAACTTGTGGACACGCTGGGACGCGCCCGTGGCACCTCGCGCATAGACCAGAACCTACAGGACGCCAGGACGGCGATGTCCTGGGACGAGAACGCCTGGTACATCGGCCTGCGCGGGCCGACGCGCCCGACCCCGAGCGTGTATCGGGAAGCGAACCAGAAGGTCCGCGCCTTCAACACCAGCCTGGAGCAATGCCAAGCAACATTCGACGCGCGTGCCGACAACCTGCTACAGTTTCTGGACCGCATCGCCGGTGATATGGGCTCCACGTCAGACATCCTGCGCGGGCAGATCGAGGCTTCAGACGCCGGCTGGTTCGATCCGCGCGCTGACGACAGGTTCTGGTTCGCCTATGGCCAGCTTTACGCCTACTACGGAATCCTGAGCGCAACGCGCTCGGACTTTTCCTCCGTCATCCGGGAACGCAACCTGGCCACGGTTTGGGATACCATGCAGGTGCAGGTGCGCGACGCGCTCAACATGCAGCCGTGGATCATCTCCAACGGCAATGAGTCGAGCTTCATCTTTCCGTCGCACCTTGCCACCATGGGCTTCAACCTCTTGCGCGCACGCTCGCAGATCGTGGAGATTAGAGGAGTGCTCGACCGGTAGTCCCGCAGGGAAGTCGAGCCGCCACCGGCGCGACTTGCTGACGATCGCGCCGGCGAGAGAGCACGAAAGCCTGTCGCATTCCGTGCATTGTGCGGCTGTTTTGAGACGGCAGAAAGGCGCATCCTCTGGCTTCTATACGGCGCGGCAACCGGGCGCAAAGACCCCGAACAGGTCGACCCCGGGAGGCAGAAGCATTTTCTTCATAGGAAATATAGTTGCATGAAAGTTGACGCCGCGGCAGCGACAGGGTTAGAACAAGCCCCCACGCGCCTGCGGGCCGTTTCGAACATGCATCAGTGATCGAACCCGTCCCCTCCACCGTCCAATCCAGAGGAAAGCCGTCATGGCCGAAGTGAAGTCCGACATCGAGATCGCGCGCGCCGCCAAGAAGAAGCAGATCCTGGAGATCGGCCAGAAAATCGGCATCCCGAACGAGCACCTTTTGCCCTATGGTCACGACAAGGCAAAGGTCTCCGCCGAGTTCATCAACTCGGTGAAGGCAAACAAGGACGGCAAGCTGATCCTCGTTACCGCCATCAACCCGACGCCGGCCGGCGAAGGCAAGACGACCACCACGGTCGGCCTCGGCGATGGCCTCAACCGCATCGGCAAGAAGGCCATCGTGTGCATCCGCGAGGCCTCGCTAGGCCCGAATTTCGGCATGAAGGGTGGTGCGGCCGGCGGCGGCTATGCGCAGGTCGTGCCGATGGAGGACATGAACCTCCACTTCACCGGCGACTTCCACGCCATCACCACCGCCCACAACTTGCTCTCGGCGCTGATCGACAACCACATCTACTGGGGCAACGAACTCGGCATCGACACCCGTCGTGTCGTCTGGCGCCGCGTCATGGACATGAACGACCGCGCGCTGCGCGAGATCATCTCCTCGCTTGGCGGCGTCGCCAACGGTTTTCCGCGCGAGGCAGGCTTCGATATCACCGTCGCCTCGGAGGTCATGGCGATCCTCTGCCTCGCCACCGACCTCAAGGATCTCGAGAAGCGCCTCGGCGATATCATCGTCGCGTACCGCCGCGACAAGTCCGCCGTCTACGCCCGCGACCTCAAAGCCGACGGCGCGATGGCCGTGCTGCTCAAGGACGCCATGCAGCCCAACCTTGTCCAGACGCTGGAGAACAACCCGGCCTTTGTCCATGGCGGCCCGTTCGCCAACATCGCCCATGGCTGCAACTCGGTCGTCGCCACCACGACGGCGCTGAAGCTCGCCGACTATGTCGTCACCGAGGCCGGCTTCGGCGCCGATCTCGGCGCCGAAAAGTTCTTCGACATCAAGTGCCGCAAGGCCGGCCTGAAGCCGGCGGCAGCGGTCATCGTCGCCACCGTGCGCGCCATGAAGATGAACGGCGGCGTCAAGAAGGAAGACCTCGGCAAGGAGAACGTCGAAGCGGTGAAGAAGGGCTGCGCCAATCTGGGCCGTCACATTGAGAACATCAGGCAGTTCGGCGTGCCGGCGGTGGTCGCCATCAACCATTTCTATTCCGACACCGACGCCGAGATCCAGGCGATGAAGGACTACGTCGCCTCGATGGGCGAAGAGGCGATCCTGTGCAAGCACTGGGCCCAGGGCTCGGCCGGCATCGAGGAACTCGCCAATAAGGTGGTGGCGCTGGCCGAATCCGGCTCCTCGCAATTTGCGCCGCTCTATCCCGACGCGATGCCGCTGTTCGAGAAGATCAACACCATCGTCCAGCGCATCTATCGCGGCTCCGAAGCGATCGCCGACAAGTCGGTGCGCGACCAACTGCACGCCTGGGAGAAGGCCGGCTACGGCAATCTGCCGGTCTGCATGGCCAAGACCCAGTATTCCTTCTCGACCGACCCGAACCTGCGCGGCGCCCCGACCGGCCACACCGTGCCAGTGCGCGAGGTCAGGCTTTCGGCCGGTGCCGGCTTCGTCATCATCATCTGCGGCGAGATCATGACCATGCCCGGCCTGCCCAAGGCGCCGTCCTCGGAAAAGATCTTCCTCAACGAGGCGGGCCAGATCGAAGGACTGTTCTAAATCATCCGAACTCCAGACCGCCAAGGGCGCCGCATCGCGGCGCCCTTTGTTTTGAGGCGGTCTTCCGGCAAGGCGCGCCGGTCCCGGCTATCGCGGTCTTGAGAACAGCAGGCGGCGCTCAACCACGCTTGACCGGCCGGGCCGGATTGCCGACTACCGTAACATTCGGCGCTACATCGCGTGTCACCACGGCACCGGCGCCGATGATCGCGCCATCTCCGATGCTGACGCCGCCGAGGATGATGGCGCTGCCGCCTATCCAGACACTGGCGCCGATCTCGACCGGCCTGGCGATTTCCAGGCCTGCCTGCCGTCCCGCTGCTTGCCTGTGATGCTCGGCGCAATAGATCTGCACGTTGGGGCCGAGCAGCGTCCGCTTGCCGATGCGGACTGGCGCCGTATCGAGGAGAGTACAGCCCGCATTGAGAAAGACGCTGTCACCAAGGAAGATGTTGAAGCCGTAGGCACAATGGAACGGAGCCTCGATGCGGGCGCTCCCGCCCGCTGCGCCGAGCAGCGATTTGAGAGCGGGTCCGATATTGCCGCGGCGGCCGGGCGACAGGTTGTTGTGCTCGAAAACCGCATCGCGCGCGATGACCCGCAATGCCTCCAGTTCCTCATCGAGGCATGTGTACCACTCGCCCGCCGCCATTTTTGTACGCTCGCTTCCAGCCATGCCGGCGCCTCCTGTCTCAAGCTCGTTCCAAGGCACGGTCGATGCAAACTGGAAAGCTCCAGCATCGCCACTGGTCAAATGCCAAGCCTATGCTAGCCTGCTCTTGCCGGACTGTCCTGGACCGGTGATCGAGGGGGATCAATCATGCTTTACATTCTCGCACTGCTGATCGGCGTCATTGCCGGTCTTCGCGCCATGACCGCGCCGGCCGCGGTTGCCTGGGGCGCTTACCTCGGCTGGCTGCCGGTTGCCGGCACCTCATCGAGGACGCAGTGGCGATCATCGGCGGCCTGCTGATCGTGGCGGCCGTGGCATGACGGCCAAAACCTTCGACGCCATCGTCATCGGCGCCGGTCAGGCCGGCACTCCGCTCGCGGGCAGGCTGAACGCAGCCGGCATGAGCGTGGCGCTGATCGAGCGCAAGCTGGTCGGCGGCACCTGCGTCAACACCGGCTGCATCCCGACCAAGACCATGGTGGCGAGCGCCTATGCCGCGCATCTCGCCCGCCGCGCCGCCGACTATGGCGTGACGCTCGGCGGTCCCGTCGGCGTCGATTACAAAGCGATCAAGGCGCGCAAGGACAAGGTGTCGGGCGCTTCCCGCACCGGGCTGGAAGACTGGATCGCCGGCATGGACAAATGCACGCTCTATCGCGGCCATGCGCGTTTCGAATCCGTTAACACGGTCCGCGTCGGCGACGACCTGCTGAGCGCCGAAAAGATCTTCCTCAACACCGGCGGCCGCGCCTCGGTGCCCGACCTGCCCGGCGTTCACGACATCGACTACCTGACCAATTCATCGATGATGGATCTCGATGAGCTGCCGCGCCATCTGATCGTCGTCGGCGGCAGCTATGTCTCGCTCGAGTTCGCGCAGATGTTCCGCCGTTTCGGCTCCGATGTCACCGTCGTCGAAAAGAGCCCGCGGCTGACCGGCCGCGAGGATGAGGATGTCTCGGCCGCCATTCTGTCGATCCTCGAAAACGAAGGCATCACGGTTCACGTCGGCGCCGACGACATCGGTTTTGCCAGGAAGGGCAGCGACATTGCCGTGACCTTCTCGGCCGGCAAGGCGCCGGCGGTCGGTTCGCATGTGCTTTTGGCGCTGGGGCGGACACCCAACACCGACGATCTCGGCCTCGACAAGGCCGGTGTCGAGATCGACAAACGTGGCTTTGTGGTCGTCGATGACCAGTTGCGCACCAGCGTGCCCGGCATCTGGGCGATGGGCGATTGCAACGGCAAAGGTGCCTTCACCCACACCTCCTATAACGACTATGAGATCGTCGCCGCCAATCTGCTCGACAACGACCCGCGCAAGGTCAGCGATCGCATCGAGGCCTATGCGCTTTACATCGACCCGCCGCTCGGCCGCTGCGGCATGACCGAGACGGCGGTGAAAAAATCCGGCCGTCGCGCGCTGGTCGGCCAGCGGCCGATGACCCGCGTCGGCCGCGCCGTCGAAAAGGGCGAGACGCAAGGCTTCATGAAGATCCTGGTCGATGCCGACACCAGGGAGATTCTTGGCTGCTCGGTGCTCGGGCCGGGTGGCGACGAGGCGGTGCACTGCGTGCTCGACCTGATGTATGCCAAGGCGCCGGTCGACACGCTGGCTCGGGCAACCCATATCCACCCCAATGTCTCGGAGCTGCTGCCCACCATTGCCCAGGAGCTGAAGCCGCTGGTGTGAGATCTACTTCCCGGCTTCCAGTTCTGTCAGCATCGTCTCCAGTCGGCTCAGCAAGAGCACGGCCCCTTTCAGCTCGGCATCGCCGACCGCCCTACGGCACGATCAGCGCGCCTTGCCGAAACAAGACTGAGAACTAGTGCAAAACCGGAGCGGTTCGGCATCCGGTTTTTTCTGCTCTCCGCTTTCTGCAATGCTGCAATGCAGCAATCGCGCTTGTGCGGCCGCCCCATCTCCGGACAGTCTGACTTTTGAACCGATTCATTCTGGACGCTCCATGCCCTTACCCATCCTAGCGCTTGCCATTGCGTCGTTCTGCATCGGCACCACCGAATTCGTCATCATGGGCCTGCTGCCGGAGGTCGCCGCCGACCTCGGCGTTTCGATCCCTTCGGCCGGCCTTTTGGTCACCGGTTACGCGCTCGGCGTCGTCTTCGGCGCGCCGGTGATCGCGCTGGCCACTGCCCATCTGCCGCGCAAGCCGGTGCTGGTCGGGCTGGCCTCGCTGTTCGTCGTCGGTAATCTCTTCTGCGCCATCGCACCCAACTATTGGACGCTGATGGCCGCGCGCGTTTTTACCGCCTTCGGCCACGGCGCCTTCTTCGGCATCGGCTCGGTCGTTGCCGCAAGCCTCGTGCCGCGCAACAAGCGGGCCAGCGCAATGGCGCTGATGTTTGCCGGGCTGACGCTCTCCAACATCCTCGGCGTTCCCGGCGGCACCGCACTTGGCGAAGCCTTCGGCTGGCGCGCCACTTTCCTGGCCGTCGTCGGCATCGGCCTCATCTCGGTCGCGGCCATCGCCTGGCTGGTGCCATCTGATGTCGCTCAGCCAAGCAGCGGCGGCCTGCTCGGCGAGGTGCGTGTGCTCGGCAAGCTGCAGGTGTGGCTGGCTATGCTGATCTCGGCGCTGGCTTCCGCCAGCCTGTTTACCGTCTTCACCTACATCAAGCCCTATCTCACCGACGTATCCGGCCTTTCAACCGGAGCGGTCACCTGGGTGCTGCTTTTGTTCGGCGGCGGCATGACCATCGGCAACATCATCGGCGGCAGGCTGGCCGACTGGAAGCTGATGCCGACAGTGATCGGCACACTCTTGATGCTGGCGTTGCTATTGCTCGGCTTCGCCCAATTCGGCGCCGTCGCAGTGGTAGCCATCTCCATGGTTTTCCTGTGGGGCCTGCTTGTCTTCGTCGTCGTGCCGCCGCTGCAGATCCGCGTCGTCGAAGCGGCGTCCGAGGCGCCCAACCTTGCCGCCACGCTGAACCAGGGCGCCTTCAATGTCGGCAACGCCAGCGGCGCCTGGATCGGCGGGCTGGCGCTGTCCTTCGGCGTATCTTATGCCAATCTTCCATTGGTCGGAGCGGCACTCGCGCTGCTGGCCGTCGCCGTCGCGGTGATGTCCCAGGCACTGGACCGGCCTGCGCCTGTCGTCGCTCTTGGGACTCCGGCGGAATAGCCCTTGCGCCCATAGCGCGGCAGGCTGGACCAATCGACATCGGCACCTCCGATGGGCATGTCTTCTCGCTCTTGATGGAGGAAGTCATGCAGAAATCGATCGAGCGCATCGCCGGTGACAGCGAGGGGGTTTCCTACGAATTCCCGGTCTTTCGCTTCAAAGGCAGCGACAAGGCCGCACCTTCGGCCTATCTGCAAGCCGCCCTTCATGCCGGCGAACTGCCAGGCGTCGTCGCCATCGATGCGCTGATGCCAATGCTCGAAAAGGCCGAGGCTGAAGGCCGCATCAAGGGCGACATCACCATCGTTCCGCAGGCCAATCCAATCGGCCGCGCCCAGTATCATTTCGGCGAGCATCAGGGCCGCTTCCATCTGGGCACCCGCAACAACTTCAACCGCGGCTTTCCGCTGCTGGCGGCGCCCGACACCAAATTGCTGCCGGACACAGCACTCGGCACGGCCGACCAGCGGCTGAAGACGCGACTGCTCAGGCTTTCCATCGGCCACGACATCGTGCTCGACCTGCATTGCGACGACGAGGGCCTCGCCTATCTCTACGTCCACACCAGCCTGTGGCCTGATATGGCGGATTGCGCGGCAGCGATGGGCATCGATGCGGTGGTGTTGTGGGACGAGGATAGCGACGGCACTTTCGAAGGCGCCTCGATCATGCCGTACCAGAACGTTCCCGCCGATGTGGCGCGCTTCGACCGGCGCGTCGCCACCACGGTCGAATATCGCGGCATACTCGATGTCGACGGCGCTCTGGCCGCCTCCGATGCCGAAGGGCTTTATCGGCTGCTGGTGGCGCGCGGCGTGATCGCCGATACGGCCCTGCCCGCGCCCGGTCCGTTCACCGGTACTGTCGCGCCGCTCGAAAACATCGACATGATGCCGGCGCCACGGGCCGGCGCGGTGCTCTACGATGTGAAGCCCGGCGGCCGCGTCGCCAAGGGCGCGCGGCTCGCCACCATCGTCCACGCCCCGGGTGAAGCCGGTGGCCGCACCGAAGTGTTCGCGCCGCAAGCGGGTCTCATCCTGACCCGGCGTTCGCGGCGCATCATCCGCGCCGGCGAAGACCTGCTGAAGCTGGTCGGCGACAGCAAGAGCGCCGACGCCAGGTCAGGAACGCTGGAGGACTGAGGGCTCGAATCCAGTTGCATGGCCGTTCATTCGCCGCTATGGGACTCTCATGAACATGCGTTCGATCAAGACCGTTTGGTGGTGGGCTCGCTGACAGCGGCCTGTTCGAACGCGTTCGCGTGAAAATAGAGGGTGGCCGCAACGGAATGTCCGGGCGGCCATTTGTTTTTTACGCCATTCCCGGGTCCGTTGCCCCAAGAAGCTGAAATAGCAAGACGCTGATGGAGACGGCAATGACGACGAAAATTCTGGAAAACGGAGCCGAGCGCTTTGACACGGCAGGCGGCGTGACCATCACCCGCGAGCGCCACGAGCAGCCTTACGAAGGCGCGATCGACGCCTATGTCGACGGGCTGAATGCGCGCCGGGGCGCCGTGTTCTCCTCGAATTACGAATATCCCGGCCGTTACACGCGCTGGGATACCGCCATCATCGACCCGCCGCTGGTGATCTCGGCGTGTGGCCGCACTATCCGCATCGAGGCGCTGAACAGCCGTGGCGAGGTGCTCTTGCCTGTCATCGGCAACGCGCTTGCCGGCCTTGCCGAAGTGACAATCGCCGAGACATCGAAAAGTCTCATCCGCCTCGATGTGGCCAAGCCCGGCCGCGTCTTCACCGAGGAGGAGCGCAGCCGCGTGCCGTCGGTGTTTACGGTCCTGCGCGCCATCACTGCTCTGTTCAAGACGGAAGAAGACGCCAATCTCGGTCTCTACGGCGCCTTCGGCTACGATCTCGCCTTCCAGTTCGATCCGGTCGACTACAAGCTCGAGCGCAAGCCAAGCCAGCGCGACCTGGTGCTGTTCCTGCCCGACGAGATCCTCGTCGTCGACCATTATTCGACCAAGGCATGGACCGACCGCTATGACTATTCGGGCCAGGGATTTTCGACGCAAGGCCTGCCGCGCGACGCCTTCGTCGAGCCGTTCAAGACCGCCGACCGCATCCCGCCACGCGGCGACCATGAGCCCGGCGAATATGCCAATCTGGTGCGCAAGGCGATGGAGAGCTTCAAGCGCGGCGACCTGTTCGAGGTGGTGCCCGGCCAGATGTTCTACGAACGCTGCGAGACGCCACCATCGGACATTTCGCGCAAGCTGAAGTCGATCAACCCCTCGCCCTATTCCTTCTTCATCAATCTCGGCGAAGGCGAATATCTGATCGGCGCCTCGCCCGAAATGTTCGTGCGCGTCAACGGCCGCCGCGTCGAGACCTGCCCGATCTCGGGCACGATCAAGCGCGGCGACGACGCCATCTCCGACTCAGAGCAGATCCTGAAGCTGCTCAATTCGAAGAAGGACGAATCCGAACTCACAATGTGCTCGGACGTCGACCGCAACGACAAGTCCAGGGTCTGCGAGCCCGGCTCGGTGCGCGTCATCGGTCGCCGCCAGATCGAGATGTATTCGCGCCTGATCCACACCGTCGATCACATCGAGGGACGGCTGCGCGAAGGCATGGACGCTTTTGACGCGTTCCTTTCGCATGCCTGGGCGGTCACCGTCACCGGCGCGCCGAAATTGTGGGCCATGCGCTTCATCGAGCAGAACGAGAAGAGCCCGCGCGCCTGGTATGGCGGGGCGATCGGCATGGTCAATTTCAACGGCGACATGAACACCGGCCTGACGCTTCGCACCATCCGCATCAAGGACGGCATCGCCGAGGTGCGCGCCGGCGCCACGCTGCTCTTCGACAGCATCCCCGAGGAAGAAGAAGCCGAAACCGAACTGAAGGCATCCGCCATGCTCTCCGCCATCCGCGACGCCAAATCAGGCAATGCCGCCAGCACCGAACGCAGCACCGCGCGTGTCGGCGACGGCGTCAACATCCTTTTGGTCGACCACGAGGACTCCTTCGTCCACACGCTCGCCAATTATTTCCGCCAGACCGGCGCCAATGTCTCGACCGTGCGCACGCCGGTGCCTGACGAGGTCTTCGACCGGCTGAAGCCCAATCTGGTCGTGCTCTCGCCCGGCCCCGGCACGCCGAAGGACTTCGACTGCGCCGCCACCATCAAGCGCGCCCGGTCGCGTGAGCTGCCGATCTTCGGCGTCTGCCTCGGCCTGCAGGCGCTGGCCGAGGCCTATGGCGGCGAGCTGCGGCAACTGCATGTGCCGATGCACGGCAAACCCTCGCGCATTCGCGTGTCGAAGCCGGGTATCATCTTCTCCGGCCTGCCCAAGGAAGTGACGGTCGGCCGCTACCATTCGATATTCGCCGATCCGGTGCGCCTGCCCGACGACTTCATTGTCACGGCCGAGACCGAGGACGGCGTCATCATGGCGTTCGAGCATCGCAAGGAGCCGATCGCCGCTGTGCAATTCCACCCCGAGTCGATCATGACGCTCGGCCACAATGCCGGCATGCGCATCATCGAGAACATCGTGGCGCATCTGCCGCGCAAGGCCCGGGAAAAGGCCGCTTAGGACTACGGATGAACGCGGCTTCCCCAGCGACCGCGGCAGACGCAAAAGCCGCAGCCAGGCGCAAGGTCGCCAGCCTCGCCTTCTGGTCGATCGTCGTCGCTTACATCGTGCTCGGCCTGAAGCTGGCGGCCTGGTATGTCACCGGTTCCGTCGCGCTGTATTCGGACGCGCTGGAATCGATCGTCAACGTCATTGCCTCGGCTGCCGCCTACTGGGCGATCCGGGTCAGCTACAAGCCGGCCGACCAGGATCATCCCTTCGGCCATCACAAGGCCGAGTATTTCTCGGCCGTTCTGGAAGGCGTGCTGATCGTGCTGGCGGCGCTGCTGATCCTGAACGAGGTCTGGTCGTCCTGGCGCCATCCCGCCCCGCTCGAACAACCCTGGACCGGCCTTGCCATCAACG
Source organism: Mesorhizobium metallidurans STM 2683 (assembly GCF_000350085.1). Taxonomy (GTDB): domain Bacteria; phylum Pseudomonadota; class Alphaproteobacteria; order Rhizobiales; family Rhizobiaceae; genus Mesorhizobium; species Mesorhizobium metallidurans. The sequence goes on from NZ_CAUM01000151.1 coordinate 12,473, forward strand.
GCGTCGCGACGGTCATCAACGCCTTCTGGGCGTGGACCCTGATCCGTGCCGGTCGCGCCGAGAAATCGCCGGCGCTTGTCGCCGACGGCGGGCACATCATGACCGACGTGGTGACGTCGGTCGGCGTCTTCGCCGGCCTGGTCGGCGTCGTGCTGACCGGCTGGCAGATCCTCGACCCGGCACTTGCCGTCATCGTCGCGCTCAACATCCTTTGGCAAGGCTGGCACGTCATCGGCTCATCGATGAACGGGCTGATGGACCGCGCCGTCGACACGCAGGAACACATGCACATCCGCGACATCATCTCGGCCAATTGCAAGGGCGCGCTGGAAGTGCATGATCTGAAGACGCGCATTGCCGGCCGCGCCACCTTTATCGAGTTCCATCTGGTCGTCGATGCCGCCATGTCGGTGGGCGCCAGCCACGTCATCTGCGACTGTATCGAGGACGCACTGAAGGCGGAAATCCCCTCGGTGCGCGTCACCATCCATGTCGAGCCGGACGACGAGGCAAAACTGCCCAAGGGCACGACGGCCGTGCCGTTCGCGTGAAGCAGCTCACCACGTCTCGACCGCGAGATTTTTGATCCGCTCGAACTCCCGCACATTGCGGGTCACCAGCGTGAGGTTCCGGGCACGCGCCTGCCCGCCGATCAGCGCACCATAAGGACCAATCGGAGTCCCCAACGTCGCGAGCGCCGCCCGAATATCACCGGCATGCCTTGCGTCTTCCCGATCGAATTCCAGCACCGGAAACTGCAACGCTTCGATGCGCGCAAGATTATCGGCCTTTGTTGGCTCTTCTGCGCACCAAAGTACAATTCATGCACGACGATGGCAGAAAGCGCGAAATCCCGCGGCCGGAGGGGCTTGAGCCGCGCCAGCAGATTCGCATCGCCTTTCATGATTGCGATGACGGCGTTGGTGTCGAGCAGATAGATCACTTGAAGAGGTCGTCCAATGCCGGTCGGTCCTGCTCAGCCGGACGTTCCAGCGTCGCCTTGACGAAATCGTCGTCTAGGGTTCCGATCACCATCAGGTTCAGCCGATAGACCTTGTCGTCCGACGTGGTCTTGCCGTCGTCCGCGATTTCCGGCATGCCCGCGCCAACACCATGCACGGCATGGACATTGCGCTTTCCGACCTGCTCGACGGCTTCCACGCCGCCGAAACCGGTGGTGTCGTCAAGCTCGCGGAACTGGAGCGCCAGGGCTACGCCTACCTCAGGCCCTTATCCGAAGGGCTTGAATACGGAGGCGGCAAGGGCCTACGAAGGACGGGCAGAGATCCGGAGGATAGACGTGCCAGCCACCGCAACCGCCCCAATCATTCCCGGCCTGGCCATTCCCGATCTCGCCGGCAAGGCGGTGCTGGTCACCGGCGCATCGACCGGCATCGGGGCAGCACTTGCGCTGGCCTATGCCGCGCAGAAATGTCGCGTCGCTCTACACTACAATTCGAGCCAGGAGGCGGCCGAAAAGCTTGGCCGGACGATCCGCGACGGCGGCGGCGAGGTGTTCCTCGTCCAGGGCGATTTCTCGATCCCCGCCGATGTCGAGCGCGTGGTCGAGGACAGCGCGCAACATTTCGGCCGGCTCGACGGCCTGGTCAACAATGCCGGCGGCATGCTCGGCCGCGTGCCCTATGCCGAACTGACCGAGACGCATTACGACGCGGTGATGGACCTCAACGCACGTTCCGTGCTCACCGCCTCGCGCAAGGCGATCCCATGGCTGAAGCGCCAGGGCGGCTTCATCGTCAACACCTCCTCGATCGCCGCGCGCAACGGCGCCGGTGGCGGCGCCGGCCTCTACGGCTCATCCAAGGCCTTCGTCTCCAATGTGACGCGCGGCATGGCCAAGGAACTGATCGGCTTCGGCATCCGCGTCAACGCGGTGGCGCCCGGCACCATCGCCACGGCGTTCCATGAGCGCTATTCGACCGACGAGCAGATGAAGGGCATGGTGGCCACCATACCTCAAGGCCGTGCCGGCACGCCGCAGGATTGCGTCGGCGCCTATCTGTTCCTCTCCTCCGATCTGCTGAGCGGCTACATCACCGGCCAGGTGATCGAGGTCAATGGCGGCCAGTTGATGCCTTGATCCGCGATCTGCATACTCCTGCCGCGGAATCTGAATGGAGACAAAGGCGATGTACGGACTGATCGGCAAGATGCGTGCGGCGCGCGGCAAACGCGATGCAGTCATGGACGTTCTGCGCGCCAGCACCGGCGCCCTGCCCGGCTGCCTGAGCTACATCGTCGCCACCGACCCGGCCGACGCCGACGCGATCTGGGTAACCGAAGTATGGACCGATCAGGCTAGCCACAAGGCCTCCCTGCAACTGCCGGAAGTCCAGGCGGCGATCGCCAAGGCGCGCCCCTTCATCGCCGGCTTCGAATTCCAGGTCGAAACTCACCCCGTCGGCGGTTTCGGCCTGACCGACGGCAAAACTGGCTGACGGTCGGGAGCGGACGCAAGTTGGGAGTTTTCTCCGGCAACGTGCTTCGCATTCTTCCTGCATGGATTCCTCGCCAGACCAGCCATCCGTCGAACGCATGGCGCGAATGCACAAGGGCTGGCAGTGGCTGGTCCTTCTGGTGCTCTCGATCCTCTTCGCCGGCGCGCTGGAACTCGCCGCCTTGCCGGCGGCACTGCTGATCGGACCTATGCTGGCAGCGATCCTCGCCGGCACCAACGGCGCCACGGTGCGCGTCCCGCTCCCCCTGTTCGGTTCCGCGCAGGCGATCGTCGGCTGCCTTGTCGCCAGTTCGATCTCTACCGACATCTTCGCGGTCTTCTACAGGGAATGGCCACTCTTCCTCGGCGTGGTGATGGCGACCGTCGCGGCCTCCAGCCTGCTCGGCTGGCTGATCAGCCGCTGGCGCATCCTGCCCGGCACCACCGCGGTCTGGGGCTCGTCACCGGGCGCGGCCACGGCCATGGTGCTGATGGCCGGCGCCTTCGGCGCGGACCAGCGCCTCGTTGCCTTCATGCAATATCTGCGCGTCATCTTCGTCTCGATGACGGCGGCCCTGATCGCGCGCATGTGGGTCGACACGTCGGGCATCGAGATTCCGCCCATCGTCTGGTTTCCACCGATCGATCCACAAGCCTTCGCCGCCACCATCGGTATCGCGCTCGTCGGCGGCCTGATGGGGAAGCTGTTCAGGCTCCCGTCGCCTTTCTTTCTCGGCACTTTCATCTTCGGCGCGGTGATTCATCTCGACCTTGGCGTGCCTATGCAATTGCCAAACTGGCTGCTGGCCCTCAGCTATGCGATGGTCGGATGGTCGATCGGGCTGAACTTCACCCGCCCGATCCTGCGTCACGCGACGCGGGCCCTGCCGCAGATCGTCGGCTCGATCATCGTGCTGATCGCCTTTTGCGGCGGCCTCGGCTTCATGATCAGCCACTTGCTTGGCGTCGATCCGTTGACCGCCTATCTGGCGACCAGCCCCGGCGGCATGGACAGTGTCGCCATCATCGCCGCCGCCGCGCAGAACGTCGACATCTCCTTCGTCATGGCGCTGCAATCGGCCCGCTTCCTGGTCGTGCTGCTGGTCGGGCCGAGCGTGGCGCGCCTGGTTGCGCGAGCGGTCAGGGAATAGGCAAAGTCGCCTCGCCTGAACTCTCCTAGCCTCCCCGCGGGTGATGGCAGGCGACAAAATGGGCTTTGTCCACGAGGGAAAGAACAGGGCGTTGCTGGCGACAGACCGTAGTCGCCGCCACGCAGCGCGTGTGGAAGCGGCAGCCCGACGGCGGATCGAGCGGGCTTGGCAGATCGCCCTTAAGCACGATCCGCTGGCCCGGACGATTGTCGACGTCGGGAACCGGCACCGCCGAGCGAAGTGCCGCGGTGTAGTGATGCCGAGGCGCTGAAAAGACCGCGTCGACGGGCCCGGTTTCGACGATCGAACCCATATACATCACCGCCACCCGCGACGCGAACTGCCTGACCACCGAGAGGTCGTGGGCGATGAACACATAGGTCAGACTGAACTCGTCGCGCAGGTCGCAAAGCAGGTTGATGATCTGCGCCTGGATCGACACATCCAGCGCCGACACCGGTTCGTCGGCAACGATCAGGCGCGGCTTCAGCGCCAGGGCGCGCGCGATGCCGATCCGCTGGCGCTGCCCTCCCGAGAATTCATGCGGGAAACGCTGCGCGTGTTCCGGAAGCAATTCGACACGGACAAGCAGCTCCTCGACGCGGTCCATCATTTCCGATCGCGACAGCTTTTCATGCACGCGGAACGGGTCCGCCAGCAGATCGCCGACGCGCCGGCGCGGATTGAGCGAGGCGGCGGGATCCTGAAACACCATCTGCATCTGGCGGCGTAGCGGGCGAAGCTGCCTTTGCGAGGCACTGGTGATGTCCCTGCCTTCGAATTCCAGCGCCCCGGAAGTGATTTCGGTGAGCCGGACGAGGCAGCGTCCCAGCGTCGACTTTCCGCAGCCCGACTCGCCGACGATGCCAAGCGTCTCGCCCGGGAAGATGTCGAGCGAGACCTGCTCCACGGCATGGACGATCCGCCTTTGCACCGGAAAGGGCGAACGCCCCACGCGATAGCGTTTCGACAGATCGCTGGTCCGCACGAGCGGTTGCGGTCTGGGCTCGGTCATGCCGGTATCCTGCCGGTCAGGGTTCGGCGCAGATCCTGGCGGCTATCCTGCGGCAGGAAACAGGCCGACCGGTGCCCTCCCGCTCCGCCGAGCGAAGGCTGCGCGACGCAGGCTTCGTGCCGGAACGTGCATCGCGGCCCGAAGGCACAACCTTGCGGCATCTGGCTCGGTTTCGGCGGGCTGCCGGGAATGGCGGTCAGCCGCGCGGGGCGCGGACCGCGCATCGGCGGGATCGAGGCGAACAGGCCCCATGCATAGGGGTGAAGCGGCTCGCGGAAGAGCTGCCCCTTGCCGCCTTCCTCGACCACGCGCCCGGCATACATCACCAGCACGCGATCGGCGACTTCGGCGACCACGCCGAGGTCGTGGGTGACCAGGATCACGGCGGATCCGAAAGCATCGCGCAATCGTCCGATCAGCTCCAGGATTTGCGCCTGCACCGTCACGTCGAGCGCGGTCGTCGGCTCGTCGGCAATCAGCAGTGCCGGATTGCACGACAACGCCATTGCGATCACCGCACGCTGGCGCATGCCGCCGGAGAACTGGTGCGGGTAGCGGTCTACGGCACTCTCAGGACTGGGCAGGCCGACCGCATCGAGCAATTCCACCGCCCGCTTGCGCGCGGCGGTGCGCGACACGTTCTCATGCGCACGGATCTGCTCGATGATCTGGTCGCCGATCGTATGGACCGGCGTCAGCGCCGTCATCGGATCCTGGAAGATCATTGCGATCTGCCGGCCGCGGACGGCGTCGAGCGCACGGCGCTTCAGCCCCAGCAACTCCTGGCCAAGAAAGCGAACCGACCCGCTAACGACGGCATTGGGGCTGTTGATCAGCCCCATAATGGCAAGCAGGGTCTGGCTCTTGCCCGAGCCGCTTTCACCAACGACGCCGACGATCTCGCGCCGCTCGACCGAAAACGAGACGCCGCTGACGGCGGGCACCACGCCCCCCTCCGTGCGGAATGAGATGCAAAGGTTCTCGACGACCAGCAGCGGCGCATCAGTGGGCATCTCTAACCCTCGGATCGATGAAGACAAAGGCGACGTCGACAATGAAATTGGCCATGACCACGAAGAACGAGGCATAGATGACGGTCGCCAGGATCATCGGCAGATCGAGCGTCTGCAAGGCTCCGTAGGTGAGCTTGCCGACCCCTTGCAGGCCGAAGACCACCTCCGTCAGCAAGGCGCCGCCCCCGACCAGGGCGCCGAAATCGAGCCCGAACATGGTGACGAAGGCGACGAGCGAGGTTCTGAGCCCATGGCGGAGCAGCACCCGCCGCTCGCCGATGCCCTTGGCGCGCGCCGTGCGGATGAAATCCTCCTGCATGGTCTCGATGATGCTGGCCCGCAGCACCCGCCCATAAAGCCCGATGTACAGCGTGGCCAGCGTGAACCAGGGAATGACCAGCGCCTTGAACCAGCCCCAAGGATTGTCAGTAAAGGCGATATAGCCGAGCGGCGGCACCCACGAGAACAGCCAGGTGTCATGCCAGCGGCTCTGCGTGACCAGATTGGCGACTTCGCCAAGCCAGAAAACCGGTATCGACACGCCGATCAGACTGAGGATCATCAACATCCGGTCGAGCCACGTGCCGCGTGTCGCCCCGGCGACCACACCGACGATCAGCCCGCCGAGAACCCATAAGACAGCGGCGCCGAGCACCAGTGACAAGGTGATCGGGATCGCCTCGAGCACCGTTGGCACGACCTTCTGGCCGCGATTGACGAAGGAGGTGAGGTCGCGGCTGATGAAAAGTCGCTCCATCATCAGCGCGTACTGGACGGGGAGCGTCCGGTCGAGGCCGAAATCGTGCCGCACCTGGGCCAGCGTCTCCTGCGAAGCGTTGCGCCCGGCAATGCGCGCCGACGGATCTGCCCCCGGGGTGGCGAAAAAGATCAGGAAGGCAACGACGCTGATGCCGAACATCACCAGCACCATCTGCCCGAGCCGGGAAACGAGCGCCGCCAGCATCAGGCGACCCTGATCGAGGATTTCGGGTCGAGCGCGTCGCGTACCCCGTCGCCCAATATGTTCAGCGCCAGCACGCAGATGACGATTGCCAGCCCTGGCGCCAGGGCGACGATCGGGCGCGAATAGAGCAATCCCTGCCCGTCCTGGATGATCGTCCCCCAGCTGGCATCGGGCGGCTGCACGCCGATGGACAGGAAGGACAACGAGGATTCCGTCATCATGTTCAGCGCCAGGATGAGCGGCACGAAGACGATGACCCGGGTAATGACATTGGGCAGGATGTCGTAGAGCAGGATGCGCCAGGGCGAGGCGCCGATGCCGATTGCCGCCGTGACGAACTCGGCCTGCATCAGCGACAGGACATGGCCACGGATGGGCCTGGCGACATAAGGCACATAGACGATACCGATGATGAAGATCGGCAGCCAGAGACTGCCGGAGCGGATTTCGATCGGCCCGATGGTGATGCTTTGCGTGATCAGCACGATCGACAGCGAAATCGCCAGCAGGAAGATTGGAAACGCCCACAGCACATCGAGAATACGCGACAGCAAGGTGTCGACCAGGCCGCCGAAAAAGCCGGAAACGACGCCGAGCAATGTCGCCAGGCCAAGGCATATCAGCGCCGCGGCGCCGGCGATCAGCAGCGAATTGCGGCCGCCGTAAAGCAGCCGGGCGGCGACGTCGCGGCCCTGATTGTCGGCACCCAGCATATAGGGGCCGAAATCCCAGGTCGGTCCGAGCGGCGTGAAGCCGAGGCCGAGACCTTCGGTCGAAGGTTCCAGCACTTGCCTGGTCTCGCCATGGATGACGATCTCGCCGTTGAGATTGGTGGCGAAGGGATCGGTCCCGGACACATGGCGGGCATAGAGGGGTGCTGCCAGCGAAGCGGCGGTGATCAGCACCAGCACGCCGAACGCCATGATGGCGGCCCGATCCGCCCTGAGCTTGCGCCACGCCGTGCGCCATGGCCCCTCGGCGCCCCGGTGGCTCCGAACCAGCGCTTGCCCGGCACTCAGATTGTCCATGATCGTGTGAATTTCAGAGGCTTGGACTGCAAAAGTTCGGACTCGAAAGTGCACCGATCAGCGGGAAAAGCAACCACGGCGTAAGATTGCGCACCGTTCCGCCGTGGCCGGATCACTCAACCCATGACTGGCTCATGATCCAGTAGAATTGCGGACTGAAGACGAAGTTCTTCAACCGCGGCGAGATCAGGTCGATGCGCTTCGGCGTGAAAAGCACGGCTACCGGTGCCGCGTCGGTGACCGCCTTGTCGACGGCCGTCCACAATTCCGCGCCCTTGGCCGGATCCGCGATCGTGGCGGTCTGGGCTTCCACCATCTTCTGATCGATCGCCTTGTCGCAGAAGCCTGAAATGTTGACCGAGGCATCCGAACCGGGGTTGAACGACGCGCAGCTGAACAGGACTTGCAGGAAGTTTGAGGGCTTCGGATAATCCTGGAACCATTGCGAGACCGAAATCTGCACCTTGTTGTTGGTGTTCTGGATGTAGGTGAACTGGATATTCTGCGAGATCGGCTTGACCGAGGTCTTGTAGCCAAGTCCGTTCAGCACGTCCTGGAGATAGATACCGATCGACTTCGACACTTCGGTGTCCTCGGTGATGATTGTCACCTCCTGGCCCGCGGTGCCGGAGGCGGCGACCAGCGCCTTGGCTTTCTCCAGGTCAGGCGCCGACCATTTCTCGCCGGGATTGGCGGTGAACGGGCAATAGGGCGCGTAGGAGGGGAAATCCGGAGGCAGGATCTGGCAGGACGGCTGCGCCAGATTGCTGCCGCCGAACAGCTTGACGACGGCCGCCCGGTCAATGGCATAGTTGACCGCCTGCCGGACACGGATGTCGTTGAATGGCGCCAGATTGGTGTTCATCGGCGCATACCACATTGCCGTCAGCGGATGCACGGACACCTGCTTGGCATATTTGGTGCCCAGTTCCGCCAGCCGGTCGGCCGGTGGAGGGTCGAACATCCAGTCGGCCTGGCCGTTCTCCACCGCAGTGACCGCCGCCTCGTCGTTGAGCCCGAAGCCATAGTCTATCCCGTCGGGATAGCCGGCCGGCTGTGCCTCCTTGCTCCATTCCTTGAAATGCGGATTGCGCACCATCTTGAGCAGGCTGTTAGGATCGTAGCTGGCGATCATATATGGTCCGGTGCCCGCAATGGGCACGGTGCCGGTGTCCTTGAGCGGCGCCTCGGCGGGCAGGATCGCCGCATGCGGAATGGAGATCTTCTGCAGGAAATCGGGATCGGGCGCCACCAGATTGAAGGTAACCGTGCCTGCCGCCTCATCGGCGACGACGCCCCCTTCGAGCGTGCAGGTCGCCGGCGTCTTGAGACATTTGTCGGCGCCGACGATGCCGTTGTAGAGCGTGCCCGTCGTCGGACCGCTGATCTTGAACATGCGCTGGAACGACGCCACCACATCGGCCGTGGTCAGGTCCGACCCGTCCGAGAACTTGATGCCCTTGCGCAGCGTGAAGACGTATTTCTTGCCGCCGTCATCCGGCTTGGGCAGGCTTTCGGCCAGATCGGCGACCACCTCGAAGCCGGTCTTGTCGCCAGTCTTGCGGAAGGTCACCAGCCCGTCATAGAGGATGTAATTGATCTGGAAATATTGCAGCGTGTAGTTGATATGCGGGTCGATCGTACCGGCCGCGGCGTTGGCAAGGAGCTTGAGCGTTCCGCCAGCCTTGCCTTCCTGCGCGGCGGCGCCGGTCAGAGGCGCCATCAGCGTGAGGCCGGCCAGGCCGGCACCGGCCATCATTGCACTGAAAACCTTCCGGGATCGCATTGTCTTGCTCCTCTAGGGAAGTGGGTGATTGCAAACCGCGACGGACGCCAGGTGGCAAGCGCCGGCGGACCGTAATCCATCGCACATAGCCTATGGCGCGACAAACCAGCCGGGATAGCTGTGAATTAAGATAGTTTTGGACCTCCAAGCCCCTCAGAACAAGCAAGCCGCGCTCGCGCTTTGCTTATTTGTTGAGCATTCCGCGAATATGCCCGTTTGACAAACATTAGCGGGTGAGTAAGCTTTTGCTCATGCAGGGCCTGTCCGGCGATTTCGAAAGTGAATTTCATACGGGAATGCGCGTCGATGCCGCGATGGCGGCAGCGATGCGCGTGCTCGCACCGGCCGGGTTCACCTCGTTGATCTACGACTATACGCCTGTCCCGGTCAGCCATGACGGCGAGTTGATCACGCCGTCGCTGATGGCGCTCGCCAATGTGCCGTCCGACATGCAGGACCTCTGGTGCAAGGGTGGCTACTACCAGCTCGATCCGGTGCAGGAGGCGGCGCTCGCGGTGTCACGGCCGTTCCTGTGGTCGCACAGGGGATCTCAGAGCCCGGTCATGCGGCGCATCCTGCAGCGCAAGCATGATCCGGTGATAAGCTACCTCCTGGACACCAAGATGACATGCGGCGTGACGGTGCCGATCCGCTTCGACGGCGGCGATCTCGCCACCTTCACCGCCATCCGCCTCGATCCGGAGCCGGATTTCGAAGTCGAGGCGCAGATGTTGCTGCCCGGCATTGGCGACCTCGGACATTTGTTCCACGATTCCGTCTATGCCGGCTTCGATCAGCGGACCAGGACAAGCCAATATTTCCACCTGACTTCGAGGGAACGCCAGTGCCTGAGCATGGCGGCTTGCGGGTTGACGGCCAAGCAGATCGCCCATGAAATCTGCCGCAGCGTGCCGACCGCGACGCTGCATCTCAACGCCGCCAGCCGCAAGCTCGGCGCCCGTAACCGCTTCCACGCCATCGCCTTGGCGGCCCACTACCGGTTGCTCGGACCGATCAGCCAGGGCCAAAACCTGTCCCGGCACCATCAAAACTAACGTTATTGCTAGCTGGTCGCCTGCCGGTCCGCCTCTATACCCTTTGCCGCGAACAACGTCGGAGACCGCTGATCGACGGTCGCTGCCGAGCCAACCGGGTGGAGGGACATAATGAACGATCTTGCGGTAGCGGAAGGTTTCAGCGCCTACGGGGCCTACAAGACCTGGTACCGCGTGACGGGAGACCTGGGCTCGGGCAAGCCGCCGCTGGTTGTTGCCCATGGCGGGCCTGGCTGCACCCATGATTATGTCGACAGCTTCAAGGATATTGCCGGCTTCGGCCGCGCGGTGGTCCACTACGATCAGATCGGCAACGGGCGCTCCACGCATCTGCCGGACAAGGGCGGGGACTTCTGGACGGTCGAATTCTTCCTCGGCGAACTGGACGCGCTGCTCGACCATCTCGGCATCCGGCAGAGCTATACCCTGTTGGGGCAATCCTGGGGCGGCATGCTCGCCGCCGAGCACGCGGTGCGCCGGCCGCCAGGCCTCAAGGCGCTGGTGCTCGCCAACTCGCTCGCGTCAATGAAGCTGTGGGTCGAAGGCGCGGGGCAGTTACGCGCGGAACTGCCGGCGGCGGTGCGGCAAGCTCTCGACCAGCACGAAGCCGACGGGACGATGGACCATCCGGATTACCTCGCGGCGACCCGGGCATTCTACGACCGGCACGTCTGCCGCGTCATCCCATGGCCGGCCGAGGTGGCGCGCACCTTCGCCGCCATCGACGCCGATCCCACCGTCTATCACACCATGAACGGTCCCAACGAATTCCACGTCGTCGGCACCATGCGCGACTGGACGATCATCGACCGGTTGCCATCAATCGAAGCGCCGACACTTGCCTTTCGCGGCTTTTATGATGAAGCCACGCCAGCCTGCATCCAGCCCTTCCTCGACCGCATTCCCACGGTTGAAGGCCATGTCTTCCCGCAATCGAGCCACATGCCGCATGTCGAGGAAAGGCAGGATTGCATGGCTGTCACCGAGGCGTTCCTTGCCCGCCATGACTGACCGCCGTTTCGCGCGATGGCGCGAACAGCAGCAGGAGATTTCTTCGCCGCCGGGATCAATTGCTCGGTTCAAGTAATCACCAGGCTGGAGATGAGTTCGCCGTCCAGCGTGAAGGTCATGTCGCCCTCGCCGTTGAAGCCATTGCCCTTTACGGCAATGCGGACCTGATAGGTGTCGTCCACAGCTGCGACGCGGACAATGCTGAGATGGGACTGCACGCCGATATTGTCCGACTGGTTCCAGCGCGCGATCTCTGCGCGCCCGTTGAAGGTGCGGCCCCAGTCGCTCAGCAACGCATCCGCCGTGAACGTGTCGAGAAACGCCGCGGTGTCGCCTTCATTAGTGGCCTCGACGAAGCGTCGGATGGGATCGGGCGGGGCCGTCAATCCAGCCTGTGCATCAGGTCGTCATCCAGCCAGCGGGCGAAGAAATAGACCAGTTGCTTGTGCCACCATGGCCAGTCATGGCTGACATCGCCTCCCCAATAGTCGACCCAGGCGGGAATGGACTTTTCGCGCAGCACCTGTTCCAGCGCCCGTGTCTCGACCAGCATCCGTTCTTCCCATGCCCCCTGCCCGCAACAGAAGATCAGCCTCAGCGCCTTCAGCCGGCCGAGCAGTTTCTGGTCGACGATGCCAGGAAGATAGTCGAGCGGCGAGTTGAAGAAGATGTTGCCGTCGAGCGCCTCTCCGAAGAAGTCGCGGGTCGAATAGACCCCCGACAGCGCAATCACGCCGCTGCCCAGTTCCGGAAATCGGAAGACGAAGTTCGACGCATGATAGCCGCCCATCGAACAGCCTGAAAACAACGGCTTCAGCGTGCGTCCGCCATTGGCCTCGGTCGCTGTAGATAGAACTTCCGGCATCGCCTCTTCGCGCACATAGCGGAAATAGGCTTCGTGGCGGGCGATGCGGTCGGCCGGGTCGGCATGCTTGGCGAAGAAGGATTCCGAATCGATGCCATCGAGGGTGAAAAGTTGGACGCGGCCGGTGTCGATGAACTCCGAAAGCGCTGCGACCCCGCCGGAATCCTCAAACTGGTAGAACCGTCCTTGCGAGGTCGGAAACACCACCACAGGCCGCCCGGCATGGCCGTAGCGCTTGTATTCCATGTCGCGGCCAAGGTTGCGGGCAAAACCCTTGTGATAGGAGATATCCATCGGCCTCACGCCTTTTCCGCGTGGATGTAGCCGACCGCTTCGCGCAGCGCTTGGGCGTCTTTCGATCGCATCTGATAGGCGTAGTTTCCCATGGCGCGGCTGAAAACCTCTTCTATGGCCTGATGGTGGACGATCTTGTCGCCATGGGCGGCTAGCACGTCGGCATGGCTGTGCAAATAGTCGAGGTGCCGCTTGCGGCTGGCATAGGCGGTGAAATACTTGCCCTTGTAGGGACCGCCGGCGGCATCCCTGACCACCATCTCGGCCCACGCCGCATAGACGTCGATGTCGAACGTGTAGTTGATGGCGTCGGTCATCCAGGCGCCGGGTGGCCGCATGTTGACCTCCAGCGCGATGATGCGGTTGTCCTTCGTCTCGAACAGCTCGATATGGAAGAAGCGCTCGCGCACATCGAATGCCCGGAGGATCTTCCGGCCTGCCTCCTCCACCGCCGGGCTGATCTCGGGAAAGCAGGTGTAGCTCATATGGCGGTCGCGGTTGACCACCTCCATGACGCTCTGGTCGTAGCGGTGGCTGGCGGCAAGCACCACCTTACCGTCGCGGTTGACCAGGCCGTCGAAGGTGACCACCAGCCCTTCGATGAACTGCTCCATGACGAAGCTGACATCTTCCGGCTTGTCCTTGAAGAACTGGTCGAGTTCCCTCGTATTTGAAATCTTGAAGGTGTTCGAGGCGCCGGAGCCGGAATCCGGCTTCACCACCACGGGATAGCCGACGCGGCGGATAAAGGTCATGGCGCCGGCCCGGTCTGAGCATTTGCGCTGCGGTATGGTCTCGACGCCGCTCTTGCGGAAGAAGGCGCGCATGCGGCTCTTGCGCTTCAAATTCTTCACGAAATCGAGTTTGGTGCCAAAGATGTTGAAGTCGGTACGGATGTTGGCTTCCAGTTCCAGCCAATGCTCGTTGAGCGACTCGAAGCGGTCGATGCGGCCCCATTTGTGGATGAAATGGCCCATCGCCCGGAACACCGGCTCGTAGTCCTCCATGTCGGCGACGCGGTAATATTCCGACAGCGCCGTCTTCAGTTTTCCGTTCAGCGCTTCATAGGGCGCATCGCCGATGCCGAGCACAGTGGCGCCGGCCTTCTTCAGCCGGTCGCAGAAGTCGGCGCCATTGGCCGGAAAATGCGGCGAGAAGAACACGAAATTCACAGACGACCTCCCCCGGCATTGTCGCCAAGTCGACAGCCCAGTCTGGCGCATTTGCACCGTGTGGGGAAGAGCGAGCGCGCCGCGCCGCCAGGCAACCCACTTGCCTCCCACAACCTGCTCCTGTATGAGAACCGCCATGAACACGCGCGTTCCCTTCGTCGCTTCCCGTCAGACCGGCTTTGCCGGCGAGACCGTGCGCGCGCTTGCGTCGACCCTGCTGCTTCTCGGCCTTATCGGCGATCGCCGGGTTCGCTGAAGGAGCGCCCGGCGGTCGAACCGCCGCTCACGCGCACGCTCCTTGGCCAAATTGGCAGTCACATCAAACGAACGAAACTTTGGTAAGGCGCCGCTCGGCACCAATTCCGCCTGAAGGCGGGTCTGCGAGCCGCCGGGAGAAACGACGATGAACGCACGAGAAGATATCCGCGATGGCGGGGAACCCATGGCAAAGGGCATGCAGGAAGCAGCCCGGGGCATGCCGGAGGCAGCCCGGGGCATGCCGGACGCTGCCCGCAAATATCAGCCCTATCCGACCGTTGGCCTCACCGACCGCACCTGGCCTTCGAAAATCATCGACAAGGCGCCGATCTGGTGCTCGGTCGACCTGCGCGACGGCAATCAGGCGCTGATCGACCCGATGGGCCACGAGCGCAAGGCGCGCATGTTCGGCCTGCTGCTCGACATGGGCTTCAAGGAGATCGAGATCGGTTTTCCCTCGGCCTCGCAGACCGATTTCGACTTCGCCCGCTGGTGCATCGAGGAGGGCAATGTGCCGGCCGACGTCTCGCTGCAGGTGCTGGTACAGTGCCGTCCCGAACTGATCACCCGCACTTTCGAGGCGCTGAAGGGTGCTACCAATCCGATCGTGCATTTCTACAATTCGACCAGTGAATTGCAGCGTCGCGTCGTCTTCGAGAAGGACGTTGCCGGCATCAAGCGGATCGCCACCGACGCGGCCAAGATGATCACCGACATGGCGGCCAAGGCCGGCGGCGGTTACCGGTTCGAGTACTCGCCGGAGAGCTTCACCGGCACCGAGCTCGACGTGGCGCTGGAGATTTGCAACGCCGTCACCGAGATCGTGAAGCCGACGGCGGACAACAAGCTGATCATCAACCTGCCATCCACGGTCGAGATGTCGACGCCCAACATCTATGCCGATCGCATCGAATGGATGTGCCGCAATCTCGATATCAGAGAAAACCTGCTCATTTCACTGCACCCGCACAATGATCGCGGCACCGGCATCGCCACCACCGAGCTCGGCCTGATGGCAGGCGCTGATCGCGTCGAAGGCACCCTGTTCGGCAATGGCGAGCGCACCGGCAATGTCGACATCGTCACCCTGGCGCTCAACATGTACACGCAAGGCATCGATCCCGAACTCGATTGCTCCGACATCAACCGGATGAAGGACGTCTACGAATATTCGAACCAGTTGAAGATCCCGGAGCGCCATCCCTATGTCGGAGAACTCGTCTACACGGCCTTTTCCGGCTCGCACCAGGATGCCATCAACAAGGGCATGAAGGCGCTGCGCAAGGCCAACACGCCGCACTGGGAAGTGCCTTATCTGCCGATCGATCCGGCCGATGTCGGCCGCAACTACGAGGCAATCATCCGCATCAATTCGCAATCCGGCAAAGGCGGCATCGCCTATGTGCTGCAGGCGGACTACGGCCTCCATTTGCCGCGCAACCTGCAGATCGAATTCAGCCAGGCGATCCAGGCGATCACCGATGCCGAAGGCAAGGAGGTGCCGGTCAAGCGCATCCACGAGCGCTTTCTCGACACCTATATCGACCAGCCCGGCGCGCGGCTGAAATTCCTCGACCACAACACCTATCCGGACACCGAAACCAAGGGCCGGCGCGTGGTGGAGGCGATCATTCTCGACAGGGGCAAGGAAGTGACTATATCAGGCACCGGCACCGGCCCGATCGACGGCTTCGTCGATGCGCTGTCGCGCCATGTCGGCGTTGAGATGTCGGTGCTCGACTATTCCGAGCATTCCATGCAGCGCGGCTCCAATGCCTCGGCCATCTCCTATGTCGAGATGGAACATCCCGGCGGCAAGCTGTTCGGCGCCGGCATCAACACCAACATCGTCGCCGCTTCGCTGGAAGCCGTGGTTTCCGCCGCCAACCGCATCATCGGCCGCAAGGCGGGC